>NZ_JAXMOR010000020.1:0-89303 GCF_034669705.1 Marinovum sp.
GCCTTGAAGTCACCGAAATACTTGGTGATCGCCGCGGTCAGCGTCGTCTTGCCGTGGTCAACATGGCCGATGGTGCCAATGTTGCAATGCGGTTTGTTACGCGCAAACTTTTCCTTTGCCATGTCTTGTGGCGCCTCGTGGTCTGGGGGGCCGGACTGGGCCCGTTGCTACATCGCGGGCGAGATATTGGCTTTGACGAGGAAAATCAAGCGTCAGTTGACCGGTTCGGCCGCCTTGTTGGTGTTCTTGCCGTCTGCGGCTTTCTCGACCCGCGCCTCGGGGGTGAACCAGCCATGGCGCTTCTGCTGCACTCCGAGCCAGACCTCGAGCTGCTTGGCGCCCTTGATCACCAGGTTCTCCATCTGCTGCTCGGCGGTCTGGGTCAGGCCGGAGCCCGCCACCGTCTCGGCGCTGATCGCCTCGAGCACGGTGATCTCATGCGGCTCCTCGTTGAGCTTGATGCCCTTCTCGTCGTCCCAGACGGTGACCCGGAAGATCAGCACCGACTTCGGCTGCAGCACCAGCGGAATGCCGGTCTGCGCCAGCACGTAGCCCTCGACCGAGATGCCGAAGTGATAGAGCCGCTTGTCCTCACCGTCATAGCGCCGGAAGCGGTCCTCGACCGCCTTGTCCAGTGCGGCGATCCACTGTTCCTTGCTGGCCTCGCGCGACAGCGGCCCCTTGACCAGATTGGGCGCGATGACGATCGAATGCGCCAGCTTGAAATCGCCTAGAGGCGCAGGTGCCTCGTCGAGATCGCGGCCGTCGCCACAGGCAACAAGGGCAACAAGGGCGAAAAGTGCAATCATGACGCGCATCTGGCAGGGGTCCTTCGTTGGATCGTGCAGACCTCTACCTAGACCAGCGTCGGGAGCCGCGCAATTGCGTGAGCCCGCCTGCGGGCTATATCCTCGGAACAAAGGAGACCCTGCCATGCCGGACACCCCCCCGCCACCGCGCTTGCCGGTGCATGTGCCGCTGGGCACCCGGCCGCTGGGGCTCTTGGCGAGCCTCTCGGCCGCGCGGCGCAACCTGTTGAGCATCATACCGAAAATCGCCACCACCCAGCCGATGGTCTCTGGTCGCACCGGGGTGCGCTGGCACATGGTGATGGACCCGGAGGCGATCCGGGCGATGCTGCTCGAGCGGGTCGACGACTACCCCAAGTCCTTGGTGACAAAGAACCTCTTGCGCCCGGCCATCGGCGAATCGCTGTTCATCGCCGAGGGCGCGCACTGGCGCTGGCAGCGCCGGGCGGCGGCGCCGGTGTTCTCGCATCGCAACGTGATGAACCTGGCGCCGATCATGAGCCGGGCGGCCGAGCGCTGCTGCGACCGCATCGCCGCCGCCGGGCCGCGGGCGGTGAACCTGCATGACGAGATGGTGACCACCACCTTCGACGTGATCTCCGACGTGACCTTCTCGGGTGACAGCGTGTTCGACAAGTCCGGCGTCCACCGGGCGATCGACGATTATATTGCCGCCGCCGGCAAGGTCTCGCTGTTCGACATGCTGGGCTTTCCCGACTGGGTGCCGCGGCCGGGGCGGATGATGTCTGGCAAGGCGGTGCGGCAGATGAAGGCAGTGGCCGACAGCGCCATCGACGCCCGCGCCGGGCGCGCCCATGACGGCGTGCCCGACCTGCTTGACCTGCTGCTGGCCGGCGAGGACCCGGAGACCCACCGCAGGATGAGCGTGGCCGAGTTGCGCGACAATCTGCTGACCTTCATCGTCGCCGGCCATGAGACCACGGCGCTGGCGCTCTCCTGGTCTCTCTATCTTTGCGCCTTCGACCAGGAGGTGCAGGACCGGGCGCGGGACGAGGCACAATCGGTGCTGCAGGGCCGGTCCGCGACGGGCGAGGACGTGGCGTCACTGCCGTACGTGCGGCAGATCGTCGACGAGGCGATGCGGCTCTACCCGCCGGCCGGGATCATCTCGCGCACCGCGCAGAAGGCCGACGAACTCTGCGGCCGGGAAGTGCGGCCGGGCGACACGGTGATGGTGCCGATCTATGCGCTGCACCGCAACGCGCTGTTGTGGGAGGCGCCGGATGCCTTTCGGCCCGAGCGCTTTGCCGACCGCAAGGCGGTGCCGCGCTATGCTTACCTGCCGTTTGGCGACGGGCCGCGGATCTGCATCGGCGCAAGCTTTGCGATCCAGGAGGCCGTGATCATCCTCGCCACGCTGCTGGCGCGGTTCCGGTTCACGCCGGTGACGGGGCGCGCGCCGGAGCCGGTGATGATCATCACGGTGCGGCCGGAGGGCGGCGTGTGGCTCGAGGCTGAGGCAGTATAGGCCCGCATGGCGTGAGATGGCGGCCGAGCTGGGTTGCAAACCCACCCTACGGTGCGCGGCGACACTGGTGCACCGCCGCGGCGCAACCCAGGGTCGCCGAACCCGACAGGCCGACCCCACTGCAGAGAAACCGGGTAGGGTGGGTTTGCAACCCACCGCCCCCGTCGCGCGCTGGGATTACCCGCGCAAGACGCCGCCGGTGGCCTTGCCGACCTTCTCGACCACCTTGGCCGAGACGGCTTCGATGTCCTTCTCGGTCAGGGTCTTCTCGCTCGGCTGCAGCCGCACGGTGATCGCCAGCGATTTCTTGCCCTCGCCCAGCGACCCGCCGATGAACTCGTCGAACACCCGCACGTCCGAGATCAGCGCCTTGTCGGCGCCGCCGGCGGCATTGACCACGTCGAGCGCCGCCACATCCGCATCCAGCACGAAAGCGAAATCGCGCTCTACCGCCTGCAGGTCGTTGAGCTCCAGCGCCTGACGCGTCGCGCCCGACTTGCGCGGCAGCGGGATCGCCTCTGGAAAGAGGGTGAATGCCATCGCCGGGCCCTTGACGTCCATCGCCTGCAGCACCTTCGGGTGCAACTCGCCGAAGACGCCCAGCACCTTCTTCGGCCCGAGGCAGATCACCCCGTGGCGACCGGGATGGAACCAGCCCGGCCCGTCGCGGCGGATCTGCGCCTTGGCCGGTGCGCCCATCGCCGCCAGGATCGCCTCGGCATCGGCCTTGGCGTCAAAGACATTCACCACCCGCGAGGTGCCGTGCACGTCCTTCGGCCCGGTGCGGCCGACCAAGAGGCCCGCCACTTGGGTGCCCTGCTCGCCGGGCTCGCCGCCAGAGAACACGTGGCCCAGCTCGAACAGCGCCATGTCCATGAAGCCGCGCGCCTGGTTGCGCGCGGCCGCCTGCAGCAGGCCGGGCAGCAGGTCGGGGCGCATGTGGCTCATCTCGGACGAGATCGGGTTGGCCAGGCGCGTGGTATCCTCGCCGCCGCCGAACAGCGCGGCCGCCGCGGCGTCGATGAAGCTGTAGGTCACGCATTCGTTGTAGCCCAGCGCCGCGGTGGTGCGCCGCGCCGCCGTCTCGCGCTTCTGCATCGGTGACAGGATCGGCCGCGGCACGCCCTCGGAGGGGCGCGGCAGAGGTATCGCCGGCAGCTTGGTCAGCGAGGCCACGCGCGCCACCTCTTCCACCAGGTCGGCGGTGCCCAGCACGTCGGGCCGCCAGGGCGGCACATGCGCGGTATTGCCCTCGAGCCGGAAGCCCAGCGAGGTCAGGATCTGGCGCTGCTCGCTCTCGGGGATCTCCATGCCGACCAGCGATTGCAGCCGCTTCGGGTCAAGCTCATAGGCGCGCGCCACATTGGGCACCTCGCCCGCTACCACGATCGACGAGGGCTCGCCGCCGCAAAGATCGAGGATCATCTGGGTCGCATCCTCGAGCGCCTGCATGTTGTAGGCCGGATCGATGCCACGCTCGTTGCGATAGCGGGCGTCGGAGTTGATCTTGAGCGCGCGGCCGGTCATCGCGATCTGGATGTGGTCCCAGACCGCGGCCTCGAGAAACACATTGGTGGTGGCTTCGGTGCAGCCGGTGGCCAGCCCGCCCATGATGCCGCCGATGCTCTCGATGCCGTTGTCATCGGAAATGACCACATGGCCGTCTGAGAAGGTATGTTCCTTCTCGTCGAGCCCGGTCAGTGTCTCGCCGCCGGCTGCGCGGTGTACCCGCAGGTTGCCCTGCACCTTGTCGGCGTCAAACACATGCAGCGGGCGGTTGCGGTCATAGGTGAAGAAGTTGGTGATATCCACGAGGCGCGAGATCGGCCGCAGCCCGATGGCGCGCAGCCGGTCCTGCAGCCATTGCGGGCTGGGGCCGTTCTGCAGGTTGCGGATCAGCCGGCCGGCAAAGACCTCGCAACCGTCCTTGCGGGTGTCGTTGTCGATGCTGACCGCGATCGGGCAGGGGTACTGGCTGTCGACATGGCTGGCCTCGGGGCGTTTCAGCTTGCCCAAGCCGCGCGCCGCGAGATCGCGGGCGATGCCGTGCACGCCCAATGCGTCGGGGCGGTTGGGGGTGATGGCGATCTCGATCACCGGGTCGACCTTGGCCGGATCGTGCTCGGCCAGCCAGTCGCTAAAGCGCTGGCCGACCTCGCCGGAGGGCAGCTCAATGATGCCGTCATGCTCTTCCGAGAGCTCCATCTCGCGCTCGGAGCACATCATGCCGTGGCTCTCGATGCCGCGGATCTTGCCGATGCCGATGGTGGTGTCGATGCCGGGCACATAGACGCCGGGGCTGGCGATCACCACGGTGATGCCTTCGCGGGCGTTGGGCGCGCCGCAGATGATCTGGGTCTCGCCCTGGGCGGTGGCCACCTGGCAGACCTTGAGCTTGTCGGCATCAGGGTGCTTTTCGGCGCTGATGACCTTGCCGATGGTGAAATCCGCCAGCCGCTCGGCCGGGTTCGAAACCTCCTCGACCTCGAGGCCGAGATCGGTGAGCGCATAGGTGATCTCGTCGACCGAGGCTTCGGTGTCGAGATGATCCTTGAGCCAGGACAGGGTGAATTTCATGTGCGTCGCTTCCGGTCAGTCAATCGGTTTGGCCGGGAGATACCGCAAAGGGGGGGCAGGGGAAAGACCCCGCTGATCCACGCCCCCCCGTGCTTCTTCTGTTCAAAAATACCCTCGGGGGCGCCCGCAGGGCGGGGGCAGAGCCCCCATCAACCGCCCCTCACGCACTGCCGTCACAAAACCGCGCAGCGTCGGGCCGTGGCGCGGCGTCCCGACGTTGGCGAATGGCCCTTAGCGGCGGCCTTGCCCGTGCGACATATGAACGGTGCGCGGGGGGCAGGCAAATCGCCGCGCCGTCCGGGCGGCGTCATGCCGGAGGCATGCCTTCGGCATGACGATGCGCGGCGGGCTTTCAGCCCGCTGTTGACGCGCATGGATCGTGATCAGGCGCCCACCAGCCCCTTCGCATCCTCCACATCGATCCCCAGCGCCTCGCCCACCGCCGCATAGGTCAGCTTCCCGCCATGCACGTTCAGACCGTTCAGAAGGTTCTCGTCTTCGGCGCAGGCCTGCTTCCAGCCCTTGTCGGCCAGCGCCAGCAGGAAGGGCATCGTCGCATTGCCCAGCGCGATGGTCGAGGTCCGGGCCACCGCGCCGGGCATGTTGGCCACGCAGTAATGCATGATCCCGTCGACCTCGTAGATCGGATCGGCATGGGTGGTGGCCTTCGAGGTCTCGAAACATCCGCCCTGGTCGATCGCCACATCGACCAGTGCCGCGCCGGGCTTCATTTCCGAAAGCTGCGCGCGCGAGATCAGCTTGGGCGCCGCCGCGCCGGGGATCAGCACCGCGCCGATCACCATGTCGGCCTCGCGGGCGATCTCTTCGGTATTGCCGGCGCTGGCAAACATCGTCTTGAAACTGCCGCCAAAGACATCGTCGAGATAGCGCATCCGCGGCAGCGAGCGGTCGAGCACGGTGACATCGGCCCCCATCCCGGCCGCCACCCGCGCCGCATGAATGCCGACCACGCCGCCACCGATCACCGCCACTTTCGCGGGCCCCACACCGGGCACCCCGCCCATCAGCACGCCGCGGCCGCCATTGGCCTTCTGCAGCGTCCAGGCGCCGACCTGCGGCGCCAGCTTGCCCGCCACCTCGGACATCGGCGCCAGCAGAGGCAGCCCGCCCTTGCCGTCGGTGACCGTCTCGTAGGCAATCGCGGTGCAGCCAGAGGCCATCAGGTCGCGGGTCTGCTCGGGATCGGGAGCGAGGTGCAGGTAGGTAAAGAGCAGCTGCCCCTCGCGCAGCATCTTGCGCTCGCCGGCTTGCGGCTCCTTGACCTTGACGATCATCTCGGCGGCCTCGAAGACCTCCTCGGCGCTGCCAGCGATCTCGGCGCCCACGGCGCGATAGGCCTCGTCCTCGAAGCCCGCCCCGGCGCCGGCGCCGCTCTGGACGATGACCGAATGGCCATGGCCGATCGCCTCCTGGGCGGCATTGGGCGTCAGGCCGACGCGGAATTCCTGCGGTTTGATCTCGGTCGGGCAGCCGATCTTCATTTTCGGGGTCTCCTTGCTGGTTTTTTGGGTTTTTCCCCAGCATCGCGCGGCTCGCAGTGCAGGTGATTGACATTTTTCCTTGGCTCCGGCGCATTTTTCGCAGATCCTTCGGTCATGCCGCCCCTCGTTCGAAGAAAGCCCGACCCGTTTGCAGCTTGACCCGACAGACCGCCGAATCCTCACCGTGCTGCAGAAACAGGGCCGCATGTCCAATGCCGACCTGGCCGAGCGGATCAACCTCTCGCCCTCGGCCTGCCACCGCCGGGTGCAGCGGCTCGAGGAGGTGGGGATCATCCGCGATTACGTCGCCATGCTCGATCCGCGCAAGCTGGGGCTGCCGTCGACCGTCTTTGTCGAGATCTCGCTTTCGGGGCAGTCAGACGAGCTGCTCGAGGGCTTCGAGACCGCGGTGGCGCGGATCCCCAACGTGCTGGAATGCCACCTGATGGCGGGGACGGCGGATTACATTCTCAAGCTGGTGGTCGAGGACACCGACGATTTCGCCCGCATCCACCGACAGTACCTGACCCGCATTCCCGGGGTGGCGCGGATGCAGTCGAGCTTTGCGCTGCGCACGGTGTTCAAGACCACCGCCCTGCCGGTCTGAGCGTGGGGCAGACATGGGGCGGTGACATGAAAGCGTCAAACCCGGCTGATAGAGCCGCCGAAACCACAGGACCTGGAGTAGCCGATGACCGAGGATGACGACGACCGCGCGCTGGACTGGCTGGAGGCCGAGCTGCAGGACACGCTCGACGAGGATATCGAAATCGAGTTCTCGGAGCCGATGCTGAGCCAGGAGATCCGCAAGATCTATCTGCGCGAACACCCCGAGATGCTTGGTCGCGAAGTCTATTTCCGCAACCTGCTGCGGCTGCAGGCCGAGCTGATCAAGGTGCAGGACTGGGTGCAGCACACCGGGGCCAAGGTCTGCATCCTGTTCGAGGGCCGCGACAGCGCCGGCAAGGGCGGGGTGATCAAGCGGATCACCCAGCGGCTCGATCCGCGGGTGGCCCGGGTGGTCGCGCTGCCGGCACCGTCACGGCGCGAGCAGTCGCAATGGTTCTTTCAGCGCTACGTGCCGCATCTGCCGGCCGGCGGCGAGATCGTGATGTTCGACCGGTCGTGGTACAACCGCGCCGGGGTCGAGCGGGTGATGGGCTTTGCCACCGACCAGCAGGTCGAGAACTTCTTTCAGGACGTTCCGGAATTCGAGCGGATGCTGGTGCGCTCTGGGGTGATCTTGCTGAAATACTGGTTCTCGATCACCGATCAGGAACAGCAGCTGCGATTCCTGATGCGCATTCATGACCCGATGAAACAGTGGAAGCTCTCGCCGATGGACCTCGAAAGCCGGATCCGCTGGGAGCAGTACACCAAGGCCAAGGAAGAGATGTTCGCCCGCACCAATATCCCCGAGGCGCCCTGGTATATCGTCGAGGGCAACGACAAGAAGCGCGAGCGGCTGAACTGCATCGAGCATCTGCTGACCCGGATCCCCTATGCCGAGGTGCCGCACGAGAAGGTCACCCTGCCGGAGCGGGTCTATAACCCCGACTACGAGCGCCAGGTGCTGCCGGACGAGCTTTACGTGCCGAAGGTGTATTGAGGCGCAGGCGGGAGGTGGGGGCTCTGCCCCCGCCCTGCGGGCGCCCCCGAGGGTATTTTTGAACAGAAGAAGGGCTGGATCGCGATTCAGTTGCAGATGGTTTGCAGCGCCTGCCACTGGGACTCTGTGAGGGCGGGGCGCGGGGTAAAGCCCGGTGGCAGATCGGCTTCGGCGGCGAGGATGCGGTCTGACAGGGCCGGGTGCGAGGTGAAATGGGCGAGAAAGCCCTCCTCTTCGCCGAAGACCTGTTGCAGCCGGGCGAAGAAGCTGCCGAGCCCCGCCGGGTCGAGGCCGGTGTCGAGCATCAGCTGGCGGGCGAAGTGATCTGCCGCCGCCTCGGCCTCGCGCGAGTAGCTGGCCTCGATTAGCCGCTCGGTGAGAAAGAGCACCAGCGCGCCGCCGGCGAAATCGCCGAACAGCAGGCCGAGCACACCGATCGAGCCGGCCGAGCGCAGCGCATGGCGGGTCGGGTCGCGGCTGACCACATGGCCGATCTCATGGGCAAAGACCGCGGCGACCTCTTCCGGCGTCTCTGCTGCCTGCAGCAGCCCGCGGAAGAACACCACGTAGCCGCCGGGCAGGACGAAGGCGTTGATCATCTCGTGATCGAGCACATGCACCGAGATCTCCTGCCCCTCTGGCAGCCCCGGGGCAAGGCGGGCCTGCAGGGCGTCGAGCGCCGCCTGGCCCTCGGGGGCGGTGCAGAAGGCCACCGGCTCGCCCATGCCGGTCTCGTCGAGCGCGCTGCGGATCTGGTCGAGCGTGGCCGCGCCCAGGGCGCGTTCGCCGGCCGGGGGGATGTAGTCGGCCATCTGGTCGGCCATCCTGGGCACCAGCACGAAGACGATCAGTGCCACCGAGGCCAGCGCCGCCAGCGCCCAGCCGATCAGCCGGCCGCGCCGGACCAGCGGCGCCGGGCGGCGCACGTCCGGCAGCCGTTCGAGCAGCAGCGCGTCGTCGAGGATCAGCCGCGCCACCGGGTCGTGGCGCAGGCGCAGGACCACCAGGTCACCGCCGGCCTGGTCGGGCAGCAGGCGCAGGGCGTCGAGCGGCCAGTGCAGCGGCGGTGCGCCTTTCCGCGAGATCTCAATCCTGCGGGCGGTTTCGTCGACGGTGACACGCGCGAGATCGCCCACCGCGGTATCGCCGTCGAAATAGAGACCGCGGGCCTCGAAGGGCTCTGGCGCGGCGCCGATCCGGATCACCGTCATATCGAGGCTCCGAGATCGAGCGCCTCGGCAAAGCCCTCGGCCTCCTGGAACTCGTCGCGGGCGCGTTGCGAGACCTTGCTCAGGGCGGCCGGGTTGTGGATCGTCAGGGTGGTGGCGTAGTGACGCCAGGTGGGCAGGGTCACCCAGGCATGGGTGAAGGTGGCCCAGAGCAGGAAGATCGCGAAATAGAGCGCCACGCCGAGCGCCAGCAGCAGCGGCTGCGGCAGGGCCGAGACCAGCGCGCCGAGCTCGCCGAACTCCTGCATCAGGTCGGTCTGGGCGAATTGCACCAGCGCCACGCCGAAACCCAGCAGCCCCAGCGGCAGGGCCAGCACCAGCGCCGTCGCCAGGTAGCCCAGCACGGTGATCATCAGGATCCGCAAGGCGCTGGGCCTCGCGGTGAGGGTGAGGCCGGCGGCGGACTTGTGATTGGCGAGGATGCGGGTGGTCTCGACCCGGTAGAAGACATAGCCATAGCCCGCCAGCAGCCAGGCCAGCGCGATCACCGTGTAGCCTTCGGACCGGCCGGCGAGCTCTGACAGCGCCAGCCCGGCCCCGGCCAGCACCAGCGCCGCAAAGATCGGCCAGGTGGCGCGGTAGAGCATGGTCCAGCGGCCGCCCTGGGTGAGACGGGCATCGCCGAACCAGGTCCGGTCGGTGCGGTACTTCTCGAGCCAGAAGGTCATCCGCGGCCAGAGCAACCCGAGGCTGACGAGGGTGATCGTCCAGTGCAGCAGTGCGCGCCAGACATAGCCCCAGGCGCCCGGGTCCATGCCGAAACGCACGCCGCGCCAGCGGGTGCGGCCGAGGACGTAACGCCTGGCGCGGTAGCGGGCGTAGAACCACAGCGGCACCACGCCGAGGAGGCTCAGCCCGTAGGCCAGATAGTTCTGCTGGAACAGCGAGAAGCTGACGAACATCAGCACCAGGTTCACCACGCCGATGTAGAAGGCGAGGATCACCACCGCGATCAGGAACCCCAGCAGTTTCTCGTAGGGGTCGCCGACATATTCCAGCGGCGTGCCGCCGGGGCGGGTGGCCGACCAGTACCAGCGCCTGAGCCGGGTCTTCATCCAGAACCGGTAGAGCCCCAGCGTCAGTACCGTCAGCCCGCCGGTCTTCAGCGCCAGCCAGAACACCGCGCGGCGCTTGCCGGTAAAGGCGGTGGCCAGGCGTTCCGGCGGGGGCGCGCCGGCGTGGCTGCCGGCGGGTGGCCAGGTCTCGGTCTCAGCCGCCACCGGGGCGGGCACCGGCTGCAGGCCGCCGGTTTCCGGCGAGGCCTTTTCCCAGGCTGAGGTTTCCGGCATCACGCGGCTCCGCTGGCTTGCATCGGCGACAGGGGACGGGGATCGGGCCGGGTTGTCAACCGGCGATGGAAGGTGGGGCGTTGGTGGGGTCGGGCGGAGGTCGGTGACGCGGCTTTGCCGCGCTCCGGACCGGATTTGACCGGGTGGTTTCCGCGGATGAGGTCTCTGGCAGCACGCGACACCGCCGGATTACATCGGCGACAAGGGGAAGCGGATCGGGCGGGGTTGTTAAGCGGCAATGGATAGCGGGGCTTTGGTGGGCATGGGGCAAGGTCGGCAAAGCCGCTTTGCCGCGCTGCTGACACGGGTAGGCCGGGTGATTTCCGCGGATAAGGTCTCTGGCAGATGCGGCACCGCTGGCTGCCATCGGCGACAGGGCAGAAGTTCGTGCAGGGCTGGCGGCCGGCGATGGCGGGCGCGGCGGCGGGTGTGGGCGTCGGCCCGTCAAGCAGGGGCTTCGCGCCCCGGACCTGCTTCGGGGCCTCTGCTGTGATTGGCGATCGGTCTGGAGCGGGAGGTCCCGGATCAGGTCCGGGACGGGCGCACGCGGTTGGCGCCCGCCCGCTCAGTTGAAGGTATTGTCGCGCGGGAAGCCGCGCGGCGCCATCCGGCCGGTGCCGGCGCGTTTGCCCAGCCATTCGCCAAGCTCGCTCTGGGTGCGGGTGCGGCCGGCCGGGTCGCGCCAGATCAGCCCTTCGGCGAGGGTGAAGGTGGTGGCATCCGACAGCCCGCCGTCCTTGTACTTCTGCAGCCGCACGCCCTTGCCGCGGGTCATCTCTGGCAGTTCGTCGAGGGTGAAGACCAGCACCTTGCGGTTCTCGCCCACCACCGCGACCGCATCGCCGGTGACCGGCTTGCAGACCCTTGCACGGGTCGGGGCGCGGACGTTGAGCACCTGCTTGCCAGAGCGGGTCTGGGCCAGTACCTCGGTTTCCGGCACGACAAATCCGTCGCCGGCAGAGGACGCGACCAGCAGCTTGCGCTCGGGGCGATGGATGAACAGATCGACGATCTCGGCCTCGTTCGGGAGGTCGACCATCAGCCGCAGCGGCTCGCCCATGCCGCGGCCGCCGGGCAGGTTGGCGGCCGACAGGGTGTAGAACCTTCCGTTCGAACCGAAGACCAGCAGACGGTCGGTGGTCTCGGCGTGGAAGATGAAGCGCGGGCCGTCACCGTCCTTGAACTTCAGTTCGCGGCCCAGATCGATATGGCCGGTCATCGCGCGGATCCAGCCCATCTGCGAACAGACCACGGTGATCGGCTCGCGGTCGATCATCATCTCGATCGGCACGTCTTCGATCTGGCCGGCCTCGGCAAAGGCGGTGCGGCGCTTGCCGGCTTCATAGCCCTTGCCGAAGGTCTTGCGGGCCTCTTTCAGCTGTTCGCTGATCCGGGTCCATTGCAGGCCTTCGTGCTCGAGCAGGTCCTCAAGCCCGGCGCGTTCCTCCATCAGCGCATCGCGCTCGTTCAAGAGCGCCATTTCCTCGAGCCGGCGCAGGGCGCGCAGGCGCATGTTGAGGATCGCCTCGGCCTGCACTTCGGTCAGGCTCTGCGCCTCGGTCATCGCCGGCGAGACGTAGTCGCTCTCGTCGGTGGCGCGGATGAAATCGCGGCCCCAGTCTTCGCGCATCAGCGCCGGTTTCGGCTCGTCGTCGTAGCGGATGATGTCGATCACACGGTCGAGGTTGAGGAAGGCGATGATCAGCCCTTCCAGCACCTCGAGGCGATGATCGATCTTCTCCATCCGGTGCAGCGAGCGCCGTTGCAGCACCTCGCGGCGGAAGTCGAGGAAGGCGCGCAGCACCTCCTTCATCGAGCAGACCTTGGGGGTCACGCCATCGATCAGCACGTTCATGTTGAGCGAGAACCGCACCTCGAGATCGGAATTGCGATAGAGCATGCCCATCAGCACGTCCGGATCGACATTTTTCGAGCGCGGTTCCAGCACCATGCGGATGTCGTCGGCGCTTTCGTCGCGGATGTCGGCGAGAATCGGCACTTTCTTGGTCTGGATCAACTCGGCGATCTTCTCGATCAGCTTGGACTTCTGCACCTGATAGGGGATCTCGGTGACCACGATCTGCCACTGGCCACGGCCGAGGTCCTCGACCTCGTGCTTGGCGCGCAGGCGGAAGGACCCGCGGCCGGTGCGGTAGGCCTCGGCGATGTTCTCGCGCGGCTCGACGATCACCCCGCCGGTGGGGAAATCGGGGCCGGGCACGTAGTTGAGCAGGGTCTCGTCGCGGGCGTCCGGCGTCTTGATCAGATGCAGGCAGGCGTCGATCAGCTCGGGGATGTTGTGCGGCGGGATGTTGGTCGCCATGCCGACGGCGATGCCGGACGAGCCATTGGCCAGCAGATTCGGAAACTCGGCCGGCAGAACCACCGGCTCGGTCAGCCGGCCATCGTAATTGTCGCGAAAATCGACGGCATTCTCATCGAGACCGTTGAGCAGCATCTCGGCCACGAAGGTCATCCGCGCCTCGGTATAGCGCGAGGCGGCGGGGTTGTCGCCGTCGATGTTGCCGAAGTTGCCCTGGCCGTCGACCAGCGGGTAGCGGACGTTGAAATCCTGCGCCAGCCGGGCCATCGCGTCATAGATCGCGGCATCGCCATGGGGGTGGAAATCGCCCATGGTGTCGCCGGAGATCTTGGCCGATTTCAGGAACTTGCCATTCGAGGCCAGCCGCAGCCGGTGCATCGCGTAGAGGATGCGCCGGTGCACCGGCTTCAGACCGTCACGGGCGTCGGGCAGGGCCCGGTGCATGATGGTCGACAGCGCATAGGTCAGATAGCGTTCCCCCAGCGCCCGGCGCAGGGGTTCTGCCAGATCGGCCTGGCCGATGTTGTTGTCGGAAGTGTCGTCGCTCATGGATATTGTGTAGCCTCAGCCGCCGGAACCGTAAAGCTCCTGATGCCGCAAAGCGCCTGCCAGGGTAAAGGAGATAGTAAGGAGCATCGGGATAGGAGGGGACGACCGGGCCGGTTTTCCCTTAGGGGGTTCCGGCGAATCGGGTATTCAGACACCCAAGCGTGGACAGCTCGGCCGCGCGGATGCGGGGGGGGGGCGTGGGGATGAAATCCTATGTATGGGTGACCTTTGGGTTTTTGGCGGTGGCCTACTACCAGATATCCGATGGGGCCGATTTCAAACCCGGCGACACCGGCATCACGGTTTTTGCCGAGGTCGATCCGCTGATCGTGCAGGAAATGGCGCGCGAAAGCGCTGTGAGCCGGATGGCCCTCGTCGACAATGCCAGCCTTGCGCCCTCGGCCGCCGAACTGGCCGACCCCAATCAACGCGAGATCGAGACCGCCGTCATGAGCGCGATCCGCAGCCAGGAATCAGCCGACATCGAACTGCCGGTGGCCGATGGCGCGGCGATCCGGCTGGCGGTGACCCTGCCGTCCGGAGAGGCCGACGCGCCGGCGGCGGACCTGCGGCGGGTCAACGGATCCCGGGTCAACCTGCGCGAGGGGCCCGGCACGGGCTTCGGCGTGATCGGCCAACTGTCGCGCGGCACCTCGGTCGAGGTGCTCGAGGACGGCGGTGCCGGCTGGGTGCGGCTGCAGGTGATGCCGTCCGGGCCAACCGGGTGGATCGCCGACTTCCTGCTCGACGACATCTAGCCGCGGCGCGGCGCACTGCGGGGGGTGCCCCGCGCGCTGTCAAGAAAAGATTCCGCTTTTTTCGGAACCAAGTGACTCCCGTCACTGTTGATCTCACAACCGGCCACGACGGCTGAGACGGCACATTCGGGCGGCACCATCCTCGGGAAACCTGCTTCGGTTTTCCCCGCGTTTCGCGGGCCCGGTCGTGCTTTGTCACCGTCACGCCATGGGCCGGGTCTGTCGCAGTTCGAGCGGCGTCCAAAAGGAACAAGGGATCACGCTATGAAAACTTATGTCTGGTTGACCTTCGCATTTCTCGGTTGGGGCTATTACGAGGCCTCCGGCGGCGCAGATTTCAAGCCCGGTCCCGACACGGCCCAAAGTTCTGGCCTGATCGCCGCCGCCGAAGCCGAGACCCAGCAGCCCGCGTTGCAACAGGTGGCTTCTGCAGAGACGCCGCCGCGCGGCACCGTTCAGCGACAGCTCGAATCGGCCCTGTTGACCGCCCTGCGCGACAAGCACCCCGCCACCAGCACACAAAGCCTGAGCAATGTGCAGGCCGTGTCCTTCGCCGCCGAGGCGCCCGTCACCGAGGCCACGGTGCAGCCTGGAGCGAAGACCATCGCGCCGCCAATGCGCCCCGACGATCTTGTCGAGGTGGCCGAAACCATCGAGCTGGCGATCGGACCGAACACCGCCGCCGCCCCAGACGCCTCGCCGCGCCCCCGCCTGCGCCCGCGCGAGCTGGCCGGCGCGCCGACCGGCGCCATGCCGACCATCTCCACGCGCGGTGATGTCGACGCTGCGCCGCAGTTCGAGACCGGCCGGATCACCGCCAGCCGCGCCAACATGCGCATGGGGCCGGGCACCAACTTTCCGGTGCTGCGCGCGATGACCTCCGGCGCCCAGGTGCGTATCCTGCGCAGCGGCCCCGGCGGCTGGGTCAAGCTCAAGTCGATGGAAGACGGCCGCATCGGCTGGATGGCCGGCTCCCTCGTCGCCAAGCAGTGACGTCCGCCGATCTCTGCTTGCGTCTGACCCGCCCCTCGCCCACACCTTGCGCATGACACGTCCCGCACCCGGAGGCCCGCATGCGCAAGACCATCCTGATCACCGGCTGTTCGTCCGGCATCGGCCGTGACGCGGCCTTCGGCCTGCAGCGCCGCGGTTGGCGGGTCTTTGCCTCCTGCCGCAAGGAGGCCGACTGCGAGAAGATGCGTGACGCCGGCTTCGAGAGCCCCCGCATCGATTACGCCGATCCCGAAAGCATCCGCACCGGCCTGGCTCGGGTGCTCGATGCCACCGACGGCCGGCTCGACGCGCTATTCAACAACGGTGCCTATGCCATGCCCGGCGCGGTCGAGGATCTGCCGCGCGCGGCGCTGGAAGAGCTGTTTCGCACCAATGTCTTTGGCGTGCACGACCTCACCCGGCAGGTGATTCCGGTGATGCGCGCGCAGGGCCACGGGCGGATCGTCAATTGTTCGTCGATCCTCGGGTTCATCGCCGCGCCGTGGCGGGGGGCTTATATCGCCAGCAAGTTCGCGCTCGAAGGGCTGACAGACACCCTGCGGATCGAGATGCGCGACACGCCGATCAAGGTGATCACCCTCGAGCCGGGGCCGGTAACGTCGCGCATCCGGCAGAACTCGGTGCCGCATTTCGAGCGCTGGATCGACTGGGAGGCCTCGCCCCGCGCCGAGCAGTATCGCAGCCGCCTGCGCAAGCGGCTCTATGATGAGCGGCCGCCCGACCGCTTCGAGCTGCCGCCCTCGGCGGTGACCGAAAAGCTCTGGCGCGCACTGGAAGACCCGGCACCGCGGCCGCGATATTACGTCACCACGCCGACCTATGCCTTCGGTCTCCTCAAGCGGCTGCTGCCGACCGCGTGGCTGGACTGGATCCTCGCCAAGGGGTGAGGCGAAAGGTCCGTTCGCTTTCGCGGCCGGATGACATATGTCACAGAGGGACCAGCAACCGGGAGGCCGTCATGGCGAACGATCCGCTCTTTTACATCATCGGCATTGCCCTGCTCGGCGTCGTCGCCATCCTGTTCTTCGGCATCGGCAGTTTCGCCAAGGGCGGCGCCTTCAACAAGAGATACGCCAACAAGGCGATGCGCTGGCGGATCATCGCACAGTTCGTGGCGGTGGTGCTGATCCTGCTTTTCGTCTGGATCCGGGGGCAGAGCTGAAATGGTCGTCCTGAGCAAGATCTACACCCGCACCGGCGACAAGGGCGACACGGCTCTGGGCAACGGCACCCGGGTTGCGAAACACGCGCTGCGGGTCGAGGCCTATGGCACCTCGGACGAGCTGAACGCCACGGTGGGCCTGGCGCGGCTGCATGCCGAGGGCGAGGCCGACGCGGCACTGGCGCGGATCCAGAACGATCTTTTCGATCTGGGCGCCGATCTGTGCAATCCCGAGCCCGAAGACGGCAGCGAACCGGAGTATCCGCCGCTGCGCATGGTGGCGGAGCAAACCACGCGGCTCGAGGCCGAGATCGACGCGATGAACGCCCGGCTGACGCCGCTGCGCAGCTTCATCCTGCCGGGCGGTTCCGCGCTCGCGGCGCATCTGCACCTGTGTCGCACCGTGGCGCGCCGGGCCGAGCGGCTGGCGGTGGAACTGGCTGGGGCCGAGCCGATCAATCCGGACGCGGTGACCTATCTCAACCGTCTGTCCGACTGGTTCTTCGTCGCCGCGCGGATCGCCAATGACGACGGCGCGGCGGATGTGCTCTGGGTGCCCGGGGCCAACCGCTAGCGCCTGCGCGCCCCGGACATTGCTCAGGGTCCTCTACGTCCCGGCGAACCGGATGGTTCCCGGGACCGCGGGACCAGTCGCAACACTCCTCATTCCTAGGCTTTTGCCGCACTCAGCCAGGGGGTCCCGGCGCGGGGGCCGGGACGGCGGTTGCCTCAGCGCCGGCTCTCGTCGGGAACCTTGAAGGTCAGCGAGGCCCAGAGCGATTCCCACACCGGGTCGCCCTCGGCCGCGGGCTGCAGCGGCCGCACCACCACCGCATCGGCCAGGTAGACATGGCCCGGCGCGACCGGCAGCAGTGCCACGCCGTCGCCGTCGGTGCGCAGCAGGGTCACGCTGACCTCGCCTTCGGCCGACTTGGCAAAGAGCTCGACCTGCGCCTCGCGTCGCGGCGCGCCCTGATAGAGCACCCGCACCGGCATCCCGTCCGAGACATCGTCGGTATAGGGGTTGGCCAGCGCCACGATCTCGGTCTCGAGCCCGGCCTCGCGGTCCGCGCCGGCACCATCGCCCACCGCGATCAGCGCCTTGCCGTAGCGCGAGTAGAGCTCGGCGAACCCGGCCTCGGGCAGACCGCGGGCGGCGTGTTCCTCAAGCAGGGGCGCCCAGTCCTTGTGGGTCAGAAACCGCTCGAAGAGCTCCGGGTCGCGGTAGGTCAGGGTGTTGTCGCCGGTGACATGCACCACCACCGCCAGCCCGTCAGCGGGCGTCGGCATGCGCAGGGCCGGGCGGTCGCCGGCGCGGCCCTCGACCGGGTAGGTCTCCTCGCCCATCAGTATCTCGAAGCGGCGGATGCGCGGCGGCAGGTAGGAATAGGCCGGGCCTTCGAAATTTTCGCCCACACGGATATTGGCGATCAGAAAGCTGTTCGACGGCACCTGCCACGCGCGCGCGTCGATATAGAATTCATGCGCGCTGGCCAGAAGCGGCAGGCCACCCAGCCCCAGCCCGAGGCAGAGCGTGGCGGCAAATCGGCGTATCATCGGGGTCCCTCCTGCAAGGGCTCAACGGTAGCGCGCCCGGCGGTGCAGGCAAGCCCGGTCACGCGGCCTTTTGCGCCCGGGTTTCCAGCGTCTTGGCGAATTGCGCCACCCGCACCGAGAACTTGCGGGTCATCCGCGCCCGCGCCAGCTTGAGCGATTGCACCAAGAGCCGCGCCGAGAGCGTTTTCGGGGCCAGTTGCGCCCGCACGGTCATCCGCGTGCGGTTGGGGGTGAGCGGCGTCAGGTCGACCTGCATCCCGGTCTCCATCCCGCCGGCCTTGCCGGAAAATTCCAGCGTTTCGGGCGGCTCCGACCGCAACAGGCTGACCTCGGCCTCGATCTCGCGGCCGCGGAACCTGAACCCGGCGGTCCAGCGCGGCCCGGTCCCGTCCGCCCCAGTCGGGTGACGGCGCACCTTGGCGCCATGGCGCATGGCCTGGCGTTCCATGGTGTCGAAATCGGAAAGCGCGGCAAAGACCCTGTCGATCGGCGCTTCGATGTCTTCCTGGCTGGTGAATTCCATCTGACTGCTCGGCCTGTTCTGCTCGGCGGCAGTGTCGCGTCAATCCAGCGTATCCGCAAGCCAGTTCCGCAGCAGAAACTGCGCAATTGCACCTTTCCGCGCGGGCTTGAGCCGGGGATGATCGCCGGCAAAGGCGCGCGCCATCTCCTCGCGGCTGACCCAGAGCGCGTCCTCCAGCTCGACCGGGTCGAGGGTGATCTCGCGGTCCAGCGCCTCGCCGCGGCAGCCCATCATCAGCGAGGCCGGAAACGGCCAGGGCTGCGAGGCAAGATAGCTGACCGCGCCGACCGGCACGCCGGCCTCCTCCATCACCTCGCGGCGCACGGCGGCCTCCAGCGTCTCGCCCGGTTCGACAAAGCCTGCGAGCAGCGAATACATCCCCTCTGGCCAAGCCGGCGCGCGGCCCACCAGCACCGAATTGCCATGGGTGATCAGCATGATGACCACCGGGTCGGTGCGCGGAAAATGCTGCGCGCCGCAGTCGCGGCAGGCGCGCTGCCAGCCGGCGTTGATGATCTCGGACCGGCTGCCGCAGCGCGAGCAGAAGCCGTGGCTGTCGTGCCATCCGAGGATCGCCTTTGCGGTGGCTGCCAGTTCGGCATCGCGCGGAGTGAGCCGGGTCATGTTCATCCGCAACTCGGCAAATCCCATGTCGGCCGGCAGGTCCGGGTGATGCTGCACCGAGGCATCGACGAACTGCCCCAGCGCCACGCCGTCGAGGTCCACCGGCTCCCAGGCGGAAAGGTTGCAGGCAAAGATCGCCGCGCCGTCCTCGCGGCCGAGCAGCATCAGGTCGTCATCGCCCTGTGCCAGCACCGGGTGTTCCAGCGGCAGCCGGATCAGCGCGCCCGTCGCCGCGTCAAGCAGCGGCTTGCCGCGCCAGATCAGCAGGGCGCGGGCCCTCGGGTCGGCCTGCGCGGCGGCCAGGGCTGGGCCATCGCCGCGAATCTCGGCGGCGCGGTCGAGGGCCGACCCACCGAAGGTGACGGTTTCCGCGTGTTTCATGCTGGCGCTCCCGCTGTTTTGCCGCGGGGATGACATGCGCCTGCCCCTCTTGCAAGCGGCGGCGCGGTTGACTACATAGCCTGTCGAGAGGTTGGCGCGGGCAGGCGCCTCGCCAACCCGGTCAGGTCCGGAAGGAAGCAGCCGTAACGAGCCCCGCTTGGGTCGTTGTCCAGCCTCTCACCACGGCTCCCTTCAGGGGCCTGGAGGGTTTGTTGCGCAAACTGCGTGCGGCCCTGACGTTCACTTTCCCCAGACGCATGTATCCTATGGGCACTCGCCAAAAGGCATGGCTGTTCCGGCTGAGCCGTGTCCGGGCGTCGGTCCGTCAGGCGCGGCGGCGAGGGTGCGTCTGCGCAGGTTGAGGCGGTCAGAGTGCCAGATTAGCCAGACCCGTAAGGCATTGCGTGACGCCGGCCAGATGTCTCTCAGCGTCGCCTTCGGTTGAGAACCGAACCGCCGGGCTGCCGGGGCGGTGCAGGGCCATTCCGACGGTGCGACGATTGTGATCCACGATCACGAAAAGGCCAGCCTGCGCACCGCGAAAGCGATGGGTCTCGACAAAGTCGCTGAGGGTATCGGCGGTGGGCCAGATGTCATCGCCGGCGCAGGGCAGCAGTTGCACCAGGGCCGGTAGGTCACGTTGACGCGCGGGACGCAGGCGTGCGGTGGCGGTCTGAAGCTCAAGCGGGTGCAGCAGATGCCATTGCTCCGGGGCCATGAGATAGTCACGGCACGGCTCGGACCGCCGCGTGTGGTGAAAGAACATCCTCCGGCCCTCGGGAGAGAGGGCAAATCCCAGCTGGGTCAGCAAGGCACGCGAGGCGGCATTGTCCACGTGACAGGTCGCGGTCAGCGGGGGAACCGGTTTCTGGAACCAGCTTCGGAGCGCCAGTCTCAGCGCGCGACCCATGTGGCCCTGTCCCCAATGGTCCGGGCTCAACCAATACCAAAGCGAAGAGCCGAGGCAGAGCCCTCCGATTGCCTGCCCGTCGAGGGCAATCACCCGCACGGATTCGCCGGGATGGCGATCATGCGCCTGCAATTCGGCCGCGTCGAACGGGACCGACACGGCAGCCAGCCAGCGCGCCACGTCCGGGGCGTTCAGTTGCCGGGCGAGATCGGGCAGATCCGCGTCACGAATGCCCCTCAGGGTCAGTGCTTCGTCGGTCAGAAGGCTGGGCAGGTGATGCATGACCCAAGATCAACGCGAAACCGGATACGAGATCAATCCGTTGATTCGGCGTGTCTGCGGGTTTTGTGCGCCTGCTGCCTTGCAGCATGAACCGCTGTGGCACAGGCCGTTACAGAGCGCGACGGCAAGCGTAACGCATGTTTACACTCTCGGGCGACCGTCCCGGGAAACACGCAAAAATCTCTCGAAAGAATTGCGTCACCCGGTCCCGGCGATAGCCTGTCCAACACTCAAGGCCATCGGCATCCAGGGGAGGGGAGACGATGCACCACGACCATCAAGTTTCGATCGCGAGCCCGGCGGGTTCAATTCGGTCGCTGTCCCGGGTGCGCACCGGGAAGGGCATTCCAGATCGCGGAAATGTCGGTGACCATGTGCCGGTGCACCTGCTGCATCAGCCTGGCCTTCAGAGCGGTCTCGAGCGTGTCGAAGGCCTTGCGTGCGGCCAGAAGGTCTGTCGGCGCGCCGGTGTCCAGTGCCCGGACGAGAGCGTCAACGAGGCGTGGATCGACCCCGCCTTCGGCGTGGCAGGCCGCGTGGAGAGCGCTGAAGAAACGGAGATCGGCGGGAGGGGTCATGATGTCGGCCTCTGGCTGCAGGTTGCGCCGACGGTGTACAGGGGCGCGCGATGACCGGTCAATCGCGCGGCATCGATGTCATCCTGGAACACCGCCTGACGACAATTCAGGCCATCGCCGAAGCCAATACCGAGCAACTTCGGCTGAACCAAAAGGCCAGCGGCATGATGGTGCTCGATATGAAAGATGACCGCGACGGGGTGACAGACCGCACCCATGCGGCCGCGCAGGCCAGCGTCCAGGCCGCGCTGGACGACAATCTGAACACGATCAACCGGTTGGAACAGGAGCTCGCATCGCTAGACGAAGAGCTGGCCTCCGCCGTCACAAAGGACAGTTGAAATGACCCAGCACAAGCCGCCGCAAGCCATGACCCTATTCGATCTTCTCGCCCGCACCTGGGACGTGCAGTGCGGGGTCGAGAGCCTGATGTTCAATGCCAGCGGCAGTTCGCTGGCGGCAGTTCTGGCGGATGGTCGTCTGGCTGTCGTTTCGGTGAAAGACGCCGAAAGCCCGGACAGTCGGGTCCGGGTCGAGGCCGATACCGGACGTTCGAGCATCCGCCCCCGGACCAAGCCGCTGCCGCCGCCGGTGCTGAGCGATACCGACCTCGTGCATCCGGACGTGGCGCCATGTCGTCTCGGCGACCAGGGGATCGCCTTCGCGCATGCCGAGACCGGATCGCTTTGGCGCGCGACAGCTCGGGGCCAGACGCTGGCGATGAATGCCGCGCCTCGCGATCAGGTGACCGCGATGGCGGCGCTGTCGCGCGCAGGGCTGCTGGCTGTGGCCTTCGGCGACCGGCTGGCGCTGTTGTCCGAAGCGGGCGGGGCGGAGCAATCGGATTGCAACCTGTCGCATGACGTCACCCGGATCGCGGTCTCGGTCGACGAGACGCAGCTCGCCTGCTGGGGCGATGGACAACTGAGCGTGGTGTCGATTGAACCTGCGCAGGTGCTGGCGACCATCGACTGCGCCGGCGAGGTGCTTGCCCTGACATGGTCACCGTGCGGGCGCTGGGTGGTCGGCGGCTGCCGGGACAAGGCGGTGCTGCTAGTCGATACGACGGCCGAAACCGCCGACCGCATCGTCGATTTCCCGGCGGCGGTGCACAGCACCGCTTTCAGCACACATGCAAATGCCATGATGGCCTCC
The DNA here is from genome assembly GCF_034669705.1 of Marinovum sp. Taxonomy (GTDB): domain Bacteria; phylum Pseudomonadota; class Alphaproteobacteria; order Rhodobacterales; family Rhodobacteraceae; genus Marinovum. Next base: position 22,321 of record NZ_JAXMOR010000020.1, read on the forward strand.
GGCGCGTTCCGGGTGGTCGGCTGGGCCTTGCCCGATCTGCCATTCGGCGCCCATGCGGGAACACCGATCGAGACCGGCAAGCCGGGGCTGACGCTGGTTGACCGCATTGCGGTGCATCCGAAACGCGATCTCTGCGCGGTGGGCTATGCCACCGGGCTGGTGGTGCTCTGCCGGATCGGTCACGGCGACGAAATGCTGGTGCGCGAGGGCACCGGGTCGGCAGTCAGGGCGCTCGCCTGGTCGGGCGATGGCGCGCATCTGGCGATCGGCGGCGACGATGGCAGCCTGTCGATCGCGACGTTTCCGAAGAACATGTTCAAGTAAACCAAGGGGAGGGAGACCCATGACGCAAGCACTGTCCACCGAAGAGCAGAGCAAGGACCGCTATTTCCAGCAACTCGCGAAGGTGGCGGAGGAAATGGTCGAGGAACACGGCAAGGACTTTGCCGCCGGCGCGCTGGTGCTGGCCGCGCGCTGGGTGGCCGAGAACCGGCTCGGCACGCCGGAAGACCTCAAGCACTAATGCGGTTTGGCCCTCTGCCGCGGCGCGGCGGAGGGTGCCGACAGGCCCTGGATCTGATTGACGAGGATGTCGCTCATCGGAGCGGCCAGCGCGGACAGCGGGCTGGCCGGGTGCTCGGCCTTGGCCGCCGCCCTCAGCGCATCCGTCAGGGCCGGTTCCACCAGCTGCGCAAAGGCGCAGAGCTCATGCATACGGAAGGTCGCGAAATGCAGGGAATCGCCGTTCAGCAAGACGTTTTCGGCTCGCCGCTGCGGCAGGTCGGCGTGAAGCGCATTGCTGTGCACCGCGGCGCCCAGCGTCGTCAGCACCGACTTGCGCCACTTGCCATAATCGCTATCGGCGGAATGATCGATGCCGACAGAATAGAGCCGTTCCGAAATGTTGCGAAACGCCCTCCCGCCAGCGATGTGGCGGCGCCAAAAATCGCTGGCCTCCTCGGCGGTGCGGCACTCGGCAAAACGGGTGGCCAGCTTGCGGCGGATCAGGATCACCAGCGCCATGTCGACGTCTTCCGAGATCGAGCGTGCGATCTGCATGGCGGGCATCGGCAGATCGGTCAATGCCAGCAGGCGCAACGCGGCAAGCTGCTCGGTCAGCCGCGCCGAGAGCGCCGCCAGCCCGTGCCATTGCGCGGCGCTCAGCCCCTCGGTGTCGTGCCGGCGTCCGGCACCGGCGGCGGCATGCAGCGCGCGCACCCAGATCACGCATTGATCAAACAGGAACACCAGATCGACGTCGGTGCTGGCCTGCGCCTCGACGCGAGGCAGGGCGCGGAAGCCTTGGAGACTGCGCATGGCAAGCCGCCAATAGCTGTCGAAGTCGTAACCTGCAGCGGACCACAGCTGCTTCACCCGGGCCAGAAGCTGCGGCGAGAGGCCTGGGTAGGACAGTTCGGGCGCGGCGCCGTCGAGGGACAGGATCGCGCCGGTCTGGGGGGGCTGGCTCATCGGATCGCAGCTCCTTGTGCTGTTGCGCCAAGCATAAACGAGCGCCCGGAGGCGCGGCCAGAGTTTTGTCGGGAGTCAGGCAGATGAAGCCCGGGATGCAGCTGCAGGCGCGGCAGAGCCAGGTCTTCAGGCTGGGCCAGGTGGTGAGCCTGTTGCAGATGTCGGCGGCAGAGCTTGACGCGCACCTTGCCGAAACGGCCGAGGACAACCCGATGCTTGTCCTGCGCCCGCGGCGCTCTGCGATGAGCGCGACCGACGTGCTGGAAATGACGGCGGTCGCCGAGGCGGACAGCCTTTATGCGCATGTGACGCGAGAGCTGGCCGGGCTGCTGGGGCAGGGCGGCCTGATGGAGACGGTGATCACGGCGCTGATCTCGGAACTCGAGCCGACGGGCTGGCTCGGGCGCAGCACTCGCGAGATCGCCGAGACACTCGGTCTTGGCGAAGACCTGATCGAGGCGGCTCTGGCCGTGGTGCAGAAGCGGGTGGAGCCGGCCGGGCTTTTCGCCCGCGATCTGCAGGACTGCCTGCGCCTGCAGCTTGAAGACCATGCGCCTCTGGATGACGCGATGGCGGCGGTCCTGGCGCATCTTGATGCGCTTGAACACGGCGGCGTCGCGGCGCTTGCCACGGCCTGCGGGATCGATAGGTCCGAGGTCGAGGCGCGTCTGACCGTGCTGCGCGGGCTCGACCCCAAGCCCGGCAGCCGATTTGCCACCGATGCCACCCTGCTGCGTGCGCCGGACGTACGGGTCACGCCTGCCGGCGACGGTTGGACGATCGAATTCCTGTCGAGCTTGCAGGGCGATGTGACCGTGCCGGACCTGCCGCGCGGCAGCACGGCCGAGTGTCGCGACGCGCAGGCCAAGGCGCGTGCCCTGAAACAGGCGCTGGCGATACGGCGTTCGGCCCTGCGGCAGGTGGTCAACGAGATCGTCGCGCGGCAAGGGGCCTTCTTTCGGCACGGGCCGCGGGCGCTGGAGCCGATGACCATGTCCGAGATCGCCGGCGAGACCGGCTTTCACCTCAGCACGGTCAGCCGGGTGCTGGCCGGCCTGCTGATCGAGGGTCCCAACGGGATCACCGCCGCGCGGGCGCTTTTCGGCGGCACGGCTTCGGCCTCGGGCACCCAGTCCAAGCCGCAGGTGCAAGCGCGGATGCGCGAATTTCTGGCCAGCGAGGACCCGCGGCGGCCGCTGTCGGACCGGCGGCTGACGGCGCTTCTGCAGGCCGAAGGCATCGCGATCTCACGGCGGGTGGTGTCGAACTACCGTCAGGAGATCGGCGTTCAGGCCGCCGCGAAACGCCGGCGTCGGGCCTGACAGGGCCTCCTTTCCCGCAAAGACCTTCTACCTGTGCACGCCGGTCGCCCCCGGCGTCTGCCGCGATGGCAGGACATCGTAACGGACAGTGTAACGCGGTGTAATGTCGCACCTGAGACAGAGTGTAACGTTCCGCAACGATCCGCATCAGGCGACGGCGTTACAGACCCGGCCCTAGTTTGCGGCGCAACTTTTTCCATCAGAAAATATTAAACGTAAACAGTTTGTTAACGCGACACCGACGCCGTTTCTTCGCCCCAGCCCCAATTCTGGAACCTGCCTTGCCACAAGAAAGGCACAAGACGCGGCGCTCGCCACACCGGGCGGCTCGAAGAACGAAGGACAGGGGGCGACCCCGGCAACCTTTGCCGAGAACCGGCGCCGCGAGGCGCTCAAACGAAACGGCAAAAGCCGCCAACAGGCCGGGCGACCGGCCGCAGAGCTGTAAGGAGGCTCATGGCATGACTTTGACGCTTAACAAGATCACGTCGCAACGGGGTATCTCGGTTGGGGAGGCCACCAAGAAGATCTCCGACCTGGGATGGAACCCGTCCTACGTTCAGGAAGCCAGCACCTTCCCCACCGACTACAAGATCACCAAGGCCCCGCGCGACCCGATGAAACAGGTCCTGCGCTCCTACTTCCCGATGGAAGAGGAAAAGGACAACCGGGTCTACGGCGCGCTCGACGCGGCCCTTCGCGGCGACATGTTCCGCAACGTCGAACCGCGCTGGATCGAGTGGATGAAGCTGTTCCTCGCGATCATTCCGTTTCCCGAGATCTCGGCCGCGCGGTCGATGGCCATGGTGGCGCGCCTGTCGCCGGGCGAGGACCTGCGCACCGGCTTCACCATGCAGATGGTCGATGAATTCCGCCACTCCACGATCCAGATGAACCTCAAGAAATGGTACATGGAGAACTACATCGACCCGGCCGGCTTCGACATCACCGAAGAAGCCTTCGGCAAGTGCTATGCCACCACCATCGGCCGCCAGTTCGGCGAGGGGTTCATCACCGGCGACACCATGACCGCCGCCTGCATGTACCTGACCGTGGTCGCGGAAACCGCCTTCACCAACACGCTCTTCGTGGCCATGCCCTCGGAAGCCGCCCGCAACGGCGACTATGCGCTGCCCACGGTGTTCCTGTCGGTGCAGTCGGATGAAAGCCGCCACATCGGCAATGGTCACTCGCTGCTGATGGCGGCGCTGAAAGAGCCGGAGAACCACCTGCTTCTGGAACGCGACCTGCGCTATGCCTTCTGGCAGAACCACGCGATCGTGGACGCAGCGATCGGGACGTTCATCGAATACGGCACCACCAACCGCGACAAGGAAAAGGAATCCTACGCGGAGATGTGGCACCGCTGGATCTTCGAGGACTACTACCGGACCTACATGCTGCCGCTCGAGAAATACGGCGTGAAGGTGCACCACGACGACGTGCAGGAAGCCTGGAAGCGGATCACTGAGAAAAACTACGTCCACAAGGTCGCGCAGTTCTTTGCCGTCGGCTGGCCGGTCAACTTCTGGCGCATCGAGGCGCAGACCGAGAAGGACTTCGAGTGGTTCGAGCACAAGTACCCGGGCTGGTACGCCGAGTTCGGCGAGTTCTGGAAATGGTACGCCAAGCTCAGCAAGCCGGGCGAGACCGTCGTCACCTTCAACCAGGACACCGGCTATGTCTATCCGCACCGCTGCTGGTCCTGCCTCGTGCCCTGCCTGATCCGTGAGGACATGGTGGTCGACGAGATCGACGGCGAGTTGCACACATTTGCGCATGAGCTGGATCGCTGGACGGCCGTGGAAGCCTTTGCCGACGAATATCAGGGCCGGCCGACGCCTGCGATGGGCAAGTTCTCGGGCAAGCGCGAGTGGGAAAGTGTCTACGACGGCTGGGATCTCGCGGATGCGATCAAGGACCTCAACTTCGTCCGCGACGACGGCGAGACCCTGACCGCCCAGCCGCACCTGCGCTTCGACGACAAGGAAATGTGGAAGCTGGAACACGTCCGCGGCCACACCCTGCGGTCGCCGCTGAACATGCTGCGCGGCATGAACGAGACCGACCGGGCGGCGCATATCGCCGAGTACCAGGCGGGCTTCACCATCAATCCCTGCAACTGATCACCAATCGCGGGGGCCGCGCCCGGCCCCCGCACCCCGGCGCGCCACAGGGCGCACCGATGAAAGGGAGGACACGATGACGGACATATACAACGTCCGATTGGAACCGGTCGGTGTGGAATTCGAGGTCGAGGACGGCGAATACATCCTCGATGCCGCGTTCCGCCAGGGCATCGCCCTGCCGCACGGCTGCAAGGAGGGGCAGTGCTCGGCCTGCAAATGCGTTCAGCTCGACGGCGAGACCGAGATGGAGAAATACTCGACCTTCGCGCTGAGCGACATGGAGAAGGAGGGAGGCCACATCCTGATGTGCCGGTCGCTGGCGCTCAGCGACGTCGACATCGAGCTGCTCAATTTCGACGAGGAGGTGCTGTCGAAATCGATCCCTGTCAAGCAGTTCTCGGGCAGGATCACCGATTTCCAGAAACTCACCCATGACATTCGCGGGGTCCAGATCGAACTGGATGCGCCTTTGAAATTCTGGGCGGGCCAATATGTCGACATCACCGTCAAAACCGAAGAAGGGGAGGAGATTACACGCTCGTTCTCCATGGCAAATCCGCCGAGCGAAGCCCAGAAACTCGGCTTCATCATCAAGAAGTACCCCGACGGACGATTCAGCAACGAGCTCGACGACGGCGGCATCAAGGCCGGAGCAGAGGTCAGCGTCGAAGGACCCTACGGGATGTGCTTCCGACGCGAAGAGCGATCGGGACCGGTGATCCTGGTCGGCGCGGGCTCGGGCATGTCGCCGGTCTGGTCGATCCTCAACGATCACGTCGCCAGCGGCGAGGACCGGCCGGTCTATTTCTACTATGGCGCCCGCTCGCAGGCCGATCTGTTCAAGCTCGACGAGATCAAGGCGATCACCGAGGCCAACCCCAACGTCCAGTTCATCCCGGTTCTGAGCCACGAAGACGAGGCGGGTGACTGGCAGGGCGCGCGGGGCTTCGTGCACGAATATGTCGACAGCCACCTGAAGGAGCTGGGGATCGACGGCGACGGCGATGTCTATGCCTGCGGTCCGCCGCCGATGATCGACGCGCTGACCCCGGTGCTCTTCATGCACGACTTCGACACCGACCGCATCTTCTTCGACAAGTTCACCCCCACTTCCGGTTCTTCGGCCCACTGAGACGGGCCGAACGCTAGTGACGTGAACCAAACCCAAGGGAGGCACCCATGCCAGCAACATCAAGCTCAGTCGGATCCGGCGCTGCCGGCGCGGCGCAATTCGCCGGTTCGAAAAGCCGCAAGTACAATTACTTCGAGCCGCGCGGCAAACGCGCGACACATTACGAGGACGTCACCGTCGACGTGCAACCCGATCCCGAACGCTACCTGATCCAGAACTGGATCATCGAGTTCGAGGGCGGCAAGGGCGGTGGCGCCTACCAGAAGGGCAGCACCGCGGCGCTGTCGTCGAACTGGCACGCCTTCCGCGCGCCCGATCAGGAGTGGGAGCGCACCCACTACCAGCGCCAGTCGAAGATCGAGACCATGGTGCAGGCGGTGATCGCCAACGCCCGCAAGGCCGGCGCGCACAAGGTCTTTGACAAGGCCTGGCAGACCGTCCTGCAAAAACACCTTGGCGCATGGAAACATGCGGAGTTCGGCCTTGGCACCTCGCTCATGCAGGCGCAGCGCTATGGCTACACCCAGATGATCAACAACGCCACGTTGACCAACTCGTCCTACAAGATGCGCCTGACCCAGGACATCACGCTCTACCTTGCCGAGATCGGCATGGACATCGACGGCTGGAACGACGAGCTCGGCAAGACCACCTGGCTGGAAGATCCGATGTGGCAGCCCTGCCGCGAGGCGATCGAGACGATCATGGGCTCGGAGGATTATCTCGAGCAGTATTTCGCCATCAACATCGTCTTCGAGCCGCTCGTGGGCGAGCTGATCCGCTCGGGCTTCTTCATGCAGGCGGCGGCGGCCAACAACGACTTCATCACCCCGCCGGTGATCTCGGCCGCCGAGGCCGACTATGAGCGCAACCTCGCCAATACCGTCGACCTGATCTACCTGCTGGCCCACGAGGAAGAGCACGGCGCCCACAACCGCGCGCTCTTCAAGTCGTGGCTCGCCAAGCATGGGGACCTGGCCGAGAAGGCCGCCGCCGCGCTGCAGCCGATCTGGTCGCAGCCGCATTCCAAGCCGGTCTCCTTCGAAGATGTCAAAGCCGTCTCGAAAGAACGCCTTGACCGGATCGTCGGCGAGCTGGGGCTCGAATAACCTTCTGAAAGGAATAGAGATATGTCCACCGTAGCGCGCAATGCGTCCAACCAGAACATCTTCAAGTCGATGAAGGACATCGACCTGACCTCGCGCGAGGTCTCGCACCAGTGCGGCGTCACCATGAACGACAGCGTCGAGGCCCGCGCCATCGCCGAGTTCATGGAAGAGAACGACCCCAAGGTGACGGTGACCTACAATCCGGCCACCATCCGCATCGACGGCGAGGGCAAGCTGATCTTCAAGATGGACGAGATCACCGAGTACCTCGGCCGCGAGATGACCGCCGAGACCTTCGAGGTCAACACCTCCACCCACTACGGCCGGATGGTGCGGATCGACGACGACACCGTGATCCTGTTCGGCGACATGAACGAGGTCATGGAATTCATCTGATCGGCCCCCCGCGCCTCAGATGACAGGCTCCGGGGCCAGACACCCCCGGCCCCGGAGCCGCAGACAACTCAGCCACACGCAAGGGAGGGACAAAATGTACACGACCAAGGACGGAAAAGAGATCTTCGTGCTCGACGGCCACACCCACTTCTGGGACGGCAGCCCCGAGAACCAGCGCAACGTGCACGGCAAGCAGTTCATCGACTGCTTCTATGCCTACCACACCAACCTCAGCCCGCCGGAAGAACTGTGGGAAAAGGCGAAGTTCGACAAGCAGACCGAGAATGACATCTATCGCGACCTGTTCGTCGACGGGCCCAACGACATGGCGATCATCCAGACCACGGTTCTGAGCGACTTCTACAAGAACGGCTTCGGCTGCCTGGAACGCTCGAACGAGATGGCCAAGCGCCATCCCGAGCGCTTCATCGTCAACGGCAGCTTCGATCCCCGCGACGGCGAGAAGGCGCTGGAGTACATCCACTACATGAAGGAGACCTACGACATCTCCGGCGTGAAGATGTACACCGCGGAGTGGAACGGCGACAGCAAGGGCTGGGCGCTGAACGATCCCGCCGCCTACAAGTGCTTCGAGCTCTGCGACAAGCTGGGCATCAAGAATATCCACGTCCACAAGGGCCCGACGATCATCCCGCTGTCGAAGGACGCCTTCAGCGTCGATGACGTGGATTACGCCGCCACCGACTTCCAGAACCTCAACTGGATCGTCGAGCATTGCGGTCTGCCGCGGCTGGATGATTTCTGCTGGATCGCGACGCAGGAGACCAACGTCTATGCCGGTCTTGCCGTGGCGATGCCCTTCATCCACTCGCGCCCGCGCTATTTCGGCGAGGTCATGGCGGAGCTGCTGTGGTGGGTCGGGGAGGACAAGATCCTGTTCGGCTCGGATTACGCCATCTGGACGCCGAAGTGGCTGGTCGAGAAGTTCATGGACTACCAGATCCCCGAGGACATCTCGGCCGAGCGCGGCGGCGTGCAGCTGACCGACGAGATCAAGGAGAAGATCCTCGGTCTGAACGCGGCCAGGCTCTACGACATCGACGTCGCGGCCAAAAAGGCGCAACTCGCCGGGTCTCCCGTGCAGATCGCGGCGGAGTAGACCGATGCTGGTAGCAACCCTGCAAAAGGAGCTGGAGCTCGAGGTCTGGGAGCGTCTTGACGGCGTGACCGACCCCGAACTCGACGAGCCGATCACCGACATGGGCTTTGTCGAAGAGGTTCAGGTGACCGAGGCCGGACAGGTGCGGGTGGCGTTTCGCCTCCCCACCTACTGGTGCTCGCCCAACTTTGCCTTTCTCATGGCCTTCGGCATTCGCCGCGAGGTGATGGCACTGCCCTGGGTGACCGCGGCCGAGGTGCAGCTCAACGATCACTGCTTCGGCGACAAGGTCAATGAGGGCGTCAACAGCGGCCGCGAATTCCAGAGCATCTTCGCGGAGTACTGCGACGGGGCCCGGCTTGACGAGGTGGTCGATACCTTCCTCGCAAAGGCCTACGACCGGCGGCAGGAGACGGTGCTCTTGGGCCTCCAGGCCATGGGGCACCGCGCCGAAGAGATCGTCGCGATGACGCTGGGCCAGTTGCGCCGGGTCGATTTCACCGGCGAAGAGGAGCTGCGGCAATTGCCGCGCTACCTCGAACTGCTGGCGGCGCAGGGACTGGCCACGGAGCCGGCCGATCTCGCCTTCCCGACCTGGGACGGCGACGAGATCGAGACGCAGGCACTGAGCGACCATCTCGCGAAGCTGCGCAGCACCCGGATCAACATGGAGTTCAACGGCGCGCTGTGCCGGGGGCTCGCCAAGACCCGCTACAAGGAGGTCGAGATCGGGCCCGAGGGGCCGCAGCTGATCGACTTCATCGCCGGGCGGGTGCCGCCCCGCGAGGATGGCGCGACCGCCGGCTGACAGGCTGGCATCAGGTGAAATTCACAGGGAGGACGCCCCGCATCCGCGGCGGCGCAGGAGGAAGATATGGCTAAACTCATGGTACACGGCAAGACCGCCCGCAATTGCCTGGCCCGCGGCGTGGCGCGGCTCGCGGCGGCGGTGGAACCCACCCTCGGTCCGAAGGGGCTGAACGCGATGGTCGACCGGCCGGTCGGCACGCCGCTGGTCACCCGCGACGGCGTCTCCATCGCCTGCGAGATCGAGCTCAATGACCGGTTCGAGAACATGGGCGCGCAGGTGGTCCGCGAGGTCTCGATGCAGACCAACGACGTGGCCGGCGACGGCACCACCACCGCGATCGTTCTGGCCAACGCCCTGATCCAGCGCGGCGTCGACCTGACCGACAATGGCGTCAAGCCGGTGGACCTCTGCAAGGGCATCGACCTTGCGGTCTCGCGCGTGGTCGCCGCCATCGATGCCTCGTCGAAGAGCTGCGACGACCATCCGGAATACCTCGAGGCCGTGGCGCGGGTGTCCTCCACCGACCCCAAGCTGGGCGAACTGGTCGCCGAAGCCTTTCGCCGGGTGGGCCGCGACGGCGTGATCTCGGCCGATTTCGGCGTCACCATCGAGACCACCATGGAGGTGGTCGAGGGCATGTCCTTCGAGCGTGGCTACATCTCGCACCACATGGTCACCGACCGCGAGAACATGGAAGCGGTGCTGCGCAAGCCGCTGATCCTGATGACCGATCAGAAGATCCTCAAGCCAGAGCTGCTCGACCCGGCGATTGCCATCGCCGAGGAAGAAGGCCGGCCGCTGCTGATCATCGCCGAGGAGATCGCGCCGGACGTGGTGGTCAAGCTGCTCGACAATGGCGGGGCCGGCAAGTTCCTGATCGTGCATCCGCCGGAATACGGCCATTGGCGCACTGCGATGATGGACGACCTGGCGATCCTCACCGGCGGCCAGGTGCTCGCCCGCGACCTCGGCAAGAAGATCGAGAACGTCACCCGCGCGCAGCTCGGCGGCTGCGAGATGGTGCGCGCGCACGCCTCCGGCACCTCGATCCTGCGCGGCGAGGGCGACCCGGACGCGATCACGGCCCGCCGCAATCAGGTGCAGCGCCAGCATGACAACGCGCCGCCCAACATCGACAAGGACAAGCTGCGCGAGCGGCTTTCCAAGCTGACCGGCGGCAGCGCGATCATCTATGCCGGCGGCTTCACGCCGGTCGAGCAGAAGCGCACCATCCAGCTGATCGAAGACGCGCTCTGCGCGGTGCAGGCGGCTGCCGAGGATGGCGTGGTCGCCGGCGGCGGCACGGCGCTGGCGCAGATCGCCGACTGCCTCGATACGCTGGACGCGCTGGGCGACGTGGCCAAGGGCATCCAGCTGGTGCGCTCGATCCTCACCGAACCGCTGCGGCGCATCGCCCGAAATGCCGGGGCCGACGTGGCAGCCATCGCCAAGGAGGTGTCCGAGGGTGCGGCCGGCCACGGCTACAACGCCGCCACCGGCAGCTTCGGCGACATGTACGAAGCGGGCATCATCGATCCCGCCCGGGTGCCGGCCAGCGCCTTGGTCAACGCGGCCTCGGTCGCGACGCTGATCCTGACCACGGAAACCCTTGTCGGCGATCTGGCGGAAGGCGAGGCCGACCCGACCGAAGGCCCCGCCCGCGGCGGCGGCGCCGAGCTTCTGGGCCGCGCCTGACCATCTCGCGCCGGTCCGTCGGGGCCGGCGCAACCAGAGCAAAGGAATGAGACGATGAAAGCAGCGAGACTTTACGAATACGATCCCGCGATGAACGTGGAGCTGAAGATCGAGGACGTGCTCCCCCCCACGATCGCAGCCCCCGACGAGGTGATCGTCAAGGTCGGCGCGGCAGGCCTCTGCCGCACCGACCTGCACATCATCGAAGGTGTCTGGAAGGACATCATGGACACAGAAAGCAACCTGTTGCCCTATGTCATGGGCCACGAGAACGCCGGCTGGGTCGAGGACGTGGGCAGCAATGTCACCTCGGTCAAGCCCGGCGACGCGGTGATCTGCCACCCGTTCAACGCCTGCGGCATCTGCCTGAGCTGCCGCTACGGCCATGACATGTATTGCGATCACGGCAAGTTCCCCGGCCTTGGCCTCGACGGCGGCTTTGCCGAGTACTTCAAGACCAACGAGCGGTCGATCATCAAGCTGAACACCGGCATCACGCCGCTGGAAGTGGCGCCGATGGCCGATGCCGGCATCACCGCCTACCGCGCTGCCAAGAAGGCCGCAAAGCTGCTCAACCCCGGCGGCTACGTGCTGCTTCTTGGCATCGGCGGACTGGGCCACATCGCGCTTCAGGTGCTCAAGCATACCTGCGGCGCGCGGGTAATCGCGGTCGACCGCGAACCGGCCGCGCAGGCGCTGGCGAAGGATCTCGGCGCGGACATCGTGCTCGATGGCGGGCCGAACCTGATCGACGAGGTCAAGGACCTGACCGGCGGCGGCGCGCATGTGGCGATCGACTTCGTCGGCGAGCACGGCACCGAGAACATCTGCTGGAAGCTGCTGCGACAGGGCGGCGAGCTGATCATGGTGGGCTACGGTGGCGAGGTGCGCGTGCCGACGCTGGAGCTGGTCGCCAACGAGATCAAGATCGGCGGCTCCCTCGTGGGCGATTTCGTCGAGCTGGTCGAGCTGATGGAGATGAACGCCGACGGCAAGGTCAAGATGCATCAGACCGAGTACAGCCTCGCCAACATCAACCAGGCGATTTCCGACTTCAAGGATCGCAAGTTCACCGGGCGGGGCGTGATCGTACCTTGATCCGCCGCCCGGCTCCCCGGAGCGCCAGCCCGGCGCTCCGCCCTGCGGCCGTCGTCCTTCCCGTACCGGCCGCAGGGCCCATCCAATAAACCGAGGTGTGCCATGGCCAAAGCCATCCATTCCATGATCCGCGTGCTTGATGAGGCGCGCTCGGTGGCCTTCTACCGCGCGGCCTTCGGGCTCGAGGTCGCCGACCGGATCGAATTCGACGATTTCACGCTGGTCTACCTGTCGAACGCAGAGACCGCCTTCGAGCTGGAGCTGACCATCAACAAGGGCACCGAAGCGCCCTATGACCTGGGCAATGGCTACGGCCATCTGGCCTTCAGCGTCGCCGATGTGGCGGCCGAACATGCGCGGTTCGAAGACGCCGGCCTGAACCCGCGCAAGCTGGTCGATTTCCAGCACGAGGGCCGTAGCCTCGCCCGGTTCTTCTTCGTCAAGGACCCCGACGGCTACGACATCGAGGTCCTGCAGCGGGCCGGGCGCTTCCAGTAATTTCACCTCAGGCCAAAAATATCAGGGAGGACATCATGACATTTCGCAAGCAAGGCATCACCCGCCGCCAGTTGCTGTCGCAGGGGGCGATGGCCGGCGCGGGCTTCGTCATCGGCGCGGGCTTCGTGGCCGGCAAGGCCGAGGCCGCCAACTGGGCGCTGGAGGTGCAGCATCTTCAGCCCGAAACCATGGCGACGCTGATCCAGATGGCGCGCGACATCTATCCGCATGACCAGGTGTCCGATGAGTTCTACGCCGTGGCCGTCAAGGGCTATGACAGCGCCGAAGCCGCTCCCGCCATCGAGGCCGGGATCGCCGCGCTGAACGCCGCCGCGCAGGGCATCGGCTATGCGCGCTATATCGATGTCGGCTGGGAACGCGACCGCGTGGACCTGCTGCGCGGCATGGAAAACAGCGCCTTCTTCCAGCAGATCCGCGGCGGATTGGTGACCGGTCTTTATAACCAGAAGGCCGTCTGGCCGATCTTCGGCTACGAGGGCGAGAGCTTCTCCGAAGGCGGTTACCTGTACCGCGGTTTCGACGACATCAACTGGCTTTGAGGGGGCTTGAGCAATGACTGCACCGTTTGATTTGAATGACAACAGCGTCGTCGTGGTAATCGGCACCGGCGCCGGCGGCGGCGTGCTGGCCAACGAGCTGGCGCAGAAGGGCGTGAGCGTCGTCGCGCTTGAGGCCGGCGGGCGCTATCTGCCCGAGGATTACATCAACGACGAGTGGGAGAGCTTCGGCCAACTTGCCTGGACCGACGCCCGCACCACCAGCGGCGACTGGCGGGTGGCGAAAGACTTCTCGGGCCTGCCTGCATGGATCGTCAAGGCGGTGGGCGGCACCACCACCCACTGGGCCGGCGCCTCGCTGCGGTTTCAGGATCACGAGTGGAAAGCCAAAACCACCTACGGCGAGGTCCAAGGCGCCAACCTGCTCGACTGGCCGATCGACCCGCGCGAGATGGACGACTACTACACCAAGGCCGAAACCAAGCTAGGCGTGACCCGCACCGGGGATCGCGCCGGCCTGCCCGGCAACAACAACTTCAAGGTCTTCGAAAAGGGTGCTCAGGCGCTGGGCTACGAAGAGGTGCACACCGGCCGCATGGCGATCAACTCGGCCGATTACGACGAACGCCCCGCCTGCCAGCAGACCGGCTTCTGCTTCCAGGGCTGCAAGTGGGGCGCCAAGTGGTCGGCGGCCTATACCGACATCCCGCGTGGCGAGGCGACCGGCAATCTCGAGGTGCGCGAGCGCGCGCATGTGCTGCGGATCGAGCACGACCAGCAGGGCAAAGTCACCGGTGTCGTCTATGTCGATGCAGACGGCAACCAGCAGGAACAGAAGGCCCGCGTGGTCTGTGTCGCCGGCAATTCGATCGAAAGCCCGCGGCTGCTGCTCAACTCGGCCTCGGCGATGTTTTCCGACGGGCTTGCCAACAGCTCGGGGCAGGTGGGGCGCAACTACATGCGGCATGTCACCGGCTCGGTCTACGCCACCTTCGACCAGCCGGTCAGGATGTGGCGCGGCACCACCATGGCCGGCATCATCCAGGACGAGGCGAGGCACGCCCCCGACCGCGGCTTCGTCGGCGGCTATGAGCTGGAGACCTTGGCACTTGGCCTGCCCTTCATGGCGGCCTTTCTCGATCCCGGCGGCTGGGGACGCGAGTTCACAACCGCGCTCGATCACTACGAGAACATGGCGGGCCTGTGGATCGTCGGCGAGGACATGCCGCAGGAGACCAACCGCATCACGCTCAATCACGCGGTGACCGACCAGCACGGGCTGCCGGTGGCTGACGTCCATTTCGACGATCACCCCAACGACGTCGCGATGCGCGATCACGCCTACCGGCAGGGCATGGCGCTCTATGACGCGGTGGGCGCGACGCGGACCTTTCCGACGCCGCCCTATCCGTCGACACACAACCTCGGCACCAACAGGATGTCAGCAAATGCCCGCGACGGGGTGGTGAATGCGCATGGTCAGAGCCACGACATCGCCAACCTCTTCGTCTCTGACGGCAGCCAGTTCACCACCGGCGCGGCGGAAAACCCGACGCTGACCATCGTGGCGCTGGCGATCCGGCAGGCGGATTTCATCGCGGCGGAAATGAACCGGCAGAACATCTGACCGGACAGGCATTTCCCGGTCGTCCGTGAGGGTGGGCGGCCGGGGATATTCTCAAGAACACAAGGGACAAGACCATGGACGGAAACGACATGCGGCAGACGGGCGGATGCCCGGTCATGCACGGCACCACCAAGGGACGGACGAACCGCGACTGGTGGCCGAACCAGCTCAACCTGTCGGTGCTGCACCAGCACCCTCCGTCGGCGAACCCGATGCCCGAGGGGTTCGATTACGCCGAAGCCTTCAAGGCGCTCGATCTCGACGCGGTGAAGGCCGATCTGACCGCTCTGATGACCGACAGCAAGGACTGGTGGCCCGCCGATTATGGCCACTACGGCCCGTTCTTCATCCGCATGGCCTGGCATTCGGCGGGCACCTACCGCACCGCCGACGGGCGTGGCGGTGCCTCGACCGGCAACCAGCGCTTTGCACCGCTGAATTCCTGGCCCGACAACGGCAACCTCGACAAGGCGCGGCGGCTGCTCTGGCCGATCAAGGAGAAATACGGCAACGCGCTCTCCTGGGCCGACCTGATGATCCTTGCCGGAAACGTCGCCATCGAGAGCATGGGCGGCAGGACATTTGGCTTCGGTGGCGGCCGCGAAGACATCTGGGCGGCCGAAGAGGACGTCTACTGGGGCGCGGAAGCGGAATGGCTGGCGACCTCCGACCAGCCCGACAGCCGCTATTCCGGCGACCGCGAACTCGAGAACCCGCTGGCCGCGGTGCAGATGGGTCTGATCTACGTCAACCCCGAAGGCCCGGACGGCGTGCCTGACCCTCTGGCCTCGGCGCGTGACATCCGCGACACCTTTGGCCGCATGGCGATGAACGACGAAGAGACGGTGGCGCTGGTCGCCGGTGGTCACACCTTCGGCAAGGCGCACGGGGCAGGGGACCCGGCTCTGGTCGGCGCCGAGCCCGAGGGCTGCCCGCTCCACGACATGGGCTTCGGCTGGAAGAACACCCACAAGACCGGCCGCGGCGTCGACACCACCACCTCGGGCATCGAGGGGCCCTGGACGGCGAACCCGACGCAATGGGACAATGGCTATTTCGACGTGCTCTTCGGCTATGACTGGGACCTGACCAAATCGCCGGCCGGTGCGCATATCTGGCATGCCAAGGGGCTGACCGAGGACGATCATGCGCCGCAGGTCGACGGCTCGGTGGCCAAGGTGCCGGTGATGATGACCACCGCCGACATGGCGATGCGCATGGACCCGACCTACGGCGCGATCTCGAAGCGGTTCTACGAGAATCCCGACCAGTTTGCCGAGGCCTTCGCCCGCGCCTGGTTCAAGCTGACCCACCGCGACATGGGGCCGAAGGCCTGCTACCTGGGCAAGGAGGTGCCGGACGAAGAGCTGATCTGGCAGGACCCGGTGCCGCCGGTTGATCATCCGCTGATCGACGGCAAGGACGCGGCGACGCTGAAGGACGAGATCCTCGGCTCCGGCCTGTCGGTGGCCGATTGCGTCTGGGTGGCCTGGGCCTCGGCCGCGACCTTCCGCGGCTCGGACAGGCGTGGCGGCGCCAACGGCGCGCGCATCCGGCTGGCACCGCAGAAGGACTGGGACGCCAACGATCCCGCGCGCCTGCACCGCGTGCTGGATGTGCTTTCGGGCATCGTCGCGGCCTTCAATGGCGGGGCCTCGGACGGCACGCGGGTGTCGCTGGCCGATGTCATCGTGCTGGCGGGCAACGCCGGGATCGAGGCGGCGGCCAAGGCTGCCGGTCATGAGATCGAGGTGCCCTTCACCCCGGGACGCACCGATGCCACGCAAGACCAGACCGACGCAGAGTCCTTCGAGCCGATGGAGCCTATCGCCGATGGTTTCCGCAACTACGAAAAGGGCGCCTACACGGTGCCTGCCGAAGCGCTGCTGATCGACAAGGCGCAGCTTCTGGGGCTTTCGGCACCGGAGATGACGGCGCTGGTCGGCGGATTGCGCAGCATCGGCGCGACCCACCAGCAGACCGGGACCGGGGTGCTGACCGAATGTCCGGGGACGCTCAACACCGATTTCTTCACCAACATCCTCGACATGGAGACCGAGTGGTTGCCGGTCAACGGTGCGGAGCGGCTGTTCGACGGGTGCGACCGCGCCAGCGGCGCCAAGACATGGAGCGCCTCGCGGGTCGATCTGGTCTTTGGGTCCAACTCGCAGCTCAGGGCGCTGGCCGAGGTATATGCCGGCCGCGGCAACGAGGCGCTCTTTCTGGCCGATTTCGTCGCCGCCTGGACCAAAGTGATGATGGCCGACCGTTTCGACCTCGGCTGACGCCGGGGCCGTCTTCGGCAGGCGGAGCGTAGAACATCCGCCCCCGGGCCCGCCTGCGGCCCGGGGGGTCGACCCGCAGGACGCTCTGTCCTGCGGCCCTGAAAGACTTTGCCGGCGCGCGCGGCCTCTTGCCGACACGGCCCGCCGGACCCGTTCATAATAAGAGTTTACGACCTTAAAGGTTTGGCATCGAGGTTAACGTTCTGCTAACAATTGAACACGGGAGGAAGACAGTGGTTGATATTTTCTCGAAGCGCGAGGGACCGCGTCTAGAAGACGTCAAGGCACGCAGGGTCTTGCAGGAGAACGCCGGGACGATCCGCAAGCTCGCGGACCAGATCAGCAATGGCGGCTTCAGCAAGATGCAGGCCGATCAGGCAAGGCGCAGGGAGGCGCCCAAGCCTGACGGGTTGATCATTCACGATCTCAAGGCAAGGGTCTCGAGCGATGTGCCCGAACCCTACGTCAAGGTGAGCCTGAACAACCGCGTGGTTCTGGTCGACAGATCGACCGGGCGACAGTTGCAGATGCTGGGCGAGATCCGCGGCGGCTTTATGGCGAAGCGGTTCGTGCTGGCGACAGGGGCCAACGGGTTCCTTTCGCCGCTCGACGACGAGATGCACGCCACTCTGGCGGATCTCGATGGCGTAGAGATCACCGGCGATTTCAATGATCGCGATCTGGCGGACCGGCTCGAGGAGCTGCTCGTGCCGCGCAGCGACTGACCAACCCACAGCGTAGTTTTCCCGTAACCGACGAAGGACATGCAACAAGGCCTGGCAGAGGGGCCGCGATGACAAAATCGAAAAGCAAGAGGACCGGTGGATTGCCTGACAACTCCAGCTATTCGGACACCGACACGCGCGAAGCCTGGGAGCGCTTCGTGTCCGCCGGAACCGAGGTCGAGGACCGGCCCCGAAAGGTGCGCGACGAAATACTCGCGTCCTGGCGCCGCAGTCGGGAATCCGGTGTGGACGCCGCCAGCGTGGCGTCGCGCAAGGTCTATGACGATCATCAGCTCCACCTCCGCCGCGAGCGCAACGCGGCGCTGCGCAAGGCGGCCTCGGCGGCCTTCAAGCGGCTCGAGCCGCATCTGAAGGAAGCCCGCACCATCCTGATCCTCGCCGACGACCACGGTGTGATCATCGACGCCATCGGTGATGCGCATGTGTTGGACGAGGGCCAGGAAATTCATCTCGAACTGGGCGGTGACTGGAGCGAGAAGACCATCGGCACCAACGGCATCGGCACCGCGCTCAAGACCGGCAAGCCGGCCTACGTCCATGCGTCAGAGCATTTTGCCGAGGGCGTGCAGGCCTGGACCTGCGCCGGGGCGCCGATCTTCGACCCCTTTACCCAGACGGTGATCGGCGTGGTGGATCTCTCCGGTCCGCCACAGATTTTCCGCCAACACAACGTGGCACTGGTATTGGCCGCCGCGCGCGAGATCGAGATCGCGCTGGCCGAGCAGAAGCAGGTCGAGCGCACGCAGCTGCTCGAAGCCTTCCTGATGTCGGACTACAGCCGCGCGCACGACAGCGTGGTGCTGGTCGACCAGACCGGCCGGGTGCTGTTTCGTCGCGGCTTCGACAAGGAGATGCTGCAGCGCGCCAAGGAGCTGTCGGTGGGCCACAAGCTGCTGCCCAAGCTGGCCGGACTCTCGGATCAGGACATTCCCAAACTGCTGCCGCTGAACGTCGAGGCCGAGGGCATCGAAAGGCTGAAGCTCGAGGGCGTGTTCCGCGGCGCGGCGCTGTTCCTGCGCGACCGCAACCGGGTTCAGCGCCAGGGCGAGACCTGCACGATCAAGCCGCGCGCCAACGTCGTCGAAGACCAGATCCAGATTGTCGGCTCTTCGCCCAAGATGGTCGATGCCATGGGGCTGGCGGAACGGGCCGCGCTGGCCAATGTCTCGGTGCTGATCCACGGTGAAACCGGCGTCGGCAAGGAGCTCTTTGCGCGGCTGATCCACAGCCGTCTGTCGGACGACAAGGCGCCCTATGTGCCGGTCAACTGCGCCGCGATTTCCAGCGACCTGATCGGCGCCGAGCTGTTCGGCTATGCCACCGGCGCCTTCACCGGCGCGGCGCAGGGCGGGCGCGCCGGCAAGTTCGAGCAGGCCTCGGGCGGCGTGCTCTGCCTCGACGAGATCGGCGACATGCCGATCGAGCTGCAGCCCTACCTCCTGCGGGCGCTCGAACAGCGGGCGATCTACCGCATCGGCTGCAGCACGCGCCGCCCGGTGGACGTGCGTCTGGTGGCGATGACGAACCGCGACCTGCGCCAGGAAATCGAGAAGGGAAACTTCCGCCGCGACCTGTTCTATCGGCTCGGGGTGATGACCATCGAGGTGCCGCCGCTGCGCGAACGCGGCGACGACGTGATCGCCTTGCTGGACCACTTTTCGCAGCACTACGCGACAGAAACGGGTCAGCCGCCGATGACCTTTACCGACAAGGTCCAGAACCTGCTGCGACGCTACCAGTGGCCGGGCAACGTGCGCGAGCTGCGCAACGTGGTGCAGCGGTTCTACCTGATCAAGTCCGACAGTGTGGTGACCGAGCGCGATCTGCCGCCCGAGATCCTCGACGATTTCGAGGCCGACGGCGAGGATTCGCTGGTGCATATCCTCGGAGGTCACTCCGGCGACTTGGAAAGCATCGAAGCGAGCGCCATCCGGCGCACCATTTCAGCCGAGAACGGCAACCTGACACGCGTGGCGCAAGTACTGGGGATCTCTCGTCCCACGCTGTATCGCAAGATGAAGCGATACCGGATCCAGAAAGCCTGAAGTTAAAGTGGAGGCTGGTCTATGACGTGAGGACCGGGCTGATGAGGGATGGTCGCGTGTGGGCTGAAACGCCCAGCCTTCCATCCGTGTTCTCTGGAAGCCGCCTGACACGCAATAGCGCCGCACGTGCCACCCTCTGTGCCCGAGACCGCATCGCCGCATCGCGGCACGACACCCGTGCCGCGATGCAGCCGGTCTCACAGCCGCTCGGCGGAAAACGTGTCGCAGTCGGCCACTCTGCCGCTGTCGTAACCGCGTGCGAACCAGCTCGAGCGTTGCTCTGACGTGCCGTGGGTGAAGCTGTGCGGGTTCGGCACCCGTCCGGCGCGGCGTTGCAGATAGTCATCGCCGATTCGCCGCGCGGCATTGAGCGCCTCGTCGATGTCGCCGGGCTCGAGCATCCCTTGCACCGATTGCGCCCAGACCCCGGACAGGCAATCCGCCTGCAGCTCCAGCCGCACCGTCAGCGCATTGGCGTCGCGTTGGCTCGCGCTTTGGCGGGCCTGTTGCACCTGCCCCAGGATACCGAGCTCATTCTGCACGTGATGCGCCACCTCATGGGCAATCACATAAGCGGCGGCGAAATCGCCACCGGCGCCCAACTCGCGCGACAGCGTCGCAAAGAAGGCGGTGTCGAGATAGGCCTTCTCGTCGGCCGGGCAATAGAACGGCCCGGTGGCCCCGCTGGCCCCGCCGCAGGGCGACTGGGTGACGCCGGAATAGAGCACCAGCACCGGCGGCTCATAGGCCTGGCCGATCTGCTCTGGGAAGATGTCGGTCCAGACGTCTTCGGTGGTGGCAAGAACCTGCGCGGTGAATTGCGCGGCGCGCTCCTCCTCGGGCGAGATCTCGCGTGTGGCGCTGGATGGGCTTTGGGTCAGCCCGGTGCCCTGCAGCAGCGGCGTCACGTCGATGCCGGTGAAATAGCCGATCGCCAGCACCACCAGCAGCCCCACGCCGCCAATGCCGCCGGCCTTGGCACCACCCCCCCGGCGGCGGCGGTCCTCGATATTGCGGCTGACGCGGGTGCCTCTCAGGCGCATGGGCTCTCTCCTCGCTGTGGCGGGTGCGCCGGGGAGGGCGGCGCAATCCGCCGGGTCAACGGCCGAACCCCGCCGGCGGTTCCCTGCATTCAGCGTTTGCGCCGCCCGCCGGCGCTGCGTGCGTGGAACTCCGGCGGCCGCTTTGCCACCCAGCGCAGGAAGGCCGCCAGCCGCGGATGGGCACGCAGCGCCTCGGGGGTGCTGAAGTCCCGCGCCAGCTCGGCCTCGGTCAGGGTCGCATGAATTTCGTTGTGGCAGATCTGGTGCAGCCGCACCGTCGGGCCGCGCTTGCCGCCTTTGAGCCTCGGGATCAGGTGGTGCAGCGACTGTTTCGCACCCGGCGGGATCGGGCGAAGACAGAGCGGGCAGATCGGGTCGGGCGTGTCGGTCATCCTGCGACAACTCTAGCGCCCCGCGGCCGCGGAAACAGCCCCCGACGCGCGCAAGGCGCAGGAAACGGATTGCCCCCTCCTCAAGGCCCTGTGATACCTGAGCCACAGACATGCGAGAGGCCGAGCCATGACCTTCCGGATCCATGCGATGGACTACGCCTGGTTCGCCCCGCTCTTCGAGCTGAGCGACGCGGCCCTGCTGGCGCAGCGCGCCCTCCGCCGGGTGGCCGATGCCAAGCCCGGATACCCCTGCCGCGTCAGCCTGCAAGACGCTGAGGTGGGCGAGCGGCTGTTGCTGCTGAACTACCGCCATCTCGATGGCAACACGCCCTATGCGGCGACCCATGCGATCTTTGTCCGCGAAGGCGCCGAACAGGCCCACCCGGCGCCCGGCGAGGTGCCGCCGGTGATGCGCCACCGCCTGCTGTCATTGCGCGGCTTCGATGCCGGCCGGATGATGCTGCGCGCCGAGGTGACCGAAGGCGCCGGGCTGGCCAATGCGCTCGAGGCGATGTTCGACGACCGGGCTGTCGAGGTCGTCCATATCCACTATGCCGGCCCCGGCTGCTTTGCCGGTCGCGCCACGCGGGGATAGAACGCTCCGGCCTTGCCACCGGCGGCGGCGCGCGGCATCAGGGGCGCCATGATCAGGGGGACGGACATGGTGAGCGATCTTGGACGCCGGAGCGCCGCGCCTTGAAGGTGCCGGCGCTGGTGATCGGCGGCGGCCCCGCCGGGCTGATGGCGGCCGAGCGGCTGGCGCAGGCGGGCCACCGGGTGCTGCTGGCCGAGCACAAGCCCTCGGTGGCGCGCAAGTTCCTGATGGCGGGGAAGTCCGGGCTCAACCTGACCAAGTCCGAGGATTTCGAGACCTTCCTTGCGGCCTTTGGCGACCGCGCCGCCGCCCTGCGCCCGATGCTCGCGGCATGGGGCCCGGATGCGGCGCAGCGCTGGGCCGAGGCGCTGGGCCAGCCGCTCTTTACCGGCCCCAGCGGGCGGGTCTTTCCGCGCGCGATGAAGGCCTCGCCGCTGCTGCGCGCCTGGCTGGCGCAGCTCGACGGTGAGGGCGTCAGCCGCCGCACCCGCTGGCGCTGGCAGGGCTGGGACGGGGTGGCGGCGGTTTTCGACACCCCCGAGGGCCGCCAGCGGATCGACGCCGGGGTCACGGTGCTGGCACTGGGCGGTGCGAGCTGGGCGCGGCTCGGCTCGGACGGCGACTGGGCCGATCTCCTACGTGCCCGGGGGGTGGCGCTGGCACCGTTCAAGCCGGCCAACATGGGGCTTCGCGTCGCCTGGTCGGACCATATGACCGCGCGCTTCGGCCAGCCGGTCAAGGGCGTCGCCTGGCAGGCCGGCGGCACCACCAGCCGCGGCGAGGCGGTGATCTCGGAGCGCGGTCTCGAGGGCGGCGGCATCTACGCGATCTCGGCCGCGGTGCGCGACGGCGCGCCACTGACCGTCGATCTCGCCCCCGACAGCCCGGAGGCGGCGCTCGCCCGGCGACTTGGCAAACCGCGCGGCAAGATGTCGGCGGCGAACTTCCGGCGCAAGCAGGCCCGTCTCGACCCGGTGCAGCAGGCGCTGCTGTTGGAGTTCGGCCAGCCGCTGGCACAAGATCCGCGGGCGCTGGCCCGGCTGATCAAGCGGCTGCCGATCCGCCACGCCGGCCCGCGGCCCATCGACGAGGCGATCTCCACTGCCGGCGGCGTCAGCTTCGCGGCCCTGACCCCGGGGCTCGAGCTCATCGCCCGCCCCGGCACCTTCGTCGCCGGCGAGATGCTCGACTGGGAGGCCCCCACCGGCGGCTACCTGCTGACCGCCTGCCTCGCCACCGGCGCCTGGGCGGGGGCGCAGGCCGCGGCTTGCCTCGGCCCGCGCCCTGTGTAATCCAGTCCGGGTTTCCAGGGAGGTCACATGAACGCCGGTCTGATCCTGCTGACGCTGGGCTATGTGTTCAGCCAGTTCTTTCGCTCGTTCCTCGCCGTGCTGGCCGAGGTGCTCGAGCGTGACATCGGCGCCCGCCCCGATGATCTCGCCACCGCGTCCGGCACCTGGTTTCTGGTCTTCGCGCTGATGCAGATCCCCGTGGGCGCGGCGCTCGACCGGATCGGGCCACGGCGCACCGCGGCGGTGCTCTTCGCCCTCGGCGGGGCAGGGGGCGCTGCGGCCTTCGCCCTGGCGCAGAGCCCGCTGCATGTGACCTTGGCCATGGGGCTGATCGGGCTGGGCTGTTCGCCGGTGCTGATGGCCTCCTACTACATCTTCGCACGCACCTGTCGGCCGGCGATCTTTGCCTCTCTGGCGGCCACGGTGCTGGGCATCGGCACCCTCGGCAACCTCGCCGGCACCCTGCCGCTGACCCTGCTGGTCGAGGCGACCGGCTGGCGCGAGACCCTCTGGACCCTGGCGGCGGCCGCTCTGGCCATCGCCCTGGGGCTCGCCGTCCTGGTGCGCGATCCGCCCCGGGCCGAGACCGGCCAGCGCGGTTCGGTGCTCGACCTGCTGCGCATTCCGGCGCTCTGGCTGATCTTTCCGATGATGTTCGTCAACTACGCGGCCTCGGGCGGGCTGCGCGCGGTCTGGATCGGGCCCTACCTGCGCGACGTCCACGGGCTGACGCCCAACCCGGTGGGGCTGGCCACCCTGGTGATGGGCGTGGCGATGATCGCCGGCACCTTCGCCTACGGCCCGCTCGACCGCTGGCTGGGCAGCCGCAAATGGGTGGTCCTGCCGGGCAATGCGCTGGTGGTGCTGGGTTGTGCCGCGCTCTGGCTCTGGCCGGCGCCGGGGCTCTGGGGCGCCATCGCGCTGTTCTGCCTGATCGGTTTCTTCGGCATGACCTTCCCGCTGATCCTGGCCCACGGCCGCAGCTACGCCCCCGATCACCTGGTCGGCCGCGGCGTCACCCTGATGAACCTCTTCGGCATCGCCGGCGTCGGCATCTTCCAGGTCATCACCGGCCGGCTGCACGAAACCACCGCCAGCTACGCCCCGGTCTTCGCCATCTTCGCGGTCATCACCCTCGCCGGGATGATCCCCTACCTGTTCAGCCGCGACCGTCTCGACTGATCCCCCTGCTTCTTCTGTTCAAAAATACCCTCGGGGGGCGGCCGCAGGCCGGGGGGCAGAGCCCCCGTCGCGCCGCCGGCCACGGGCGCGCCGGCGAATCCGCTTTAACAACCGGCCGCAACCCTGTATCAGGCGCCCCATTCAAACCGAGACGAAGGAAAAGGAACCGATGGGTTATCGTATCGTCGTCGCAGGCGCCACCGGCAACGTGGGCCGCGAAATGCTCAACATCCTCGCCGAACGGGGCTTCCCCGTCGACGAGATCGCAGTGCTGGCCTCGCGCCGGTCGCTCGGCACCGAGGTGAGCTTTGGCGACAAGACGCTCAAGACCAAGGACATCGAGGGCTTCGACTTCGCTGGCTGGGACATGGCGCTGTTTGCCATCGGCTCCGAGGCCACCAAGAAATATGCCCCGATCGCGGCGGCAGCGGGCTGCGTGGTGATCGACAACTCCTCGCTCTACCGCTACGACCCGGACGTGCCGCTGATCGTGCCCGAGGTGAACCCAGAGGCGATCGAGGGCTATTCCAAGAAGAACATCATCGCCAACCCCAACTGCTCGACCGCGCAGATGGTGGTGGCGCTGAAGCCGCTGCATGACCGCGCCCGGATCAAGCGCGTCGTGGTCTCGACCTACCAGTCGGTCTCGGGCTCGGGCAAGGAGGCCATCGACGAGCTCTGGAACCAGACCAAGGCGGTCTACAACCCGACCGACAACTACGAGCGCAAGGTCTATCCCAAGCAGATTGCCTTCAACGTCATTCCGCATATCGACGTCTTCCTCGACGACGGCTCGACCAAGGAAGAGTGGAAGATGGTCGCCGAGACCAAGAAGATCATCGATCCGGCGATCAAGCTCACCGCGACCTGCGTGCGGGTGCCGGTCTTTGTCGGCCACTCCGAGGCGATCAACATCGAGTTCGAGGAATTCGTCGACGAGGACGAGGCACGCGACATCCTGCGCGAGGCGCCCGGCATCATGGTGATCGACAAGCGCGAGGACGGCGGCTATGTCACGCCGGTCGAATGCGTCGGCGATTTCGCCACCTTCATCAGCCGCATCCGCCAGGACAGCACGATCGAGAACGGTCTGAACCTGTGGTGCGTGTCCGACAACCTGCGCAAGGGCGCGGCGCTCAACGCGGTGCAGATCGCCGAGACGCTGGGCAACCGGGTGCTGAAGAAAGGCTGATCTCCACCGGGAGAGTCCGAGACAGAGGGCCGCCACGTGCGGCCCTTTTGCATGTCAGAAGGGCTCGATCACATCGTCCCGCCTGCCAAGGTGCCGGGCCACCAGGTGGCGGTGGGCATGGCCGGGGAAGGGCGCATCGAACCGCCGCATCAGGCTGGCATAGCTGTGGCCCAGTTCGGAGGCCTTGCAGAGCCGCCGGCCCTCCGGCCAGTCGTGCAGCGCCAGCCCGCCGCCGGCCTCGCGCAGGGCAAAGCCCTTGGCCCGCAGCCGGGCCTGCAGATTGCCCCAGTCCCGCGCCTGGCCGAGATCGGCGGCGAGGAGCGCCCGCAAGGGCGCGAGGAGCCGCTCCTCCGTCCTGACGGACGTCTTCGCCGGGGCGCTGGCCCGGCGCAGCTCTGCCGCCAGTACATCGCGGACCACCTGACCGAGGCTCACGTCGCGCCGCGCCGAAAGCTGCTCCGCCGCCCGCAGCATCGGCGCCGGCAAAGAAAGGGTGAGGCGTTGCATCGTCATGGCGGACAACTTGCACAATACCGGTAAACCGCCGGTTAACGCTCCGTTTCTTCACGCAATATTCACCACGGGGAAACAATCTGTTGCTTTAGGTCAGCTTTCCGCAATACTTGAAAACATTCGACACGGTGTTGCCACAATCGAAGACCACCCTAGGTGCGTAGGAGGTTATGAGTATGGTACAACACATTGAAATCCCCGCCGAGGCCGGTCCGTCACAGATCCGCTGGCGGGGTCCGGAAAGCAGCAATCGGCTTGATTGCGAAACCGGTGTTCTGCTCCGCGCGACACTCTCGCCGGTATTCCAACAGGCAACTAGCTGGACCGCCCTGCGGCGCAAGCTGGCGCGCAAGGGCTTCGGCCTCGGCTTTCATCAGGGCCGGCTGGTCCTGACCGACCGGCAAAGCGGCGAGCGGATCTGCTCCTGCAAGTATCTCGGTCACCCGCTGCGCGCGCTGAGCGACCGGCTGGGCCGTGCCAAGGTGCTGGCCTCGACCGATGGACGGGGCCGCGGCACCCTGCTCGCCTGAGCCCCGCCCGACAGGGTCAGCCCACCGGCCGGAACTGGTCTGAGGCGGGGTTGTATTCCTCGAGCGCGCCTTCGCCGATGCCGGTCCAGAGCCCGTGCAGCGACAGCTCGCCGCTCCTGACCCGCTCTTCGATGAACGGGAAGGTCATCAGGTTCTCGAGCGAGATCACCACCGACCGCTTCTCGAGCGCGCGGGCCTGGTCTTCGCCCTCGGGCGCATCCTTGACCGTCTCATAGCCCGGCCGCAGGATGTCCATCCAGCGCCCGACAAAGGAATTGGGCTTGTCGAGCTCCGGCGCCCGGCCGTTGCACATGTCGATGCAGCCCTGCACCCCGCCACATTGCGAATGCCCGAGCACGATGAGATGCGCCACCTTGAGCGCGGTGACGGCATATTCCACCGCCGCGGAGGTGCCGTGGTGATCGCCGTCGGGCGCGTAGGGCGGCACCAGGTTGGCGATGTTGCGGTGGATGAAGAACTCTCCGGTATCGGCCCCGAAGATCGAGGTCACGTGCACCCGGCTGTCACAGCAGGAAATCACCATCGCGCGGGGCCGCTGCCCCTCGGTGGCAAGCCGGCGGTACCAGGCGGCGTTTTCGGCGTAATCGGTGGCCTTCCATCCCTGATAGCGTTGCACCAGATATTTCGGCAGGCTCTTGGCATGTTCCATGGGCAGTCTCCGGTCTTCGATCTGCGCAAGGGTCATACGCCGGAACTGCCGAGAATTCGAGCGAAATCATCGATCGACCTCAAGGTTTTGCAAACCCTTTGGCCTCATGTTGGCCACAGCCGTGGGGGCGTGGAACAAAGGTGGGAACCGTGGAACAGATCAGAATGCTTGCTTACGAAGAAGGTGTCAGGCTCGACCAGCAAAGGATCGAGGACCTCTATCACCGCATGGGCGATGCCGGGGCCGAGGACGTGGTCTGCCGTGCGCTCGAGGAAATTGCCGTGCGGCTGTCCTATGCCAACAAGCTGCACAAGCGCGGTGACCTGGCCGAGATGCGCAAATGCCTGCGCTCGCTGGCCAAGATCGCCGATCAGATCGGCATGGTGGCGCTCTCGGCGGTGGCGCGCGACGTCTGCGCCTGCATCGACCAGAACGATGCCGTGGCGACGGCGGCCACCCTGTCGCGCCTGGCCCGCACCGGCGAGGGTTCGCTGACCGCGATCTGGGACCTGCAGGAATTCATGGTCTAGGCGGCACACCCCGCGCCTCTGCCCTTGCAGGTGCGCGCCGGACGGCTAGGCTGCGGCGAAACCCATTCGCCGGAGACTATCCATGTCGCAGGACAATCCCCTGACATTCGCCGAGGCCGATGCGGCCTCGATCCCGCTCGCTCTGCTCACCGCCGAGGCCTTCGACGGCTGGCGGCTGGCGCAGGAACCGGGCGCGCGCGGCTGGGCCGAGGCCAACGGCTTTGCCGCCGGGCCCGGCCAGGTGCTGCTGTTCCCGGGCGAGGAAGGCACGCCAGAGGCCGCCCTGGGCGGCGTCGGCAGCGCCAAGGACCGCGCCCGCGGACGCTTTGCCCTGGCGGCCGTGGCGCAGAACCTGCCCGCCGGCACCTATCACATCGAAAGCGGATTGCCGCAGGACCCGGCCGATATCGAGGCCGAGCTGCTGGGCTGGCTGCTGGCCGGCTACAGCTTTGATCGGTACAAGGAAAAACCCGTCAGACAGGTGCGTCTGGTCGCCCCGGAAGGTGTCGACACTGCCCGAATCGAGACGATCGCCGCCGGCGAGGCGCTGACCCGCGACCTGATCAACACGCCCGCCAACGACATGACCCCCGACGGGTTGCAGGCCGCCGCCGCGGCGCTGGCGAACGACTTTGGCGCCAGCTGCGCGGTGATCGGCGGCTACGAGCTTCTGGCCGAGAATTTCCCGTTGATCCACACCGTCGGCCGCGCCTCGGACTGCGCGCCGCGGCTGATCGACATGGCCTGGGGCACGACCGGCCCGAAGGTCACTCTGGTGGGCAAGGGAATGTGCTTCGACACCGGCGGGCTCAATCTCAAGCCGGGCGCCTCGATGGGCCTGATGAAGAAGGACATGGGCGGCGCGGCCACGGTACTGGGACTGGCGCGGATGATCATGGCGCTGGATCTGCCGCTGCGGCTGCGGGTGCTGATCCCGGCGGTGGAAAATTCGGTCTCGGCCGGCGCCTTCCGTCCCGGCGACATCCTGACCTCGCGCAAGGGGCTGACGGTCGAGATCAACAACACCGACGCCGAAGGTCGGCTGGTGCTGGCCGATGCGCTGGCGCTGGCCTGCGAGGAGCCGTCCGACCTGGTGATCTCGATGGCGACGCTGACCGGCGCCGCGCGGGTCGCGGTGGGCCCTGACCTGGCGCCCTTTTACACCGATGACACCACCGCCGCGGCGCTGGAGGCCGGCGGCAAACGTGCCCAGGACCCGCTCTGGCGGATGCCGTTTTGGGCGCCCTACGAGAGCATGATCGAACCCGGCATCGCCGATCTCGACAATGCGCCCAAGGGCGGCTTTGCCGGCTCGATCACCGCCGCGCTGTTCTTGCGCCGCTTCGTCAACGAAGACACCCGCTACGCCCATTTCGACATCTACGGCTGGCAGCCCGAGGCCAAGCCCGCCCGTCCCAAGGGCGGCATCGGGATGGGCGCGCGCGCGATCCTCGCGGCGTTGCCGGATCTGTTGGGGCTGGAGCCTGCCGAATGATGCAGGACCCGCGGGTGCTGAAATCCAACGGCCGGGTGGCGCATGTCTCGCTCGCGGGGCAGGTCACCGCCGATCGCTTCACCGAGGGCGAGAGCTGGCAGGTGGTGACCGGAACGGCAGTGATCAGCGACGCCGACGGCGCGAAGCGCGAGCGCGAGCTGCTCTTTGGCCAAGGGTTCCGGGTGCTCGAGATCCGGGGCCGCCTGGCCTTCGGCTTTTGCGAGCACAACGGCTACGTCGGCCATGTCGACACGAGCTGTCTCGCCCGTGATCGGCCTGCGCCGACCCACCGGGTTGCCGCGCGGCTGACCTGGTGCAAGGCCGCGCCCGATCTCAAGGCCCGCAACGAAGTCTTGCTGCTGTCCTTCGGCGCGCAGGTTGCCGCCGGCGATACGCGCGGCGACTGGACCGAGATCGCCCTATGCGCAGGCGCGGCCGGCGGCCCCTCCCGCGCCTGGGTGCCCAGCGCCCATCTCGTGCCGCTTGACCGGCGCGAGACCGATCCGGTCGCGGTGGCCGAGCGTCTTCTCGGCACACCCTATCTCTGGGGCGGCAATTCCGTCTTCGGCATCGACTGTTCCGGGCTGGTCGAGGCCGGTTGCCTGGCCTGCGGCATTGCCTGCCCCGGCGATTCCGACCTGCAGGAAACCGCCCTCGGCCAGACCCTGCCAGAGGACGCGTCGCTGCGCCGTGGCGATCTGCTGTTCTGGAAAGGCCATGTCGGCTGGGTGGCTGGCGCGGACCTGCTGCTGCATGCCAATGCTCACCACATGGCGGTGGCGCATGAGCCGCTTCAGGCCGCCATCGCCCGCATCGAGGCCCAGGGCGATGGCCCGGTCACCCGCCGCGCCCGTCTGGAAAGCCCCTGAGATGACAGCAGATTTCTTCACCCCCGTCTCCGGCATGGAGCTGCCGCGCTTTGCCGGCGTGCCGAGCTTCATGCGCCTGCCGGTGGTCGAGCCCGGCCATCCCCGATTCGACGCGGTCGACATCGGTCTGATCGGCGTGCCCTGGGACAGCGGCACCACCAACCGGCCCGGTCCGCGCCACGGGCCGCGGCAGCTGCGCGACGCCTCGACGATGATCCGGGCGGAAAACGCCGCCACCCGGACGCGTCCTTTCGAGGCCGCCAACTGCGCCGATCTCGGCGACGTGGGCATCAACCCGGCCGATATCGACGATTCCATGGACCGGATCACCGCCTTCTACCGGCGGCTGGCGTCCGCCGGCATCCGGCCGCTGACCGCCGGCGGCGATCACCTGACCTCGCTGCCGGTGCTGCGGGCGCTGGCCGAGGACGGGCCGCTCGGCATGGTGCATTTCGACGCTCATACCGACCTCTTCCACAGCTATTTCGGCGGCACCCTGTACACCCATGGAACGCCGTTCCGCCGCGCCATCGAGGAGGGGCTGCTCGACCCGACCCGCGTGGTGCAGATCGGCATTCGCGGCACCGCCTATGATTTCGAGGACCGCGATTTCGCCAGGGCGGCGGGCGTGCGGGTGATCCCGATCGAGGAGTTCTTTGCCCGCGGTGTGACCGACGTGATGGCCGAAGCCTGCGAGATCGTCGGCGAGGCGCCGGTCTATGTCAGCTACGACATCGATTTCGTCGACCCGGCCTTCGCGCCCGGCACCGGCACCCCCGAGGTCGGCGGACCGAATAGCTTCCAGGCGCTGCAGGTGGTGCGCGGCCTCGCCGGGCTCGACATCGTCGGCGCCGACCTGGTCGAGGTCTCGCCGCCCTTCGACGCCAGTGGCGCCACCGCCTGGCTCGGGGCCTCGCTGATGTTCGAACTGCTCTGCGTGATGACCGCCTGAGCCCGGATCACCCCGCCCGCCCCGAACGTCCCCTGCTTCTTCTGTTCAAAAATACCCTTGGGGGGTCCGGGGGGCAAAGCCCCTCGGCCTGTCGGCACGCGCAGGCGTGACGAAATATGGACCTGTCGGCACGCGCAGGCGTGACGAAATGTGGACCTGCAGACACGCGCGGGCGTGGCGAACACGGCACCAAGACCCGGCAGGCCGCCGTGGCAGAAAATTCAGCTGTCGAAGAGCCTTGCGGCGCGGAGGCGCGGATCAGAGCCGCGTGTCGAGCGCCCGCAGCTGCCGCGCCCGGGTCAGGATCGCGTCCTCGATGGCGCGCGCGGTCTCGACCGAGACCGGGCCGGCGCGGGTCTGCAGCGCGAGATTGAGCGAGCGGGCGTCGAGCGCGGGATCGGTGACATAGATCGTCGCGCGATAGGCGCGGCCGCCGCCCGGCGGGGTGCCATAGCCGGTGGTGATCACCCCGGTAAAGGGATCGACCGAGGAGACCGGCAGGAAGTCCAGCACCTCGAGCGCGGCATTCCAGATGTACTTGTTCACCTTGCCGATGCGCGCGCGATCCTGCGGCCCGCGAAAGAAATCCCACAAGGTGGAGCGCGGCGCGCCACGATCGCCATAGCGTTCCTGGTCGAGCACTTCCTGCGGGTCGCGGCCGGGGCCGAACTGCGCGCCACAGGCCGTCAGCGCCAGCATGGCGGCCGCCAGAAGGATCGCGGCTTTTCTGGAATTGGCGGTCATGGAGCGCTCCTGGCCGGTGGGTTTCGGTGACGTCAGGCCCTCAATACAAGCCGGCGCCAGAGACGACAAGATCCTCATTCGCAATCCCATTCTCGCCATTTTCCCATGCCGGGAGGGGCGCACTGGCCGGGGCTCGTGCGGGGGGCGGGTTTCTTGTGACAAAAGCGCATCACTCATGGCCTTGTTGCCGCCACAGTTTCGGGCCGCGCTTGCATCGACCGGGCCGGAGGGTGCAAGAGAGGCTCATCAAGGCCGGGCGACCGGTTTGGTACGTGCACAAGACACATGAGGGAAACAATGAAAAACATTCTGTTTGCAACCACCGCACTGGTCGCAACCGCCGGCTTCGCTTCCGCTGAAGTCACCGGCTCCGGCGCTGGCACCATCGACATCACCGGCCTGGCCGAAATGGGTATCCAAGGCGGCGAGAACATCAACTTTGTCGGTCCGCTCGCCACCGGCACCACCGATGTCGAAGCCCAGTTCTTCACCGACATCGACGTCACCTTCTCCATGTCCGGCACTGCCGACAATGGCCTGACCTTCGGTGCAGCCGTTGACCTCGACGAAGGCGGCGCAGTGTCGAACGCGACCCAGAACAACGCAGACGACGGTGGCGTGGCCATGTTCGTCTCCGCTGGCGGCGCGACCCTGACCATGGGCGACACCAACGGTGCCTTCGACCAGGCGCTGAAAGAAACCAACCTGGCCGGCGGTTCCATCGGCGACAACGAAGAGCACGTGGCCTTCGGTGGCTTCGGCAACAACGGTCTCGACGGTTTCTACGACGGTCAGATCGCGCGTTTCGACTATGCCTTCAACAGCGTCACCGCATCGCTGTCGGCTGAAATCGACGACGCCGGCAACAATGACCCGGTCTGGGGTCTCGGTGTCCGTTACTCCGGCGAGTTCTCGGGCGTCGCCCTGGGCGTCGGTCTTGGTTACCAAGCTGTGGCTGATGTGAACACCATCAACTTCGGCGGTCTGCCGGTTGCAACCAACGCCGATGCTTCGGTTGTTGGTCTGTCGGTTGACGCAGGCTTCGCCAACGGCGTGTCCGCTGCGGCGTCCTACACCAAGCTGGACATCGACGGCGACGAAGCCACCCACGGCGCTCTGGGCCTCGGCTACGAGATGAACGCTCTGGCAGTTGGCGTGAACTTCGGCCAGTACATGCTGGACGGCGACGAGTACACCTCGGGCTTCGGCATCGCGGCGTCCTATGACCTCGGCGGCGGCCTGTCGGCCAAAGCGGGTTACGGCAACTCGACTGTCAACGACCAGTTCACCACCACCGGTGACGACGAGAACGGCAACAGCTGGTCCGTCGGTCTGGCAATGTCGTTCTAAGAACGGCTCCAGCCTAATCAGGAAAGAGCGGGTCTTCGGGCCCGCTCTTTTCTTTTGTGGCACAGCCTGTCGCCCCCCCCCCTTTTCCTTGGCCCTGCGCCAGTGATAGCAACGGGGCAGACAGACAGGATGCACGCCATGGGACTGACCGAGATCATCGAACGGATGCACAAGGCCGAGGCCGCGGCCGGCCGCGAGACCGGGGCCACCCGGCTGATCGCGGTCTCCAAGAAACAGCCCGACGACCGCGTGGCCGCCGTGCTGGAGCAGGGACATCGCTGCTTCGGCGAGAACCGGGTGCAGGAGGCCGCCGGCAAATGGCCCGGCTTCCGCGACAGCTTTGACGGCATCGAGCTGCACATCATCGGACCGCTGCAGACCAACAAGGCCCGTCAGGCGATGGAGCTGGCGCAGGCCATCCATTCCGTCGACCGCCCCAAGCTGGCGCAGACGCTGGCCCGGCTGGCGCAGGAGTTGGGCCACTGCCCCGAGCTCTTCCTCCAGGTCAACACCGGCGAAGAGCCGCAGAAGGCCGGGGTGCTGCCCTCGGAGATCGACGGCTTTGTCGCCGAATGCCGGTCGCTCGACCTGCCGGTGCGCGGGCTGATGTGCATCCCCCCGGTCGACGAGACCCCGAGCCTGCATTTCGCGCTGCTGGCCAAGTTCGCCGCCCGCAACGGGCTGGGCGGGCTGTCGATGGGCATGTCCGGCGATTTCGAGACCGCCATCGCGCTCGGGGCCACCCATGTCCGCGTCGGCTCGGCGATTTTCGGCGACCGTCCGGCCCCGCCGGCCAGCTGAGCCAGGCGGTGATCCTATACGGCGGTATAGGCGACCTATCCTTTTGAACATGTGGCCATCCGGGCGCACCGAAGCATTTGGTATCGGCACATGCGACAAGTGTCGTATGGGGCTCCTGCCGCACTGCGATCCCGGAGAGACACCGGGGCGGTCAAGGAACCTGACGGTCCCTCCGAGCTGTGACAGGCTTATCATTCACGGGACGGACCGTCGGCGGACGACTGGGGGAGCGGTCGTCCGCCTTCATGGCCAAGCCGTTCTCAGCCGTCCTGAGCCGCTGGCAGGCACCTTGGCTGTGGGCAGCAACCCCGTGCCAAGGCGATACCGGCCGCAGGTGGCTGGCGCTCTCTTTCCGGGGCCTTGGGAAGATGCGGCGTATTGCTGCAACCCGGTCGAATTCCCGAGCAAACCAGAGACTTGCGCATTACGCTGTCGCAGCTTACGGAAGCGAAATTGGTGCATCTGGCACCAGTTCGTGGTCCGATGACCTGGCAGGGAGTAGAGAGTGAACATGACGCGCGACGCCACAGATTTGCCGCCGGTCGATTTGCCTCCGACCGACGAATCCCTTCCGATTGCCCTGATGCGCGCGCGCGAACGCCTGATGATCCCGATCCGCGAGGCGCTGCAGGCCACCGGCCTGACCGAACAGCAATGGCGCATCCTCAGGGTGCTCGAGGAGTTCGGTCCGCAGGACGCCACCAAGCTGGCGGAACGCGCCAGCCTGCTGATGCCCAGCCAGACGCGGATCGTGCAGAACCTGTCGGAAAAGGGCTATGTCAGCCGCCGCACCAACCCCACCGACCGTCGCAAGCAGGTGGTCTCGATCACCGAAGCCGGCCATCAGGTGCTGGTCAGGAATGCCCCGAAGGCGCGCGAGATCTCGGCCGAGTTCGCCGAGGCGCTGGGGGAAGAGAAGGTCAGGACCCTGGTCGCGATCCTGGATGACATCATCCGCATGTGAGCCCTCTCGCAGCTCGGCCGGCGCAGGGTTTGATCTTGCATCGCCGCCCCGGCTGACGCAGAACGTCAGGCATTCAGTTCGGAGGTTTTCATGAAGATCGCAATGCTCGGCACCGGTTACGTGGGCCTCGTGTCCGGCGTCTGTTTTTCGGATTTCGGCCATGAGGTGGTCTGTGTGGACAAGGATCCGCGCAAGATCGAGATGCTCAAGGCCGGCAAGGTGCCGATTTTCGAGCCCGGTCTCGACCGTCTGATGGCCACCAATGTCGACGCCGGCCGGTTGACCTTCACCCTCGATCTCGCCGAGGCGCTGGACGGTGCAGAGGCGGTGTTCATCGCCGTCGGCACCCCCACCCGGCGCGGCGATGGCCATGCCGATCTGACCTACGTGATGGCCGCCGCGCGCGAGATTGCCGAGACCGCCAAGGATTACATCGTCGTCGTCACCAAGTCGACCGTGCCGGTGGGCACCAATCGCAAGGTGGCGCAGGAACTGGCAGCGGCCAATCCGGAGCTCGAGTTCGACGTCGCCTCGAACCCCGAGTTCCTGCGCGAAGGGGCGGCGATCGACGATTTCATGAAGCCCGACCGGGTCGTCGTCGGTGTCCAGACCGACCGCGCGGCGCAGGTCATGGCCGAGATCTACCGGCCGCTCTTCCTGCGCGATTTCCCGATCGTCACCACCGATCTCGAGTCGGCGGAGATGATCAAATACGCCGCCAATGCCTTTCTCGCCACCAAGATCACCTTCATCAACGAGATCGCCGCGCTGTGCGAAAAAGTCGGCGCCGACGTCAAGCAGGTGTCGAAGGGCATGGGGCTCGACGGCCGCATCGGCAACAAGTTCCTGCATGCCGGGCCGGGCTATGGCGGCTCGTGCTTTCCCAAGGACACCAAGGCGCTGGCCCGGATCGGCCAGGAACATGCCGCGCCGATGCAGATCACCGAGGCGGTCATCCAGATCAACGAAGAAGTCAAGCGCCGCATGGTCGAGAAGCTGCGCGACCTCTGCGACGGCAGCTTCAACGGCAAGACCGTCGCGGTGCTCGGCGTGACCTTCAAGCCCAATACCGACGACATGCGCGACGCGCCCTCGCTGACCATCGTGCCGGCGCTGGTGGGCGGCGGAGCCAAGGTGCGCGTCACCGACCCGCAGGGCCGTCACGAGGGCGAAGCGCTGCTGCCCGGCGTGGACTGGTGCGCCGATGCCTATGAGGCGGCGGACAAGGCCGACCTGGTGGTGATCCTGACCGAGTGGAACGAGTTCCGCGCCCTCGATCTGGGGCGGATCGCCGGCAGCATGGCCTCGCCGCGGATGGCCGATCTGCGCAACATCTACTCCGAAGAGGTCGCCAGCGGCGCAGGCTTTACCGAGTACACCTCGATCGGGCGCGGCCGCGAAGCCAGCGCCCGAGCGGGCTGAACCATGCCCAAGGCGCTGGTCACCGGCTCGGCCGGCTTCATCGGCTTCCACCTCTGCCAAAGGCTTCTCGCCGATGGCTACGAGGTGGTGGGTCTCGACGCGATGACCGACTACTATGACGTCACGCTGAAGCAGCGCCGGCAGGCGATGCTGCTGCAGACCCCGGGCTTTCGCGCCGTCAATGACCGGATCGAGCGCGAGGGCGTGCTGCACGAGCTGATCGCGGCCGAGACCCCGGACGTGATCGTGCATCTCGCCGCGCAAGCCGGGGTGCGCTATTCGATCGACAACCCCGAGAGCTACGTCGAGGCCAACCTGATCGGCACCTTCCGCCTGCTCGAGGCAGTGCGGGCAACGCCGGTGGACCATCTGCTGATGGCCTCGACCTCCTCGGTCTATGGCGCCAATACCGAGATGCCCTATGCCGAGGGGCACAAGGCCGATACGCAGATGTCCTTCTATGCCGCCACCAAGAAGGCCAACGAGGCGATGGGCCACTCCTACGCCCATCTCTATCACCTGCCGATCACCATGTTCCGCTTCTTTACGGTCTATGGTCCGTGGGGCCGGCCCGACATGGCGCTGTTCAAGTTTACCAAGGCCATCCTCAACGGCGACCCGATCGACGTCTACAACCACGGCGACATGCGCCGCGACTTCACCTATATCGACGATCTCGTGCAGGGCATCCGCCTGCTGATCGACGCGGTGCCCGAGCGGTCGGACGATCCGGTGCCCGAGGGCGACAGCCTGTCACCGGTGGCCCCCTACCGGGTGGTCAACATCGGCAATTCCGAGCCGGTGCAGCTGATGGCCTTCATCGAGGCGATCGAGGCGGCGATCGGCCAGAAGGCGCGGAAGAATTTCATGGAGATGCAGCCCGGCGACGTTCCGGCAACCTGGGCCGATGCCTCGCTGCTGCAATCGCTGACCGGGCACCGGCCGCAGACCGGCGTGCGCGAGGGCGTGGTGAAGTTCGTGGACTGGTACCGGGAGTATTACGGCGTTTAGTTTCTGCGGTCATCGCGCGCCCCGGACTTGATCCGGGGCCTCGTCGTGGCGCCGGGGGAGGTCCCGGATCAGGTCCGGGACGGGGCGGTTTAACGGCCATCTCCGGTCGAACACGCAGGCTCTGCGCCACCCGCCAGCGAAATCAGGACACGCGTGGCGTCCCAGAGCGCTCTCGCTCCGGACGTGATCCGGGGCCTCAACGCTGATGCAAAGAGCTGCCGTCTCAAGTCCGGGATGAGGGCGGTGGAGGGCACCGCGCCTTGGAAAGCCCCGCCCGCGAGAGCGGACGGGGCGCTGTCCTTACGCCGCCTGATCGAGATCGAAGCGGTCGGCGGTCATCACCTTGGTCCAGGCCGCCACGAAATCACGCGCGAATTTCTCGGCGTTGTCGTTCTGGGCGTAGAGCTCGCAATAGGCCCGCAGGATCGAGTTCGACCCGAACACCAGGTCAAGCCGGGTCGCGGTCCATTTCTCGGCCCCCGAGGCGCGGTCGATGATCGCGTAAGAGCCGTCGGCCTTCTGTTCCCAGCGGTTCGACATGTCGGTCAGGTTGACGAAGAAATCCTGCACCAGCGCGCCTTCGCGGTCGGTAAAGACGCCATGCTTGCTGCCACCGTGGTTGGTGCCCAGCATCCGCATGCCGCCCACCAGGACGGTCATCTCCGGCGCGGTCAGACCCAGAAGTTGGGTGCGGTCGACCAAGAGCTCTTCCGGCGGCACGCCCAGGTCCTCTTTCAGCCAGTTGCGATAGCCGTCTGCGAAAGGCTCGAGCGGCTCGAAGCTCTCGGCATCGGTCATCTCTTCGCTGGCGTCCCCCCGGCCCGGGGCAAAGGGCACGTCGACACTCAGGCCGGCGGCCTTGATCGCCTGCTCGAGGCCCACGTTGCCAGCCAGGACGATGGTGTCGGCCAGCGAGGCCCCGGCCGCCTGCGCCAACGGCTCCAGTGTATCGAGCACCTTGGCCAGACGCTCCGGCTCGTTGCCTGCCCAGTCCTTTTGCGGCGCAAAGCGGATGCGCGCGCCATTGGCGCCGCCGCGCAGGTCCGAGCCGCGGAAGGTGCGCGCGCTGTCCCATGCGGTCGAGACCAGCTCGCCTACAGACAGCCCGCTGTCGGCGATCTTTGCCTTCAGCGCGGCGACGTCATAGCCGGTGGCGCCGGCCGGCACCGGGTCTTGCCAGATCAGCTCTTCCTCCGGCACGTCCGGCCCGAGATAGCGCACTTTGGGCCCCATGTCGCGGTGGGTCAGCTTGAACCAGGCGCGGGCGAAGGTGTCCTTGAAATACTCCGGATCGGCCATGAACTTCTGGCAGATCTCGTTGTAGATCGGATCGACCTTCATCGCCATGTCGGCGTCGGTCATCATCGGCATCACGCGTTTCGTGGGGTCGGAGGCATCGACGGGCATATGGTCTTCTGCAATGTCCACCGGCTTCCACTGGTGCGCGCCGGCGGGGGATTTCGTCAGCTCCCAGTCATAGCCGAAGAGCATGTCGAAATAGCCCATGTCGAACTTTGTGGGCTCCGCCGTCCAGGCACCCTCGATCCCCGAGGAGATCGCGTTGGACGCCAGCCCGCCCTGGTTCTGGTTGACCCAGCCAAAGCCCTGCGCCTCGACGCCCGCCGCTTCAGGATCAGGCCCAAGGGTCGAGGCATCGCCCGCGCCATGCGCCTTGCCCACCGAGTGGCCACCGGCGGTCAGTGCTGCGGTTTCCTCGTCGTTCATCGCCATCCGCTTGAAGGTCTCGCGCACATGCAGCGCGGTGCGGGCCGGATCGGGGTTGCCGTTGACGCCCTCGGGGTTGACGTAGATCAGCCCCATCTGCACCGCGGCCACCGGCCCGTGCATGGTGCCAGGGTCTTCCAGATCGCCGTAGCGGCTGTCGGACGGCGCCAGCCATTCCTGTTCCTCGCCCCAGAACACGTCGTTCTCGGGGTGCCAGATGTCCTCGCGGCCGAAGGCAAAGCCAAAGGTCTTCAGGCCCATTGATTCATAGGCCATGGTGCCGGCCAGCAGCATCAGATCGGCCCAGGAGATCCGGTTGCCGTATTTCTTCTTGATCGGCCAGAGCAGGCGGCGGGCCTTGTCGAGGCTGACGTTGTCGGGCCAGGAATTCAGCGGCGCGAAGCGCTGGTTGCCGGTGTTGCCGCCGCCGCGACCGTCGGACAGGCGGTAGGAGCCGGCCGAATGCCAGGCCATCCGCACCATCAGCCCGCCGTAGTGGCCCCAGTCCGCCGGCCACCAGTCCTGGCTGTCGGTAAGCAGCGCCTCGACGTCTTTCTTCAGGGCCTCGACATCGAGCTTCTTGAGCTCTTCGCGGTAGTCGAACCCTTTGGGCATCGGGTTCACCTTGGCATCGTGCTGGTGCAGAATGTCGAGGTTGAGCGCATTGGGCCACCAGTCGCGGGCGCGGCGCCCGGCCGGGCTCGAGCCATGCATCACCGGGCATTTGCCCATATCGTTACCGTCCATCAGGTCTCTCCCATCGTTGGCAGTGTTCACAGGTTGTCGGGCCCCCGGAGGTGCCGCGCGGGGCGGCGAATCCGGAAGGTGTGACGCGAGGCTAGCAAAGGATCTTGATACAAGAAAATTGTATTTACGGATTGTTCTGATAAGAAAAACCTATGGACAACCTGACCCTGAGACAGCTGCGCTATTTCGAGGCGCTGGCGCGGCACGGCCATTTCGGCCAGGCGGCGGCCTCGTGTTCGGTGTCGCAGCCGGCCTTGTCGGTGCAGATCAAGGACATGGAAGAGACGCTGGGCGCGCCGCTGTTCGAGCGCGGCACCCGTCAGGTGCGGCTGACCGGGTTCGGCGCGGCGCTGGCGCCGCGGGTGCGTGACATCCTCGGCGCGGTCGATGAGCTGGGCGAGGTGGCGCGGGCGACCCGCGGCCGGCTGGTGGGCCGGCTCAGGATCGGGGTGATCCCGACGGTGGCGCCGTATCTTTTGCCGCGGGTGATCGGCGCGCTCACGCAGGGCTATCCCGGCATCGACCTTCACATCCGCGAGACCCTGACCGAGACGTTGATCGGGGAGCTGACCGGCGGCCGGATCGACTGCGCCATCGTCGCCCTGCCGATCTCGGAGAGCGGGCTGACCGAAGTGGCGCTGTTCACCGAGGAGTTCATGCTGGTGCGGCCCAGTGCCGATGCCGGCAAGCCGGTGCCCGACCGCGAGCGGCTGCGCGAGATGCGCCTGTTGCTGCTCGAGGAGGGGCACTGCTTTCGCGATCAGGCGCTGAGCTTCTGCAACGTCCGCTCGGCGCTGTCGCGGGACGGGCTCGACGGCTCGTCGCTGACGACGCTGGTGCAGATGGTGGGGGCGGGGATCGGGGTGACGCTGATCCCCGAGATGGCGGTGGCGGTCGAGACACGCTCGGCGGATGTGGCGGTGCAATCCTTCACCGAGGCCCGACCCAGCCGCACCATCGGCATGATCTGGCGCAAGACCTCGCCCCTTGCGACGCAGCTCGGCGAACTGGCCGAGGTGGTGCGGGCGGCCGGGCAGGGGGAAGGCTGACCCCGTCCCGGGCCTGCCCGGGGACCTCCTGGTCGGTTGGGGGTGCCACGGTTGCGCCTGCGGCGTATCCCCGGTGCGGCGGTGTCACGACCCTCCAATTGCGCTGCCTTGCAAGGGTTCCCCAAGGCCCGGAACAAGGCCGACGGCCGCCGGTCTCTCGGCGTTTGCAGCGCAGACGCCTAGAGACAGCACTTTGCCTGCAAAATGCGAGAGGCCAGCGGCTGCCCGCCCCGTCGCACCAGTGGTGCGCCGATGATCGTGGCACGCCTTTGGCGTGACGGGCTGCCGCTTTGGCTGCTGCAGGCGCTCCGTCTGAAGGTTCTACGGGCTTTGCGGGGATAAACTGCCATTCAGAGCCGTCAGAGCGGCACCCCGCGGGCAGCCGCTGGCCCGGCTCGCGCGAGCCGGCGAACTGGCGTTCAGTGCAAGAGGTCCGGCGCAGAGACCGGGACCGCGACGGGCGCACACGCCGTCATCCCGAAAACCGACCCGTATTCTCGCGGCGTACCCTTCACCAAGCATCCCGAGGCGAGACCCCCGCACCTTGACCCCAGCCCGCGCGAGGGTAGGGTCTGGGGCAAATCACCGGCCAGAAGGAGCCAAGAATGACTCAGCGTCTGCACCTTGTCTTTGGCGGCGAGCTTGTCGATCCCACGGGAACCACCTTCAAGAACGTCGACGACATCCACGTCGTGGGGATTTTCCCCGACTACCAGTCTGCCTACAACGCCTGGAAGGCCGAGGCCCAGCGCACGGTGGACAATGCCCACATGCGCTATTTCATCTCGCATCTGCACCGGATGCTGGACGAGGAGGCCGAGACCTCGCCGACCCAAGAGGTCGAAAACTGACGGACCAGCCGCGCCCATTGACCGTCCAGGCCCATCTGGCCTGGGCCCGGCGCCGCGAACGGCAGGCGCAGACCTAT
Organism: Marinovum sp.; assembly: GCF_034669705.1. Lineage (GTDB taxonomy): Bacteria > Pseudomonadota > Alphaproteobacteria > Rhodobacterales > Rhodobacteraceae > Marinovum. Next base: position 64,318 of record NZ_JAXMOR010000020.1, read on the forward strand.
CCGCCCCGGCCCGAGGGGCTGCTGGTCTGGGTCCATGCCACCCGCGGCGAGCGGATCTCGGCGATCATGCAACTGGCCGCGCGATTGATCTCGCAGCGGGCCAATGCCTTTGTGCTGGTCACCCTGGCGCCGGGCGTGACCGGGCCGAAGCGGCTGAAGAAACAGATCATCATGGTGCCCGCGCCCGGCGTGCACCCCGAGGACATGCGCGATTTCCTCGGCCATTGGCGGCCCGAGATCTGCCTGTGGACCTGCGGCGACCTGATTGCCTCGCATGTAGTGACCGTGGCCGAAGCCGGTCTGGCGCTCTACCTGGTGGATGCGCGCGAGGACGGGTTCGATACCCGCCCGGTGCCGCTCCTGCCCGATCCGGCGCCGCTGCTTCTGGAGTATTTCACCGTGGTCATGGCCTCTGACGCCAATGCCGCGCGGCGGCTGCGCAAGCTCGGCATGGCCGAGGAGGACCTGACCATCACCGGCCCGCTGCAGGAGGGCAGCGCCGCCATTGGCTGCAACCAGACCGACCTCGTCGATCTGCGCAAATCGATCGGCACCCGGCCGGTCTGGCTGGCGGCGATGGTGCAGCCCGAGGAGCTGACCACCGTGCTGCGCGCCCATCGCGCGGTCTCGTCCTGGGCGCATCGGCTGCTGCTGATCATCGTGCCGGACAAGCCCGAGATGGGCGACGACATGGCCCGGCGGATGGAGCGCGGCGGCATGAGTTTCACCCGCTGGTCCGACAGCGAGTTCCCCGACGAGACCACCGAGGTGCATCTGGCCGACACCTATGGCGAGATGGGCCTGTGGTACCGGCTGTCGCCGATTTCCTTCATGGCGTCCTCGCTGGTGGCCGGCCACGGCGGCTGCGATCCGTTCGAGCCGGCGGCGCTGGGCTCGGCCATCCTCTACGGCCCCAACATCGGCCGCCACCTGCACGCCTATTCGCGCCTCGCCGAGGCCGGCGCAGCGCGGATCGTGCGCGACACCGACACGCTCACCACGGCGCTCAAGCAGCTGGTGGCCCCCGACCGCGCGGCGGCGATGTCGCTGGCGGCCTGGGAAATCGTCTCGGAAGGGGCGCAGGTCTCGGATCGGATCATGGACCTGATCCAGGATACGCTCGATCTGGCCGAGGCGACCTGATGCGCGCCCCCGGTTTCTGGTTCACCCCGCCGGAGCGCCCGGCGCTCGCCGCCCGCGCGCTGGCGCCGCTGGGTGCACTGACCGCCCGGGCAACGGCGCGGCGGGTGGCGCGCGCGCCCGACCTGCGCGCCGCGGTGCCGGTGATCTGCGTCGGCAACCTCAACGCCGGCGGCACCGGCAAGACCCCCACCACGATGGACCTGCTGATGCGGCTGATGGCGCGGGGGCGCAAGCCTGTCGTGCTGTCGCGCGGTCATGGCGGCGCGCTCGAGGGGCCGGTGCGGGTCGATCCCAAACGGCACGGGGCGGCGGATGTGGGCGACGAGCCGCTGCTGCTCGCGGCCTTTGCACCCGTGGTGGTGGCGCGCGACCGGGCCGCGGGGGCGCGGCTGGCCGTGGCGGAGGGCGCGGACGTGCTGGTGATGGACGACGGTTTCCAGAACCCCGGGCTGGCCAAGGACCTGTCGTTGATCGTGGTCGATGCCGCCAAGGGGTTCGGCAACGGGCTCTGCCTGCCGGCCGGGCCGTTGCGGGAGCCGGTGGCGGCGGGCCTGACGCGGGCCGATCTGCTGTTGTCGATTGGCGGCGCTGCGGCACAGGCGGCGTTTCTGGCAACCTGGGGCGGGGCGATCACGCTGCCGCATGTGACGGGCCGGCTGGAGCCCTTGCAGACCGGGATGGACTGGCAGGGCTTGCCGGTGCTGGCCTTTGCCGGGATCGGCCATCCGGAGAAGTTCTTTGCCACCCTGCGCGGGCTGGGCGCGGATCTGCGGCGGGGCGAGGCTCTGGAGGATCACCAGCCGCTGACCGCCGCCCTGATGGCGCGGCTCGAGGCGGAGGCCACGGCGCAGGGGGCGCAGCTGGTCTGTACCGAGAAGGACGCGGTGCGGCTGCCGGCGGAGTTTCGGCAAAAGGTGCTGACCTTGCCGGTGCGGCTGGAGATTGCGGAGGATGCGGCTCTGGAGCGGGCGTTGGACCAAGTGTTGTAGTCGCCGGGCGGACCACGGCCGCAGGCCGCCGCGCGATCGTCATGCCAAAGGCATGCCTCCGGCACGACCGGCCCCCGGTGCGGCGATTTGGCTGCTGCATGTACGCCGATCAGAGGTTCTACGGACTTTGCCACCCAGTGGCGCCATGACCGTTGGCTCGCCACCCCGCGGGTCGGCAATCGCGCGGCTCTGCGTTGCGGTGCTCGGGTGTGATATTTGACAAGGGTTCACGGGTTTCAATCAGATGAACTGCCCGACATGGCTCTCCGACCCCCGCCCCGCAGGGCGGCGTTCGCACGGCTTTGCGTCCGGGGCTGAGGGCGCGGCCCCGGCTCAGGTCCGGGTCGGGCGCAGGTCCTGTTTGACCGTTTTGCCTGCACGCCCTTGATGGACACGCCCTGCCGCCCGATATAGTCAGGTCCAATGGCCAAGAAGAAACAGACCGATCCGAACTACAAGGTGCTCGCGGAAAACCGCCGGGCGCGCTATGATTATGCCATCGACGATGACATCGAATGCGGCATGATCCTCACCGGCTCAGAGGTCAAATCCCTGCGCGAAACCTCGGCCAATATCGCCGAGAGCTATGCCGCCGTCGAGGACGGCGAGCTCTGGCTGGTGAACTCCTACATCGCCCCGTACAATCGCGCCATGTTCCCGCATGAGGAACGCCGCCGCCGCAAGCTTCTGGTCTCGCGCAAGGAGCTGTCGCGGCTGTGGAGCGAGACCCAGCGCAAGGGCATGACCCTGGTGCCGCTGGTGCTCTACTTCAACCACAAGGGGCTGGCGAAGATGAAGATCGGCATCGCCAAGGGCAAGAAGAACCACGACAAGCGCGCCACCGAGGCCAAGCGCGACTGGAACCGCCAGAAACAACGGCTGCTCAAGGACAGCTAGGCCGCGGCAAGCTGACCGGAGAGCCCACTTGTTTCCCCCCATCCGCTTGGATAGGAAGGGCCAATCGCTTTTTCAGGGGGCTTCATGGCGCAGGACGATCCCGGAACGCTGGTCTCGACCGACTGGTTGGCGCAACATCTCAAGGATCCGGATCTTCGCATCCTGGATGCCAGCTGGCACATGCCGGACGCCGGGCGCGATGCCCGCGCCGAGTATGACGCCGGCCACATCCCCGGCGCGCGCTTCTTTGACATCGACGAAATCAGCGACCACCGCTCGGACATGCCGCATATGGTGCCGCCGGTCGAGAAATTCATGTCCCGGATGCGCAGCCTCGGCGTCGGCGACGGCCACCAGGTGGTGGTCTATGACAGCACCGGGCTGTTCTCGGCGGCGCGGGTCTGGTGGCTGTTCCGGCTGATGGGGCAGGTGTCGATCGCGGTGCTCGACGGCGGCCTGCCGAAATGGCGCGCCGAGGGCCGCGAGATCGAGGACATGCCGCCGGTGATCCGCGATCGTCACATGACGGTGCGGGTGCAGAACGGCCTGGTGCGCGATGTCACCCAGGTCAGCGCCGCGGCCAAGCTGGGCACGCATGCCATCGTCGACGCCCGCAGCCCGGACCGCTTTACCGGCGCCGCGCCGGAGCCGCGTGCCGGCCTGCGCTCGGGTCATATCCCCGGCGCCCGCAATGTCCCTTATACCAGCCTGCTGAACGCCGACGGCACGATGAAATCACCCGACGAGACCCGCGCCATCTTTGAGGCGGCGGGCGTCGATCTGTCGAAACCGGTCATTACCTCCTGCGGCTCCGGCGTCACTGCGGCGATCCTGTCGCTGGCGCTCGAGCGGATGGGCAAGACCGATCACACATTGTATGACGGCTCCTGGGCCGAGTGGGGGCAGTTCCCCACCGTGCCCGTTGCCACTGGAGAGGCCTGATCCCCATGCTGTCAAACCTGAAGGACCAACCCGCCGACAAGATCCTCGCGCTGGTCAAGATGTACCGCGACGATCCCCGTCCGCAAAAGATCGACCTCGGCGTCGGCGTCTACAAGGACGCCGATGGCAAGACGCCGATCTTCCGCGCCATCAAGACCGCGGAAAAGCAGCTCTGGGAGCGCGAGGAAACCAAGTCCTATGTCGGTCTGACCGGCGATCCGGCCTATCGCGACGCGCTGGCCGGGCTGATCCTTGGCGACGCGGTGCCCACCGATCAAATCGCCGGCGCGGCCACCCCCGGCGGCACCGGCGCGGTTCGGCAGTGTTTCGAGCTGGCGCGGATGGCCAACCCCGACGTGCGGGTCTGGGTCTCTGATCCGACCTGGCCCAACCACCTGTCGATCCTCAAGTTCATGGGGCTGCCCTTTACCGAGTACCGCTATTTCGACAGCGAGACCCGAGCGGTGGATTTCGACGCCATGATGAGCGACCTGGCCGAGGCCAAAGCCGGCGACCTGGTGTTGCTGCACGGCTGCTGCCACAACCCGACCGGCGCCAACCTGAATCTCACGCAATGGCAGGCGGTGGTCGACCTGCTGCTCAAGACCGGCGCGACGCCGATGATCGACATCGCCTACCAGGGCTTTGGTGACGGACTTGACGCCGATGCCGAGGGCACGCGCCTGGTGGCCTCCTCGGTGCCCGAGACGCTGATCGCCGCCTCATGTTCCAAGAACTTCGGCATCTACCGCGAGCGCGCGGGTCTCGCCATGGCGGTGAGCCAGGATGCGGCGCGGCGCGACACCCACGAGGGCGCGCTGGCCTATCTCAACCGGCAGAACTTCTCCTTCCCGCCGGATCACGGCGCCCGGCTGGTGACCATGGTGCTGACCGATCCCGAACTGCGCGCCGACTGGGCCGCCGAGCTGGAAGACATCCGCCTTGGCATGCTGAAGCTGCGCGAGCAGCTGGCGGCGGAACTGCAGGCGGCCTCGGGCTCTGACCGTTTCGGCTTTATCGCCGAGCACCGCGGCATGTTCTCGCGGATCGGCACCACACCCGACAAGGTCGAGCGGCTGCGCGAGGAACATGCGATCTACATGGTGGGCGACAGCCGGCTCAACATCGCCGGCCTCAACAAGCACACCGTGCCGGTGCTCGCCAAGGCGATCGTCGACGCCGGCATCTGACCCGGCATCGCCGACCTATGACACCGGGCGTGCGCCATGGCGCACGCCCGCATTGTTGCAGATTCGAGCTTCCGCCGCCGAACCGACGGGCACATGCCCTCGAGAGAGCTTCAGGCAGGACCGCGCCGCGCGCCGCCTAGTTGCCGCCAAAGATATCGCGCAGCACCTGTTCCACAAGGTTTTCGACGATCGGGCCGACCTTCTGGCCGGGGCGTTCCTGCTCGCGCCGGGGCTGCGGCGCGGGCTCTGGCTCGGGGGCCGGTGCCGGTGCGGCCGGCGCATCCATCGGCAGTTCGTTCACCGGCAGACCCTCGTGCACCCGCACCATGGTCTCGTGCCAGATCTCGGCCGGCAGGCCGCCGCCGGTAACCCCGGTCAGCGGCGTGTTGTCGTCATAGCCCATCCAGACCCCGGTGACATAATCGGCGGTGAAGCCGATGAACCAGGCGTCGCGCGCGGCCTGGGTGGTGCCGGTCTTGCCGGCGGCCGGCCGGTCGGGCAGGGCGGCGCGACGGCCCGAGCCTTCAGAGACCACCTTTTCCATCATGTAGACCAGCGCGCGCGCCGCGTCCCTCTGGATCACCCGCTCGCCGATGCCGCCGGTGGCATCCATCATCGGCACGTCCTCGCCCAGCAGCTTGAGCTCGACCAGACCATAGGGGGTGACCGCCGAGCCGCCGTTGAGGATGCCGGCATAGGCGCCGACCATCTCGATCAGCGTCGATTCAGAGGCGCCAAGCGCCATCGCCGGGGTGTCGGCGAGGGTGCTGTCGATGCCGAAATCGCGCGCCACCTTCTGCACCAGGTCGCGGCCCAGCGCCTCGGAGATCTTGACCGCCGGGATGTTGAGCGAGTTTTTCAGCGCGTCGGTCAGCGTCACCGTGCCCTTGAAGTCATTGGTGTAGTTCTTCGGGCACCACTCGCCGGAGCCGGGGATGTCCATGCAGAACGGCTCGTCGCGCACCGTGTCGGTGGGGGAATACCCCATCTCCATCGCGGTGGCATAGACGAAGGGCTTGAATGACGAGCCGGTCTGCCGCTTGGCCTGTGTGGCGCGGTTGAACACGCCCGAGACCCGCGTCTTGCGCCCGCCGACCATGCCGCGCACCGCGCCGTCGGCCGACATCACCACGATCGCCGCCTGCGCCTTGGAGCCTTCGCGCACCTTGTTCTCGAAGACATGGATCATCGCCTCTTCCGCCGCGCGCTGGATGCGCTGGTCGAGCGTGGTGCGGATGATCACGTCTTCGGTGGTGTTGCGGGTGAAAAATTCGGGCCCCGAGGCCATCACCCAGTCGGCGAAATAGCCGCCCGCCTCGGCCTCGGCGGCATCCGACAGCACCGCCGGGTTGGCCTGGGCGTGATCGGCCTCGGATTTGCTTAGGTAGTCCTGGTCCTCCATCAACCGGATCACCGTCGCGGCGCGGCGTTGCGAGCGTTCCAGATTGTTGGTCGGCGCATAGCGCGAGGGCGCCACCAAAAGCCCCGCCAGCATCGCCGCCTCGGCCGGTTCGACCTCGTTGGCGGATTTGCCGAAGTAGCGCTGGCTGGCGGCCTCGAAGCCGCGCGAGCCTTCGCCGAGAAAGGCGCGGTTGAGATAGACGGTCAGGATCTCGTTCTTGGAATACTTGACCTCCATCGCCATCGCATAGGTCGCTTCCTTGATCTTGCGCCAGAGCGAGCTTTCGCGGCACTCGGCCTCATAGGCGCGCTCGCTCTCCCAGTCCTTCTCGGTGTAGGGGGTGCCGAGGCAGAGCAGCTTGGCGGTCTGCTGGGTGATGGTCGAGCCGCCGTGGCCCGACAGCGGCCCGCGCCCTTCGCTGAGGTTGATCCGGATCGCGCTGGCCACGCCGCGCGGCGAAATGCCGAAGTGGCGGTAGAAGCGCCGGTCCTCGGTGGCGACCACGGCGTTGCGCAGATGCGGGCTGACGGTCTCGGCATCGATCGCGCCGCCGAATTGCTCGCCGCGCCAGGCAAAGACCTCGCCGGTGTTGTCGAGCATGGTGACCGAACCGCGCGCCCGTCCGTCGAGCAATTCCTGCACCGGCGGCAGGGTCGACCAGTAATAGGCCACCCCGGCGCCGATCAGCAGCGCGATCACCGCGGTGACCCGCACCGCCGCCTTCCAGATCAGCCCGAACACCCAGCGGATCAGCATCGACAGATAGCCCAGCGGCCCGCGCCGCACCGGTTTGCGGGCAGGTTTGGCCGCCCGCTTGCGGCCCTTCGCGGGGGTCTTGCGCGCCCCTGAACCGGAGGTCCGGGGGTATTTCTTGTCCGCCACCAGGCGCGGTTTCCGCCGACCGGAATCACTCATGTCATTAACCTGCTCGGGATTATCGCTTTGCCGTCAAACTAGCCGTTTCGCGGCGGGATGTTGAGGGGATGTGGCCTGACCTGTCGTTTATTTACTGACTGATTTTTCATCATCTGCCAGTTTTTGTGCAAAAATTGTGCATGTGCTGCCGGTTTCACCGTCTTTTACGACGGCGATACCTTCCGGATCCGCCTGAAGCACCGTTTTTCTGCAACTGCGAAATCCGCGGGCCCCGGGCTCGCTTACCGAAAGGGAAGAACGTGAAACTCATCATTGCGACAATCAAGCCGTTCAAGCTTGAAGAGGTCCGTGAGGCGCTGACCGGCATCGGGGTGCGCGGCATGATGGTGACCGAGATCAAGGGCTTCGGCTCGCAGTCGGGTCACACCGAGATTTACCGCGGTGCCGAATACGCCGTGAACTTCGTGCCCAAGATCAAGCTCGAGATCGTCGTGTCGGCCGCGATGGCCGACCAGGTGGTCGAGACCATCACCACAACCGCCCAGACCGGCAAGATCGGCGACGGCAAGATTTTCGTGCTCGACGTGGCACAGGCCGTGCGCGTGCGCACCGGTGAAACCAACGACGACGCGCTTTGAAGCGACGCGGACAAAGGGGATAGTATCCATGAAAACACTTACCACACTGGGGTTTGCCGCCGCGATGATCGCCGCGCCCAGCCTCGGGCTTGCCCAGGATGACGGCCCGGTGCCGGGCGTGAACGCCTCGACCGACAGCGTCTTCATCTTCAACTCGCTGCTGTTTCTGATCGGCGGCTTCCTGGTGTTCTGGATGGCCGCGGGTTTCGCCATGCTCGAAGCGGGCCTGGTGCGCGCCAAGAACGTGACCATGCAGCTGACCAAGAACGTCGCGCTGTTTTCCTTCGCGGCGATCTTCTACTACCTGATCGGCTACAACCTGATGTACCCGCTGGGCACATGGATGGTCGACGGCGTGCTGTCGGGCGTCTGGGGCCCCGGCGTTCTGGAAGCCGTCGGCGTGACCTCCGATGCGGCCGATGATTACGGCTATGCCTCGACCGGTTCGGACTTCTTCTTCCAGCTGATGTTCTGTGCCGCCACCGCCTCGATCGTCTCTGGCGCGCTGGCCGAACGCATCAAGCTCTGGCCCTTCCTGATCTTCACCATCATCCTGACCTCGATCATCTACCCGCTGCAGGCGTCGTGGAAATGGGGCGGCGGCTTCCTGGACGAGATGGGCTTTCTCGATTTCGCAGGCTCCACCGTGGTGCACTCGGTCGGTGGCTGGGCGGCTCTCGCCGGCGCGCTGATCCTCGGCCCGCGGATCGGCAAATACACCAAGGACGGCCGCACCGTGCCGATCCCCGGCCACAACTTGGCGCTGGCGACCCTCGGGACGTTCATCCTGTGGCTCGGCTGGTTCGGCTTCAACGGCGGCTCGCAGCTGGCGATGGGCACCGTGGGTGATGTCGCAGACGTGTCGCGCATCTTTGCCAACACCAACACCGCCGCGGCCGGTGGCGCGATCGCCGCGCTGATCCTGACGCAGCTGCTCTACAAGAAGCCCGACCTCACCATGATCCTGAACGGCGCTCTGGCCGGTCTGGTCTCGATCACCGCCGAACCGCTGACGCCGTCGCTGGGTGCAGCCACCCTGATCGGCATGGTCGGCGGCGTGATCGTGGTCTTCGCGGTGCCGTTCCTCGACAAGCTCAAGATCGACGACGTGGTCGGCGCCATCCCGGTGCACCTCTTCGCCGGCATCTGGGGCACCATCGCGGTGGTCTTCACCAACGGCGACGCCTCGCTGGGCACGCAGCTCTACTCGATCCTCGTCGTCGGCATCTTCGTCTTCGTGGTCTCGGGTGTGATCTGGTTCATCCTCAAGTCGGTCACCGGCATCCGCGTCGGCGAGGAAGAAGAGATCAACGGTCTCGACATGGCCGAGCTGGGCATGGAAGCCTATCCTGAGTTCTCCAAGGGCTGAGCCCTGAGAGACATGTGACGCGAAGGCCCGGGCGGAAACGCCCGGGCCTTTTTCCTTTGCCAAGAGCGTACCGCAGCCGCGCATCGACGGGCCGCGGCGCGGCGATCCAACGGGGCTGTAAGCCACTTGATGCTAACCAAGCCCGTAACGCGCAGGGCGTGTTACTGACCCCCTGGAATGGACCGCGCCCGAAGCGAAAGCCCGCATTCTTTCCCCCTCGCAGAATCAAATACCGCCATGCTAGGTTTAGCGGTATGAAGGACCAGCCCCCCAATATCCGCGATAGAGACGCGCCGGAGATCCGCCAGCTCGACGATGCGGCGGTCAACCGCATTGCCGCCGGCGAGGTGGTCGAACGGCCCGCCTCGGCCGTCAAGGAACTGGTCGAAAACGCCCTCGACGCCGGCGCCACCCGGATCGAGATCGACATCGCTGCCGGCGGCAAGAGCCTGATCCGGGTCCGCGACAACGGCTGCGGCATGACCGCCGACCAGCTGCCGCTGGCGCTGTCGCGCCATGCCACCTCCAAGATCGATGGCTCAGACCTGCTCGACATCCACTCCTTCGGCTTCCGCGGCGAGGCGCTGCCCAGCCTCGGCGCGGTCGGCCGCCTGACCATCACCTCGCGCGCGGCCCAGGGCGATGCCGCGGTGATCCATGTCGAGGGCGGCGCGCAGGCCCCGGTCAAACCCGCCGCCTGCAACCGCGGCACCACGGTCGAGCTGCGCGACTTGTTCTTCGCCACCCCGGCGCGGCTCAAGTTCCTGCGCTCGGACCGGGCCGAGATGCAGGCGATCTCCGACGTCATCAAGCGCCTCGCCATGGCCGAGCCCTTCGTCGGCTTCACCCTGCGCGATGTCACCGGCACGCAGGAGCGCACCAGCTTCCGCGCCGAGCCGATGTCGGGCGAGCTGTTCGAGGCGCTGAACGGCCGCCTGACCCAGATCCTCGGCCGCGAATTCTCCGAGAACGCGGTGCCGCTCGATGCCGAACGCGAGGGGTTGCACCTGACCGGCTTTGCCGCCCTGCCGACCTATTCCCGCGGCTCGGCGGTGGCGCAGTACATGTTCGTCAATGGCCGCCCGGTGCGCGACAAGCTGTTCTACGGCGCGCTGCGCGGCGCCTACGCCGATTTCCTGTCGCGTGACCGGCACCCGGCGGTGGCGCTCTTTCTCGATTGCGATCCGCATCTGGTCGACGTCAACGTCCATCCGGCGAAATCCGAAGTCCGCTTCCGCGACCCCGGCCTCGCCCGCGGGCTGATCGTCTCGGGCCTGCGTCATGCGCTGGCCAATGCCGGCCACCGGGCCTCGACCACTGTCGCCGGCGCGACGCTGGGCGCGATGCAGCCCGAGCCTGCCCAGCCCCGGGTCTACCAGATGGACCGGCCCCGGATCGACCGCCCGGGCCCGGCGGCGCGTCAGGCGGCCTACCAGGCGCAGAGCCCAGGTTTCGCCGAGATGGCCGAGAGCTACAGCGCCAGGGTCGAGCCGGAGCCTCTGCGCGAGGAAAGCCCGCAAGGGCTTGAAGAGCCGACCGAGCGCCGCCCGCTCGGCGCCGCCCGGGCGCAGCTGCATGAGAACTACATCGTCGCCCAGACCGAGACCGGCATCGTCCTTGTCGACCAGCACGCGGCGCATGAGCGGCTGGTCTATGAGAAGCTGAAGCGCCAGGCGGCGGAACACGGCATCGCTGCCCAGGCGCTGCTGATCCCCGAGGTGGTGGAACTCTCCGACACCGATTGCGCTTTGCTGCTGGAGCACACGGGCGCGCTGCGGGAGCTTGGCCTCACCGTCGAGCCCTTTGGCGGCGGCGCGGTGGCGGTGCGCGAAACCCCGGCGATCCTCGGCGAGGTCAACGCCGGGGCGCTCTTGCGCGACATCCTCGACGAGCTGCACGATCTCGGCCAGTCGGCGCAACTGCGCGAGCGGATCGATGCCATCCTCTCCCGCGTCGCCTGCCACGGCTCGATCCGCTCGGGCCGGCGGATGCAGGCCGAGGAAATGAACGCGCTCCTGCGCGAGATGGAGGCGACGCCGCATTCCGGCCAGTGCAACCACGGCCGGCCGACCTATGTGGAGCTGAAACTCAGCGATATCGAGCGGCTGTTCGGCCGCACATGATCCGCCTTGGTGACACCACCCTCGCGCTGGACGACCCGCAGGTCCTGGCGCTGCTCTCCGGCGGCGGGCTGCTGCTCATGGTGCTCTGGCTGCTGGTCTCGACCGCCCGCGCCGCGGCCCGCTCGGCCCGGCTGGCGGAACCGCTGGCGCAGCAGATGGGCATGCTGGGCCATCGGGTGCAGGCGCTGGGCGAGGGGCAGGAGCGGCTCTCCGGCGGGCTGCATCACGTCTCCGAGGCGCAGGCGCAGAGCCAGATCAAGATGCTGCAGCTGATGGAGCAGCGGTTGAGCCAGGTCCAGCAGCAGATGCAGGAGAACCTGCACGGCTCGGCCCGGCGCACCGCCAAAAGCCTTGGCGAGCTGCAGGAGCGGCTGGCCACCATCGACAAGGCGCAGGACAATATCACCAAGCTCTCGGGCGACGTGCTGAGCCTGCAGGACATCCTGTCGAACAAGCAGACCCGCGGCGCCTTCGGGGAAATTCAGCTCAACGACATCGTCACCAAGGCGCTGCCGTCCGACAGCTACACGCTGCAGGCGACGCTGTCGAACGGCCGCCGGGTCGACTGCCTGATCCACCTGCCCAACCCGCCGGGGCCGATTGCCATCGACTCGAAATTCCCGCTCGAAGCCTATGAGGCGCTGCGCCGCGCCGACAGTCCCGAGCGCGCGCACCGCGCCGCGCAGCAGCTGCGCCAGTCTCTGCGCAAGCACATCCGCGACATCGCCGAACGCTACATCCTCGACGGCGAGACCGCCGAGGGCGCGCTGATGTTCCTGCCCTCAGAGGCGATCTATGCCGAGCTGCATGCGAATTTCCCCGAGGTGGTGCGCGAGGGATTTGCCGCGCGGGTCTGGATCGTCTCGCCCACCACCTGCATGGCGACGCTCAACACCATGCGCGCGATCCTGAAAGACGCCCGGATGCGCGAGCAGGCGGGCGCGATCCGGCGCGAGCTGGGGCTGCTGTTTGCCGACGTGGAGCGGCTGGGTGCGCGGGTCGAGAACCTCGACCGGCATTTCGGCCAGGCGGCCAAGGATATCTCGGAGATCAAGATCAGCGCCGACAAGGCCGGCCGGCGGGCGCGGCGGCTGGACAATTTCGATTTCGAAGAGATCGCACCGGAGGGTGGCGAGAACGTGGTGCCGCTGCCGCGAACTTAGAGCGGGGTGGTGCGCGTGTTCTGAAGAGACCCCGAGTGCCCCGGACCAGGTCCGGGACGGCGGAGCGCCAAGCGGTGAAGCTTCGCCCTGATCTGGCTACTCACCTCACCGGCCGCAGGGTGGGTCTGGGGCCCACTGCCCTGTCATCAGATCCCGAGAAACGGCTGTGCCAGACGCGGCAGCCAGCGGCGGAACCTGAGCGGCGCATCGGTGACGGCAAGGCAGATGCAATCCTCGCCGATATCGGCAATCGGCGTGTGCTGGTCGGCCTCGGTCGCCACCTCGACATCGCCGGGGCCGAACCGCGCCGCTGCGTCGAAAAACGCCCCGCGCAGCACCAAGGTCAGCTCCAACCCCTTGTGGCCATGGTCTGGCATCGCCGCCCCGGCCGGGATATAGAGCAGCCGCGCCGTCGCCTCTGACGAGGTCGCCAGCACCGCCTGCCGCACCCCCATGCCCACCGGGCGCCACTTCACCTCTGACAGGCTGCCGCCGATATAACCCGCCAGAGGCGCGGGCACGTCGCCCGCGGCGGGCACCGCGTCTTCGACGGGCGCCTCGCGGATCCTCGTCAGCGCCGCCGAGAGCGCATCGTCGCCCATCCGGGCCGTCTCGGCGTCACCGTCCTCGGCCAGCAGCGCGCCGCCGACGGCGTCATAGCTTTCGACCGCCGCTCGGCAGGCGTCGCACATCGAGACATGGGTGGCCACCGCGAGGTTAAAGGCCTCCGGAAGGGTGCCGGCGGAATAGGCCATCAGCAGGGCGTCGGTCAGGTGGTGGGTGATCTCGTCGGTCATGGCGTGGCTCATTTCATGGCGTGGCGCAAACGCTCGAGCGCCAGTCGGATGCGGGATTTGATCGTGCCCAGCGGCAGGCCGGTGGCCTCGGCGATCTCGTTATGGGTCATTTCGCCGAAATAGGCCTGTCGGATCAGCTCGCGCTGTTTCTCGGGCAGGCGGGCAATGGCCTCGCCGAGCTGGGCGCTCTCCTGTTGCAGCGCCACGACGTCGGCCTGATCGGGTTCGGCCTCGGGGCCCCATGTCAGATCGTCAGGCTCGGGCCGGCGCTGGCGGCGCAGCACGTCGATCCGCTTGTTGCGGGCGATGGTGAAGATCCAAGTGGCGACACTGGCGCGCGAGGGATCGAACAGATGCGCCTTGCGCCAGAGGGTGACCATCACCTCCTGGGCGCATTCCTCGGCAATCGCCGGATCGCCGCCCGAGCGCATCAGGAAGGCTTTCACCCGCGGCGCGAAATGCGCGAAGATCTCGGCAAAGGCGGCCTCGTCGCGGGCGTCGCGAATGCGGATGACATGGCCGATCCAGTCGGCCCGCGCTGGCGCAGCTTTCATCTGTCTGCTCCGGGTCCCTGTCTGTTGTACCGGCGCCACTGGCACCCTCTTTTCGGGCGCCAGTAGCACCGTCGGCACCACTGGCGGCGTGGCCCTCGGCACATAAGAGAGGGAAAGCAGCGGAATGTCACCCGCCGGTTGGGTCTTTGTCGCGCTCAACATCCAAGGGATACGCCGCCCGGCGCGGGCTGGATCAGTCATGCGGCCGAATTCTTTTTCATCCAACCGGGCGCGGCCGTCGTAGACCTGATGACACCGGAACCACAGGACACAGACATGCCGCTTGACCCATACCCGCCCTTCCGCCGCAGGATCGCCGTCATCGGCGGCGGCATCTCCGGCATGGGGGCGGCGCATTTTCTGGCCGACGCGGCCGATGTGACCCTCTACGAGGCCGGGCCGCGGCTTGGCGGACATGCCCGCACCGTGCTCGCCGGCCAGAGCGGCACCCAGCCGGTCGATACCGGGTTCATCGTGTTCAACTATGCCAACTATCCGCGGCTGGCCGAGCTCTTTGCCCATCTCGACGTGCCGGTGACGCAGAGCAACATGAGCTTTGCCGCCTCGCTGCGCGGTGGCGAGATGGAATACGGTCTGGAAAACCTCGGCGCGGTGTTCAGCCAGCGGCGCAACATGTTCAACCCGAAGTTCCTTGGCATGATCCGCGACATCCTGCGGTTCAACGCCCGGGCGCTGGACGCCGCAACCGACCGGCAGCAGCCGCTGGGCGATTTCCTCGACCAGATGCGGATGGGCGACTGGTTCCGCGACTATTACCTGCTGCCGCTCTCCGGCGCGATCTGGTCGACCCCGCCGGAGCAGATCCTGCAGTTTCCGGCGCAGGCGCTGATCCAGTTCTTCGAGAACCACGCGCTGCTCAGCCACAGCGGCCAGCACCAGTGGTACACCGTCGATGGCGGATCGGTGGAATATGTCCGCAGGCTCGAGTCCAGCCTGCGGCGTCGGCTGGTCCGCATGCGGCTGGCGACGCCGGTGCAGGCGGTGCGGCGCTTTGCCGACCGGGTCGAGATCGTGAGTGCACACGGACGCGAGACCTTTGACGAGGTGGTGATGGCCACCCATTCCGACGACAGCCTGCGTCTGCTGGCCGATCCCGCGCCCGAGGAGGCGCAGGCGCTGGGCGCCATCGGCTATCAACCCAACGAGATCACCCTGCACGCCGATCCCAGCGTCATGCCGGACCGCCGCGCCTGCTGGTCGTCGTGGAACTATACCGAAGGCC
Source organism: Marinovum sp. (assembly GCF_034669705.1). Taxonomy (GTDB): domain Bacteria; phylum Pseudomonadota; class Alphaproteobacteria; order Rhodobacterales; family Rhodobacteraceae; genus Marinovum. Next base: position 79,644 of record NZ_JAXMOR010000020.1, read on the forward strand.
CAAAGGCGCGCGACGGCAAGATCGACCTGACCTACTGGATGAACAAGCTGCAGCCGATCCCGGCCAATGATCCGATGTTCGTGACGCTCAATGCCCGCAGGCCGATCCGCGCGGAGCTGATTTACGACCAGGTCATCCTGCGTCACCCGGTCTACGATCTGGCCGCGCTCAGGGCGCAGGGCGCGGTGGCGGCCTTCAACGGCGCGCGGCGAACCTGGTTCTGCGGCGCTTGGATGAAGAACGGCTTTCACGAGGACGGACTGGCCTCGGCCGCGGATGTGACCGAGCGGATCCTTGAGCGCGCGCCGCTGCTGGTCGCGGCGGAATGAGCCGACCCGAGCATATCGCCGGCCACACCTGGCACGGCCGCAAGGGCGCGGTCGAGAACAGCTTTCGCTACGGCGTCGATTACGTGCTGCTCGAGCCCGAGGCGGAGGTGACCGGCCCGCGGCTTTTTGCCCGCAACCGCGCCGGGCTGACCTCGCTGCACGACAGCGACCATGGCGGCGCGCCGAAACAGGGGCGCGGCGCGGCCTGGGTGCGCGACGTGCTGGCGCAGCAGGGCCTGCCGCTGACCGGCAAGATCCAGTTGCTGGCGCAGCCGCGGGTGCTGGGGCATGTATTCAACCCGGTCAGCTTTTGGTTGATCCACGACGATGTCGGACGGCTGCGCGCGGTGATCGCCGAGGTGACCAATACCTTCGGCGACCGTCACAGCTATCTTTGCCACACCTCCGACCTTTCGCCGATCACCGCCGAAGACCGGATTGCGGCGCAGAAGATCCTGCATGTCTCGCCATTTCAGCCGGTGGCGGGGGCCTATACCTTCCGCTTCGACATTCGCTCGGACCGGATCGGCATCTGGATCGATCTCGACACCGGCCACGGCGGGGTGACCGCCACGCTGACCGGTCCGCGCGCGCCGCTGACCGACCGCGCGATCCTCGGGTTCTGCCTGCGGCGGCCGTTCGGGGCGAGGCGGGTGCTGGCGCTGATCCATTGGCAGGCGCTCAAGCTGTGGTGGAAGGGCGCGCGCTATCGCAACCGCCCTGAGGCCCCGGCGCGGGAAATCAGCCGCTAAATCTGGCGCGGGGCGGACGGCGGCCTATCTGTGACAGGAGCAAAAGGTTGAAACCTGCGCCCGATCGCGGGATCATCGACCTGACCGGTTTCATGAAATGGCGCAGTGCCTGGCCCTTGCGGCCCCGCGGTGCCCTCTGGAGGCAAGATGACGGAATTCCTGGGTAAACGGTATTGGCTGGTGGGCGCGAGCGAGGGGCTGGGCCGCGCCTTGGCGGACAAGCTCAGCCGGGCCGGCGCAGAGGTGATCCTTTCGGCGCGGTCGCAGGACCGGCTCGAGGCGCTCAAGGCCGAACTGCCGGGCCGGGCGCAGGTTATCACCTGCGACGTCACCGATGCCGAGGATGTGGCCCGCGCCGCGGCCGAGGCCGGCGAGATCGACGGTCTGGTCTATCTGGCCGGGGTCTACTGGCCGCAGCCGGCGCAGGCCTGGAATGCCAAGGAGGTCACCGCCATGTGCGACGTGAACTTCACCGGCGCGGCGCGGGTGCTGGGGCAGGTGGTGCCCGGCATGGTGGCGCGGAACTCCGGCCATATCGTGATGACCGGCTCGCTCTCGGGCTATCGCGGTCTGCCGGGGGCCACCGGCTATGCCGCCTCCAAGGCCGGGGTGATGGCGATGGCCGAGGCGCTGCACGCCGATCTGCGCGGCTCCGGCGTCAAGGTGCAGTTGGTCAACCCGGGCTTTATCCGCACCCGGCTGACCGACAAGAACGATTTCAAGATGCCGGCGCTGATGGAGCCGGAAGAGGCGGCGCAGTCGATCTTTGAGCACATGAATTCCGACGGCTTCAAGAAAAGCTTTCCGGCGCCCTTCGCCTGGCTCTTCCGGCTGGGCAACCTGCTGCCGGACGGGCTTTATTACCGGCTGTTCGCCTGAGGAACGGGGGCGGGCGCGTGGCCCGCTCAGGGTAAGACCTAACCCGAGCTGCGCAGGTCCTGGATCATCCCGTCGAGATTGCCGCCGCGGCGGTCGATCATCGCGCCGATTTCGGTGCGTTCGGTCAGAAGCAGGTTCACGCCTTCGATCTTCATGTTGAAGAACAGGTCGCGGCCGGCATTGTCGGAGACCATGAAATCGACGGCAAAGGGCGCCTCGCCGGGCAGGTGCGCGGTGCAGCTGACCTCGTAGAAGCTCTTGACCTGGCGCACCTCGTCGACCTCGATCCGACCACCGGCAAAGTCGCGGAACCGGGTGCCGTACTTGCGGGCGATATAGCCGATAAAGGCCTCCTGAAAGGCGCGTTTCTGCGCCGCACTGGCGCGACGGCCATCGACGCCAAGCGCATAGGCGGCAATCGTCGGCACATCGGCATAGCGGCGAAAAATCCGCTCGAATTCCGCGTGCATCGCTCCCGGCGCAAGTCCGGAAGACAGCGCGCGGTTGATATCGGCAACCAGCTGGTCAACCAGAGACCGCGCCCGGCCGGTGGTCAGCGCCAGCGCCGGCAGGGCAAAGACCGAGGCCGTCACGCCTGCTGCGGCACGGGTCAGGAAGTGTCTTCGAAACATGTCACTGTTCTCCGTATAGCTCTTCATATGGGTCCGTCATGGCCCCAGACAACTCTGAGTAGGGATCGATTTCGCCGTCTGCCGTGGAGGATATGGCCCTGTCAGAGACACCGACATCGAACCGGCGGTTTTGCAGGTAGAGCAAGCGGGATTGGGCGTAACTGTCTGCGCTGTCATAGAAAAGGCTGTCGACAGAGGCTGCGTAGCGGCCCCGTTTTCCAACCTTGGCCGCGACCTTCGGCAGCTTGAGATAAAGGCTCTCTGGCCGCGCGATCGTATTTAGGGGATCGATCAGCAGATCAACCACCCGGCCCACCGCATCGCGTTCGGTCGCGGGGCCGAGGATCGGCAGCTCGAGATAAGCCCCCTCTGGCACGCCCCAGACCGCCAGGGTCTGACCGAAGTCGGCCTCGTCTTCGTAGATGCCGAACTCGGCCGCCACATCAAAGACGCCGGCAAAGCCCAGGGTGCTGTTCAGCCCGAACCGCACGCCGTTGTGCAGCGCGCCGCCGAGATCGAGTTGCAGCAGCTGGTTGAGCACCGCGCCCGGCACCGCGAGGTTGTCGGCGAAATGCACCACCATCTCCTGCACCGGTTGCGGCACCGTATCGGCATAGGCCAGCGCCACCGGGCGAATGACCCGGCGGTCGACGGCCTTGCTGCGCGCGTGGGTGGCGCGGTTGCGCGTCTCGTAGGGGTCGAAAATGCCGTCGGCGGGCGCTGCGCCGGGGGCGGGCAGGGTGCAGGCTGCGGAGAGCCCAAGCGCAAGCCCGGCAAGCATCGGGCGGATCACGGGGAAAAACATACCGACCACAGGCACTCTCAATCGCTTCGCAATACTTCGGATGTAGTCTATTCAAGCCTTGGGCTCACGGCCTGAAACCGCCCCACGCACCATTGTGGCCAAACGGCGACACTGGTGTAATCTGACCTATCGCGGCTTGCCGGGCAAGCCGGGTCGCCGGCATCCTGCCTGCGGCCGGAACACAAGAGCGAGACCCAGCGCATGCAACCACGCGACGCCGGACTGAGCGAACTGCGCAAGGTGCGCCGCGAGAGCCGCGGGCTTTACTGGTCGGTGGGGCTGTTTTCCTTCTTTGCCAACCTGTTGATGCTGACCGGGCCGCTCTACATGCTGCAGGTCTACGACCGGGTGCTGTCGAGCCGGTCTGAGGCGACGCTGGTGGCGCTGTCGGGGCTGGTGATCTTTCTCTACACGATGATGGGCCTTCTGGATTTCGTGCGCGGCCGGATCATGGCGCGTGTCGGCGCGCGGTTCCAGTCGCGGCTCGACGACCGGGTGTTCAACGCCAGCCTGCGGCGCGCCGCCGCCCGCACCGACGAGGCCTCGGCCACCGGGCTGCGCGATCTCGAATCGGTGCAGCGGTTTCTGACCTCGCCGGTGCTGATGGCGCTGTTCGACCTGCCCTGGACGCCGTTCTTTCTTGCCGGGATCGCGATCTTTCACCCCTTGCTGGGGCTGATGGCGCTGACCGGCGGGGCGGTGCTGGTGGTGATCGCGCTGATCTCGCAACAAATGCAGAAGGCGCCGGTGCAGGCCCATGGCCGTGCGGCTCACCGCTCCGAGGCGGTGGCCAGCCGGATGCGCGACGAGGCCGAGATGGTGCAGGCCATGGGCATGCACAAGGCGGCGCTGGCACGCTGGAAAGGCGCGCGGCAGATGGCGCTCGAGGGGCAGATCCGCAGCTCCGACGTCTCCGGCGGCTTTACCTCGCTGACCCGCGCGCTGCGGTTGCTGCTGCAGTCGGCGATGCTGGGTCTGGGCGCCTGGCTGGTGCTGCGCGGCGAGCTCTCGGCCGGGGCGATGATCGCCGGCTCGATCCTGCTGGGCCGGGCGCTGGCGCCGATCGAGGTGCTGATCGGTCAATGGGGCGTGGCCCAGCGGGCCCGGCAGGGCTGGCAGGCGCTGGCGCTGCTGCTGGGCGCCACCCCGCCGGACCAGCCGCGGATGGAGCTGCCGCGGCCCAAGGCCCGGCTCGAGGTTCAGCAGCTCACCATCATCCCGCCGGCCGAGCGGCAGGCGGCGCTGCGCATGATCTCCTTTGACATCAAGCCGGGGCAGGCCATGGGGGTGATCGGGCCCTCTGGCGCCGGAAAGTCGACGCTGGCCCGTGCGCTGACCGGTCTCTGGGCGCCGGCTTCGGGGCGGATCCGGCTGGATGGCGCGACGCTCGATCAATACCCGCCGGAAAAGCTCGGGCTCTACATCGGCTACCTGCCGCAGAAGGTTGAGCTGTTCGACGGCACCATCGCCGAGAATATCGCCCGGCTCGAGCCGGAACCGGATGCCGAACAGGTGGTGGCGGCGGCGCAGATGGCGGCGGCGCATGAGCTGATCCTGAAACTGCCGAACGGTTATGACACAAGGATCGACGCCCACGGCGGCCGGCTGTCGGGCGGGCAGATGCAGCGTATCGGGCTGGCCCGCGCGCTCTATCGCGACCCCGAGATCTTGGTGCTCGACGAGCCCAATTCCAACCTCGACAATCAGGGCAGCGCCGCCGTCAACGCCGCGATCCGCACGGTCAAGGCGCGCGGCGGGGCGGTGCTGATCATGGCGCACCGGCCGGCGGCGATCCAGGAATGCGATCTGCTTCTGGTGCTCGACAGCGGTACCCGGGTGGCCTTCGGCCCGCGTGACGAGGTGCTGAAGAAGACCGTGCAGAACGCCGCGCAGATCCGTCAGGCCGGACCGGGAGGGGTGAAATGAGCGTTCAGGAATTCTCCGTCCGTACGCCGCTGTTTCTCGGCGTGCTGGCCCTTGCGGTACTGGTCGGCGGGTTTGGCAGTTGGTCGGTGATGAGCCGGATTTCCGGTGCGGTCATCGCCTCGGGCCAGGTCGAGGTGCATCAGAACCGGCAGGCGATCCAGCACCCCGACGGCGGCACCGTCTCAGAGCTGCTGGTCGGCGAGGGCGATATCGTCGGCGCCGACGAGGTGTTGCTGCGCCTCGATCCGGCCTTGGTACGCGGCAGGCTGACCATCGCCCGCGACCAGCTGCACGAGGTCATGGCGCGGCGCGGCCGGCTCGAGGCCGAGCGCGACGGCGCCGAGGAGCCCGACTACGATCCGCTGCTGCTCGACGTGGCCGAGGAGATGCCCTCGGTGGCCGAGATGATCGCCGGGCAGACCCGGCTGTTCCGGGCCCGCGCGGAATCGACCGCCGGAGAGATCGACCGGCTGCACGCCCAGTCGCGCCAGATTGCGGTGCAGATCGAGGGCATCGAGGCGCAGCAAGAGGCGCTCGATGAACGCCGCGCGCTGATCGACGAGGAGCTCGAGAACCAGCAGATCCTGCTCGACAAGAAGCTGGCGCAGGCCTCGCGGGTGCTGGCGGTTCAGCGCCAGCGCGCCGAGCTGCAGGGGCTGGCGGGCGAGCTGACGGCGCAGAAGGCGCAGGCGCTGACCCGGATCGCCGAGATCGACATCACCATCCTGTCGATCGGCTCGCGGCTGCGCGAAGAGGCGATCACTCAGTTGCGCGACCTGCGGGTGCGCGAATGGGAACTGGCCGAGGAGGCCACCGTCCTCAGCGACCAGCTGGGCCGGATGGAAATCCGCGCGCCGGTGGCGGGCGCGGTCTATGACCTCGCGGTGTTTGGCAAGGGCGCGGTGATCCGCCCGGCGGAGCCGCTGATGTTTCTGGTGCCGCGTGACCGTCCGGCGGTGATTGCCGCTCGCGTCGCCCCGATCAACATCGACGAGGTGCGCGTTGGCCAGGAGGTGCTGCTGCGGCTGACCTCGCTGAGCCAGCGCGAGACACCCGAAATCTTCGGCGAGGTGGTCAAGATCTCGGGTGATGCCTTTGTCGACGAGGTCACCCGGCAGCCCTATTACCGCGCCGAGATCGTGCTGCGCCCCGGCGAAATCGCCAAGCTGCCCGAGGGCACGGCGCTGATCCCGGGCATGCCGGTCGAGGCCTTCCTGCGCACCGAGGCGCGGTCGCCGCTGGCCTATCTGCTCAAGCCGCTGGCCGATTACCTGGCCCGGGCGATGCGCGAAAGCTGAGCCGTCAATGCCCCCTTGCCCCTGCCGCCCCCGCGCCGTAGCGTCCGGGCAAATCTCAGGAGGTGCCAGATGGACAACCCGATCGAAGCCCGCATTGCAGAGCTGGGCCTGACCCTGCCGGACGCCCCCGCGCCGGCCGCCAATTACGTGCCCTTCGTGCGCTCGGGCGACACGCTCTATGTCTCGGGTCAGGTCTCGTCCGGCCCCGACGGACTGATCCTCGGCAAGCTGGGCGATGACCTCGACGTGGCGGCGGGTGCGGCGGCGGCGCGGGCCTGCGCGCTCAGCCTGCTGGCACAGGTGCGCGCCGCCTGCGAGGGTGACCTCGGCCGGCTCAAGCGGGTGGTCAAGCTCACCGGGTTCGTCAATTCGACGCCGGATTTCACCGACCAGCCCAAGGTGATCAACGGCGCCTCCGACGTGCTGGTCGAGCTTTTGGGCGAGACAGGGCATCATGCGCGTTCGGCGGTCTCGGCGGCGGCGCTGCCGCTGGGCGTGGCGGTCGAGATCGAAGGCATCTTCGAGATCGCATGACCCTGCCTGCCGCTTTTCTGGCCCGCCCGATCAGCCACCGCGCGCTGCACGACCGGGCACAGGGCCGCCCCGAGAACTCGCGTGCGGCGATCCGCGCCGCGATCGCGCAGGACTATGGTATCGAGATCGATCTGCAGCCCTCCGCCGACGGCGTGGCGATGGTGTTTCACGACGATACGCTCGACCGGCTGACTGGCCGGCAGGGCAGGGTCAGCGACTTCACGGCCGAGGCACTGGGCGGCATTGCGCTGTCGGGCGGCGATGAGGGCATTCCGACGCTGACCGAGGTGCTTGAGATCGTCGCCGGCCGGGTGCCGCTGCTGATCGAGATCAAGGACCAGGATGGCGCGATGGGGCCCGACGTCGGGGTGTTGGAGCAGGCTACGGCCACGGCGCTGCAAGGCTATGACGGGCCGGTGGCGCTGATGTCCTTCAATCCGCACGCCGTGGCCGAGATGGCGCGGCTTGCGCCGGATCTGCCGCGGGGTCTCACCACCTGCGGCTATGATGCCGACGACTGGCCCGAGCTCAGCGCGGAGACCCGCGCCGATCTGCGCGCGATCGCGGATTTCGACCGGGTCGGTGCCAGTTTCATCAGCCACCAGATCACCGACCTCGGCGCGGCCCCGGTGGCGGAGCTCAGGGCGCGCGGCGTGCCGGTGCTCTGCTGGACCGTGCGCACGCCCGCAGAGGAGGCAGAGGCGCGCAAGCTGGCCGGCAATATCACCTTCGAGCAGTATTTGGCTTGAATGCCGGCCGCGCGGCGCCAAGTCTCTGAGAGACCAGGGCAGATGTGATGCGCGAAACCCAGATCGAGATACAGACCCACGACCGGATCGAGGAGATCGGCGCCGCCCTCTGGGATGCCTGCGCCTGTCCCGAGGTGACCGACGGCGGTCGTCCGTTCGATCCGTTCACCACCTACCGGTTTCTCGAGGCGCTGGAGGCCAGCGGCTCGGTCGGGCGCGGCAGCGGCTGGCAGCCGACCTATCTGACCGCGCGGCTGGATGGCGAGGTGATCGCCTGCGCACCGCTTTATGCCAAGAGCCACAGCCAGGGCGAGTATATCTTCGATCACAACTGGGCGCATGCCTATGAGAACGCCGGCGGCGACTATTACCCCAAGCTGCAGATCGCGGTGCCGTTCACGCCGGCCACCGGCCGGCGCTTTCTCACCCGGCCGGGGTTCGAGGAGATCGGCGCCTCGGCGCTGGTGCAGGGGGCGATCAAGCTGGCCGCCAACAATGGGCTGTCGTCGCTGCATGTGACCTTTTGCACCGAGGATGAGGCCGAGGCTGGCGTCGCGATGGGCCTTTTGCGCCGGCAGACCCAGCAATTTCACTGGGAAAACCACAGCTATGCCGATTTCGACGGCTTCCTCGCTGCGCTGTCGTCGCGCAAGCGCAAGACCATCCGCAAGGAGCGGGCGCGGGCGCAGGGATTTGGCGGCACGATCCGCACGCTGACCGGCGACGCGATCGAGCCTGAGCACTGGGATGCCTTCTGGCGGTTCTACCAGGACACCGGGGCACGCAAATGGGGTACGCCCTACCTGACGCGGGCGTTCTTCGACATCGCGCAGGAGGCGCTGCGCGACGATATCGCGCTGGTGCTGGCCGAGCGTGACGGGCGCTGGGTGGCAGGCGCGCTGAATTTCATCGGCCGCGAGGTGCTTTACGGCCGCTACTGGGGCTACATCGAAGATCATCCCTGCCTGCATTTCGAGGCGTGCTATTATCAGGCGATCGATTTCGCCATTGCCCACGGCCTCACGCGGGTCGAGGCCGGGGCGCAGGGCGAGCACAAGCTGGCGCGCGGTTACCTGCCGGTGCCCTGCCATTCGCTGCATTGGGTGGCCGACAAGGGGTTTTCCGAGGCGATTTCGCGCTATCTCGAGGCGGAGCGCCGGGCGATTGACGAGGATATCGAGATCCTGACAAGTTACGGCCCGTTCCGGCGCAGCCAACAGGAGGAACAGCAATGAGCGAGAAACTGTCGGATACCGGGCGAAAGACCATGCTCGCGCCACTGCTGGACAGGGGCTGGACGGTCGACGACACGCGTGACGCGATCTGCAAGACCTATCAGTTCGAGGATTTCATCGACGCCTTCGGTTGGATGACGCGGGTGGCGATCTATGCCGAGAAATGGAACCACCACCCGGAGTGGTCGAATGTCTACAAGACAGTCGAGGTGGTGCTGACCACGCATGACGTCGGCGGGCTCAGCTCGCATGACGTCAAGCTGGCGCGCAAGATGGACCAGCTGGCGGAGTAGGGCGCGGAGTGCTGCAGTCCTGTGAAGGGGCGCAGTCCGGACGTGGTCCGGGGCCTCGCGCTGTCGGGCGCTTGGTCACCGGGTGACATGCGTCGTCCGCGAGGAGGTCCCTGTCTAACCAGTTTTCTGTATAATGGAGGTGCGGACGGCATCCCGTGAGGTCCCTGGGCAAGAGCCCGTGTGCCGGATTGGGAGCCGTCCGCATTCTTGGTCGTCAGCCTGAACGGT
>NZ_JAXMOR010000021.1:0-87142 GCF_034669705.1 Marinovum sp.
GGGCAAAGCCCCCCGGTTAAGGCTGGGGGTCCGGGGGGCCTTGCCCCCCGGCCTGTCGACACGCGCAGGCGTGGCGAAACTCAGCCCCTGACCATCCCGACGATCTCGTAGGTCCGCTCGAGGATCGGCGCCGCAATCGCCTGCGCCCGCCCGGCCCCCTGCGCCAGGATGCGGTCGATCTCGCCCACATCGCCCATCAGCCGTGACATCTCTTCCGAGATCGGCGACAGCCGGGCCACCGCGAGGTCCGCCAGCATCGGCTTGAATTCAGAGAACTGCCGGCCGCCCACGTCCGAGAGCACCTGCGTCACGGTCTGATCGTTCAGCGCGGCGTAGATGTTGACCAGGTTGCGCGCCTCTGGCCGCTCTGCCAGGCCCTTATCCTCCGAGGGCAGCGCCTCGGGATCGGTCTTGGCCTTGCGGATCTTTTTGGCAATCGTGTCGCCATCGTCGGTCAGGTTGATCCGGCTGGCATCCGAGGGGTCGCTCTTCGACATCTTCTTCGTGCCATCGCGCAGGCTCATCACCCGCGTCGCGGTGCCCTCGATCACCGGTTCGGTGATCGGAAAGAAATCGACGCCGAAGTCGTTGTTGAACTTGGCGGCGATGTCGCGGGTCAGCTCGAGATGCTGTTTCTGATCCTCGCCCACCGGCACATGGGTGGCGTGATAGGTCAGGATATCCGCCGCCATCAGCGCCGGGTAGGCAAAGAGGCCGAGCGAGGCGTTCTCCTGGTTCTTGCCGGCCTTGTCCTTCCACTGAGTCATGCGCTTCATCCAGCCCATGCGCGCCACGCAGTTGAAGATCCACGCCAGCTGGGCATGGGCCGAGACCTGCGACTGGTTGAACAGGATCGAGCGGTCCGGATCGACGCCAGAGGCGATGAAGCCCGCTGCCAACTCGCGGGTGGCCTGACGCAGATCGGCCGGGTCCTGCCAGACGGTGATCGCATGCATGTCGACCATGCAGAACAGCGACTCGACGCCATTGTCCTGGCTGTCGGCAAAGCGCTTGAGCGCGCCGAGGTAGTTGCCGAGATGCAGGTTCCCCGAGGGCTGGATCCCCGAAAAGACGCGCGGGGTGAAGGCAGATGGGGTTTGGACGCCCTCTGTCATGGCAGTTCTCCGTCTGGATTTCCGATCGTTCAGCGCTTACCCATGGCACCCGAGGCCGTCAAGCCGAAGGCCCGAAGCCATGTCAGGAGCGCCCATGTCCGATCCGTTCTATCAACCGCCGATCAACCCGATGCCGCCGGCGATCACCGGGCTGTTTCTGGTGCTCATGGGGATCGAGCTGGCGTTTCAGGCCGGCGCGCAGGGCTTTGTCGGCGGGCCGCAGGCGGTGGGTTGGCGGCTGAACGCGGTGCAGGGCTTTGCCTTCTCCGGCGATATCTTCGACTGGATGCTGGCCAACGGGGTCTATCCGCCCGACCAGCTGCTGCGCTTTGTCAGCTACCCCTTCATTCAAGCCAATTTCACCCATGCGCTGTTTGTCGGCGTGATGCTCCTGGCCTTGGGGAAATGGGTCGGCGAGGTGATGGGCGGCGCGCGGGTGATTGCGCTTTTCTTCTTTGCCTCGGTGGTGGGGGCCCTGGCCTACGGGCTGCTGCTCAACGATCCGGTGCCGCTGATCGGCGGCTTTCCCGGCGTCTATGGCATTATCGGCGGCTTTACCCTGCTGCTCTGGCGGCGCCTGGGTGAAGAGGGCGCGCCACAGGCCCGCGCCTTCTTTCTGATCGGGGGGCTTCTGGTGATCCGACTGGTGTTTGCCCTGCTTTACGGCAGCGATGCCACCTGGGCCGCGGATTTCGCCGGGTTCGGCGCCGGCTTCCTTCTGGCCGGTCTGCTGGCGCCGGGCGGCTGGCGGGCGATGCTGGCGCGAATCCGGCGCTAGCGGCTCACTTCGCCGCCGGCGCCGGGGCGACCTCCGCGACCGGCGGTGGCGAGGCTGCGCCTTCGCCGGGTACCTCGCCCTCGAACACGTCGAGCATCACCAGAAGGATCGCCAGCATCGGGATCGCGACGATGGCGCCGATCGGCCCCCAGAGCCAGAGCCAGACCACCAGCGACACGAAGATCAGCAGCGGGTTGATGGCGATGTTCTTGCCGACCAGCGATGGGGTGACGAACTGCGCCTCGGCGAGGTTGAAGAACAGGTAGATCGCCGGCGGCACGATCACCATGACCCCGTCAAACGCCAGCAACCCGGCCAGCGAGAGGCCGATGGTCATCGCAATCGGGCCGATGTAGAGGATGTAGTTCAGCATCGCCGCCGCCAGCCCCCAGAGCACCGGTCCGGGCAGGCCGATCACCATCAGCGCGCCACCAAGCGCGGCGCCCATGCCGAAGTTGATCACCGAGATGGTCAGGAAATAGCGCGATACGACGCGTTCGGCGCGGGTAAAGCGGCGCATGATCTCGCGGGTGTCGGCGGACGAGCCGATCCGGCGCGACATGTAGATGTAGATGTTCTTGCGGGTGAACAGGAAGAAGAACAGCGCCCCGAAGAAGATCAGGAACTGCGCCAGGAACACCGGCGCCAGCAGGATCGCGCTGGTCAGGCTGGGCACCACCGTCTCGGCGTCACCCTCAGGCTTGCTGGTGCCGTCACCGCCGAGCGCCTGCTCGACCTCGCGGTTGACGTCCTCGAGCCCGCGGATCAGCCCGCGCATGTCCTCGATGAAGCCACGCAGCTCGAGCCGGATGCGCGGGATCTCCTCGGCCACGCGCCAGACCACGGGTTCGATCAGCAGGATCAGCACGCCGATGCCGCACATCCCGGCCAGCAGCACCAGCGCCGAGGCCAGACCGCTGGTCAGCCCGAGCTTCTCAAGCCCGTCGGTGACCGGCGCGAGCATGACGCCGGTGATGGTTGCAAGCGCCAGTGGCGCGAATATGTCGGCGCCCGCCTTGAGCGACGCGAACACCAGGATCGCGGCGATGACGATGACGGCGGACCGCAGGATGGGGTCGGGGTTTTTGTATCTATGAGCCACAGGGCAAGCAACGTCCCAAGAGCACGCCGGTTCCCGGCGCAACAGAAGATAAACTCCGTGACCCGGCCTTTTGTTTCAGACGGTCGCGGCACATTTCAGGCTCGCCACGGCCAGCCCCTTGCAATCGCTGTGCCTCCGGCGGCGCTCAGATCAGCGGGCGGGTGACCTGCGCCCGGTCGGATTCGAGCTGCGCCAGCTCGCAAAGCGCGGCGTAGTCGAGCACCTTGAGCCGACCGCCCTGCCAGCTGGCAAAGCCCAACTCGCGCAGGCGGGTCAGCATCTTGTTGGTATGAACGAGCGACAGCCCGAGCGCATCGGCGAGATCATGCTGCTTGTAGGGCAGGGGCATCTCGTTGTCCTTTACCAGGCCCTGGGCGGTGCCCCGCTCATAGAGCCGCACGAAGGCGCGGGCGATGCGCTCGAGTCCGCTCATCCGGCCGATGATCGCCAGGCTCTCGCCCAGCAGGTGCTCCTCGACGGCGGCGATCCAGGTCAGGTCGAAGGCGCGGTCGGGGTGGCCTTCGAACAGCGACCAGAGCGATTTGCGGTCGAAGACGCAGAGCCGCATCGGCGTCGTCGCCTCGACCGAATGCTGCATTTCCGACATCACCCCGGCCTGCAAGCCGAGGAAATCGCCGGGAAAGACGAAGTTGATCACCTGCCGCTCGCCGGTGGGCAGGGTCTTGTAGCGCAGCCCCATGCCCTCGAGCACGGTAAACAGTTGCGGGCTGTTCGAGCCTTCCATCATCAGCGTGGCGCCTCCGGTGATGGCAAGCTCGCCGGACTTGAAGGTCTCCATGAAGGAGATCTCGGCTTCGGTCAGCGGGTCGAAGATCGGCCACTTCCGCAGCGGGCAGGTTCGGCAATCGGTGGCCATGGCAGGAAACCTCGTCTCGATATGTCATACTTTAATGCAGGGATGGCCGGCACAACTCAATATGCATTCATGAGTAGAGGGGAATCGATGAAAGACGGAGCCGAGTTCATGGCCCGGACCTTCAAGGGTGCCGATCCGGTGATCCTTGTGCTGGAACGGGATCCGCTGATTGCCGAGGATATCGTCGGCTCGATCGGCGCTGTCTGCGAATGCCGCGTTGTTCACGCCAGCCACTTGTCGGATTTTCTGGCAAAGCTGGTGCACGAGGCCCATGTCGTGGCCGCTTTTCTTGAAATGCGCCTGTCGAAGGTGCTGGAAAGCGGGCTTGACGGAATCCTGGCCCAGAGGGGTGCGGGCATCGTCCTGACCGTCGGTGAGGACGATGAGCAACAGGCACAGGAGAGGGGCTGGGGGATGCTTGTCCGGCCCTTCTCCGACCAGATGATCGGCAACGCGCTGTTTTCGGTGGCGCGGCCCGACGTGGGCTGCCTCAGGCTTCCCTGAGCGTGCAGCGGATGGTGTAGCCCAGGGTGTCTGTGCCGATCTCGCGGTCGATCTCGAAATGCGCCTGCATCGAGATCGCCTCGATCAGCTTGGACCCGGTGCCGCGGTGAATGTGTTCCGGATCGAGAACGGCGCCGTATTCCTGCCAGTTGATCACACAGCCCGGCTGCGTCGGGTCGGGACCAGAGCCGATGGTAATCTCGATCCGGCCGTCGTCGCCGCTCAGACCGCCGTGCTTGACCGCATTGGTCACCAGCTCGTGGATGATCATCGAGATGTCGATCGCCTGGTTGGGATCGAGTGGCGAGGTGCAATTGCCGGAAATCGCGATCCGTTCGCTGTCGTAGGGCGCGCATTGCACCTCGACCAGCTCGTTCAGGGCGACATTGCCGTCGTTGCGCCGGAAATTGAGGTCATGCGCCAGGGCCAGCGCCTGGAACCGCTCGGTGATGGTGCGGGCGACCGTCGGATCGGTGCGCGCCTCGCGCAGCGACAGCGAGGCCACCGATTGCACCGTCGCCAGCATGTTCTTGACCCGGTGCCGCAGCTCTTCGAGCAGCAGCTGTTTCTGCAGGTCCGTGGCATCGCGGCGCAGCGCCGCCGCCAGCAGATAGGCCACCGATTGCGCAAGGTTGATCTCGTCCTGAACGAAATCGCGCCGGTGGGTGGCAAAGAGCGACAAGACGCCAAAGGGTTCGCGTCCGGTGCCGATCAGCACGCTGACGCCGCTGACCGCGCCGGCCTGCTGCAACAGCGGCGACGGGGTGAACCGGCTGTCGCGCGCCAAGTCAGAGACCACCACCGGCTCGCTCTGGCCAAGGGCAAAGCCGGCCAGCCCGTCGGGGTCCGCCGGCACCCGTGTGCCGTCCGCGGCCGCGAGCCCCTGCGCCGCCGCCAGATCGAGGGCGTCGCCGTCGGGGCGCAGCAGCAGCACCTCGGCCAGCTCGACGCCGGTCACCTCGGTCAGCCGCGCCGGCGCCCCGTCGATCAGCGACCGGGCCTGCACCCCGGCCAGGCTCTTGCGGCCGATCTCGGCGACATAGCGGTTGTAGCGCTCGCGGTTCTCGGTGGCCTCCTGGGCGCTCACCAGGTCGGTGATGTCGTTGATGATGCCCACGACGCGCAGGATGTTGCGGCCGGCATCGAACACCGGCGCGGCCGACATCAGCATGTCGAATTCGGTGCCATCGGCGCCGACATAGCGGGCGCGGAAATCCTGCACCGGCGCGCCGGTCCGCCAGACCGTCTCGAGCGGCAGGTCGCGCGGGGCCACCTTCTCGCCGGCCCGCAACACCACGCTGCCTTGGTCAAGCAGCCCGGTGGCCTCGGTCTTGTCGCCGAGGTTGAGCAGCCTTGCGGCAAACCGGTTGACCTTGATGCACCGGCAGTCGGGTTCATCGGCAAAGACGATGCCGATCGGCACCAGATCGAGCAGCGCGGTCAGGTCGGCCACCCGGTGCTCGAGCCGGTGGTTGAGCGCATCGGCAAGCTCTTGCGCGTCGCGCAGCGGGGTGACGTCGGAAAAGGTGGCGACAGTGCCGTCGACCACGTTGCCGGGCGAGCGATAGGGGGTCAGCCGCATGATGAACGACCGTTTGCCGGAACTGAGCTGCACCTGACGCTCCACCGGCTGCAGGGTGCGCAGCACGCTGTCGACCTCGGCGGCGATATCGACCTCGGCCACCCGCGAGGTGATGTCGGCGATCGGCCGACCGATGTCATGGGTCAGCAGGTGAAACAGCTCCTGCGCGGCGGGGGTAAACCGGCGCACCCGGGCGTGGCGGTCAAGAAACAGCGTCGCGACATCGGTGCTCTGCAGGAAATTCTCGAGGTCGGCGTTCAGCTTGGCCAGCTCGTCGACCTTGTGCGAGAGTTCCACGTTGACCGTCTCGAGCTCTTCGTTGACCGATTGCAGCTCTTCCTTCGAGGTCACCAGCTCCTCGTTCGAGCTCTGCAGCTCCTCGTTCATCGACATCAGCTCTTCGTTGGCCGATTTCAGCTCCTCGTTCGAGGATTCAAGCTCTTCGGTGGTGGTCTGCAGATATTCACGGGCCGAGCGCAACTCGGCCTCCATCGCTTCGATGTCGGCGGTGTCGCGCAGGATCTGCTCGCTGGGATTGGGCATCTCGCCGGCGGGGCCCAGGTCTTCGAAGGTGATCAGGTAGGTCAGCTTGCCGCGCCCATCCTCGTCGAGCGGCCGCACGGTGAGCCTGAGCCGCCGGCGGCCGGTCTCGGTGTCATGAAAGACCATGTCGCGCGTGGCCGGGGCCTTCTCCGAGATCACCCGGTGCCAAAGCGCCCGCAGGTCCATCCGCAGCGCCGGGGCGATCAGGTTGACCAGTTCGAGCGAAGGCGTCCCCGATTGCAGCCTGAGATACCGCCCGACCGGGCCGCCGGAATACAGCATCTCGCGGTTGGCCCCGGCGATGATATAGCCCGGCCCGACCTCTTCGAGCAGCAGTTTCTGCGCCTTGGTGACCATGTCGTCGCGCGCCGCGGACCCCTGCTGCGGCGGCGTGCGCTGGGCCTGCGTCGGCTCGCCGGTCAGCGCCATCAGCGGAAACCGCGGCGCATTGCCCTCATCCTCGCAGTAGCGGAACAGCCGCCATTTCTTGTCGATCGGCGCGAACAGCGGTTCGTGGCCGGTGATGCTCTCTGAGGGGCCGAGCATCAGCAGCCCGTCAGGGCGCAGCGCGTAGTGAAACACCGGGATCAGCTTGGCCTGCATCTCGGCCTTGAGATAGATCAGCAGGTTCCGGCAGGACAGCAGGTCGAGCCGGCTGAACGGCGGGTCCTTGATCACGCTCTGCACCGAAAAGATGCAGAGCTCGCGGATCTCGTCGCTGACCTGGTATTCCGGGCCGCGCTTGCGGAAGTAGCGCTCGAGGTAGCCCTCTGGCAGGTAGCCGGCGACGCTTTCGGGATAGATGCCGCGACGCGCCAGATCGAGGGCGTTCTCGTCGATGTCGGTGGCAAAGATCTGGATCCGCTGGGCGCTCTGGGCGGCGTCGATCCTGTCGCGCAGCAGCATGGCGATGGAATAAGCCTCCTCGCCGGTGGCACAACCCGGCACCCAGACCCGGATCGTCTCGCCCGGGGCCTTGGTGGCGAGCATCTGGTCAATCGCCGTCTCCAGCGCGCGAAAGGCATCGCGGTCGCGAAAGAAGGCGGTCACGCTGATCAGCAGGTCGCGGAACAGGTTGCGGGCCTCGGCCGGGTCGTCGCGCAGCCGGCCAGCATATTGCTCGGCCGAGGCCATGTCGAGCACATGCATCCGCCGGTTGACCCGGCGCAGCAGCGTCGGCTCCTTGTAATGGCGGAAGTCATGGCCGGTGGCGAGCCTGAGATACTGGCAGATCCGCGCCAGCGTCTGCTGCAGGTTGGGCGCGTCGCGCACCGCCCGGTCGATGCCTTCCCTGAGGGCGGCGAGATGGGCGACGATGGCCGCGCCGATCGCCTCGGCCGGCAGCACCTGGTCGGTCAGCCCGGTCGAGATCGCGCTGCGCGGCATGCTGTCATAACTGGCCTCTTCGGGGTCCTGGGCGATGACGAAGCCGCCTGCCTTCTTCAGTTCTCGCACGCCGCCGGTGCCGTCGCTGCCGGCGCCCGAGAGGATCACGCCAACGCCGTGATCGGCGCGCTCGCGGGCGACGCTGGCGAGGAAGGTATCGATCGGCGCACGCTGCGGCCGGGGCGGCGCCGGCTGTTCCACCCGCAGCACGTCGCCATCAAGCAGCAGGGTCGCGTTTTCCGGGATCACCACGATCCGGTCGGCCTCGACGGCCATGCCATCCTCGGCCTGGATCACCGGCAGGGTGGCGACCCGCGCCAGCAGTTCCGCCAGCAGGCTCTTGTGATCGGGGTCGAGGTGCTGGACGACGACGACGCAGGCCCCAGGCCGCTCGGGCAGATGCGCCAACAGGGATTTGAGCGCCTCCAGCCCGCCAGCCGAGGCGCCTATTGCCACGACCGGAACATGCTGCGCTTTGATGGGTCCGTCGCTGCTGCTGCCGGTCGGTGTCATATACCCTCTCTGTTTCCCTCAGGCGCAAGCGTAGCTGAGGCCCTTGCCGATTGACTAGCGAAAAACCCCGCGGAACCGAAATCGTTCCAGAGCGTTGCGCGATCATGCAAAGGGCATTTCTTGAGCGCTGCCGGACCATTAGCCTGGACGGCGCGTCATGGCGCTGGTGGGCTGGGGCATTCGTGCTGGACGGCCTGTGCGCAACACGGCAGCCGCCGCGCCGGACGATCGGTGACGCCGGGGGCGGCCGGATCGCGCACCCCGGGCGCTGTTCGGCCCCGGTGCCAAAGTTAAAGCCAGAGACGCAGGCGGAGCCATTGACCGGCGACTTCCTGTCACGTACCGATAATTCCACTGCGGAGGGCGCGCATGGCGCAAAGCATTCTTCTCGTTGAGGACGAGGCCATTGTGGCCATGGACCTCAAGCTTCAACTCGAGGACGAAGGCTTTACCGTCGTCGGCCCGGCCCCGACGGTGCGCCGGGCGCTGGCACTGATCGAGGAGACCCCGCCGGATTTCGCCATCCTCGACGTCAACCTCAACGGCGCCACCTCGCGCGAGATCGCCGAGCAGCTGGTGGCCTGCGGCACCGGCTTTCTTTACCTGTCAGGCTACAGCGGCAGCGCCATTCTCGACACCCTGCCACCGGGCCGGCTGGTGCAGAAGCCGGTGAGCTTTCCGGCGCTGTTGCGCGCCATCACGGAAGAGATGTCAGGCTGAGCCTGCGGCCGGCGGTTTTCCGCCGCAGGCAGAGATTGCCGGGAACCCGGGCGCGGATCGCGCGTTGAGCCGGGAACGCCGAGAGGTGGGACTGCCGAACATCCAGCATCGCCTGCCTTCCACCCCACCGAGACAAGCGGAGACGGAAGATGAGCTCACCCGACACCAACCTGAACAAGCAGAAGCGTCGCCACCGCGGCCCCCTGATCGGCATGGCAATCGCCGCCGTATTCGGCATCGGCCTGATCCTGTTCTGGATCGGCGAAGTCTTTGTCACCGCACCCGGCCCCGACGAAGAGCCGGTGCAGGACGCCTCGGAACAGGTCTCGCCAACCGAGCTTGAGGCCGGCACGGTCGAGACAGACGCGGGAGCCGTCGAAGAGGTTGCCCCCGGCGACAGCGAAGTCGAAGTCGAACAGTAAGGTCTGAAACCTTGAGCGAAACAACGCCCTCGCAGTGCTCTGCGGGGGCGTTTTTCGTAGGGAGGACGGCGCTAGAGCGCCCAGGCGGCCCAGGAGATCGTGCCCAGCACCAACACTGCAAGGATCGGCCAGAGCACGCGGTGCCAGGGAAAGCCCGGCACACCCTGCTCCGGCAATGGCGGCAGGGGATCACGCGGCGACGGGCTCTGGTTCTCGACCACGACCCGCGGCTTTGGCCGTCGCGTGTCGAGATAGATCACGTTCGGCTCGGAGGAGCGGTCTTCCTGGGGGTGGCCCATGGGGAAATTTCCTTCGCATGCCGGTGCCGTTCACTAGGTCGTGAACACCCGGGCGCGCCCGAAGTTCCCGATATTGCGCGTCGGACAGCAAGATAAATTTCCCCGGATTTCCACCCCGGCTGGGAACTCGCCTGCGGTGCCGGAGTTGATGTCTCAGTAACGCAACGCGAAAAGGAGGCCCGACATGAACTGGGACCAAATCGAAGGCAACTGGAAGCAAGTCAAGGGTCAGGCGCAGGCCAAATGGGGCGACATGACCGACGACGAGCTGCAGCGCGCCAAGGGCAACCGCCAGGAAATGGCCGGTATCGTCCAGGAGAAATACGGCAAGACCCGCGAAGAAGCCGAGCGGGAAGTCGATGACTGGGCCAACAATCTCTGAGGTCCGGGGATGTCGATGACAGACAAGGTGCGCGCCGATGCGCGCACCGCTCTCTTCGAGGTGCTGGACGAGACCCGCGCCGGAATGCTCGGCGTCACGAACTCCGATCAGCACATGCAGCCGATGACCCATCACGCCGACCGCGACACCGCGGAGCTCTGGTTCATCACCTCGGCCGTGACCGATCTGGTCAAGGCCGTCGGCCAAGGTGCCTCTGCCCACTACTGTCTCACCAAGGGAGACGGCACATTCTATGCTTGTCTGTCCGGCAGACTTGAGACCAGTGATGATCGTGACAAGCTCGACGAAGTCTGGTCCGTCGTGGCGGCCGCCTGGTTCGACCAGGGCAAGGCTGATGCCGACGTGACCCTGCTGCGCCTCGCGCTCAGCGATGCGGCAATCTGGACGGCGACGGACAGCGCCATGACCTTCGGGCTGGAAATCGCGCGCGCCAATTTTAACACCGAGAAGAAGCCCGATCTGGGCGATCACCGCGTCATCCGTTTCGACCAGGTCTGACCGCGCAAACACGCCGGAGATGACGGGTTTCGCCACAGCGGTGTCCGCCGCGGTGGGCGCCATCTGTGCGGCTTCAACACACGTTTAGCGCGAACCCGTCCGCGCGCGCTTAGGCGCGCTTGGTTTGGCATATGGGAGCAGCCTTTGAAGCCGAAGACCCGCTTCATTTCCCTTCCTGAAGGGCGCAACGGAACAAACCTCATCAAACCGTGTTGAGACGTGAGACGGCCTGACGGCCAAGCAACCAAGGGAGCCAGTCATGCATGCCATCATCTACCTCGTCGGACTGATCGTCATCGTGCTCGCGATCGTGAACTTCGTCCTGTGACCCCCGCCGAAAGGATTTATCATGAGTAACACACAATATGACGGCACAACCGGAACGCGCAAGAGCGGTCCCGATGCGGCCAAAAGTGAAACCGACGCCCTGCGCCAGGATGCCGAGAAAACGGTGCGCGACGTGAGCGATACCGTGGTCGGCGAGGCGCATGCCCGCGCCGATGCCGCCAAGGAAGGCGTGGCCGACGAGATCTCCTCGGTCTCTCGCGCTCTGCGCAAAGCCTCTGAAGAGCTGCGCGACGGCTCTCCGCAGGAACGCACCTTTGGCGCCGCGGCCTCTTCGATGGCCGATTTCGCCGACACCGTGCGCGACAAGGACCTGGGCCAGATGGTTGACGAGATGGGTGATTTCGCCCGCCGCAACCCGATGGCCTTCCTCGGTGGCGCGGCCCTGCTGGGCTTTGCCGGCGTCCGCATGGCCAAAGCGTCGCGCCGGGCCCGGACCGGCGATGATCACCATGACGACCGCCACGGCGGTGCCCAGCCCTACTACGGCCGCGGCAGCCAAGGCGGTCAGAGCGGCCAGGGCGCTTATGGTGCCACCAGCGCGCCCGGCACGCCGCAAGTGTCCCCCACCACCGGCACTGCAGGCACGGCCGGCGGCGTCAGCCCGACCCGCGCCACCGGTGCCACCACCGCCAGCGCCAGCCCGACAACGGCACGCAGCGGCAAAGGAGAGACGTCATGACCAACTCACCGAACGAAAGCACCTCCAGCCTGCTGGGCGATGCGATGAAGCATGTCAGCTCGCTGGTCCGCAACGAGGTCGACCTGGCCCGTGCAGAAGTCGACCAGAACCTGCGTCGCGCCGGCACCGCCGTCGGGCTGCTGGCCGCAGCACTGGTGGTTGCGCTGACCGCGCTCAACGTGCTGGTCGGTGCCATCGTCGCCGGGCTGACTGAGGCCGGCATGGATGCCGGCTGGGCCGCTTTTGTCGTTGGCGTCGTGCTGGCGATCATCGCCTATGCCTTCGTCCAGAAGGGCCTCAACGACCTGAAACTGAGCAGCATCGCTCCGAGTCGCGCCGCCGCCAATGTGCAGCGTGATGTCGAAGCCGTCAAAGGAGCCGCAAATGCCAAATGATACCCGCACCCCCGACCAGATCGAGCGCGACATCGAACGTGAACGCGCCGAGCTGGCCAGCACCGTCGATGCGCTTCAGGACAAGTTCTCGCCCGAGGCGGTGATCACCGAGATCGCCAACGGTTTCCGCCGCCACGGCGGCGAGTTCGGCGAGGCGGTGACCCGCTCGGCCAAGCAGAACCCGCTGGCCCTCGCGGTCACCGGCGTCGGCCTTGCCTGGCTGATGTTCGGGCGCTCGCATACCGATCCTTCGACCGAGGTGCGCCACAGCGCGGTCAGCCATCACAGCAGCAACCACGACCGCCGCGAGCTGGGCTATGCCGCCGGGCCGACCCGCGATTTCGCCAGCCGCGACCGCTATGCCGGTGCCGGCACCAGCGAACGCGAGGCGCGCTATGGCACGACACCTGCCGCCTATCCCGACTGGGCGCGGCATGATCTCGACGACGGTGTCTGGGACGACGACGACCTTGACGCCGACGGCGGCCGGTCGCTCGGCGAACGCGCCTCCGAGACTGCAGGCACGGCCGGCGCTTCGATGCGCAGCGGGGCTTCGAGTGTCGCCTCCGGTGCCAGCTCTGCTGCCGGCAAGGTCGGCTCCGGGGCCAGCTCGGCCGCTGGCAAGGTCGGCTCCGGTGCCAGTGCTGCAGGCTCTGCCGTGGCCGGTGGTGCACGCAGTGCCGCCGATGGTGTCAGCCGCGCCGCCCGCGGAACCGCCGACCGTGTCAGTCGCGCCCGTGAGCGTCTGGCCCGGGGCACCGAGAACATGAGCGACGCCGCGCGCGAGCGCATCGTCACCGCCCGTGCCAAAGCGCTCGACATGGCCCGGCAGGCCGATGAGACCGCGCGCCGCAACTATACCCGCGGCCGCGATGCCACCGCCGAGTTCATCGAAGAGCAGCCGCTGGTGGCCGGCGCCATCGCGCTGGCCGTCGGGGCCGCGCTCGCCGGGGCGCTGCCGCGCACCAAGCGCGAGGACGAGCTCATGGGACAGACCCGTGACGAGCTGTTCGACGAGGCCGAGCGCATCTTTCACGAAGAGCGCGAAAAGGCCGAGCGGGTCGCCAAGGCGGCCATGTCCGAGGCGGAAAGCATCGCCCAGGAGAAACGCGATGCCGCCGACGATGCCGCCCCGGGCAGCAAATCCGCGGTCGAGGCGGCCGCCGACGAGATGCGCGATGCCGGCAAGCGGGTGGCCGATGCCGCCAAGCAGAAGGCTGACGAGGAAAACCTCGGCACCCCGAAGGGCTGAGCGATGTCGGAGATTCCCGGCCGCCATGCCACCCGGCCGCGCGACATACCGTTGCGCGGCTGGAAGATGATCGTCCTGCGCGCCTGGCGCAAGGTAAACGAGGACCACGTCGGCCTGATTGCGGCCGGCGTGGCCTTTTACGGTTTGCTGGCGATGTTCCCGGCAATCACCGCGCTGATGGCGATTTCGGGGCTGATCTTCGACCCCGAGCAGTTCACCGGCGAGCTCGAGACCGTCACCGCCTTCCTGCCGGAAAACGTCGCCGAAATCGTGCTCGGCCAGGCCATCGAGGTTGCCGGCAGCCAGGAGGGGGGCCTTGGCCTCGCGGCGATCCTCGGCATTGGCGTGGCGCTCTATTCCGCCTCCAAGGGCGTGGCCAGCCTGATCGAGGGCATGAACGTCGCCTATAACGAGGCCGAGACCCGCGGCTTCATCAAGCTCACCCTGACCAAGCTGGCGCTCACCTTCGTTCTGCTGGTCGGTCTGATTGCCGGGCTCGGCGCCGCCCTGATCCTGCCGGGCATCCTGTCGATCCTGTCGCTCGGTCCGCTGACCGAGATGCTGATCGGCGCCGCGCGCTGGGCCATCCTGCTGGCCATGACCATCGGTGGCATCCTGGTGCTCTATCGCACCGCGCCAGCGCGCGAGTCCGCACAGTGGATCTGGCTCTGGCCGGGTGCGGTGCTGGCCTGTTTCACATGGATCGCCGCCTCCTACGGCTTTTCGGTCTATGTCGAGAACTTCGGCAGCTACAACGAAAGCTTCGGCGCGCTGGCCGGCGTGATCGTGCTGTTGATGTGGTTGTGGATCTCGTCCTATGTGCTGCTGTTCGGCGCCGAGGTAAACGCCGAGGCAGAAGCCCAGGTCCGCCCTGACACGACCACCGGGCCCGCAATGCCGCCCGGCATGCGCGGCGCCGTCAAGGCCGACGAGGTGGCCGGCGGAACCCGACCCAAGACACGCGACGCCTGACCCGAGCCATGCCTCATGAGAAGCACCGGAGCCACCCCAGCTCCGGCGTTTTTCCGTGTGCTGGGGGCTCCCCTTTGAAACCTGAGAACCTGCCTCCCAAGCGCCCTCATCCACCCGAGGGCAGGACGCACCCAAGCGACACAGCCGCACCCAATGCTCCTGGTTACACGGACAGCCGGGGAGCGGAGCGGGCTCGCTCCCCCATGACGCAGCGCTTCGCGCCGGCCGGCAGGTCTTGCGTCCCACACACCCACACACAACGAAAAAGCCCGCCAAATGGCGGGCTTCTCCTTGCAGCTCTGTATTTGACACTTAGCCTTCGTAGTCCGGCATCGCCTCAAGTTCTTCCTCGGTCATCGCGATGTAGACGCGGATGTCACCGCCGGCGTCGGTGCGCAGAATATCGATCTGAGACAGCTCCAGCTCGACCGGCTTTTCGCCGATGCCGAGGAAACCGCCTACGTCGACGATCACCGATTTCACTTCACCATTTTCTGAGAGGATCAGCTCCGAAACTTCGCCGATGCGCTCATCGTTGCTGTCATAGGCCGGCGCGCCGGTGAGGTTTTCCGAGGTCAGTTCTTCGAGCGGGGCGTTGGCATAGCCTTCACGCTCGACAAGACCGGCACCGTAGCCAACCGGCGACTGCGTACCATCGGCCATCTCGGCGTTGACCTCGGCGTTGGTTTCGGTCGCAACGGTTTCCGGCTGCTCCATCTCGGCGTCGGCTTCCGCCAACTCGCCTTCAACCTCGGCTTCCGCTTCGGCCATTTCGGTTTCAACCTCGGCCTCGACGTTCTCGGCAGCGTTTTCCACCTCTTCGGCCGCCCCTTCGACCTCGGCCTCGACCTCTTCGGCCGCGCCTTCGATCTCGGCCTCCGCCTCTTCCATCTCGGCGTCTGCGTCGGTGGTTTCAACGTCGACGGTCTTGGTGGTGGTCGTGGTTTCAGCGTCGGTCTCAACCTCGGCCTCTGCGTCGCCATCCATGCTCATCCGACCGCCGGAATAGGCGGGCGCCTCTTCCAGAGCCGAGACCGGCGCATTAAGAACGAGGAAGAAGTCGCTGTCGTCTTCGGCAGTGGCATCGTCAGAGACGAAGCGGACCGAGTTCATGTCGACGGCGACGCGGTTTTCGCCGATCCCGAGAAAGCCGCCGATGTCGACGAGCACGGAGTCGATTTCGCCCTCGCGGGTCAGCACGATGTCGTGGATCTCGCCGATGTCATCCCAGTTGTCCTGCAGCCCTTCGACCGACTCGGAGTCGGTTTCAGCGCGATAGACACGCATACCAATGAAGTCTGAGGCGTGGATGGCGTTCGGGTCGGTTTCGGCCCGGAACATACCGTCATTTTCCTGCGCCACGACGGCACCGCTGGCGGCGGCAACGAGCGCTGTGGAAATCAAAAGCCGTTTCATAACTCGGTCTCCTTTTAAGAACCATAGGAAGCGCTCTCATGCGCCTGTGGTGACAACGTTCGCCTTGCAGGCGGGTTCCCAGAGATTGAGATAAAATTCGCCGTTTCGCGGCGCAGATAATCTACCCGTTCTTAACCGGTGTGGTCGAAGAATTGCCTGTAATAACAGCGATCTGTGCTGGAGATCGGTTCGATGGTGTCAGACGGGCAGGCGGCCTGATCGGCGGCTGTTCGCTCATTGGGCGGACGGGCGCCGGTTGTCAGAGAAACCGGCTGCCGATCAGCCAGCCCAGACCCAGGTAGGGCAGCATCGCGAGAAGGAAGAACAGCCCGTCACGGGTCAGCAGTGACATTGCCAACAGGCTGACTCCGATGGCCGCGATCGATGAGGAGAACGGGATGAATTCGAGGAAGGGCATCATCAGGCCCGAGATCAGGCTGAGCACTACTGGAAGGTATATCAATGGCCGGTGAAACAGCACTGACAGCCGGTTGTGGGTGTGCCGGTCGACCCAGGCAATCACCGGCCGGGACGAGCGCAGCGCCTTGTGCAGGGTCTTGCCCTCGACCTTTTGCCGCAACAGCCGTTTCGGCAGCCAGACTTCGTCGACACTCAGCAGCATCTGAAAGGAGATTATCGCGATGGCGACACCCGCGATCATCGAGACACCGGGAATGCCGGAGAGCGGCGTCGCACAGAGCAGTGCCGGCACCAGAAGCAGCGGCAGCAGGCTGCGCTGGCCCACCGCTTCGACGATCTCTTCCACCGTGACTTTCCCGGTATCACTGACCGAGGCGATGCTATCGGCGAGTTCGCCGAGGGTTCTGGGCTGTTGTGCAGTCAAGACGCGTACCTCCTGCGGGGCAAACCCGAGGCGTCGGCCATTGTTCCCGCCAGACCGGTCTGTGACCGGAAAGCCGCAGCAGGCCCCGAGCCGGGCTGCGGTGGAACCTTGCGGCCTGCCACCGTGTTGAACAGACGAGCATGACTTGAAAATAATGATCCGGATCCGCGAAGATGCCAGAAGAATACTACGACAAACAGGACTGGTTGCAGCGCCAGGTAGACAGCAATCTGATGCGGATCTATCGCCAGCCTTGCGAAAGCAAGTTGCCCGACCGCATGGAGCAACTGCTTGAAAAACTGCGTGAAAAAGAGGCAGCCCGAAACTGAATGCGCCCTCGCTGTTCAATATTGCCCTGACGGATCCGGCGCTCCGCCAGACCCGCGGGCATGCAGAGGCAGGGTCGGAATACGGGTGGTAAACGGCCCCGCCACGGGCTGCACCGAGCAGGCCGATGCGGCGCCCACAGTTCCTTCGAACAATCGAAAAAACTTCGAACCGCGAAGCTGAACCTGCCTCGCGGGTCTTTTTGTGCAAAAGTTTGCCGGTGCGGTGCTGCGGCCGGGACATGGCTTCTGGCGGG
Organism: Marinovum sp.; assembly: GCF_034669705.1. GTDB lineage: Bacteria > Pseudomonadota > Alphaproteobacteria > Rhodobacterales > Rhodobacteraceae > Marinovum. Next base: position 17,232 of record NZ_JAXMOR010000021.1, read on the forward strand.
ACAATCGGTTCCCCATGCAATCCGTCAGGCCTGAAAGGTAAAAAACCCTGATGTTGCTGTTCGTCGCGCGCCTGTCCGACTTTGGTGCCACAGCCTCGACCGGCAACGCGCAAATCCTGTGCGTCGTCTTCCTCGTGCTGTTCGTGGCGGCGCTGCTGATGCTTTCGTGGCGGAGGCGGATACCGTGAGCCGGCGACCGGGCCGCCCTTGCGCGCACACAAAAAAGGCGCCCTGACCGAGATCAGGACGCCTGCGCAGTGTCACATTCGGACGCTCAGGCCTTGAGCGTCTGGGTGCTTGAGAAGAACATCGCCTGGCTGACCGCTGATTGCACCTGCTCTTCGGTGTAGGGCTTGGCAATCAGGAACGCAGGCTCCGGCCGCTCGCCGGTCAGCAGCCGCTCGGGGAAGGCAGTGATGAAGACCACTGGCACCTCGCCCAGTTCCGACAGGATGTTGTTGACCGCGTCGATGCCCGAGGAATTGTCGGCCAGCTGGATGTCGGCCAGCACCATGTCGGGCGGATCGCGGCGCGCCAGCGCGATCGCCTCGTCGCGGGTGCGGGCATTCCCGGTGACCACATGGCCCATGCTCTCGACGATGGCGGAGATATCCAGCGCGATGATGGCCTCGTCTTCGATCACCAGGATGCGGCCACGGATCACGCCGGACATCTCGTTGCGCGCAATCACCACCAAGTCGGCGGCTTCCTCGTCGGGCACATCCAGAATGGTGGCGATCTCGGGGATGGTGAATCCCTCGATCGAATGCAGCAGCAGCGCCTCGCGGGTATTGGCGGTCAGACCCGACAGCCGCCACTGGGCGCGGGCCTCCGGCGAGCTCTCTTCATCCAGCTCCTCGATCGGTGAACCGGACGAGGCCCAGATGCCATGAAAGGTTCTGAACAAAGCCACCTTGGGGTGTTGCGTGCCGCTCAGAACGCTGTCATCAGTCAAAAGCGCCTCGAGCGTCGCAGCGGCATAATGGTCGCCTGTCTGCTGATTTCCGGTCAACGCCCGAGCGTAACGACGCAGGTAAGGCAACTCGGAAGCGATCTGCCCGGTAACGTCGGTCTGGGTGTGGCTTTCAGTCATGTGATCCTCGAAAAAATTGATGCGCTGGGAACAAAACGCACAACTCGGTGTTATGTTCCAGCCAAGGTGCGAAGATGCATCCACGCGGTGACGATTAATCTGAAGGGCATGATGGCAAATAACAGCAAGACAACCAAGCTTGATCGGCAAATTGATGAAAATCTCCGGCGGGTCTATTCTGATCTTTCCGAGGAGCCTCTGCCTGATCGATTTTCACAGCTCCTCGACAAACTGCGGCAGCAGGAAGAGGCGAAAACCGGCTCTCAGCGGCCCGAGGATGACGCGTGACCAAAGTGAAAGACCCGAGAGACGAGCTCGTGGAGCATCTTCCGGCGATGCGGGCCTTTGCGATGTCGCTGACCCGCAACAGCGCGGCGGCGGATGATCTGGTGCAGGACGCGGTGGTCAAGGCCTGGTCGAACTTCGACAAGTTCAAGACCGGCACCAACCTGCGCGCCTGGCTCTTCACCATCCTGCGCAACACCTATTATTCGCTCTACCGCAAGCGCAAGCGCGAGGTCGAGGACCCCGACGGCATCATGGCCGGCAAGCTGTCGGAAAAGCCCGCCCATGACGGACACCTGGCGATGGCCGACTTCCACGTCGCCTTTGCCAAGCTGTCGGACGAACAGCGCGAGGTGCTGGTGCTGGTGGGCGCCGAAGGGTTTTCCTACGAGGATGCGGCGGACATGTGCGGCTGCGCGGTCGGCACGATCAAGAGCCGCACCAACAGGGCGCGCAAGCGGCTGGCCCAGCTGATGCAGCTTGACGATGACGATGATTTCGAGATCACCGATGCGGCCACGCTCGCTGTGGTGACGGGGAAGCCCGCTGCATGACAGACGTCACTTCGGCGACCCGGCGCCGGTTCAAGAGACCGGGCCTGGCGCTTCAGCTCGCGTTCGTTTTGAGCCTGGCGATCCTGCCGCTCGGGCTGATCTCGGTGTATCAGACCTACAAGCTGATCGAGGAACGCCAGAGCCTGTCGGGCTCGGCGCTGCTTGAGGAGACCCAGCAGGCAGTGTCGGTCGCGCGCAACGTGATCAGCGCCGCCGCCAGCACCGCCGAGACGCTGAGCGTCACCATGCCGGCGGTGCGCGACACGCCCGAGACCTGCGAGGCGGTGCTGGCGCGGATCGTCCGTCAGAACCGCGATTTCATCTTTGCCGGCTATGTCGACAACCGCATGGGGCTGATGTGCAGCTCTGACAGCAGTCTCGATCTCAGCGGGATCGACGCGCTGGAGGTCGAGCTGTTGAACCCGGCGCCGGGGCTGTTTGTCCGGTCGCTGGATTTCCTCGCCGGCCGCGCGACGCTGAATGTCACCGTGCCGGTGATGGAAAACGGCGTGTTCCGCGGCACGGTCTGGGTTGCGGTGCCGCTGGTCGACCTTAACGCCGCGCTGACCCGCGCCGCGCCCGACGTCGACCTGGCGCTGTTCCGGCCCGGCGGCGAGGTGCTGGCCACCGAGGAATTCACCGACGACCGCCGCAGCATGCTACCGGTCGAGACCACGCTCGATACGCTGGCGGTGTTTGGCCGCCACACATTCCGCGGCTACAACCGCGCCGGACAGCTGCGCGATTTCGCCGTCGCGCCGATTGTCGAGGAAGAGGTCTTTGTGCTGGGCAGCTGGGCCCCGCGCCATCAGGGCCTTCTGGTCACCAGCTACGCCGAGACCCTCGCACTCTATTTCCCGATCTTCATCTGGATGATCGCCATCGCCGTGGCCTATGTCGGCGTGCACCGGCTGGTGATCCGTCACATCCGCCGGCTGCGGTCGTGGATGCGGCTCTATGCCCAGGGTCAGACCGATTTTGCCAATGCCAAGCTCGACAACCCGCCGCTTGAGGTGGAATTCGTCGCCGAGGCCTTTCGCGCCATGACCGAGCGGCTGAGCGAACAGGACCGCCGGCGGCAGGAGGATCTCGAGGAAAAGACCGTGCTGCTGCGAGAGGTGCATCACCGGGTCAAGAACAACCTGCAGCTTATCGCCTCGATGATGAACATGCAGATCCGCGCCACCTCGAACCCCGGCGCCAAACATCTGCTGCGGCGGGTGCAGGACCGGGTGATGGCGCTTTCGGCGATCCACCGCTATCTCTACATGGCACGCAAGCTGTCGATGGTGCGCGCCGACAAGCTGCTCGACGACATCATCGAACAGCAGGTGGCGCTGGGCTCGCTCGAAGAGGCCGGTCACCGCATCGCGGTCTCCACCAAGCTCGATCCGATCGAGATCACGCCGGACCAGTCGGTGCCGCTGTCACTTCTGGTGGCCGAGGCGTCGATCAACGCGGTCAAGCATTGCGACGTCGACAAGAGCCCCAATGGCGCCTGGATCAACATCGCCCTGCAAGAGGCCGAGCCCGGTGTCATCTCGCTCAGCGTGGTGAACTCGCGGGTCAGGGCCGACGGCGAGGAGCGCGACCAGCCCGAGGGCACCGGCCTCGGCTCGCGGCTGATCGAGACCTTCGTGATCCAGCTCAACGGCACGCTCGAGACCGCCGAAGAGAACGACCGCTTCGAGCTGCATGTCACCTTCCCGCTGGCCTGGCCGCAGGAGGCTGACGACTAGGGGCCGCGAAAACACCCTCATGAGGGAACCTGCCGGACGTCCCGGACGTTCGTCCGGCAGGTGGAATTTTCGCGAAGGGACGCATCATGACAGAGATCACCGGAATAGGCGGGTTCATCCTGCTGGTGCTGGACGTCTGGGCCATCGTCTCGGTGGTGAGCTCGCGCGCCTCGACCGGCAAAAAGGTGCTCTGGGTGCTGCTGATCCTGTTCCTGCCGCTGCTGGGCTTCATTCTCTGGCTGATCTTCGGCCCGCGGGCCGCACGTGACTGACCGGTTGGGGGGCACGGCCGATCTCTCCTGTGACGTCGCCATTATCGGCGCCGGAACTGCCGGCCTCGCGGCCCAGCGCAGCGCCAGTGCAGCCGGGGCCAGCACCCTGCTGATCGATCCGGCCTTCGGCGGCACCACCTGCGCCAACACCGGCTGCATGCCCTCCAAGCTGCTGATCTCGGCCGGCGATGCCGCCCATGGCGTGCGCGAGGCCGACACGTTCGGCATCCGCGCCACGCCCGAGGTTGACGGCCGCGCTGTCATGGCGCGGGTCCATCGGCTGCGCGACCGGTTCGTCAAGGGCGTCACCGACAGCATCGCCGAACTGCCGGACGCGGTGAAGATCACCGCACGCGCCCGCTTTGCGGCCCCAGACCGGCTGGTGCTCGACGACGGCCGCAGCGTCATGGCCGGGGCGGTGGTGATCGCCACCGGCTCGTCACCGGCCATCCCCCGGGCCTTCGACGCGGTCTCCGACGCCGTGCTGACCAACGCCTATCTGTTCGAGCTTGACGACCTGCCGCGTTCTGTCGCGGTGATCGGCGCCGGCCCCATCGGGGTGGAACTGGCCCAAGCGCTGGCGCGTCTCGGCGTCGAGGTGGCGGTGTTTGACAAGGGCGACCGCGTCGCCGGCCTGCAAGACGCCGAAGTGAGCCAGACGCTTGCCAAGTTGCTGGCCAAAGAGTTGCCGCTCCATCTCGGCACCGAGCCGGAGGTCGCGCGCGCCGAGGGCGGCGTCAGGCTGAGCTGGGATGGCCAGAGCAAAAGCTTCGAGCGATTGCTGCTGGCGGTCGGACGGCCGCCCAATCTCGACGGGCTCGACCTCGGCAAGGCCGGCATCGCGCTGGATGAGCACGGCACGCCCGGGTTCGACCCAGAGACCCTGCGTTGCGGCACCTCGCGGGTCTTTATCGCCGGTGATGCCAACCAGGACCGGCCGCTGCTGCACGAGGCCTCTCACGAGGGCCGCATCGCCGGCCAGAACGCCGCCACATGCCCCGAGGTTGCGCGGTTTTCGCGCCACGTGCCCTTCGTGCTGACCTTCACCCGGCCAGAGGCGGCCGAGGTCGGCCATATCCCCGATCCTGACGATCCGGACATCGCCGTCGCCAGCGCGCCCTATGACGATCAGGGCAAGGCGCGGGTCGAGCATCGCCTCGGCGGGCTCTGCCGCATCTATGCCCGCCGCTCCGACGGCCGGCTGACCGGCGCCAGCCTCTGTGCCCCCGACGCCGGCCATCTGGCGCATTTCTTTGCGCTGGCACTCGAGGCGGGGATGGGGGCCAATGACCTGCTCAGCGTGCCGTTCTATCACCCGACGCTGGAGGAGGGGCTGAAGCCGGCGCTGCGGGCGCTCTGCAAGGCCACCGGGCGCAAGGTGCCGGCCCTGCGAGAGGACGACGCGCTGCGGGGGCTCTGAGACCGGAACCAATCGTCTCGCGGGCGGTTGACCTCGACCAAGGAGGGCCATCCCCGCATGTCAGATTTCCGCAAGTCCCGGATCACCCGACCGATCCATGCCTGGGCCCGGACCGCCCTGCCGCAGATGTCGCAGACCGAGGCCGAGGCGCTCACCGCCGGCGAGATCTGGTGGGAGGCCGAGCTGTTCTCGGGCAACCCCGATTACGACAAGCTGCACGCCGTCGCCGCGCCGAAGCTGACCGAGGCCGAGCAGGCCTTCCTTGACGGACCCTGCGAAGAGCTTTGCGCGATGATCGACGACTGGACGATCAACCAGCGCGACGCCGATCTGCCGGTCGAGGTCTGGGATTTCCTGCGCGACCGGAAGTTCTTTGGCATGATCATCGAGGAAAAGTACGGCGGGCTGGGCTTTTCCGCCTATGCCCATTCCGAGGTGGTCCGCTATATCGCCACCCGCTCGGTCGCCGCCGCCGTCACCGTGATGGTGCCCAATTCGCTGGGGCCGGGCGAGCTTCTGCACATGTTCGGCACCGAGGCGCAGAAGGACCATTGGCTGCCGCGTCTCGCGGATGGCCGCGAGCTGCCGGCCTTCGGGCTGACCAGCGCCGAGGCCGGCTCAGACGCCTCGGCCATGCGCGACGAGGGGATCGTCGAAATGGGCCTCTGGCAGGGCGAGGAGGTGCTGGGCATCCGGCTCAACTGGGCCAAGCGCTATATCACCCTGTCGCCGACATGCACCGTGCTGGGGCTGGCCTTCAAACTGCGCGATCCCGATGGGCACTTGGGCGAAGAACCGGACATCGGCATCACCTGCGCGCTGGTGCCTGCCGATCTGCCGGGGGTCGAGACCGGGCGGCGGCATATCCCGTCGTCCACCATGTTTCTCAACGGGCCGACCACCGGCAAGGACGTCTTCATCCCGCTCGATCATATCATCGGCGGTCAGGACTACGCCGGCCGCGGCTGGATGATGCTGATGTCGGCGCTGGCCGCCGGTCGGGGGATTTCCCTGCCCTCGATGGGCTGCGCCGCGATTGCCTTTTCCGCCCATACCACCGGCGCCTATGCCCGCATTCGCGAGCAGTTCAACCTGCCGATCGGCAAGTTTGGCGGCATTCAGGCGCGGCTGGCGCAGCTGGCCGGCGACGCCTACATGATGGACGGCGCCCGGCGGCTGACCTGCGCCGGACTCGACGAGGGTCGGGCGCTCTCGGTGATCTCGGCGATCATGAAGGCCCATGCCACCTTCCGCATGCGCGAGGCGGTGAACGATGCGATGGACGTGCATTCCGGCAAGGCGGTGATCGACGGGCCCTCGAACTACCTGCTGCCGCTCTACCGCGCGGTGCCGATCGGCATCACCGTCGAGGGCGCCAATATCGTCACCCGTTCGCTGATCATCTTTGGTCAGGGCGCGATCCGGGCGCATCCGCATATGCTGGACGAGATGCAGGCGCTGCAGATCGAGGATGAGGACAAGAGTCTCGACGCCTTCGACAAGGCGTTCTGGGCACATGTCGGCCACACGCTGAGGACCGCCGGCCGCAGCATTGCCCGCGCCTGGAGCGGTGGCCGGCTGGCGTCAGCGCCGCCCAAGGCCGGGGCCGCCGCGCCGATCTATCGCCGGCTGTCGCGCTGGGCGGCCTCTTATGCGCTGGTCGCCGATCTCTGCTTTCTCACTCTCGGTGGCGAGTTGAAGCGGCGCGAGATGATCTCGGCGCGGATGGGCGATGTGCTGTCAGAGATGTACCTGCTCTCGGGCGCGCTCAAGCGCTGGCAGGACGAGGGCCGGCAGAAGGCCGATCTGCCGGTGCTGGAATACGCCGCCGCCCGCAGCTTTGCCACCATGCGGCAGGCGATCGACGAGGTGCTGGCCAATCTGCCCGCCCGCTGGGCCGGCTGGCTGGGCCGCATCCTGACCCTGCCGGGCGGCAACGCCCGCGGACCCGACGACCGGCTCACGGCGCGCGTTGCCAACCTGCTGCTCGAACCCTCCGCCACCCGCGACCGCATCACCGGCCGGTTGAACGGCGGCTGCGACCGCAACGGGGTCGGGGTGCTCAACGCCGCCTTCGCCGCCGTGATCGACACCGCGCCGCTGATGAAGCGTCTGCGCGAGGCCGGCCAGACCCCGGATGGCGCGCTCAAGGCCGGGATCATCTCCGAGGCCGACCGCGCCCGGATCTCAGACATGGAGGACAAGGTGACACGCACCATCGCCGTCGACGAGTTCAGCCCCGAAGACCTCGCGGCCTATTTCCCCGGCCTGCAACCCACCAAAAGCGACAGGATGGCCGCGCAATGACCCGCCCCGTCTATCTGGTCGACGGTGCGCGAACGCCCTTCCTCAAGGCACGCGGCACGCCCGGCCCCTTCACCCCGGTTGATCTCGCGGTGCAATGCGGCCGTCCGCTGCTGGCGCGACAGCCGTTTGACCGCCGCGCGCTCGACCTCGCCATCCTCGGCTGCGTCAATGTCATCGCCGACGAGATGAACCCGGCCCGCGTCGCCGCCCTGCGGCTCGGCCTGGGCGAGGCGATGGTGGCCTTCACGGTGCAGATCAACTGCGGCTCGGGCATGCAGTCGATCGACACCGCGTTCCGCTACATTCGCGAGGGCCGCCATGACATGATCCTTGCCGGCGGCACCGAGGCGCTGAGCCATGCGCCGCTGGTGCTGCGGCAAAGCGCGGCCGCGTGGTTCGGACAGATGGCGCAGGCCAAGGGACCGATGGAGCAGGCGCGCGCGATGACCGGCCTCAGGCCCGAGTTCTTCAAACCGGTGGTGGGCCTTGAACGCGGGCTGACCGACCCGATCACCGATCTCAACATGGGTCAGACCGCCGAGGTGCTGGCGCATCGGTTCGGCATCACCCGGAAGACCGCCGACGCCTATGCGATGGAGAGCCACCACCGGCTCGCGCGCGCACAGCGTGAAGGCTGGCTGAAAGATGAGGTGATGCCCGCCTTCACCCGCGACGGCGCGGCACATGAGCACGATGACGGCGTGCGCCCCGATAGCGACATGGCGGGGCTGGCCAAGCCCGGCCCGGCCTTCGAGCGGCCTTACGGCAAGGTCACGGCCGGCAATTCCAGCCAGATCACCGATGGCGCCTCCTGGGTCATCGTCGCCTCCGAGGACGCGGTGGAGAAGCACGGTCTGACGCCGCTGGCGCGCATCGTCGACAGCGAATGGGCGGCGCTCGATCCGTCTGTGATGGGCCTCGGGCCGGTGCTCTGCTCGACGCCGCTGGCGCTGCGCAACGACCTGGGCGCCGGGGATATCAACCTCTGGGAGCTGAACGAGGCCTTTGCGGCGCAGGTGCTCTCCTGCCTCGCCGCCTGGAACGACGCGGAGTTCTGCCGCGAGGTGCTGGGGCTCGAGGGCGCCTTCGGCGCGCCGGACCGCGAGGACATCAACACCGATGGCGGCGCGATCTCGCTCGGCCATCCGGTGGGCACCAGTGGCAACCGGATCGTGCTGCATCTTGCCAACGCGATGAAACGGCGCGGCGACCGGCGAGGTATCGCCACAGAATGTATCGGCGGCGGCCTCGGCGGCGCCATGTTGCTGGAGGCTGTGTGATGACCGGACCCGTGCTGTCCTTCCTCGGCGAGGCCCACCGCGAAATGGGCCCCGCCGCCGCGGCCAAGGGCCACCCCTGGCGCCATGGCGAAGCCCGCGGCATCCACTGGCTGGTGCTCGACTGCGCCGGCAGCGCGGTCAACACGATTTCGGAGGGGGTGCTGACCGGGCTCGATGCCGCGCTGGACCAGATCGGCACGCCAAAGGCGCTGGTGATCCGCTCGGCCAAGCCGGCGGGCTTTGCCGCCGGCGCCGATATCGACAGCTTCGGCGACATGTCCGACCGGGGCGCGGCCGAGCTTCTGAAACGCGGCCACGCGGTCCTCGACCGGCTGGAACGGCTCGACTGCCCGACGATTGCCGTGGTGCATGGCGCGGCGCTGGGGGCGGGTTTCGAAATCGCGCTGGCCTGTGATCACCGCATCGCCATCCGGGGCGCGACGTTCGGCTTTCCCGAGGTCAAGCTTGGGCTGCATCCCGGCCTCGGCGGCACCTTCCGGCTCACCGGTCTGATCGACCCGACCGAGGCGATGACGCTGATGCTGACCGGCAAGACGGCCCATACCGACAAGGCCAAACGCCTTGGCATCGTCGATGCGGTGACCGAGGAACGCCATGTCGCCGCCGCCGTCGCAGCCCTCGCCGAAGACCGGCCAAAGCGCCCGGAGCCGGGGCTGAAATCCCGCGCGTTCCGGCTTGAGGCGGCGCGCAGCTACGGCGCCGGACGGATGCGAGACGAGACCGGCAAACAGGCCTCTCGCGCCCAGTATCCGGCGCCCTATGCGCTGATCGACCTGTGGGAGAAGCACGGCGACGACCGCAAGCGAATGCAGAGCGCCGAGATCGAGAGTTTCGCCACCCTGCTCGACAGCGAGACCTCGCGCAACCTGCGGCGGGTGTTCTTCCTGCGACAGGGGCTGAGGGCGGACGCGCGCGGCAACGATGGCATCGCCCACGTGCATGTGATCGGCGCGGGTGCCATGGGGGCCGAGATTGCCGCCTGGGCCGCGATCAAGGGCAAGCAGGTGACCCTCGGCGACGTCAAGCTCGAGGCTCTGGGCCATGCGATGAAAACCGCGGCCGAGACCTGCCGCAACAGTCACCTGAACACGATCGAGACCCGCGATGCGCTCGACCGGCTGATGCCCGATCCGCGCAGCTACGGTCTGTCGCAGGCCGATCTGGTGATCGAGGCGGTGCCGGAAGAGACTGAGCTGAAGGAGAAAATCTACCGACAGGCCGCTGCGGCCATGAAGGAGGGTGCGATCCTCGCCAGCAACACCTCGAGCCTGCAGCTCGCGGCGCTGACCGGGGCGGTGGCCGATCCGACCCGCTTTGCCGGCCTGCATTTCTTCAATCCGGTGTCGAAGATGCAGCTGGTCGAGGTGGTCCGCCATGCCGGCACCGATGACGCGGTCCTGCGCCGGCTCGCGGCGTTCTGCGGCGCCATCGACCGGCTGCCGGTGCAGGTCGCCGATGCGCCGGGGTTCCTGGTAAACCGCGCGCTGACGCCTTACCTGATGGAGGCGATGGTGCTGATGGACGACGGCATCGACAAGGAGGTGATCGACCGCGCCGCGCTCGATTTCGGCATGCCGATGGGGCCGGTGACGCTGGCCGATCAGGTCGGGCTCGACATCGGACTGCATGTGGCGACAAGCCTGTCGGAAAGCCTCGACCGGCCGATGGCGCCGATCAGCCAGCGCCTGCGCGACAAGGTGGCGGCCGGCGAGACCGGCAAGAAGGCGGGGCAGGGGTTCTATGACTGGTCAAACGGCGCGCCGCATCCGGCCTCTGACGGAGCACCGCCGGCGGATCTCACCGACCGGCTGATCCTGCCGATGCTCGATGCCTGCGTGGAATGCCTGCGCACCGGGGTGGCCCGCGACGAAGACGAGGTGGATGCGGCGATGATCTTTGCCACCGGCTTTGCGCCGCTCCGGGGCGGGCCGATGCACTATGCCCGCTCGCGCGGCTTTTCCGCGATTGCCAACCGGCTCGAGGACCTGGCCGAGCGCCACGGTCCGCGCTTCACCCCCGACCGCGGCTGGCGGTCGATGTGAGGGAAAAGGGCGCGCCCGGGCCCCTGAGCTCCGGTGCGCCTCGGGTCGTCACTTGATCCAGGGATCGACCGCGCCATAGTGGCCGCCGATCGGGCCGCGCGGCACCGCGAGAGCGATCAGCAGCAGCCCGGCGAGGATGCAGGTGAGGTAGGCCATCAGCGATCCGCCGGCGACCAGCGGCGCAAAGATCAGCACCACCCCGAGGATCACGTTGAGAAACCGCACCATCCGCGCCACCGAGGCCAGCGCCGTCACCGAGACGGTCAGCGCCAGCGCGCCGCAGATGTGCACGGCAGGCGCCACCGGGCTCTCCCAGCCGAGATAGAGCGGCGAGAGCATCAGCCCGAGCGCCACCGCGATCGACGCCAGCAGCGACGACGGCAGGGTGATGCCGCCGCTCAGCATTTCTTTCAGGATCGCGCCGGGCTTGCGCTCGAAGGCGTGGGTGTCGATCTCGCCCGTGCCCTCGTCGGTGTCGCCGGTAAAGAACACCAGCAGCCAGGGCCGGCCGGCCTTGTGGCGGCGGATGAGGAATTGCACCGTGGCGACGATCTCGTCGATGGCATAGGGGATCTGCAAAAGCATCGCGGCGGCGGCCACCAATGCCAGGGTGGAATAGGTGCCGATCACGATCGGCTGGATCACGATAAAGAAGATCGACACCGCGCCCAGCGGCACGATCATCACGCCAAACAGCACCGTCAGCCAAGGCATTGTCCGCCAGCGCTTGGCCGAGCCGATCACGCCGACCAGGATCTCGAGTGCATAGGTCAGCGCGCCAAGGCCCGCATCCGGCACCGGCCAGGCCTCCGAGACGTCGGAGGTGATGATCTGCTCGGTGCCGTTCTTGTCAGGCAGGGTGCCGTCAAAGAACGGCTCCCAGACGCCATCGATGCTTTCGAGCTGATAGGCCGTCAGGTAGCGCGAGATCAGCAGGCCGACGACGGCCAACAGGATCACCGGCAGCCGCTGGAACCAGTCCGAGGGCGAGTAATCCCAGCCCTTGGGGATCACCGGCCCGGTCTGCGCCGCGGCGGGCGAGACGCCGGGCGCGGGCGGCAGGCCAAGCGCAAACCCCACCGCCAGCAGGCCGGTCAGCGTGGCGTTGACATAGGCCGCCCCGTTGGGCGTCCAGAACACCAGCGGCGCGAACATGACCCAGCAGCCGACGGCGGCGGCGGCAAAGCGGAAATGCGGCCATTGCCACGACAGCGACAAAAGCCCGAAGGCACAAAGCGCCAGCCCGGCCAGAACGTCGCTCCAGGCCAGCCAGCTGTCGCCGTAGCCCAAAAGCGGCGGCGAGGTCATTAGCCAAAGACCGAGGCCCACATTGGCCCAATGCGCCCAGAGGTTGGCGCGGTGCTCGGCCCGATACTGTGTCTCGTGTCGTGCGCGCAGATCCTCCGGCGGAACCGCGGCCTCCTCTGCCGAGCGCAGCCAGACCGGGGGGGTGATGCCATTGGCCTTGTACCAGCCGGCCGGGTCCTCCTTGAGCGCGGCGACCAGATGTGTCAGCCCGTCGAGGATGTCGTGTTTCGGCGCCCAGCCCAGCAGCTCGCGTGCCTTCGAGATGTCGAGCGCGTAGTGATCCGAGGACAGTTCGATCATGAACGGCCGGATAAAGGGTTTCTCGCCCTCGTCGAGCGCATCGGGAACAGGGCCCTCGGCGGCAACCTCGGCCTTGGCGGCGGCCTTGGCGACCGGGGCGGGCACGCGCAGGGTCTGCCATTCCTCCTCGCCGTGGATCAGCCGGCCAAGCGCGTCCTGCAGCCGGGCATAGCTTACCGCGTCGGGCTCGCCGGCCAGCACCACCTCGAGCCCGTCGATCCGGTCGCGGCGGTCGACGGCGCGGCGAAACAGGTCGAGCATGTCCTCGAGATGGATGAAGGCCTGCCCGGCCTGCATGTCGCCGGAATAGAAATGCGATTTCATGTCGCGCTCGTAGATCCGGGCGATCTGCTGGCTCAGCGTCGGCACCGCCGTCCTGTCATCGTAGAGCCCGGCCATGTGCAACAGCAGCACCGACATCTCGGGGTTGGTCTCAGGCGCGAGGCTGCGGATCACCTCTTCGGTCTCGGCCTTGGATTTCGGATAGGCCCAGCCGGGGGCCAGCGGCGTGTCCTCGTCGATCCGCTCGCCGGGGTGGCCGGGCTGGTGCACCAGCATGGTGCCGGCATAGATGAAATGTTCGACCTCGAGCCCCTGCAGACCCTTGAGCAGGTTGCGCGTGCCGGCGACGTTGACCTTCTCGTACATCGAGCTCTCGCGGCCCGAGAAGTCGAAATAGGCGGCAAGGTGGATCACCGCGGCGAGCTTGCCGTCGCAGGCGGCGCGCACCTCATCGAGCGCATGGGCGACCGAGTTTTCGTCGGTGATGTCGAAGCCGAAGATATGGTCGTCCCCGGCCTGATCGGGCAGGTCGAGACCGAGGACGGTGTACCTGTCCGACAGCCTGTCCGTCAGCGCGCGCCCGATACGGCCTGCGGCGCCGGTGATCACCACGGTCGGTTTCTCTGCCTCTGTCATCCTGCTGCCCCTCGTGTCTGCTCCGCTCCGCCGGTTCCGAGCGCGCCGGTGCCGGCCTTCTCCGGTCAACGCGAAGCCCGGCGCTCTGTTCCGCTTGTGGCTGTACCGGGAACCGGCAGGTCCCGTGGCGCGTTGGGTCGGGTGAAAGGAGACCCCCATGGACAGTCTGATGCTGATTTCGACGATCCTCACCACCGCGCTCTTTGCCGGCGCGGCGATGATCCCGGCCAGGGCTCGCCAGACCGGCGGCCGGTGACAACAGCCCGGAGACCGTGGCGCGGCACCTCCCGCTGCACGGCAACGGCCTCCGGACATTTCGCCCGCTGCGGCGACACGTGGTATACTCCTCCGGAAACCGGTTTCGTAAATGCCCGTTGCGCGCGCCTGGCGCGCCATCCAGCCGCTCCAGAGAGCGGCGCGTTTTTTTCCGAGACCTCCGATCATGAAAGGCAAGACAATGTCAGAGATAGAGAACTGGAGCCCGCAACAGGTCTCCGAGGCGCTGAACGCCGGCGAGATCGTGTTGATCGACGTCCGGACCCCGGCGGAATACATACTCGAGCACATCGAGGGCGCGCTGCTGATGCCGATGCCTTTTTTCCGCGCCGAGGCGCTGCCGACGCAGGACGGCAAGCGGATCGTGCTGCACTGCGGCTCGGGCAAGCGCAGCGGCAAGGTGGGTCAGGATGCGATTGCCGCGGGCGTCACCCCGCTGGCCCATATGGAGGGCGGTTTCGGTGCGTGGAAAGAGGCCGGGCTGCCCTATGTCGGCACCGATCTGGCCAGCGGCGCGCCGAAGAAGATGGGCGGCAGCTGAGCCGGTCGCCGCACCTCAATCCGGCGTCGGCAAAAGGAACCTTTTCACTTCACGCTGCGTTGGGATTTCAGAGGGTCGAAGGGCCAACAACCTCAAGGGAGACTATAAAATGCACAATATCATTTATATCGTGGGTCTGGTCGTGATCGTTCTGGCAATCGTGGGCTTCGTGCTCTGAGGCCAGACATCAACGAGACGGCGGCACGCAGGCGCTGAGCCTCAGCCCTGCCCGCCACTCCACACCTAGTTCAACAAGCCGCGTCCGACCCACGGCGCCGCAGGAGTGCGGTCTCGGGTGGGGTGCGTCTTGTCGTGTGTTCGGGGAAGGTCATGAGAGCCAAGGAAGACATTGTCGAGATGATCCCGGCTCTGCGGGCGTATGCCTGGGTCCTGACGCGTCGGCATGAGGATGTCGACGACCTGGTGCAGGACACGCTGGTCAAAGCGATCGACAAGTTCGATCAGTACCAGCCCGGCACCAATCTGCGCGCCTGGCTCATGACCATCATGCGCAACACCTTTCTCAATGACACCAAGCGATCGGCCCGGATGCAGACCGGGGCCGAGGATTGTATTTCCGACTCAATTTCGGTGCCCGCCACCCAGGAATGGACGTTGCGCGGCCACGAGATGATGGACAAGGTGGCAGAGCTGCCAGACCATTACCGCGAGACGCTGATCCTGGTGGTGATGCTGGGCGAAAGCTACGAGACGGCGGCGCGGATCTGCGATGTCGAGGTCGGCACCGTCAAGAGCCGGGTCAACCGGGCGCGGCGGATGCTGATGGCGGCGCTGGAGGGCAACGAGCCTGAAGGGATCGAGAAACCCGGCTCTGACCGCTGAACGTCAATCAGAGCTGTCGGCCTTGCGCTCGCGCAGCAGCCTCTGCAAGTCCCGCGCCAGTTCGACCAGCCGCTCAGGCACGTCCTCTTCCTGCAAATCTTTCAGCTTGCGACGCAATTCGGCATCGAGCGCGGCCTCGGGGTCGGGCTGGTCGTCACGTCGTGTCATCTCAAGCCCTTTGGCGGTGGCGAGGGTCGCAGGTCAGGGGCCTGCTTGCCTCGCCACCCGGTGCTTGTCAATTCCGAGTGTCTGTCAGTCGATCACGGCACAGGCGATCCGCTCGCCCGCATCGCCCGAGGGCTGGCTCTGATAATCGTCCGGACCAGAGTGCAGCATCAAGGCGCGGCCAGAAACATTGTCGGCCTCGCCGCCAAGAAAGGCGTAGGTGTTGAGAACCTCGGCCTTCAGGGTGCCGTCGGCGGCCACGTACTGGTTGGGCATGTCGCCGGAATGCGGGCCTTCCTCGACCAGCAGGCCGTGGTTGGTCGCCGATACCGAGAAGTGCCCGCCGGCGGATTTGAAGCCGTCGGCCGGATCACATTCGCCGGTTTCATGGATGTGGAAGCCGTGCCAGGTCTCTGGCGGCAGGTCGCGCAGGTCGCGCAGGTCGAGCCGGATCAGCAGGCCATAGGGCGTGCCGGTCAGGGTCGCGCTGCCGATCTCGGCGCCCTCGGCCGAGGTAAAGGAGACCTCCTGCTGCGCGGCCTCGGACTGTGCTGCCACCGGCAAGGCCTGGCTGGCGCAGATTACGCCAGCCAGGAGGAGCCCACCCATGAAGGGCAATAAACGGGCGGGCTCGTCTGCCGCCGCCAAGGGACAAGGAGCGGGCGGGCAGATTTTGGACGGGCGCGACGCCGTGTTGGCGCCGGCCCGGCTGCGGGGCAGGTCAAAGGGCATTGGACTGAACTCTCAGATTGTTCTGGACATGGGTGACGCCGGAGACGCTGTCGCAGCAATCCTCGGCCCAGCGTTTCGCCTGACGGCTGTCGACGGTGCCGTTCAGGGTGACCTCGCGGTCGGCCACCGAGACCTCGATCTCGGAGGCATCGACGCGGGGATGATCGGTCAGCCGGTCGTGCACGTCCTCCTCGATGCGGGCATCCGAGCGGACATAGCCCTTGGGGCCGCGGCCGCGGTGATCGGCCTCGCGCCGCGCCTCGGCGGCATCATCGCCGAACCAAGAGGCGATCTCGTCGCCGGCCTTGTCCATGAAGCCGCGCTGGTGACGGTCGTCCGGGTGGCCACGATAGCGGCGGTCGGCGGCCTCTGGCGCGGCATGCGGGTCGTAGCCGGTGTTGCGGCGCATCGGCGGCATGAAAGGCGCGGCATACATCTGCGGCGCCATCGCGCCCATGCCGTAGCCCGGTGCCACCCACCAGCCCTCTTCGCCCCGGGCGTAGGGGTCACGGTCGTCGCGGCGGGAATGGGTGCGGCGGTACATCTCTTCGCGCGCTTCCTGCTCGGTCATGTCTGGATCGTGCTTTGCCATAACTTCGCTCCTTTCGGCGTTCTCTGCCTTGCGCCTGCAGACCGATGGTCGCGGGCAGGGCAGTCACCGGGGAAACAGGCGGCAGCAGGCCTTTGTTCCTGAGCGCGGCAAGTTTGTGAGATTTCCCCTCAGAATTCCCCCATCGCCGCGAAGAGGATCAACCCGGCCATCAGCACCAGACCGATCAGCATCACCGGCCGCCAGACCGCGCGACGGGTCTGCCTCTGGCTGAGCGGCGGGCGTTTCTTCGGCGCGGCCCGGCCCAGCTCGGCCGCCTCGGCGTGGCGCACCTGCTCTCGGCTGGGCGGGTGGCCCGCGGCTTCGTCATCGGTGCCCAGCGGTGCGGCGGAGGGGTCGGGAAAGGCCACCTTGTCGCCGGCGCCGCCGTGATCGATCTGGTGGCGCAGCCGGGCGGCGCCTGCGGCATCGGCGGTGTCGTCGCGGGGGTCGTCGGTCTTGCGGGATGCCATGCGGAGCCTCTGCCGTTCTGTCGGTTGCTGGATCAGGTGAAAACGTGCCAACCCCGCGAATGTTCCGGCAGGCGGGGCGGAACCAGCGCAGCGCCTGAGGGGTTCTCAGTCCATCATGCCATGGACCGCCAGCCCCCTCCCGCCCCGCCCGCGCGCCACAGCGACTGACCGCCGCCTCTTGGGGCCGGTGTCATGGCCGTGACCCGTCCCCGCCTGAACCGGCCGATGCAGGCCTTCGTCGTGGGCCTCGGGCTGCTCGCCATGGCGGTCTTTCTCGCCGTGCTCTGGCACCTGCGATGGGTGGCGCTGCTGGCCTTCGGCGCGGTGCTCTCGGCGATCCTGCTCAATGCCGCCGCCTGGTGCCTGCGCCGGGTGCTGCCGATGGGGCAGATCCCGGCCGTGGTGCTGAGCATCCTGCTTCTGGTGCTGCTCGGGCTCGGCGCCTTTACCCTGCTGGGGGCGCAGATCATCACCGGGCTGCTCGAGATCCGCACCCAGCTGCCAGAGGTGATCAGCACCATCGAGGGCTATGTCGACGTCGGCGACGTCGAGAGCTGGATCGGCGAGCGGATGGACGAGCCGGTCGAGATGGGCTCGGTCTACAGCGGCGTGACCAGCGTGACCTCGGTTCTGATCGCGGTCGGCACCGGCATCACCCTGATCCTCGTCGGCGGCGTCTATCTGGCGCTCGACCCCGAGGGCTATCGCGACGGCATGCTGTCGCTCCTTCCCGCCCGTCTGCGCGCCGAGAGCCGCCGCACCATGACCGCGCTGGTGCGCGCGCTCAGAGCCTGGCTGGTGGGGCAGCTGGTGGCGATGTTCGCGGTCTTCGTGATGACCACCGCCGGGCTCTGGATGCTGGGGGTCTCGACGCCGATTGCGCTGGGTGCGATCGCCGGGCTGCTGGAATTCGTGCCCTACGTCGGCCCGCTGGCCAGCGCGCTGCCGGCGGTGGCGGTTGGCCTGATGGAAGGACCGAGCACCGCGCTCTGGGTGATGCTGCTCTATTTCGCGGTGCAGCAGATCGAGGGCGCGCTGCTGATCCCGTTGATCCAGCGCGAGGCGGCCGACCTGCCGCCGGCGATCACCGTGTTCTCGATCGTCGCGATGGGGGTGCTGTTCGGGCCGCTCGGCGTGGTGCTGGCGGCGCCGCTGACCGTGGTGGTCGTGGTGCTGGCGCGCGAGGTCTGGTGCCCCTGGATGGCCGATCAGACGGCAGAGGCAGCGCCAGAGAACGCACCGGAGGAGGCAGGCTCAGCCCTCTGACGACCAGCGGTGCAGCGCGTCGATCACGCCTTCGTTGAGCGATTGCAGATCCTCCTGCAAGGCCACCGCCGGGCAGGGTTGATCGAGCCGCGCGGCGATGTCGCCCAGGCTGAAGGCATTGGCCCCCGCCAGCCCCGACAGCTCGTCCCAGGTCACAGGCACCGCCACTGGCGCGCCCTTGCGCGCGCGCAGCGAATAGGGCGCCACGGCGGTCGATCCGCGCTCGTTGCGCAGCCAGTCGATGAAGATCCGGCCCTTGCGCTTGGATTTCGACATGGTGGCGGTGTAGCGCTCCGGCGCTTTCTCGGCCATGACATGGGCAAAGGTCTTGGAGAACAGCTTGACCGTCTCCCAGCCCTGAATGCGCCGCAAAGGCAGCCAGACATGCACCCCCTTGCCACCGGTGACCATCGCGCCAGAGGCCAGCCCCAGATCCTGCAGCCGGTCGCGCAGCTCGCAGGCGGCGTCGCGCACGCTTTCCCACCCCAGCCCCTCATCGGGGTCGAGATCAAACACCAGCCGGTCAGGCCGGTCGAGCCGGTCGGTGCGCGCGCCCCAGATGTGGAACTCCACCGTGCCCATCTGCGCCGCCGCCACCAGGCTCTCGGGGCGGGTGGCGTAGAGGTATTCAGCGGTCTTGCCGTCGCTTTCCTCGATCTCGACGCGTGAAACCGCATCTGGCAGGGTGCCGGCGTGTTTCTGGAAAAAACAACTGTCCTCCAGCCCGCCGGGACAGCGATAGAGCGACAGCGGCCGGTGTGACATCAGCGCCATCATCCGCTTGCCGACGCGGGCGTAATGCTGCGCGATGTCGAGCTTGGTGCAGCCGGCCTCGGGAAAGACCCGCCGGTCGGCGCTGGTGATCTTGGTGCCCAGAACGGTGGTCTCCACGTCGCTCTCCTTGCCGGTTTCGAGATGCACGTCGCCCGCCGTCTTGTCCTCACGCAGGCCCAGATAGCTGCCGTGGCGGACATAGCCGTCATCGGTGAACTCGGTGAACTCGACCTCCGCCACCAGTGCCGGGGTGACCCACTTTGCGCCGCGGGCGGCGTCTCTGGGCACCTCGGCAAAGGGAGAGGTCTTGCGCGGTTTCATCGCCTTTTGCAGCCGGGCAAAGCCCGCCTCGTCAAAGCCGGTGCCGACGCGGCCGCGATAGCGCAGCTTGCCATCCTCGTTCGAGCCGATCAGCAGCGAGGCGAAGGGCCGGCCGGGCTTGTCGGACGGGCTGAAGCCGCCGATCACGAACTCCTGCCGGCGCGAGCATTTGATCTTGCGCCAGGCCTTGGTGCGGCTGCCGCGATAGGGCGCGTCGCGGCGTTTCGAGATGATCCCCTCGGCACCGCCCTCGCAAGCCTGGGCATGGACCTCCGGCCCGTGGCCGATGACATGGTCGCTCATCCGCAGCGCGCCGTCCTTGGGCAGGCCGGCCAGCAGCAGCGCCAACTCGTCGCGGCGCTCTTCCTGCGGCAGTTTCGCCATGTCCTTGCCGTCGAGTGACAGCAGGTCGAAGGCGACAAAGACCAGCGGTCCGCCCTCCGACAAGGCCCGCTGCAGCGAGGAAAACGCCGAGCCCTCGATCCGCGCTGCCATCACCTCGCCATCGATCAGTGCGGCGTCGCAGGGCAGGGTGGCGAAAGCCTCCGCCAGCGGCCCGTAGCGGTCGGTCCAGTCCTTGCCATTGCGGGTGTAGAACCGCGTGCCGCCCTTGCCCAGCGCCGCCAGGGTGCGGTAGCCGTCGAACTTGATCTCATGGGACCAGTCGTCGCCCTCGGGCGCCTGCTTGTAGAGCGTGGCGAGCTGCACGTCGCGGAACTTCGGCGGCTTCTTCTTGCGCGGCCGGTCGGCGGGCTTCTCCAGCCCCTCGGCAATCTCCTCCATGCTGCGCCCGGTGGTGATCGAGGTCATGAAATCGCGGGTCAGCGCCTCGGCGTCCTCGCCGGCCAGATCGTCGCGCTCCTTGATCAGGAGCCAGTTCTCGCGCTTGCCCTTGGTCCGCATCCGCACCAGCGCCCAGCCGCCCTGCATCCGCTGGCCGTGCAGCCGCACCTTCAGCTTGCCGGCTTTCAGCCCCTTGGCGATGTCCTCCACCGGCTCCCATGTACCGGTGTCCCAGAGCATCACCGTACCGCCGCCGTATTCGCCCTTGGGAATTGTGCCTTCGAAGCTGGCATACTCCAGCGGGTGGTCCTCGGTGCGCACCGCGAGGCGTTTCTCGCCCGGATCGGGACTCGGGCCCTTGGTGACCGCCCAGCTGAGCAGCACCCCTTCCCATTCCAGCCGGAAATCGTAGTGCAGACGTGTGGCATCGTGTTTCTGCACCACGAAGCCCAGCTTGCCGTCGGCGCGGGTCGGCGCGCCGCCCTGCGGCTCCTTGGTGCGGGTGAAATCGCGCTTGCTGACGTAATCGGAGAGCTTGTCGGGGGCCTCGGCCATCTAGGACGCCTTCTTCTTGCGGCCGCGTCCTTTCTTCTCGGCGGTCTTCAGGCTCTCCTTCAGCGCCGCCATCAGGTCGACCACGTTCTCGCCCCGGGCTTCGCCCTCGTCGCCGGTGCTGACGCGCGGGGTCTTCTTGTTCTTCTGCTTGGCCTCGAGCAGGTCGCGCAGGGCCGCGGCATAGCTGTCGGTGTAGCTCGAGGCATCGAAGGGCGCGGTCTTGCGGTCGATCAGCGAGGTGGCGACCTCCAGCAGGTCCTTGTCGGCCTTGGCATCCTCGATCTGCGAAAACATCGGCTCGGCATCGCGCAGCTCGTCGGCGTAATGCAGGGTTTCCAGCAGGATACCATCGCCGCAGGGGCGCACGGCGGCAAGGTACTCCTTGCCGCGCATGGTGAGCTGGCCGATCCCGGCCTTGCCGGACTGGCGCAAGGCGTCGCGCACCACACGGTAGGCGTCCTGCGCCAGCTCGTCCGAGGGGACGAGGTAATAGGGCTTGTCGAAATGGATGGGTGGAATTTCCGACATGTCGACGAATTGCACCAGCTCCAGCGTCTTCTTGGTCTCCAGTTTGATCGCGTCGAGCTCGTCGGGATCGAGCAGGATGTACTCGTCGTCGCCGACCTCGTAGCCCTTGACGATCTCGTCGCTGTCGACCGGGCCGATGCCGGGCACCGATTTCTCATAGCGAATGCGCTTGCCAGAGGGCTGGTGGATCTGGCGAAACGAGATCTTCGCCGCCGTGCGGGTGGCGGAATAGAGCTCGACCGGGATCGACACCAGCGACAGGCGAAGCTGGCCCTTCCAGAGGGCGCGGGGGGCCATGCTCAGACCCTCCCTTCTGGGGTGGTTCGGGGCAGCTGCGCATCAGTCATCGGCCGGGGCTCCTTTCGTGTCCCAACCTCCGGCGCGCAGGATTGTTCCGGCGGGCTCAGCCCTCGAGAAAACCGATCAGCTCGGCCTCGCCGGCCCGCAGCCCGGCGATCTCGTCGATCTTGAGGCGGGCCAGCCGGGCCGCGCGCGCCTCGGGCTCCAGCCGCGCGAGGTCGAGCACCTCGGGGTGGATGTAGCTCGAGCGGGCGATGGCGGGGGTGTTGCCCAGCGCCTCGGCAGCACAGTCGGCCATCGCACCCAGGGTCAGAGGCCCGGGGCGCAGGGCGAGGGCAAAGCTGGCGCGGGTGCCGTTCCAGGTGCGAAAGGTCTTGGCCGTGACCCCCTCGCCGCAGATCTCGGCGATCGCGGCGTTGACGTGGTCCGATCGAACATTGCGCGGCGTGCCGTCGGCATCGGTCCAGGTGGCCAGCTCGGCGCCGGGCAGGTCGTGGATGCGCGACAGTGCCTTTTGCAGCGCCTTGCCACGCAGGGTCTGGGTCACCCGCGTGCCGCCCTTGGCGGGAAAGGAAATCTCGATGTGGTCGTCTTCGAGGCTCACGTGGCGCGGCTGCAACGTTGTGGCGCCATAGGTGTGGTTCTCGCGGGCATAGGCGGGGTTGCCGACCCGGATCGAGGCGCGGTCGATCAGGGCCAGCACCGCCGCCACCGCCAGCTCCTGACTGCCGGCTTCGGCCTTCAGCCAGCGCGCGATGCAGCCGCGCAGACGCGGCAGGGAACGGCCAAAGGCAGCGAGCTGCTCGAACTTGCTGGCCGCGCGATGCGCCGCCCAGTCCGCGTGATAGCGGTATTGCTTGCGGCCCCTTGCATCGCGGCCGGTGGCCAGCAGGTGACCGTTGAGATGCGGGGTGATCCAGACGTCCTCATAGGCCGGCGGCACCGCGATGCCGATAATCCGCGCGCGTTCGAGCTTGTCGCGAATCAGCTTGCCGGTGGGGGCATAATAGGCAAAGCCGCGGCCGGCGCGGCGACGGGTGATGCCGGGCTTGGCATCGGGGTAATAGATCAGCCCCGGCACTTTCGGCGCCGCTGGCGGATCCTTGATGCCGCTGCCGTCAGCCACGGGGCTCTGTCTGTGCGAACATGGTCACCGCGCCTCCCTGCGCCGGCCGAAGTCGGTCCAACAGGTAATGCCCGGGAGGCGCGGCTTGTTCCTGAAAATCGGCCCGGTGCCTGGCCGGTCGCATTCCGGTCAGAACATGTCGTCCGGCAAAATCGGCAGCAGGCGGGAAAACCGGCGCACCTTCTGCAGCGGATAGGGCAGCACGAACCCCCGGCGGTCGTCGGGGGGCAGGGCGGCGTTTTCCTCGGCCCTCTGCCGCCAGATCGCGGCGCGCGAGATATCCCCGTCGCTCTCGCCCAGCCAGACCTGCGCGAGGCTTTGCCGCAGCTCTTCGATGGCGGCGGACGTATCGAAGCGCACCGAGGCTTCAGTGTCCCAGCGCAGCGAGCGGCCGTTGAGATTGGCCGATCCGACAATGCCGATGCGATCGTCGACCAGCATCACCTTGGAATGCACATAGACCGGCCCGGCGCCATGGACCGCCGGGCTGCCCTTGGGGGCGGGCCGGGGCTGGGCCGGGGCGATGATGGCGCAGCGGGCGCCAAAGGCGTCCTGCAGGCGCATGATGGCCCGAGCCTGCAACGCATGGGCATGACGCGCGTCCCAGCCGGTGTCGCCGTCAAACAGCACCCGCTCGGCAAAGGGCGGCAGGATCAGGATCAGATCGAGCCCCGGCCGCTCGGCGGCGGCGACCAGCGCATCGATCACCGGCCGGTGGCGCAGGAACTGGGTCTCGATATAGAGGCTGTCGCGGGCCGCCTCGACGGCGTTCAGGATGCCGGCCTCGATCTCGCGCACCTCTGGCCGGGGGCCGAGGCGGCTGATCCCGGGGCAGGGGGTCGAGAGGGTGCGCAGCAGCCTGTGACCGCCATCGTCCTCGGCGCTGTCGGCAGGCTCTGCCAGCTTGGTGGGGGTGACGCCGTCGGGGGCCTGCCCGCAGGGCAGCGAGCGGTTCCAGCAATCGATGAAATGGCGCTGCAGCGTGGTGCAAAAGCCGCCGTCGATGCGCATCGAGACGTCGTGCCAGGTGTCTTCGGGCGGCCGCTCGTGGTTCGGCGTGTCATAGCGTCGCTCGTTGATGTCGAGCCCGCCGATCATCCCGCGGACGCCATCGGCGATGGCGAATTTCTGGTGGATGGTCACCGGCCGCAGATGCGCCGCCCCCTTGAGCGCAGCCTTTTCCACCGGCGTCAGGTGGGCGCGGTCCTCCTTGCGCAGCTCGGCCACGCGCTTGCGCAGGGTCCCGCGCATGATCAGCCGCCAGAGCCAGCCGGCGGCCTGGCCATGGGGCGCGCAGAGCACCTGAACATCGCCCTCGGCCACCGCGTGGATGCGATTGGCCGAAGCCCAGGCCAGACGGTGCAGGTCCGGGGTGAAGAAGGGATCGAAATCCGCCAGCAGCAGCCGCAGCTTGACCCCGCGCGCCACCGTCTCGGCCAGCAGGTCGGCCCAGGTCTCGAGCCCGCGCGACCGCGGACCCTCGCCATGCAACCGGGTTTCGGGGTCGAAGATGCGGAAGGACATGTAGAGCGTGTCCTGCGCTTCCTCCGCCAGCTGTTCAAGCGCCGGAAATCCTTGGGACGCGGTGATCAGCGGGCGTAGCATGGTCAGGCTCTCCTTCGGCGTATCGCGCCGGTGACGTCTCGGTAGGTGAAGGCGCCAAAGAGCTGTCCGAAGGCGAAGTAGCTCAGGCTGCCCAACAAGATCAGTGCCGCGAGGGCGGGGTAGCGGATGTAGTCCATCGTGAGGTAGCGCCCCAGCGCCGCATTCAAGCCCCAGAGCACCAGTCCCATCGCCAGTGACGCGAGGACAATGCGCCAGATCCGCCGGCGGAACCGCGCGTCAAAGCGCACCGTGTCGCCGAACTTGCGGCTGCCGCGCACCAAGAGCCAGACCATGGCCCAGCCGGCCAGCGTGGTGGCCACCGCCGGGGCGATCCAGCCGATGACATAGGACAGGCCGATCGCCGCCGCGGCGTTGATCACCATCGACCAGACGGCATAGCGGAACGGGCTCTTGGTGTCCTCGCGCGCAAAATAGAGCGGCTGCAGCAGCTTCTGCAGGATGAAGGCCGGCAGCCCGAGACCGTAAACCGCCACCGCCACGGCAATGGCGGCGCTGTCGTCGGGGCCGGTGGCGCCGCGCTCGAACAGCACCGAGACCAGCGGCAGCGGGATCACCACCAGCGCCACGGCGCAGGGCAGCGACAGGATGAAGGCGAACTCGCTGGCGCGCGACAGCGCATCGCGGGCGCCGCTGTCATCACCGGCTTTCAGCCGCCGCGACAGGTCTGGCAGCAACACGATGCCGGCGGCGATGCCGACCACGCCCAGCGGCAGCTGGTAAAGCCGGTCGGCGGCATAGAGCCAGCCCACCGCCTTGTCGAAATGCGAGGCGACCTGCTGACCCACCAGCAAGTTGACCTGCATCACCCCGCCGGCCAGCGCCGCCGGCAGCGCCACCACCGCCAGCCGCTTCATGTCGGGCGTCAGCCGCGGCCAGCGCCAGTCGAGGCGATAGCCGGCGCGGCGCACCGCCACCCAGACCAGCGCCAGCTGGGCGATGCCGGAGAAGGGGATGGTCCAGATCAGCGTCTGAGCCACCGGCCCGCCCATCAGCGCGGCGATGCCCATGGTGGCGATCACGAAGATATTCAGCAGCGACGGCGCGGCGGCCGCGGCGGCGAAATGCCCGGAGGCGTTGAGCATGCCGGAAAACAGCGCCGCCAGCGAGATGAAGAGCACATAGGGAAAGACCACCCGGCCGTAGCTGACCGTAAGGTCGAAGCGTTCGGAGCCGGCAAAGCCCTCGGCGGTGGCCCAGACCAGCGCCGGCATGAACGCCAGCGACAGCCCGGTCAGGCAGAGCAGGATGAAGGCCAGCCCCGAGGCGGCTTCCGAGGCGAAGCCCTCGGGGTCTTCGGCTGCCTCGACCCGCTTGGAGAACATCGGCACGAAGGCGGCGTTGAACGCGCCCTCGGCGAAGAACCGGCGGAACATGTTGGGCAGTCGGAAGGCGGCGACGAAGGCGTCCATCACCGGGCCGGGTCCGATCAGCCCGAGGATCATCACCTCGCGGATGACGCCCAGAACGCGGCTCAGCAGGGTCCATATCCCGACGGTGAAGATGCCGGAGATCAGGCGGATGGGTTTCATGATGTGCTAGGGCCTCTTGGCAGGGCGTGACGGGCTGGGGCCGGCTTATCCGATTGGCCAACGCGGCGGAAGGGGGCGGGTTCCGGTGGTCGGGAGGCGGTGCAGCGCGGGCGTCGGCTGAGGGGCGCGACAGGGGAGCGGCGTGCTCCGGGGTTTGACCGGGGCGCTTTGCGATTCTGCTGGCGAGGTCCCGGATCGGGGTCCGGGACAGTGCGGGAGGGTAGGGGGGCGTGGCGTGACGAGGCGAATTGACGTCCGCACCCCGGGCCTGACTCGCGGCCTCTGCGATACGAGCGGCGAGGTCCCGGATCAGGTCCGGGACGGTGCGGGAGGGTAGGGGGGCGTGGCGTGACGAGGCGAATTGACGTCCACGGCCCGGGCCTGACCCGGGGTCTCTGCGATATGGGCGGTGAGGCCCCGGATCGGGGTCCGGGACGGCGACTTCGGTCAAAACGGACCTTGGAAACCAAAAAAGCCCCGCCGACAGGCGGGGCAAGGTAGGTGCCGTCGCGAGGACGGGCACCGGCGGTAAGATGGTCTCTCTGAGAAAGAAATCAGTTCGGGCGGTGGCCCATTTCGGCGCGGATCTGCTGGCGGAAGACGTCGATCGGCACCGACTTGCCGTCGCGCTTGATGTGCCAGTAGGTCCAGCCGTTGCACGACGGTGCGCCTTCCAGCGCCGCGCCCACCTGGTGGATCGAGCCGCGCACATCGCCGCCGACCAGCGTGCCGTCGGCGCGCACCTTGGCCTTGTGCCGCTCGTTCATCGAATAGAGCTCTTCGCCGGGACGCAGCATGCCACGCTCGACCAACTGGCCGAAGGGAATGCGCGGCGCGGCGCGTTTCGAGGCGGTGACCTCCAGCGCCTCGCGCGCGAACTTGCGGATCTTGGACAGCCGCGCCTCGGCGACCTTGCGATAGGCCGCCTCGCGCTCGATGCCGATGAAGTCGCGGCCCAGCATCTTGGCGACCGCGCCGGTGGTGCCGGTGCCAAAGAACGGATCGAGCACCACGTCGCCGGGGTTGGTGGAGCCCACCAGCACCCGGTGCAGCAGCGATTGCGGCTTCTGCGTCGGATGCGCCTTGTCGCCGGCCTCGTCCTTGAGCCGCTCGCCGCCGTTGCAGATCGGCAGCACCCAGTCCGAACGCATCTGGATGCCCTCGTTCAGCGCTTTCAGCGCCTCGTAGTTGAAGGTGTATTTCGCGCCTTCTTCCTTGGAGGCCCAGATCATCGTCTCATGCGCGTTGGTGAATCGCTTGCCGCGGAAGTTCGGCATCGGGTTCGACTTGCGCCAGACCACGTCGTTGAGGATCCAGAACCCGGCGTTCTGCATCGCCGCACCGACGCGGAAGATGTTGTGATACGAGCCGATCACCCAGATCGCGCCGCCCGGCTTGAGCAGCCGGCGCGCGGCGGCGAGCCAAGCTTCGGTGAACTTGTCGTAGGCGGCAAAGGACGAGAACTGGTCCCAGTGGTCATCGACGGCATCGACACGGGAATTATCGGGCCGGTGCAGATCGCCCTTGAGCTGCAGATTATAGGGCGGATCCGCAAAGATCAGATCGATAGATTTCTCGGGCAGGCGTTGCATCACCTCGATGCAGTCGCCGGCAAGAATCGTGTTCAACGGAAGCGCGGACGCCCCCTCGGTCGTGGTTTTCGTCTTCATATTCTGCCTCTGTCCCCGGTGCGTTATCGCACTCATTGGTTGCGGACAGGATGAGTCAAAGGCGAATCGTGGTCAATTTCTTTTTTGAATCAAGGGGTTAAGTTTTTCTCTTGATACAAGATATTGTGGACCGGTTTAAACGAACGTCTATGGTGTGGGGTCACCCCAAGATTTGTCAGCGCCGCCTTGTGCGATTTCGTCGGGTAACCGGCGTTGGTTTCCCAGCCGTATCCGGGGAAGTGTTGCGCCAAATCCCGCATGACATAATCCCGCCTGATTTTGGCCACAATTGAGGCCGCCGCGATCGACACCGAGCGGCTGTCGCCCTTGACGATGGCGCGCGCCGGAAGGGTCAGCCCGCGCGGCAGCAGGTTGCCGTCGATCAGCAGAAAGTCCGGCGGCTCCGGCAGCGCCGCGACCGCTCGCAGCATGGCGATGTGGCTGGCGCGCAGGATGTTGTGGCTGTCGATCTCCTCGACGCTGGCGGTGCCGAGGCCGATGCGGGCGCAGCCCTCGAGTTCGCTCACCAGCGCAGAGCGCCGACTCTCGCACAACATCTTGGAATCGTTGAGCCCCATCGGCACGCGCACCGGATCGAGCATCACCGCCGCGGCCATCACCGGCCCGGCCAGCGGGCCGCGGCCGACCTCGTCCACCCCGGCAATGCGCAGGAAGCCCTCGGCGCGGGCGGCGTCTTCGAAACTCGTGTCGGGCAGTGTCATGCCCCCGGAGTGGCCCGAGCGGGCGGCGTTTTCAAGCGCGAATCAGCCCCTGTCCGGCCCGGCCGGCGAAAAACAGACCGGGGCGCCCCCGGTAAGGAGAGCGCCCCGGCGCGGTGCAGGTTGCAGGGGTTACAAAACCTGCACCTCAGCCCGATCGCGTGCGACCATGATCGAGCGTTAACGTCGTCCGTCCACCCGGTAACCGCGATGGTGCAGGCAGCGGGGATGATAGCCGACCCGGGTCACCTTGCGGCCGTGGCGCCAGGTGCGCACCTGCATCCGGCAGGCGCCCGGCAGCCAGTCGGCCTGGCGGTAGTTGCGTTGCAGGCAGCGCTGGCCGAACATGCGCACCGGGCCGTGGTGGGTTCGGATCCGTCTCAGGCAATAGCCCGGCAGCGGCGCGCGGCGCAGGTTGCGAAAACCACCGTGCTTCTTGTGGCGCCGGTCGCGGAATTCGCCATGCCGGTTATCATGGCCCCGCCGCAGGTCGGCCCGGCCCGAGGGCTGGCCTGACTGATGGTTGAGCAGCAGGATCGTGCCGGCGCCGGCGATGAACCTGTCGAAGTTGCGGTTGTGCTCGGCCGCCGCCGGGGCGGCGGTCAAGCTGGTCAGGGCCATGGCAGCGGCCAATAGAGAGCTGGTGAACTTGCGCGACATGTGACTGTCCTTTCTGCGACACCTCTTTCATTTCCTTCAGGGGTCCGCATCGGGGGGGATGCCCGAACCGCGGACCAGCGACAGGACAACCGTGCAGCCCGGACGCAAAGACAGGCAATATCAGGCCGCTGTTATCGGATAACCCACGGGTAAACCGGCGGGTGTTATTGAAAAACACCGCCAGATCGCGCAGCTTGGAGAGATGAGGAAAACCCTGTCACATATTGCCCTTGTCGCCCTTGCGGGCCTGCTGCCGGCCACGGCCGGGGCCGCCTGTCTGGCCGAGTTCAAGGCCAAGCGCGACAACCCGCTGGCGCTGTTCTATGACATCGCGCCGATCCGCGGCGCCTGCACGCAGGAGAACGCCGAGGCGCAGCTCCGGGCCGAACTGGCGCGGCAGGGGCAGACCCTGCTCAAGGTGCTCTCGGTGCGCGAAGAGTGAGCCCGGTTGACGCCGGGCGCGGCCTCATGCGTCATGCCCCGGTCAGACACCGGAGGCCGATGTGATCGAGAGCGAGACCAGCGCCGCAGAGCTGCGCCGTTCGGGCAACCGGGTGGTGACCTGGGGCATTGCCGCCGTGGTGGCGATCCTGGCGCTGGCGGCGGTGTTCTTGTTTCTCAACCTGCCGGACGCCAATGCCTTCAACGCGCGGGTCGAGCGCATCTTTGTCGAGAACGATG
This sequence comes from Marinovum sp., assembly GCF_034669705.1. GTDB lineage: Bacteria > Pseudomonadota > Alphaproteobacteria > Rhodobacterales > Rhodobacteraceae > Marinovum. The sequence continues at coordinate 46,928 of NZ_JAXMOR010000021.1, forward strand.
CGCTGACCAGCGATGCCGAGATCAAGCTCTTGGAGATCCTCGCGCTCTCCGGCACTGCCTTTTCCGAGACCCTGACCTCCTACCGGGTGGTGATCTTCGTGCTGCTGGTGTTTGCCGCCGGGCTGCTGATTGCCACGCTGGTGTTCCTGGTGATGCTGGTGGCGCTCAACCGGCGGATGGCTCAGATCGAGCAATCCGGCATTCAGGTCTCGTCCCTTTTGATCAGCCGGGATGAAAAGACCGTCTATCTCAACAACATGGGCTTCAAGCTGACCGATGCCGCGATCGAGACGCTCTGCGTGCTCGCCGAGGCGCGGATGGACGAGGAGGTGCTGACCGGCGCGCAGATCGAGGCGATGATCTCGGGCCGGCCGGAGCCCGATTGCGACGAGGCCGCCGGCGCCACCCGGATCAAGCGGTTGCGCGACGGGCTGGGCAATCAGCTGGTCAGCACGCTGCTGGTGCGCAACATCGCCCGGCGCGGCTATGTGCTCTCGGTCGGCAAGGACGTGATCCGGGTGTTGTAAGGTCTGTGCCCTGCAACACCCTATCGCCCGTGCTGCGAACGTGATCCGGCCCGAGCTCGATTGCGGCGGGGCCGCCGACGCCACCCGGATCAAGCGGTTGCGCGACGGGCTGGGCAACCAGCTGGTCAGCACGCTGCTGGTGCGCAACATCGCCCGGCGCGGCTATGTGCTCTCGGTCGGCAAGGACGTGATCCGGGTGTTGTAAGGTCTGTGCCCGGCAACACCCTATCGCCCGCGCTTCGGACGTGATCCGGGGCCTCCCCCTCGGCCTCGATCTCCCGCGCGCCTCGGAGCCTCACCGCGAACCAAGAGCCCCTGGAGCAGGTCCGGGGCGGGGTTGGTCACCGGCCATTGACGTCCCCTTCGGCCGCGTTTCCCTGACCGCGACCGGGACGCAGCTCAGCATCGTGTTCCCCGGCGATGACGAAGAGACCCTCGAACGCGGCCAGAGGCATGCAAGCCCATGGACTGGCAGCCGGCCGGTTCCTTGCCCGGCCGCAGTTCCGACCTGGCCCCAGCCCCGGCCTGACCCCGGCTTGAGCCTTGCCCCCCGGCGGTCTATGTCTCGCGGGAGCCATCAGGAGCCCGCCATGCCCGTCTTTCTGTCAACCTCACAGCCCGATTTCGAGGCCAAGTTCCGCGCCCTGCTGGGTGCCAAGCGCGAAGACAGCCCCGATGTCGACGACACGGTAGCGCGGATCATCGCCGATGTGCGCGCCCGCGGTGACCGGGCGGTGATCGAGCTGACCGAGCGCTTCGACCGGATGACGCTCGACCCCGCCGGCATGGCCTTCTCCGCCGAGGAGATCGAAGCGCAGTGCGCCAAGGTGCCCGCGGCCGAGCGCCAGGCGCTGGAAACCGCAGCCGAACGCATCCGCGCCTACCACGTGCGGCAACTGCCCGACGACCAGCAATGGACCGACCCCGAGGGCGCGACGCTGGGCTGGCGCTGGACCGCGGTTTCTGCCGCCGGGCTCTACGTGCCGGGCGGGCTGGCCTCCTATCCGTCGTCGGTGCTGATGAACGCGATCCCGGCCAAGGTGGCCGGCGTCGACCGGCTGGCGATCACCGTGCCGACGCCCGACGGGGTGGTGAACCCGCTGGTGCTGCTGGCGGCGAAAATTGCCGGCGTCGACGAGGTCTATCGCATCGGCGGCGCCCAGGCGATTGCGGCGCTGGCCTATGGCACCGAGACCATCGCCCCGGTCGACAAGATCACCGGGCCAGGCAATGCCTTCGTCGCCGCCGCCAAGCGCCGGGTCTTCGGCAAGGTGGGGATCGACATGATCGCCGGCCCGTCGGAGATTCTGGTGATCGCCGACAGGGATAACGATCCCGACTGGATCGCCCTCGACTTGATGAGCCAGGCCGAGCATGACGAGAGCGCGCAGTCCCTGCTGATCACCGATGACGAGGCCTTTGGCCGCGCGGTTGCCGAGGCGGTCGACAAGCGCCTCGAAACGCTGGAACGCCGCGCCATCGCCGGCGCCAGCTGGCGCGATTTCGGCGCGGTGATCACGGTGACCGACCTCGCCGAGGCCGCCGAGCTGTCGGACCGGATCGCGCCCGAGCATCTCGAGCTCTGTGTCGCCGACCCCGAGGCGCTGAGTGCCAAGGTCCGCCACGCCGGTGCGATCTTCCTCGGCCAATGGACGCCAGAGGCGATCGGCGATTACGTCGGCGGCCCGAACCACGTGCTGCCCACCGCCCGCTCGGCGCGGTTTTCTTCCGGCCTCTCGGTGCTCGACTTCATGAAGCGCACCACCCTGTCGAAGATGTCGCCGGACGCCCTGCGCGCCTGCGGCCCGGCCGCCGAGGTGCTGGCGCAATCGGAAAGCCTCGAGGCGCATGGGCTCTCGGTCACCGCGCGGCTGCGCAAGCTGAACGGGTGACGCCATGGCCATCGTGATCTTTCACAACCCGAACTGCTCGAAATCCCGCGCCACGCTCGAGCTGATCCGCGCCGCGGGGCAGGAGCCGGTGGTGGTGCCGTATCTCAAGGCCGGATGGAGCAAGCCGCAGCTGCAGGCGCTTTTCGCGGTGGCCGACCTCACCCCGCGCGAGGCGCTGCGCAGCGGCCGGGGACCGGCAAAGGAGCTTGGCCTGCTGGACGAGGCCCCCAGCGACGACGCGATTCTCGACGCCATGGTGGCGCATCCCGAGCTGGTCGAGCGGCCGCTGGTCTGCAGCCCCAAGGGGGTGCGCCTCTGCCGGCCGCCGGAGCGGGTGCAGGAGTTGCTGTAACCCGGGCTTGATCGGGCCTCGGGCCGCGGCCTATGCTGACCACGAGCAGAGCCAACAGGACAGACCATGCTAGCAAAAGCCCTGAGCCTCGCGGGGGGCATCACCGGCGCGGTGGGCCTGTCGCAGTTCCCCGAGTTCTCGCAGCAATACGCCCAGCGGCTGGGCGGCGCGGTGGACGAGCTGTCGCGGATGGTCTCGGAGTTCGAGGCGGATGCGGCGGCGGTCGGGCTGAGCCCCGCGGAGGCACTGTCGCAGCTGTCGCGCGGCGAATCGCTGGCCCGCGCCCGGTCGGTGACCATGGCGGCGACGATCGAGCGCCATGACCGGCTGTCAGCGGACCTCGCGGCGCTCGAGGGGGCCGGGCCCTTCACCCGGGCCTATTTCGCCACCCGGATGACCGACAGCACCATCGCCGAACGTGCCTGGCAGGCCTACAAACCGGCGGTGCCGGCCACTTTCGAGGGCGTGACCTTTGCCGGCGTCGGCTACCTGACGGGGCTCTTGGTGGTGGGCGCGCTCCTGTCGTTGCTGCGGCGGCTCTTCGGCCGCAGGCAGCGGGCGGCCGCCTAGAGCTCGATCTCGTCCTCGCCGGTCACCGGCGCGTCGAGCATCTCCTGCGGGGTCTTGCGGCGGATGATGATGTCGCCATTGGGCAGGATCTCTGGCGGGTGATAGGCGCTCCAGTCCTCGACCTCGGTCATCAGCTCGCGCAGCGCCGGGCCCATCTCTCTGACAAAGCTGCGCAGGTTGGGCTCGATCTCTCGGGCCATGCCTTCGAGCTCGCGCAGGGCCGGCTCCATCTCGTCCATCAGCCCGCGAAAGAACAGCCGGGCACCTTCCTCCATCAGGTTGAAACTGTCCTCTTCCTCGGCTTGCTGCGCGGCGGCGGGCAGGGCGAGGCAGGCGGCTAGGGCGGTGGCTTGGAGATACGATTTCATGGCACGGCTCCATCGCGGCAGGGGGCGATACAAAGATAGGTTGGATCGGCGACACATCCAGAGGTGACGGTTCGGTGACGGTTGATTCAGAGCGGTCATCGGCACGCCGATAGCCTGCATCAACCGCGTCGCTCTGATCTTCTACGGATTTGGCTGGGATAAGGTGCTTCCGAACCACCCGAGGGACGCCGCGCCGCGGCCTGCGACGGCTTGCACCTTCGTTGGGGCGAAGTCTCAGCCGTGGTCCGCGCCTTAATGATGCTTATCGATAATTCCCCGAAGCCCGGGCGATCACGAGCCGGTGCTCGTCGGGTTGAAGCTGGTCAAGCATCGCCAGAATGCGGCGAACATCGTTGTTCTCCCTCAGCCTGATGAAGTCATCCACGCTCTTGCCGTAGTGCTCTGCAAAGCGAACGGCATTCTCGACCGTCGTCGACAACCCCGCCCGTGTTTTGAGACCGGTGTTTCGGGCGAGTTCGGCAATCCTCGTCTGGTGGTGTTTCAAGTGCCACAACAACGCGGCTCGGAAGTCGTATGCCATGTCGCCCCATGCGTTTTTCGGGGGTCACATCACGCCCGCACCGCCCCCCAGTCGGCCTTGAGCTGGCTGACAATCTGGTCGCGGGTCTGGCGATAGGCGGCGAGCTTGGCGGCGCGGGTCTCGCCCTGGCCGGTGGGGTCCATGATCGGCCAGTACTCCACCGTCAGGTGAAAGAACCGCGTCAGCTCGAGCGCGCGGTGCTGGCTGGCGGGCGAGAGCGCCACCACCAGGTCGAAGGAGGACAGCGCCTCGCCCATCAACTCAAGCTCGTCGAAGGAGCGCGAGCGGTGACGGTCAAGCTCCACCCCGATCTCCTGGCAGACCGAGATTGCGAAGCCGTCGATTTCCAGATCGTTGCGCACGCCGACCGACTGCACATAGGTCTGCAGGCCGAAGAATTTCTTCATGATGCCCTCGGCCATCGGCGAGCGCACGGCGTTGTGATCGCAGCAGAAGAGGACGGATTGCGGCAGCGGGCGCGTCACCGGCTCAGGCTCCGAAGTGCAGGACGCAGATCAAGGTGAACAGCCGTCGCGCGGTGTCATTGTCGAGCTCGGCCTTGCCGTCGAGCCGCTCCTGCAGGATGCGGGCGCCCTCGTTGTGGATGCCGCGGCGGGCCATGTCGATGGTCTCGATCTGGCTGGCGGGCAGCTTCTTGACCGCGTCGAAGTAGCTTTTGCAGATGTGGAAGTAGTCCTTGACCACCTGCCGGAACGGGCTGAGCGAGAGGTGGAACTCGGCGGCTTTCTGGTGGTCCTCGGTGCTGAGGTCGAAGACCAGCCGCTTGTCGCGGATACAGAGCGTCAGCCGGTAGGGGCCGGGCGGCACCTGCGCGCCGTCGCGGGCGGGTAGGGCAAAGGAGTTCTGCTCCATCAGGTCGAAGAGCGCCACCTTGCGCTCCTGCTCGACCTCGGGGGTGGGCGGCGGCAGGTTGGCGTCGTCCAGATCGATCTCGATGATGCGGCTCATCGGCGGGGCCCTCGGTTGACGGTTGATCCAGGATGGGTAGCGGATTGGCGAGGGCTGGGCAATGCGGCTTTGGTTGCGGGGGCCTTGCGGTCGCGGGAACGTCCGTGACGTGCCACCGGCCGCGCGGTGTGCGCAGCGGTTGTCGTCCGCAGTGACAGATGAGGCTGGGACGACGCCGCGCTATTCACGGGTCGGGCATGCGCCACTCTTTCGGGGCCTGTCGGGTGTAGCCCTCGAAGAGAAATCCGCCATCGGGTTCGAGGACATTTTCGCACAGGCGGATGACGGGATCGGTGTCCTCCGCAAGGATGGCCGCCTCAAAGGCCTCTGTCGCCCTTTGCTGGAACTCGGGATCGACGCGCCTGAGCCGTCTGGGAATGCTCTTGCCCTTGGCGGACCAGAGCCCCCTCGAGCGCAGGAAATGATCGGCGAGGGCGGCGTAGAGACGCGCGGCCACGATGCGAAGCTCGTCCGAATTGCGCGGGGCGCGGATGTCCTCGACCAAGTCGCTGATCACGTAGCGCGAGGTGTCACGATCGGTCTGGCCCCAAGGGATCGGACCCTCGTCCAGCACCTGCCCTGCAAGGTCTTTGAGGGAACGTCCGGTGTCCGTCTCTTGCGGCAACTCGATGGCCTCGCTGACCATGTTGGCCAGCGACGGCACGCCCGTGGGGCGATCCACCTGCCGAAAGAAATACTCCAGGGTCCGGGCATCGTGTATGAACGCCTCGACAGGCCAGCCGTCAAAGACGAAGGACTGCCGTTGCGCCGCCTCGACGCGATCAAGCACAACCACGAGGTCCAGATCGGACGAGGCGGTCGCCTCATCGCGCACCACCGATCCGGCGAGCAGGAAGGCGCTTGCTGTCGGAAAAATCTGGGCGCGGATGTCAGTGGCCGCAGGTACGGCCGCTGCAAGGGTCTGGCGCAATGAGAAACTCCCGGGGGGTCTGAGGCAAACGCAGGCTGTCGCCGGAGCCTATCAGGCCATTTGCAGCGGCCAAGAGCGAATTGCGCACTCATCGAACCCGCGGTGGGTGCGGACAGGGCGCATCGCCTCCGGTCGTGCGCGCCGCCGCTGGCAGATGCGCCGCGTGGGGGATGTCGGCGTGGGCGGATGGTGCTATCCCGGCCAGATGACATTCCGAAAGCCGACGATCAGAGCATATGAAGAGTTCACCGAAGGGGTCCGTGCCGAACGTCTCATCGGTGGCATGGGCACGTCGTGGCGGGCCGGCGGTGTCATCCTGAAGCCGAGTCCCGGTCCGGCCGTGGCCCTGTGTCTGGCGACCACCCATGAGCAGCTGCCGGAGGACCCGGACTGTCGGTTTCAGAGACCTCTTCGGTCAAGGTCGGGGGCGTGGGAAGTGGACGGCTGGACGGCCTGGCGCTGGATCAAGGGCGAGACCCAGCCAACGCACACGGCCCAGACGCTGCGCGGCGCGCGCGCCTACCATGCGCTGCTGCGCGATCTGCCCTACGATCCGGCTCTTGTCGGGCGCGACGACCCCTGGGCGCGGGCCGACCGGGTGGCATGGGGCGAGGGGCAGGCGGCCTACGGCGCGCCGTTCGATGGCCAGCTTGAGCGCCTGCATGTCACGCCCCCGGCGCTCGACCGGCAGCGCGTTCATGCGGACCTGACGGGCAACGTCGTTCTGGTGGATGATCTGCCGTCCGGCATCATCGACCCGACGCTCTACTGGCGCCCGCCGGCCTTTGCCGAGGCGATTGTTCTGGTCGATCAGGGCTGGTTCACCGATGTGCCCGATATCGCACCGTTTGCGGCGACGCCCGCTCTGCCGGCGATGGTCCGGATCGCGGCGCGGCGGCGCATCGCGGAGCAGGCCGAACAGATGCGGGCCGGCAAGGATCGGGACATTTCGGTTGAGACCTCTCATCGCGTCGCGCGGTGGAGCGACCGGGTGCTGAGCCAGCTTGCCACGCCCTGAGCGGTGCCGTGCCCGGATCAGGTGGCGCGCAGAGCCGGCATCGCGCGCAGCAAGGGCCAGCGCCACGCTCTGACGATGACTTAAAGGCAAACCGCGAGCGCCGGGCCCCCGGCACTCGCACGAAGTCTCACAGGTCTGCGTAGATTGCCGCGATCCGCTTGACTGCCTCTTCCGGCGGCAGCTCTTCGCTCTCGCCCGTGCGGCGCGAGGTCAGCTCGACCACGCCGTTCTTCAGCCCCCGCGGCCCGACGGTGATCCGCCAAGGCAGGCCGATCAGGTCCATGGTGGCGAATTTCGCCCCGGCGCGCTCCTTGCGGTCGTCATAGAGCGGATCGAGACCCAGCGCCTTGAGCGCGGCATAAAGCGCGTCACAGGCGGCGTCGGCCTCTGCGTCGCCCTGCTTGAGGTTGACGATCCCGCAGTCGAACGGCGTCACCCCCTCGGGCCAGATGATGCCGTTCTCGTCGTGGCTCGCTTCGATGATGGCGCCCAGCAGGCGCGAAACGCCGATGCCGTGTGAGCCCATGTGCACCGGCACCTTGTTGCCGGCGTCATCGGTGACGGTGGCGCCCATCGGCTCAGAGTACTTGGTGCCGAAATAGAAGATCTGGCCGACCTCGATGCCGCGCGCGGTGCGGCGGCGGTCTTCCGGCACCTCGGCAAAGAGCGCCTCGTCATGGGTCTCGTCGGTGCGGGCATAGCGCGAGGTGAACTCCTCGAGCACCGCCTGACAGGCCGCCTTGTCGTCATAGTCGATCTCGCGGTCGCCGAACTTCAGGTCGGTGATCTCGCTGTCATAGAACACCTCCGACTCGCCGGTCTCGGCCAGAACCAGGAACTCATGGGTATCGTCGCCCCCGATCGGGCCGCTGTCCGCGCGCATCGGGATCGCCTGCAGCCCCATCCGCTCATAGGTGCGCAGATAGCTCACAAGATGGCGGTTGTAGGAATGCAGCGCGTCTTCCTTGGTCAGATCGAAGTTGTAACCGTCCTTCATCAGGAATTCGCGGCCGCGCATCACGCCGAAGCGCGGGCGGATCTCGTCGCGGAACTTCCACTGGATCTGGTAGAGCGTCAGCGGCAGGTCCTTGTAGCTGCCCACATGGGCGCGGAAGATGTCGGTGATCAGCTCTTCGGCGGTGGGGGTGAACAGCATGTCGCGGTCATGGCGGTCTCGCATGCGCAGCATTTCCTCGCCGTAGTCGTCGTAGCGCCCGCTCTCGCGCCAGAGATCGGCCGACTGGATGGTCGGCATCAGCAGGGCGATATGGCCGGCGCGGGCCTGTTCCTCGTGGATGATGTTCTCGATCTTGCGCAGCACCTTGAAGCCCAAGGGCAGCCAGGAGTAGATCCCGGCGCTGGCCTGCTTGATCATGCCGGCCCGCAGCATCAGCCGGTGGCTGACGATCTGCGCCTCGGCGGGGTTTTCCTTGAGGACGGGAAGAAAGTAGCGGGAGAGGCGCATCGCGTGACCTTTGGCAATCCGGAGTTGCCCCGGGTTTTGAGCCATGGGCGCAGCCTTGGCAAGGGGCAGGGGCCCCGCGCCGCGCAATCTGCCGCGACAGGCGATGTTTTCCCCATGCCACCGCGCCGCGCTCGCCCTTGCAACCACGGCCGCAACGGGCGATGTATCGACAAACAAAGGGGAAGCCCAGATGGCCCTGCCGGTACAGGAACAGTTCAAATATTGGGGTGTCGCGGCGGTGGCCTTCGCGGTGGTGCTGTGGTTCCTGGGCGACGTGCTCCTGCCCTTCATCCTCGGCGGGGCGATTGCCTATCTGCTCGACCCGGTGGCCGACCGGCTGGAACGGGCCGGGCTGAGCCGGGCGGCTTCGGTGGCGGTGATCACCGTGCTGGCGCTGGTGATCTTCGTGCTGCTGTCGCTTCTGGTGGTGCCGACGCTGGTGCGCCAGGCCGCCGACCTGGTCGATATCGCGCCGCAGCTCTTCACCAATCTCAAGGATTTTCTGGTCTCGCGCTTCCCCGATCTGGTGGATTCGGAATCCGCCGTCAGGCAGTCGCTGGTCTCGATCGGCGAGCGGGTGCAGGAATACGGCGGCAAGCTCCTGGAGACGGTGCTGACCTCGGCCGCCTCGATCATCAACGTGGTGCTGCTGTTCGTCATCGTGCCGGTGGTCTCGGTCTACCTGCTGCTCGACTGGGACCGGATGGTTGCCCGCATCGACGAGCTGCTGCCGCGCGAACATGCGCCGGTGGTCCGCCAGCTGGCACGCGACATCGACAAGACGCTGGCCAGCTTCATCCGCGGCATGGGCACGGTCTGCCTGATCCTCGGCACCTATTACGCGGTGGCGCTGATGCTGGCGGGGCTGCAGTTCGGTCTGATCGTCGGCTTCATCGCCGGGCTGATCACCTTCATCCCCTACGTCGGCGCGCTGGTCGGTGGCACGCTGGCGGTGGGGCTGGCCCTGTTCCAGTTCTGGGGTGACTGGCTGCAGATCGCCATCGTGGCGCTGATCTTCGTCATAGGCCAGGTGATCGAGGGCAACTTCCTGACGCCCAAGCTGGTGGGCGACTCGGTCGGTCTGCACCCGGTCTGGCTGCTGCTGGCGCTCAGCGTCTTCGGCTCGCTGTTCGGCTTCGTGGGGATGCTGGTGGCAGTGCCGGCGGCGGCGGCCTTCGGCGTGATTGCCAGATTTGCCACCCGGCAGTATCTTGACAGCCGATTGTACCTGGGGGTGTCCGATGACTAGGCCCCAGGATCACGAGGCATTTTCGATGACGCGACAACTGAAGTTCGATCTGACCACACGGCCGGCGCTGGGGCGCGAGGACTTCTATGTCTCGCCCGCCAACGCCGTGGCGCTGGCGATGATCGACACCTGGCGCGACTGGCCCAACCGCAAGCTGGTGCTCAAGGGCGCGCGCGGCAGCGGCAAGACCCACCTTGCCCATGTCTGGGCCGAAATGGCCGGCGCGCGGATCATCAGCGCCGTCGACCTGCCGGAGGCCAGCGTCGCCGAGCTGGCGCAGGCGCCGCTGTGCATCGAGGATGCCGAGGCCGCCGCCGGTGATGCCGATGCCGAGGCGCATATGTTCCACCTGCACAACCTGGTGCTGGCCGAGGGTCATGCGCTGTTGCTGACCACGACGCTGGAGCCGGCCCATTGGGCGCTCGACCTGCCGGACCTCAAAAGCCGGGTTCAGGGCACGCAGGTGATCTCGCTCAACCCGCCCGATGACGAGCTGCTGGGTGCGGTGCTTGGCAAGCTGTTCTCGGACCGTCAGATCAGCCCCAACCCCGACGTGATCCCCTATCTTGTGCGCCATGCGCCGCGGTCTTTCGATGCCGCGCGGCGGATCGTGGCGACGCTTGATGACATGGCGCTGGGCCTGGGCAAGCCGATGAGCCGCGAGATGGCCCGCCGCGCCGTGGCCGGGCTGGGCGATGGTGACGAGTGACTGCAGGAGAGGGTTTCACAGTGGAAGCGGCACGCGATCTGCAGGACACCCCGGCCGTGACGCAGGCGGATTTCCTGAATTCGGACTTCCCCGCGCCGGTGAGCCTGCCGTCAAAGTCGCTCGAAGGCCCCGGCCGCTTCGTCAACCGCGAGATGTCGTGGCTCGGCTTCAACTGGCGGGTGCTGGAAGAGGCCGGAAACCCGCGCGTGCCGCTGCTCGAACGGCTGCGCTTCCTGTCGATCTCGGCCGCCAATCTCGACGAGTTCTTTACCGTCCGCGTCGCCGGGCTGCGCGAGCTGCAGAAGGAGGGCCATACCGCGCCCTCGCACGACGGGCTGACCCCGGGCGAGCAGCTGGTGCAGATCCGCGAGGATGCCCGCCGGTTGATGGCCGCACAGCAGCAGACCTGGGCGGCGCTGCGCCGCGAGATGGAGACCCACGGCATCGAGATCGTCGACCGGGTCGATCTCAAGTTTTCCGACCGCCAGCACCTCGATACCGTCTTTTTGCGGCAGGTCTTTCCGATCCTGTCGCCGCTGGCGATCGACCCGGCGCATCCCTTTCCGTTCATTCCCAATACCGGCTACAGCCTCGCGCTCGAGCTGGAACGGGCCGCTGATGGCCGGGTGCTCAAGGCGCTTCTGCCGATCCCGCACCAGACCGACCGGTTCGTCAGCCTGCCCTCGCCCGAGGGCACGCGCCGCTTCCTGCCGCTGGAACAGCTGCTGCTGCTGCACACCGAGAGCCTGTTTCCCGGCTACCGGCTGAAGGCGCATTTCCTGTTTCGGGTGCTGCGCGACAGCGATCTCGAGGTCGAGGACGAGGCCGAGGATCTGGTGCGCGAATTCGAGGTGGCGCTGAAACGCCGCCGCCGCGGCGAAGTGGTGCGGCTGACGGTGTCGCGCGGCGCGCCGCCCCGGCTGCTCGAGGTGGTCAAGCGCGAGCTGCATGTCAGCGACGCCGAGATCATCGAGCTTGACGGCATGCTGGGCGTGGCCGACCTCAAGGAGCTGGTGCTCGAGAGCCGGCCGGACCTGCTCTGGCCGTCGTTCACCCCGCGGGTGCCGGAACGGGTGCAGGACCACGACGGCGACATGTTCGCCGCGATCCGCAGCAAGGACATGCTGCTGCACCATCCCTACGAGACCTTCGACATGGTGGTGCGCTTCCTGCAGCAGGCGGCGCGCGATCCGGATGTGGTGGCGATCAAGCAGACGCTCTATCGCACGTCCAAGAACTCGCCGATCGTCAGCGCGCTCTGCGAGGCGGCCGAGGACGGCAAGTCGGTGACAGCGCTGGTCGAGCTCAAGGCGCGGTTCGACGAGGCCGCCAACATCCGCCAGTCGCGGCGGCTGGAACGGTCAGGCGCGCATGTGGTCTATGGCTTCCTCGAATGGAAGACCCACGCCAAGATCTCGACCGTGGTGCGGCGCGAGGGCAAGGACCTTGTGACCTATACCCATTACGGCACCGGCAATTACCATCCGATCACCGCCCGCATCTATACCGACCTCAGCTTTTTCACCTGCGACACCGACCTCGGGATCGATGCCACCAAGGTGTTCAACTATGTCTCGGGCTATGCGCGGCCGCTTGATCTGCGCAATATCTCGATATCGCCGCATGACATGAAGACCGACCTGCTGGCGATGATCGAGGCCGAGGCGGCGCATGCGCGGCGCGGCCGGCCGGCGGCGATCTGGGCCAAGATGAACTCGGTGATCGAGCCAGACATCATCGACGCGCTCTACGCGGCCAGCCAGGCGGGGGTGAAGATCTCCCTGGTGATCCGCGGCATCTGCGGGCTGAAACCCGGGGTGAAGGGGCTGAGCGAGAACATCCGCGTCAAATCCATCGTCGGCCGCTTTCTTGAGCATTCGCGCATCGTCTGTTTCGGCAATGGCGGCGGGCTTCCGTCCGAGAGGAGCCGGGTGTTCTTTTCCTCGGCAGACTGGATGGGCCGCAACCTCAGCCGCCGGATCGAGACGCTGGTCGAGGCGCGAAATCCCACCGTCAAGGCGCAGATCACCGAGCAGATCATGGCCGCCAACCTCGCCGATGTGGCGCAGAGCTGGGTGATGCGGCCGGACGGGCGGTTTCAGCGGCCGGCGCTGTCGGAGGGGGAGTTTGCCTTCAACTGCCACCGGTTCTTCATGGAGAACCCGTCGCTGTCGGGGCGCGGATCGGCCGGGGCGGCGGATGTGCCGGTGCTGACCCATACGGCGGACTGAGGGGGACTTGCGGCGTCAGGTCTCGGCGTCGCAGCACAGTTCGAGCAGCGCCTCGACCACCCGTTCGCAGGATTCCAGCTTGTCGATGCAGACCGCGTCGGGGTGCAGCGCACGGATGGTCTTTTCCTCGGAGACGTGGCCGCTGTAGACCACAGTGGGGATCTTCTTGGTGCCGAGCAGGGCCAGCAACTGGCGGCCCTCGCGGCCGGGGCCGAAGGGGTCGGCGGTGAACTTGCCGAGGTTGAGGTCAAGCACGCAGCAATCGAATCCGCCGGCGTCGATTGCCTTGAGCGCGGCGAGATAGCTGTGCGCCGGCTCCTTGGCCAGCAGACCATGCTCATCCGCGACCAGCTGCAGTTCGCCTGCCAGCAAGCCGTTGTCCTCGACGATCAGAACGCTTGTTCTGGTCATGGCCTTGCCTCCGGAGTTCTCTGGTTGGCGAAACAATAGACCCTTGCCCGGCGCTTGGGAATGCCGAAAGCGCCGGCATCGCGGGCAAGGAGGACGGCGCGGCGGGGCCGCGCCGTCCCATACTTCAGGCCGGCGTTATTCCGCCGGGCTGACCCGGGCGCCGGCGGGCGCGCCCCGGGCTGCGGGCGCATCCGGCCAGGCGGTCGGATCGGTGTCGAGGTCGGGGAACTTTGCCGGGTCGAAGACCGGCTTGGTGATGCCCTGCTTCAGCTGCTCCCGGAAGTCGGTGATGATCCTGAGCGCCACCGGGAAGAGCATCATCAGCGCCATCAGGTTGACCACCGCCAGAATGCCCATCATCGGGTCCGAGAAGGCAAACACCGCCGTCGCCCCCGGTGCCACCGCGCCGAGAAAGACGATGCCCACGATCGCCACGCGCAGCACATGCAGCGCCGTCGGGTTGCCGGTCATGAAGGTGAGGGCATTCTCGCCCAGGTAGTAGTTGTACATGATCGACGAGAAGGCAAAGAGCAGGATCGCGAAGGTCAGGAAATACTGCGACCAGGCACCGACATGATCGACCAGCGACTGCTGGGTCAGGGCCACCCCGTCAACGCCGTCGGCGCCGGGCTGGTAGACATCGCTGAGCAGGATCACGAAGGCGGTGCAGGAGCAGATGATCATCGTGTCGATGAAGACCGACAGGCTCTGCACGATGCCTTGGCTGACCGGGTGCCTGACATAGGCGGTGGCCGCCACGTTGGGCGCCGAGCCGAGACCGGCCTCGTTCGAGAACAGACCGCGCCGCAGGCCCTGCGCCAGCGCCGCGCCCATGCCGCCGGCGACCGCCTCGCGGAAGCCCAGCGCATTGGCGACGATGTCCCAGATCACCGCCGGCAGGCTGGTGATGTTGAGCACGATGACGATCAGCGCCATGGCGATGTAGCTCAGCGCCATGATCGGGATGATCACGTCGGCCGCCTTGGCGATGCGGTGGATGCCGCCGTAGATGATGAAGCCGGTGGCGATCGCCAGCGCGATGCCGGTGTACATCCGCGGGATCTCCATGCTGTCGAGCGCCGCACCGGCCACTGTATTGCCCTGAAAGGCGTTGAAACCGATGGCGAAGGAGGCGATCAGGCAGACCGCGTAGATCACCGCCAGCCAGCGATACTGCTGGCCGAGGCCGAAGAGGATGGTGCGCGCCGGCCCGCCGCGGTAGCTGCCGTCGGGGGTGGAGCGCTTGTAGAGCTGCGCCAGCGAGGATTCGATCAGCGAGGTGCACATGCCAACCAGCGCGATCACCCACATCCAGAACACCGCCCCGGGTCCGCCGAGCGAGATCGCCACCGCGACGCCGGCGATGTTGCCGCCGCCGACCCGGCCACCGACCGAGACGAAGAGCGCTTCCCGGGCGCTGATCTGGGTGGGATCGGAGGACTCTTCGTCGCCGGTGAGCACGCCGAACATTCGGCGGAAGAAGCGAAACTGGATGAACCCGCTGGCGACGGTAAAGAACCCGCCGAAGACCACGAGGATCGGCACCAGCGCCCAGCCCCATGTCAAATCGTTGATCAGGTTGAAAAGTGGATCGAAAAATGCCATTGCAAGACTCCTTGTCGGCCAGCGATGCCCCCACGCTAGCAGGTGCCACTCCGGGGCGTCACCTATGAATGTGGTTCGCGCATAGGTCGAACATCGCGCCGGCGACCCGGTGCCTCGGGAGCGGGCAGTCGCAGGCCGGAGCGCCGCCGGCCGAGGGGCGGGTGCGAAGAGATAGGCTGGCTTGACCGGGGGCGGGTTCGCCCTAGCTGCCGCTAGATTGAGAGGAGCGCGCCCACAGGGTGCGAAGAGGTGAGATCATGGAGAAAGCGATGCTTGGCTGGGCCCTGACGTTCCTTGTGGTTGCGGTGGGCGTCGGGCTTCTCGGATTTGCCAATATTGCGCTCATTCCGACGGAAAGCGCACAGATCATCTTCTTTGTCTTCATCGTTCTGTTTATCATCGCCATGGTGATGCGCGCCCTTCACGGCAAGCCTCGCACATGAGCCCGACCGACGCGGACCTGCCGGCAACAGGGGCCGCGCCCCGACCCACATCTGACCCCGGTGCCGCCGCCGATCCCGGCGCGCGCACCCCACATGCAGCGGAGAAGACCATGGCCACCAAGGAAGAACTCGAACAGCAGCTCGAAGTCGCGCGCCGCGATATCGAAACCCTCGCCACCATGGCCGGCGGCACCGTGCGCGAGCAGGTGCAGACCGGCGTGGCCAAGGCCAACACCGAGATCGAGCATCTCTCGGCCGAGGCCCGCGCGCTCTATGACCAGGCGCGCAACGAAGGCGCGCGGATGCGGCAGATGACCGAGGACCACATCCGCTCGAACCCGCTGGCGACGGTCGGTCTGGCCTTTGCCGCCGGTGTCATCCTGTCGGGGCTGCTGGGCCGGAAATGAGCCTCGCGCGCGGGTTGACCAAGCTGGCGACCGACTTCCTGGCGCTCAAGTCGCGCCGGATTGCCAGGCTCGCGGCGATGGGCCTGGCGGCGGCACTGCTGGTGCTGGTGTTCCTGTCGTTGACCCTGATGTTCGGCAGCCTGGCGCTGTTCCTGGCGCTCGAGCCGGCCCTTGGCGGCCCAGGCGCGGCCTTTGCCGTGGCGGGCTTGTGCCTTTTGATGGCGCTGGTGATCATGCTGGCAGGAGCGCTGATGATGCGTCGCCGCCGCAGGCCGCCGCGGCGGGCCGTGGCGGTGCCGGTCGCGCCCCAGACCCGGGCCGGGCCGGTGCCGCCGGACCCGCCGGCAGACAAGAGGTCGCGGCCCAGCGGACCGATGGCGGCGGCCTCGGGATTCCTTGCCGGCTTTGTCACTGGAAAGGCTGCGGATAAACTCCCGCCGCGGCGTTGACCATGGCCCGCTTGCCGGGCCATATGGGAAAAAACGCCGAGGACTATCATGGACGTATCACGCGAAGGCGCAGCGCAGGATCACGGGCCGTTCGGCCGCGCGCTGTTCGACGACCCGAGCGTCCGCCGGCTGGCGCGTGTGGGCGTGGTGGACATCGGCTCGAACTCGGTCCGGCTGGTGGTGTTCGACGGCGCGGCGCGGTCGCCGGCCTATTTCTACAACGAAAAGATCATGTGCGGCCTTGGCGCCGGGATGGCGGAATCCGGCGTGCTGAACCCCGAGGGCCGGCGCCGGGCGCTTTCGGCGCTGCGGCGGTTCCAGTACCTGGCGCGCGGCATGGACCTGCCGCCGCTGACCGCGGTGGCCACCGCCGCGGTGCGCGATGCCTCTGACGGGCCGGATTTCTGCGACCAGGTGCTGCGCGAGACCGGACAGAAGATCCACATCATCGACGGCGAGGAGGAGGCCAGGCTCTCGGCGCAGGGGGTGCTGCTGGGCTGGCCGGGTTCCTACGGGCTGGTTTGCGACATCGGCGGCTCGTCGATGGAACTGGCCGAGATCCATGACGGCGCGGTCGGCAAGCGGGTGACCTCGCCGCTGGGGCCGCTGAAGCTGCGCGATGTGGCGGGCGGCGCCAAGGGGCGCAAGGCCCATATCAAGGCGGTGATCGACGACCTGCACGCCCGCATGGGGCCGCAGTCCAACCGGCTGTTTTTGGTCGGTGGCTCGTGGCGGGCCATCGCGCGCATCGACATGGAGCGGCGCGGCTATCCGCTGCACGTGCTGCATGAATATCGCATGACCACCAGCGCGGTGCGCGAGACCGCGAAATTCATCGCCGACCGCGACCCCGACGCGCTGCGCAGCCTGTGCGGGCTGTCGGCCTCGCGGATGGCGCTGGTGCCCTATGCGATCGAGGTGCTCAAGCGGCTGGTGCAGACCTTCCGGCCCAAGGACATCGCGGTGTCGAGCTACGGCATCCGCGAAGGGCTGCTTTATGAGCAGATGCCGCAGCAGCTGCGCGACCGCGATCCGCTGATCGAGGCCTGCCTGTTCGCCGAGGCCAAGGACGCGCGCCTGCCGGGGTTCGGCCGCGATCTCTATGAATTCATCCTGCCGCTCTTTGCCAATGCCAAGCCCGACAAGCTGCGGCTGGTGCAGGCCGCCTGCCTCTTGCATGACGTCAGCTGGCGGGCGCATCCCGACTACCGCGCCGAGACCTGTTTCGACAATGCCACCCGCGCCAACCTGGGCGGGCTGAGCCACCGCGAACGGGTGTTCCTCGGGCTGGCGCTGCTGCACCGCTACAAGAACAAGCGCTCGGGCACCCGGTTCGAGGAACTGATGCCGGTGATCGACGAGAAGGCGCAACGCGAGGCCGAGATCCTCGGCAAGGCGATGCGCTTTGGCGCGATGCTCTGGATGTCGGAGGGCGGCCATATCGGCGAGCTGGGCTGGCGGCCGAAGAAGAAGGTGCTGAGCCTGCGGCTTTCGGAAGGCGCCTGGCCGCTCTACGGCGAGGTGGCGGAGGCGCGGTTCCTGTCGCTGGCGAGCTCTCTGGACGCGACGATCGACGTGCAGCTGGTGCGGTAAGGACGCGACCGGCAGGGAGGCCCCGGATCGGGGTCCGGGGCGTCGCGACGGCGGTGCTTGCGGGCGATCGGCTGGCGTCTCTGGCTTGCCGGGTTCTTCGCAAGATCGAAGACGCAGGCGGCGTGATCCCGGGTTCGGGGGCCGTGGCTCACGCAGGCCGGGGCGTCCGGTCGATGGGGTGAGGGGCCAGCCCCTCACACTCCCCGGAGTTTATCTGGCAAGATGAAGGAGCAGGGCGGCGTGATCTTCGGGCGCTTGGGGGCGCTGACGGTGATCGCTCGGGAGCGAAGAGGGTGGCGCGCTGCACGCCACCCGCCTTGCGTCACAGTTCGCTGAGCCGCGCGAGCGCGTCCTTCAGCTTGGCTTCCTCTTCCTCGCGGGCCGCGAGGTTGGCACGGGTTTCCTCGACCACCTCGTCGGGTGCGCTGGCGGCGAACTTCGGGTTGTTCAGCCGTCCGCGCAGACCGCCCAGCTCCTTGGCAAGCTTGCCCAAAGTCTTCTCCAGCCGGGCCTTTTCCGCGTCGACGTCGATGATCTCGGCCAGCGGCAGGCCGAAGGTGGCGCCGCTCACCGGCAGGGTGGCACAGCCCTTGGGAAAGCTCGGGACCTCGGTCAGGCTGTCGATCCGCGCCAGCCGCTTGATCAGCGTCTCGTTGCGCGCCCAGGCGGCGCGGGCGGCCGGGTCCATCTGGCTGACCAGCATCGGCACCTTGAGCCCCGCCGGCACATGCATCTGCGCGCGCACCGAGCGGGTGGTCTCGATCACCTCGATCACCCAGTTCATCTCGGCGTCGGCCGCCGGGTCGATCAGTTCGCTGCCATAGACCGGCCAGTCGGTGTGCACCAGCATCTGCGGCCGGACCGCCAGTGTGCCCCAGAGCTCTTCGGTGATGAAGGGCATGATCGGGTGCAGCAGGATCAGGCACTGGTCGATCACCCAGCCCATCACGGCGCGGGTCTCGGCCTTGGTGGCGTCGTCGCCATCGAGCAGCAGTGGCTTGGAGAACTCGACGTACCAGTCGCAGACCTTGCCCCAGACAAAGGCATAGAGCGCCTGGGCCGCATCGTTGAAGCGGAACTCCGCGAGCGCCTGATCGACCGTCTCGCGCACCCGGGCGGTCTCGCCGAGGATCCAGGTGTTGACCGGGTAGGTCGCCACGGGCACCGTGCCGTCAGAGCCGGTGACGCCGTTCATCTCGGCAAAGCGCGCGGCGTTCCACAGCTTGGTGCCGAAGTTGCGGTAGCCGGCGATCCTGGCCATGTCGAGCTTCAGCACGCCACCGAGCGAGGCCATGGCGGCATTGGTGAAGCGCAGCGCATCGGCGCCGTATTCGTCGACGATCTCGAGCGGGTCGACCACGTTGCCGGTGGATTTCGACATCTTCTTGCCCTTGGCGTCGCGCACCAGACCGTGCAGGTAGACGGTGTCGAAAGGGACCTGGTCGACCACGGCGAGCTGCATCATCATCATCCGGGCAACCCAGAAGAAGATGATGTCCTGCCCGGTGATCAGCGTCGAGGTCGGGAAATACTTGCGCAGCGCCTCGGTGTCCTCGGGCCAGCCGAGGGTGCCGATCGGCCAGAGCCCCGAGGAGAACCAGGTGTCGAGCACGTCGGGATCGCGGAACACAGGGATCGCCTGCGGCCGGTGGCGCTGGTCGACGCCGGAGGTGTCGGTCATGTTCTCGAAGTAGCCGGCCAGCATGTCGGTCGCGGCCTTCTCGTCCTCGACCATCAGGAACTCGGCCTCGTCGCCGAAGGTGGCATGCATCTGCGCCAGCGCCTCTTCCTCGGTGGCGGCGCAGAACGAGCGCCAGTCGCCGCCGAGGCCGGGGGTGTGCCAGACGGGTATCTGGTGGCCCCACCAAAGCTGGCGCGAAATGCACCAGGGTTCGATGTTCTCGAGCCAGTTGTAATAGGTCTTCTCGCCGCTTTCGGGCAGGATCTTTACGGTGCCGTCGCGCACCGCGTCGAGCGCGGGGCCGACGATCTTGGCAGTGTCGACGAACCACTGGTCGGTCAGCATCGGCTCGATCACCACCTTGGAGCGGTCGCCGAAGGGCTGCATGATCGGCTTGTTCTCGACGAAAGGAACCAGCTCGGCCGCCGGAGCGCTGCCGCCCTCCGCGTCCCGGACCTCCTGCTCGACCATCACCGCCAGACCCTCGTCGGTGATCTGCTGCACCACACGGCTCCGCGCCTCGAACCGGTCGAGACCACGCAGCTCGTCGGGCACCAGGTTGATCGCATCCGCCTCGGCCTCGCTCAGCGTCCGGTCGCCGTTGGCGACCTCGATGGCGATCTCGGCCGCCTCGGCATAGGGATCGCCGTCATCGCGCATCTCGCCACGGGTGTTCATCAGCCGGTACATCGGGATGCCGCCGCGTTTCGCAACCTGGTAGTCGTTGAAGTCATGCGCGCCGGTGATCTTGACCGCGCCGGAGCCGAAATCGGGATCGGGGTATTCGTCGGTGATGATCGGGATCTGCCGGCGGTGCTGTTTCGGGCCGACCGGGATTTCGCAGAGCTTGCCGACGATCGGCGCGTAGCGTTCGTCAGAGGGGTGCACCGCGACCGCGCCATCGCCCAGCATGGTCTCGGGACGGGTGGTGGCGATCGAGATGTAATCGCGGGTCTCGCGCAGGGTGACGGTGCCGTCCTCGTCCTTCTCGACGTACTCATACGTCTCGCCGCTGGCCAGCGGGTACTTGAAGTGCCACATGTGGCCCGGGGTCTCGATGTTCTCGACCTCGAGATCGGAAATCGCGGTCTCGAAATGCGGGTCCCAGTTGACCAGCCGCTGGCCGCGGTAGATCAGCCCCTTGTTGTACATCTCGACAAAGACGCGGATCACCGCGTCATGGAAATTGCCCTCTTCGCCCGCCGGCGCATTCGGCGCGCCCGACATGGTAAAGGCCGCGCGGTCCCAGTCGCAGGAGGCCCCGAGGCGCTTGAGCTGCTCGAAGATGGTGTTGCCGGAGGTCTTCTTCCACTTCCAGATCTCGGCGGTGAAATCCTCGCGGTCCCAATCGCGGCGCGGCGGTCGGCCTTCTTCGGCCAGCTTGCGCTCGACCACCATCTGGGTGGCGATGCCGGCGTGGTCGGTGCCGGGTTGCCAGAGCGTGTCATAGCCCTGCATCCGCTTCCAGCGGATCAGGATGTCCTGCAGCGTGTTGTTGAAGGCATGGCCCATGTGCAGCACGCCGGTGACATTCGGCGGCGGGATCATGATCGCATAGCTCGAGGCGCCGGGTTTGGCGTTGGCCCCGGCGCGGAAGGCGCCGATCTTTTCCCAAGCCTCGTAGATCCGCTGCTCGGCGGCTTTCGCGTCGAATGTCTTGTCCAGTGCCATGGGGGGTCTTCCGCTGTCGTATTGGGTCCGGCTCGGTCTAGCGAATGTGCGCGCGAAGGTGAAGCGGGTAAGCTATTCGGTGACCATCTCGACCTCGCGGCGCACGTCTTCGATCTGGGCGCGATGTTCGTGGCGGGCGCGGGCGGCAGTGACGAGGGCGCGAAAGATCGCGCGCTGGCGGCGGGCATAGAACAGGTGCTCCGGGTGCCACTGCACGCCAAGTGCGAAGGGATCGGCAATGCGCTCGACCGCCTGCACCATGCCGCCGAGATCGCGGGCGGCCACCTGCAGGCCCTCGCCCAGCGTATCGACCGCCTGCGAATGCAGCGCGTTGATCTTCATCGGCGCGAGACCCGAGATGCCGCCCAGCCGGGTCTCGGCGCAGATGTGCACCGACTTGCGCGGCAGGATCGTGTAGACCCGCCGCGACGCGGTATAGAGACCGTAGGCGTCCTGATGCAGCGTGCCGCCGAGTGCCACGTTGAGCATCTGCGAGCCACGGCAGATGCCCAGCACCGGCTTGCCATGGTCGAAGGCCTCGCCGACCAGCCGGCGTTCCAGCGCGTCGCGGTCGGGGTCGAGCCGGGCCGAGGTCACCAGCTTGCCACCGTAGAGATCGGGCGAGATATCGTCGCCGCCGCCGATGATGATGCCGTCGACCGCCGCGATATCGGCGTCGCGCCCGGCGACCCAGCGCACCGAGCGCCCGCCGGCCAGCCAGACATTGAGCGCCACCAGCGGAAAGATCCGCCAGCCCGAGCGGCGCGAGGTGGTCACCCCGATCAGCGGCCGGGTCATGCCAGCGGCTCCTCGGCCAGGCCGGCCCCCAGCAGGATGTCGCCGCAGCGCTGCGCCCAGGTGTGGCGCGACAGGGTGAGCGGCCCGTGCGCCGCCTGCCAGACCTGGCCCAAGGCGGCCAGCAGCCTCGCGTCACCCGCCACCTTCTCGACCAGAAGCCAGCGGTGCCATTCGGTCAGCAGCGACCAGTCGGGCTCGTCGATGCGGCAGTCGGGCAGGCGGAAGTGAAAGGTCGGCCGCGCCGAGGTGGTGCCCTCGGTCTTGAGCCGCGCCATGTGATCGGGCGCGAGATGGGCAAACAGCGGCAGCATGTCGAGCCCGCGGTTGCGGGTCGGGTTGTGGTGCACATAGAGCTCGATGAGCTCCGAGAGCGGCGCGTCGGCGCGCAGCTCCAGCAGGTCGCGCACGAAGCTGGTGGGGTAGGGCGCGGTGAACGGCAGGATGCGGCGGGTCTCGTCGATCGGCATGGCCGCGCGCAGCCAGTCCTCGAGCAGGGCATAGGCGGTCAGCGGGCCGCGGATATCGGCCATGTCCTCAGAGGCGACCTGCAGGTTGAAATGCACCCCGAAGCCCAGCACCAGCCCGGCACTGCTGCCCCGCGCGCCACCATCGCGCAGCCGCGGCAGCAGGCTGTTGAGCCGCGCCAGCCCTTCGAGGTCCAGCGGGTCGGTGACGATCTCGATCGGAATGACATCGCGGCCGAGCGACAGGGTGGCATCGCGCAGGGCGCTCTTTTCCGCGTTGCGCAGGTAGATGTCGAGGTAGATCTCGAGCCCGCCGAGCGCACTGTCGGTCAGCTTCAGAGAGCGTCCGTCGCCATGCGACAGGGTGCCGCCGAAGGTCTCCTGCGCAATCTCGGCCACATGCCGCTCGTCGAGCCCGCCGAGCTCGATCTCGACGCCCACCCGGCGCGGGCTTCCATCGGCGGTGTCGGGGCGGGGCAGGGGGGCAAAGGCGGGTGTCATCTCTTCCATGGCAGGAACACTAGTGCCCCGGCGCGAAAAGGAAACGACAACCCGCCGTCGCGGCTCAGAGAATGCCTTCGTAGATCGGTTCCAGCGTCTCGTGGTCGAACAGCGACGACACCGAGGTGCCGTTCCAGATGTTGAGGATTGCCTGGGCAAAGACCGGCGCGGTGGGCACGATGCGGATGTTCTTGGTCTTTTTCACCGCCTCGGTGGCCTCGATGGAATCGGTGATCACCAGCGATTTCATCACCGACTTCGAAATCCGCTCGACCGCCGGGCCCGAGAGCACGCCGTGCGAGATGTAGGAATGCACCTCGGTGGCGCCGGCCTCGATCAGCACCTCGGCCGCCTTGCACAGCGTGCCGGCGGTGTCGCAGATGTCGTCGACGATGATGCATTTCTTGCCGCGGACGTCGCCGATCACGGTCATCTCGGCCACTTCGCCGGCCTTCTCGCGGCGCTTGTCGACGATCGACAGCGGCGCATTGATCCGTTTCGCCAATTCGCGGGCGCGGGCCACGCCGCCGACGTCTGGCGAGACCACCATGATGTCGTTGAGCTTGCCCTTGAACTGGTTCTTGATGTCGAGCGCGAAGACCGGGCTGGCATAGAGGTTGTCGACGGGGATGTCGAAGAAGCCCTGGATCTGCGCGGCGTGCAGGTCCATGGTCAGCACCCGCTCGATGCCGGCCTCGACGATCATGTTGGCCACCAGCTTGGCGCTGATCGGGGTCCTGGCGCGCGAGCGGCGGTCCTGACGGGCATAGCCGAAATAGGGGATCACGGCAGTGATGCGCTGGGCCGAGGAGCGCTTGAGCGCATCGGCAATGATCAGCAGTTCCATCAGGTTGTCATTCGCCGGGTTCGAGGTCGGCTGGATGATGAACATGTCCTCGCCGCGGACGTTCTCATAGACCTCGACGTAAATCTCCTGGTCGTTGAACCGCTCGATGCGGGCGTTGACAAGGTCGACATTGATGCCACGGTGCATCGACATCCGGCGCGCAATCGACTTGGCCAGTGGCAAATTCGCGTTGCCGGACATGAGTTTAGGTTCGACGAGCTGGGGCATGTGAGTGAGATCCCGGGCATGAAAAGTAAAGGATTCGTGACGTTGACTTCGCTTAGCACGCAGTTACGGTCCGCAAAACCCAACTGTCAGGGGGACAGCGCATCATGACACAAATTCACTACTATCTGGCGACGATCTCGCCATTCACCTATCTCGCAGGCACCGGGCTGGAAGAGATCGCCGCCCGTCATGGCGCCACGATCACCTACAAGCCGTTCGACATCATGGCCTGTTTCGCCCGGACCGGCGGCACCCCGCCGGGCCAGCGTCACCCCAACCGTCAGGTCTATCGTCTGCAGGATATCGAGCGCCGCGCCAAGCGGCTGGGCAAGCCGATCAACCTCAAGCCGGCGCATTTCCCGACCAATATGGCGCCCTCCTCCTATGCGCTGATCGCGGCGCAGACGGCTGGCGGCGGCGATCTGGGCGCGCTGGCGCACAGTTTCCCGCGCGCGGTCTGGGCCGAAGACCGCGATATCGCCCAGGATGACGTGATCCGCGATCTGCTGGAACAGGCGGGCTTTGACCCGGCGCTGGCCGACAGCGGCCTGCTGACCGGGGCCGAAACCTATGCCGCCAACCTTGAGGAGGCGGTGAACGCCGGGGTCTTCGGCTCGCCCTTCTACGTGGTGGGCGAGCAGAGGTTCTGGGGGCAGGACAGGCTCGAGGATCTCGATCTGCACCTCGCCGGCAAACTCTGAGTCGGTTTCAGGCCACTGTGGCGAGGGCGGCTGTGACGGCCTCCGGCGGCGGCATCCGGGCGGGGCAGGGGGACAGCTCGAAGACGCAGCGATAGCCGATCGGCGTGCCGGTCTCGGCGCGCAGCACCAGACCGTGCGCATAGTGACTGACGGCGGCGCCTTCCTCGGCGTCGTCGAGCCGGGCGGGACCGCAGGCCTCGATCACCGCGATGGCATGGTCAGAGGCGTCGTGAAAGCGCGGACCGGTCAGGTCGACCAGGATGCGGCCCTGGGCGTCGCGGGAGATGGAGAGGTCGGTGTGCTCCGGCGGAGGGGCCGAGGTCTCGCGAAGGTGGGCTTCGAAAGCGCGCATCATGCACATGGTTGGGGTCCTTCCTGCTCGTTCGATGCAGGCTTAACAGCGCGACCCCGGCGCCGGTTCCCTCACCGCGCCCTGAAAACGCGGTGAGGGGGGAATCCTTGATCAGGGTTGTTCGTCTTCGTCGTCGTCGCCGCCGGGCAGGTTGAAGAAGCTGTCGGCATCCCGGATGTCGCGGGTATCCTCTTCCTCGTCATCGCTACTGTCGGACAGCGAGAAGGTCTCGAGCCCTTCGATGGCCGTCGGCATCCGCGGCTCTGGCGCCATTTCGAGGCTCTGCTCGGTCGACAGCAGCTTGCGGCGCTCGTCGTCGGACATCGCAGCGCCCTCGGCGGCGCGCTTGGAGGCGGCTTTCTGGACGGCGGCGTCAAGCTCGGTCTGCTTGCAGAGCCCCAGCGCCACCGGGTCGATCGGCTGCATGTTGGCGATGTTCCAGTGGGTGCGCTCGCGGATCGACTGGATCGTCGGCTTGGTGGTGCCGACCAGCTTGGCGATCTGGCTGTCGGCAAGCTCGGGGTGGAACTTGACCAGCCAGAGGATCGAGTTCGGCCGGTCCTGGCGTTTCGACAGCGGCGTGTAGCGCGGGCCGCGGCGCTTGTCTTCGTCATGCGCGGCGGGGTTGAACTTGAGTTTCAGGCGCGCCATCGGGCTCGATTCGGCCTTGTCGATATCGTCCTGGGTCAGCTGGTTGTTGGCAATCGGGTCGAAGCCCTTCACGCCGGCGGCGACATCGCCATCGGCGATGCCTTGCACTTCGAGCTCATGCATGCCGGTGAAATCGGCGATCTGCTTGAAGGTCAGCGTGGTGTTGTCCACCAGCCAGACGGCGGTTGCCTTGGGGTGCAGCAGTTTGGCCATGCGGCGGTCTCCTATAGATAAAACTCTCCCGTCGCCTGGATAAGGCGGTCCCGGTCTCTGCCGGAACGGTTTCCATTGTCGGGGAACTTCGCAGGCTTATAGTGCCCGAAAGCGTGGAAGGGAAGTAAAAATGCGTGTGATTGCTCTGTGTGCGGCACTCTGCCTGCCGCTGGTTGCCCGGGCCGAGGGCGAGCGGGCCGGGGTCTTCGATTACTGGGTGCTGGCGCTCAGCTGGTCGCCCAACTGGTGCGAGATCGAGGGCGATGCCAAGCGGTCGGAGCAATGCGATCCGCGCCATGACCACGGCTGGGTGCTGCATGGGCTCTGGCCGCAGTATCATCAGGGCTGGCCGTCCTATTGCCCGACGGTCGAGCGCGCGCCGAGCCGCGCGATGACCCGAGACATGGCCGATATCATGGGCACCGACGGGCTGGCCTGGCACCAGTGGAAGAAGCACGGCACCTGTTCGGGGCTCTCAGCCGCAGGCTATTTCGCGGCGTCGCGGACGGCCTATGAGGCGGTGGCGCGGCCGGAGGTGTTCCGCAAGCTCGACCGCGCGGTCAAGCTGCCGGCGTCGGTGGTGGAAGAGGCGTTCCTGAAGGCGAACCCGGAGCTCGAGGCGGACGGGGTGACCGTGACCTGCCGCGACGGGCATATCCAGGAGGCGCGGATCTGCCTGTCGCTGGAGCTGGAGCCGGTGCCCTGCGGGCGCGACGTGGTGCGCGACTGCACGCTGAAGGATGCGGTGTTCACGCCGGTGCGGTAGGGGCGTGGCAGCCCACGAGTGGGGATGCGATGCGGCGGTCCGACGGGTCTGTGGGGCGTTTTTGCCTGTGCGCTAAAGGAGCCGCGCAGCCTCGGGCCGCGGTGCGGCGATCCAAGGTGGCGGTAAGGCGGTTTATGCCGGCCAAGTCCGTACGAGCGTGGTCGATGCGCCGCGCCTGCGGGCGGCCCGGCGATGCCCGCTGTTAACGCGCTTGGGCGTATCCATTGCAACGACCCCGCCCTGGGCCTGACCCGGGGCCTCCTGGCGCAACTGACGGAGAGGTCCCGGATCACGTCCGGGACGCGGTGGCGGCCTGAAGCGAGGCTTTCTCTACGTCACATTCGCGCGAGACCGCGTGCTTCCTATGCGGAGGCGAGCGGCCCTGCGATGCTGCAGGCGAGCCTGATCTGTGACCCCGCCCCGGATCACGTCCGGGACGGCGGCGCGCCTTACAGCCCGGCGTCCGCCTCGATGTCCTTGCGCGACTTGCGCGCCCGTTCGGTGGCCGACTTCAGCTGACCGCAGGCGGCCATGATGTCCTCGCCGCGCGGCGTGCGGATCGGGCTGGCATAGCCGGCCTTGTGCACGATATCGGCGAACTTCTCGATCCGCTCCCAGTCCGACCGCTCGTAGGGCGAGCCGGGCCACTCGTTGAACGGGATCAGGTTGATCTTGGCTGGGATGCCCTGGATCAGCTTGACCAGCCGCCGGGCATCGGCGTCGCTGTCGTTCACCCCCTTGAGCATCACGTATTCAAAGGTGATGCGCTCGGAGTTGGCGACCCGCGGATAGTCGCGCAGCGCGCCCAGCAGGGTCTCGATGTTCCAGCGCTTGTTGATCGGCACCAGTTTGTTGCGCACCTCGTCGGTGGTGGCGTGAAAGCTCACCGCCAGCAGACAGCCGATCTCCTCGGCGGTGCGCGCGATCTCGGGCACCACGCCGGAGGTCGACAGCGTGATGCGGCGGCGCGACAGCTGGATGCCCTCGGCGTCCATCGCGATCTTCATCGCGTCGCGCACGTTCTCGAAATTGTAGAGCGGCTCGCCCATGCCCATCAGCACGATATTCGACAGCAGGCGCGTCTCGTTCTTCGGCGCGCCTTTTTCCGGCCATTCGCCAAGATCGTCTCGCGCCAGCATGACCTGTCCGACGATCTCGCCGGCGGTCAGGTTGCGCACCAGCTTCTGGGTGCCGGTGTGGCAGAACGAACAGGTCAGCGTGCAGCCGACCTGGGACGAGATGCACAGCGTGCCGCGATCGGCCTCGGGGATATAGACCACCTCGACCTCATGGCCTCCGGCGATCCTTACCAAATACTTCCGGGTGCCGTCGGCGCTGACGTTCTTCGACACGACCTCGGGCACTTCGATCACGAAATGCTCGGCCAACTCGGCGCGATAGGCCTTGGAGAGGTTGGTCATGCGGTCGAAATCGCGCACCCCCCACTGGTAGACCCACTGCCAGATCTGGCCGACCCGCATCTTGGCCTGCTTCTCGGGCGTCCCGATCGCCAGAAGCGCATCGCGCATGGCGTCACGGGTCAGGCCAACAAGGTTGGTCTTGGCGCCCTCGGGCAGTTTGCGGGGGATGGTCAGTACATCCTGGGTGATCGGCGCGGTCATGTCAGCGGCTCATTTTCCGAAAGAAGTGCCTCACATATAGGATTCGGGCGCGGAATCAAAAGGATTCCCGCCGCGACCCTCTGCCGCGCAGCATCCTGCCCGCCCGCCGGCGAGGCGCGCCCGCAAGCGCAGCCTGCTTCAGCCGGCGCAGCGGTTCTCCGCATCCTCGATCATCGCGGTGAAGCCCAGGAGCGAGAAGGTGTCCTTGGTGATCGTCCCGCGCGACGACCGCGCGGTCAGAACCGCCGAGGAGCCGCGCTTCATCGCGGCGACGATCTTGGCGTCATCCGCCGGCGAGGCCGCCCAGGCCCATTCGCCCTCGGTGAACATCTCGAACTCGGTGCCGTTGACGTCGACATTCACCGTCGAGCCGCTGGCAAAGGGATAGCCGCCGGTAAAGGTGATCTGCGGCGTGTTGACCCCGGCCTCTGGGCGGAAAAAGGCAAACAGCAGGATGTCGCCCCGGCGCACCGCCACGACACGGCCGTCGCGGGTGTTCACCGTTTCCTTGGGCCGGGTCACCGCCCAGCATTCCTTGGGGTCGTCCTCGGTAAAGACGCTCCAATCGGTCTGGGCCGCGACGCGATTGGTGCTTTCCTGCTGCGCGGCAACGGCCGTGGCCGCCGTCAGTGCAAGCACTGCGGCCATGCTGCGGGCAAAGGGAAGAATCATATGTCCAGCCTCCAAGCTGTCCTAGCCTCAATTACAATAACAAGGCCGCGCTGCTCCCCTTTTTCAGGTTCGGGTTTGCCACGCGGCCGTTTCCTTCTCGACAAAAGCATATTAGCGTCAAAGGTGCGACGGGCGAAAGGCCCGTTGGCAGAAAATCGCCAATATTTGAACGGTGTTTGATGACCCCAAATCCCCATGCCGACGCTGTCCCGCTGGTCGAAATCCACCGCGGTCCCTTCCTCGAAAGCCTGCACCACGGTCACGCCGTGATCTGTGATGCCAGCGGCGCGATCACCGAAGCCTGGGGCGACCCCGAGGCGGTGATCCTGCCGCGCTCCTCGATCAAGATGATCCAGGCGCTGCCGCTGCTGACCAGCGGTGCCGGTGCCGAACTCGACAGCCGTCGACTGGCGCTGGTCTGTGCCAGCCACCAGGGCGCGGCGATCCACACCGACCTTGCCAACGACTGGTTGGCCAGCATGGGGCTGGGCGAGGCGGACCTGCGCTGCGGCCCGCAATGGCCGGACGACCGCGACGCCCAGGCCGAACTGATCACATCCGGCGAGAAACCCTGCCAGGTGCACAACAACTGTTCCGGCAAGCATTGCGGTTTCCTGATGCTCAACCAGCATCTCGGCGGCGATGCCGAGTATGTGCGGCCCGATCACCCGGTGCAGCGCGCGGTGCTTGCCGCCTATGAGGAGGTCACCGGCGAGACCAGCCCGGGCTATGGCATCGACGGCTGTTCGGCGCCGAATTTCGCCGCCTCGCTGAAGGGTGTCGCCCGCGCCATGGCCTGGTTTGCCAGCGCCGGCCAGCGCAGCGACACCATGAGCCGGGCCGCCACCCGGCTGGTTGCGGCGATGCACCAGCACCCTGATCTGGTGGCCGGCGAGGGCCGCGCCTGCACCGAGCTGATGCGCGCCATGGACGGGGTGGTGATCAAGACCGGGGCCGATGGCGTCTTTACCGCGATCCTGCCGCAACAGGGCCTCGGCGTCGCGCTGAAGATCGCCGATGGCGCCACCCGCGCCAGCGAAGCGATGATGGCGCAGCTGCTGATCCGGCTCGGCGTGCTTGCGGCCGATCACCCGGCGGCGTTGCGCCGGGTCAACCACGTGATCCAAAGCCGCCGCGGCATCGAGGCCGGGCTGATCAAGACCGTGGAGGGCGTCTGATGCCTGTCGAGGCCGTCGTCTTCGACATCGGCAACGTGCTGATCGAATGGAACCCCGAACGATTCTATGACGCGCGGATCGGTCAACAGCGCCGGTCGCGGCTGTTTTCCGAGGTGCCGCTGCTCACCATGAACGATGGCGTAGACCGCGGCGATGATTTCGCCACCTCGGTCTCGGCGCTGGCGGCGGCGCATCCGGACTGGGCCGAGGACATCGCCTGCTGGCACGACAACTGGATCGAGATGGCGAGCCCGGCGATCGACCGTTCCGTCAGGTTGCTCAGGGCGCTGAGGGCGCGCGGCGTGCCGGTCTTTGCGCTGTCGAACTTCGGCCGCGCCACGTTCGACATCGCCTGCGCGCATTACCCGTTCCTCACCGAGTTCGACCAGCGCTACATTTCGGGCCATATCGGCGCAATCAAGCCCGAGCCGCGGATCTACGAACTGCTCGAGAGCACCTGTGGCGTGGCGCCGGGCGGGCTGCTCTTTGCCGATGACAGGGCCGACAATATCGCCATGGCCGAGGCCCGCGGCTGGCAGGTGCATTTGTTTGACGGTCCCGACGGATGGGCCGAACGGTTGGTGGCCGAAGGGCTGCTGGAGCAGGAGGAAGCAGCATGAGCGTACCCTTTATCAGTTTCGACGAGGGCGAGGCGCGGCTTGACTGGCTGCGCCTGACCGAAGCGCTGGCGGCCGGACACGCGCGGCCCAAGGCCGAGATCGGCGACACCTTCCTGCGCCGCGGCGACGACACGATCCTGAGCCGCGCCGCCTGGATCGACGGGCTGGGCTCGCTGGTCAAGACGGCGACGATCCATCCCGGCAACGCGGCGGCGGGCCTGCCCAGCATCAACGGCGCGGTGAGCCTGTTCGACGACCGGACAGGGGTGCTGGCGGCGATGGTGGATTTCCACCTGGTGACCAAGTGGAAGACCGCCGGCGATTCGCTGCTGGGCGCCCTGCGGCTGGCGCGCAAGGATGCGCGCAAGGTGCTGATCGTCGGCGCCGGCACGGTGGCGCGGTCGCTCTACGAGGCCTTTGGCGCGGGCTTTCCTGACGCCCGTTTCACCATCTGGAACCGCACCGCGGCCAAGGCCGAGGCGCTGGCGGCAGAGTGCCCCGGCATGACGGTGGCCGAGGACCTGGAGGCGGCGGTACGCGACGCCGACATCGTGGTCTGTGCCACCATGTCGACCGAGCCGGTGATCCGCGGCGACTGGCTGCAGCCGGGCCAGCACCTCAACCTGATCGGCGCCTATCGCATCGACATGCGCGAGGTCGATGACATGGCCCTGCAGCGCGGCCGGGTCTTTGTCGACAGTTTCGACACGACCATCGGCCATATCGGCGAGATCGCCATCCCGCTGGAGAGCGGGGCGATCGCGCGGGGTGACCTGCTGGCGGATTTCTACCAGATAGAGGAAATGCGGCGTCAGGAGGACAGCGAGATCACCGTGTTCAAGAACGGCGGCGGCGCGCATCTCGACCTGATGACGGCGCAGCATATCCTTGATCAGTGGAGCGACCAGGCCGCGCGACTTGCGCCACAGTCCTGAAGGTTTCCTTTTGATCGATTCTGGAGGCTGCACCAGCGGTCCGTCGAGGCCCGGTGCGGAATAAGGCCGCCAGGCCGCCGCACCATCGCCAGACCGCCCCACCGGGCTGGCGATTTGGCCTCTGACTGCGGATCATCGAAGGCTTCTACGGGATCGGCTGCCATAAAGCGCCAGCACACCGGCGTCGGATCGCCACCCCGCGGTCTGGCGATGGCACGGCTCGTGCCACAGTCCTGAAGGCTTCCTTGTGATCAATTTTAAGGGCTGAACCTGCGGTCCGTCGAGGCCCGGTGCGGAACAAGACCGCCAGGCCGCCGCACCATCGCCAGACCGCCCCACCGGGCTGGCGATTTGGCTGCTGCCTGCGGATCATCGGGAGGTCCTACGGACTTGGCTGCCATAAAGCGCAAGGATACCGGCGTCGGATCGCCACCCCGCGGTCTGGCGATGGCACGGCTCGGCTCAGGCCGCCATCGGCAGCGGCCGGGTTTCCTTCACCGGCAGATGCACCACTGCGGAAAACGCCCCGACGCCGACACCGATCCACCAGACCATGGTGTAATCACCGTAGAGGTCATACATCCGCCCGCCCAGCCAGACGCCGAGGAAACTGCCCAGCTGGTGGCTGAAGAAGACGATGCCGTAGAGCGTGCCCATGTAGCGCAACCCGTAGAGATGCGCGATCAGCCCCGAGGTCAGCGGCACCGTCGCCAGCCAGAGCGCCCCCATGGTGACCGAGAACAGCAGCACCGTCGCGGGGGTGATCGGAATCAGGATGAACATCGCCGCCACCAGCGTGCGACCGGCATAGATCCCGGCCAGCAGGTATTTCTTGGAATAGCGTTTGCCGAGGTAGCCTGCAGTCAGGGTGCCTGCGATATTGGCCAGCCCGATCAAGGAGATCGCCCAGGCCCCCAGTGCCGAGGTGGTGGTGATGCCGATGTTGTGCAACACGCTGCCCGGCACGATCGGGCCGCACATCTCGGTCACCAGCGCCGGAAAATGCGCGGTGACAAAGGCCAGCTGGTAGCCGCAGGAGAAAAAGCCGAGAAAGATCAGCGTGTAGGATGGATCGCGGAACGCCCGGCCGAGGATCACGCCCATGCTTTCCTCGAGCTCGGCCTTGCTGGCGGGCTGCGGCGCGCGCATCAGCGGCAGCGCGAGCAGCGCGCCGAGAATCACCACGGCAAAGACCAGGAACACGCTCTGCCAGGCCATCAACCCGAGCAGATATTCCGCCACCGGCGCGCCGAACACCTGCCCGGCGCTGCCAGCGGCGGTGGCGATGGCGAGGCTCATCGAGCGGTTCTCGTCGGAACTGGCGCGGCCGACCACGGCGAGGATCACGCCGAACCCGGTGCCGGCGATGCCGAAGCCCACCAGCACCTCGAGCATCTGGTGCGCCTCGGGCGTCACCGCAAAGGACGACAGCACGAGACCCGCGGCATAGATCACACCGCCCAGCACGATCGCCACCCGGTCGCCCAGACGCTCGCCCACCATGCCAAAGATCGGCTGGCCGATGCCCCAGGCGAGGTTCTGGATGGCGATCGCCAGCGAGAACTCGGCGCGCAGCCAGCCGAAGTCCTCGGCAATGGGGATCTGGAAGACGCCGAAACTTGCCCGCACGGCAAAACTCAGCAGCATGATGAAGCAACCGACGACCAGAACGGGGGTGAACAGCGGGGTGCGGGCCTGCATGGCGGCCTCCTGTCAGCAAAAACCGGGCGACCCTAGCGGATCTGCCGGTCCGGTCAATTCGGCAATTGTGACGGGTAAAATCCGCAGGGACGCGCGTGCCGCCGACCCGATCCGGGGCCATTGCGCGGCCGGCCATGAGGTCCCGGATCAGGTCCGGGACGGGGTCCTGGACGGCTGAGGCCAAGCGCGCTCTGGGCAAGCCCGGACTGGCGGGCTATGTGCAGCGCATGAAGACGATGCAGGATATCTACGCCGCCCGGGTGGCCGAGGGAACACTGGAGCCGGATGACGCCCAGCAAGCGGTGCTGCCGGAGTTCGAACGGATCCGCGCGGCGCTGGCGCAACCGGTGAAACGCGGGCTGTTCCGCAAGGCGCCTGAGCCACCGAAAGGGCTCTACCTCTGGGGCGGGGTCGGGCGCGGCAAGTCGATGCTGATGGACCTCTTTGCCGATACGCTCAAGGCGCAGGACATCCCGGTCCGCCGGGTGCATTTCCATGCCTTCATGCAGGAGATCCACAAGGGCATGCACGCGGCGCGGCAGTCCGGCGCCAAGGATGCGCTGGCGCCGGTGGCGAAACGCGTGGCCGAGGGGCTGCGCTGCCTTGCCTTCGACGAGATGCAGATCACCGACATCACCGATGCCATGGTGGTGGGCCGGCTCTTCGAGTTCCTGCTCGAGGCCGGCGTGGTGGTGGTGACCACCTCCAACCGGGTGCCGGACGATCTCTACAAGGACGGGCTCAACCGTCAGCTCTTTTTGCCGTTCATCGAGACCATCAAGCAAAGCCACGTGGTCTGGGAACTGGTCAGCCCGCGCGACTACCGCCAGGACCGGCTGTCGGGTGCACAGGTCTTCTTCACCCCGGCCGATGATCGCGCCCGGCGCGAGATCGAGCAGGTCTGGGAACATCTGACCGGCGGGCAGGGGGCACCGCTGACGCTGGTGGTCAACAAGCGCGAGGTCGAGATCCCGGCGTTTCACAATGGCATGGCGCGGGCCAGCTTCTACGATCTCTGTGGCCGCCCGCTGGGCCCGGCGGATTACCTGGCGCTGGCCGAGGCGGCCCGGGTGCTGATCCTCGAGAACATCCCGCAGCTTGGCCGCAGCAACTTCAACGAGGCCAAGCGTTTCGTGACGCTGGTGGATGCGCTCTACGAGGCGCGGGTCAAGCTCGTGGCGAGCGCCGCGGCCGACCCTGAATATCTCTACATGGAAGGCTCCGGCGCCTTCGAATTCGAGCGCACCGCCTCGCGCCTGCGGGAAATGCAGGACGCCGATTGGGGCCGTGACGCCTGAGGCGGGGGCGGGAGAAAAGAACTTTCTGCCTCCGGCGGGAGTTTATCCGGCAAGATGAAGACGGAGACCCGCTCCTGTCTTCATCTTGCCCGCCAAACTCCGGGGGTCTGGGGGCTGGCCCCCAGCTGCAAGGCCGGACTAGAGCGGCTTGCCCTGCATCAGGCGCGGGACATCTCCGGTCAGCCCGGCGGCCTCGCGGATGAAGCTTCGGCGCAGGGCAGGGACCGCGTTGACCAAGCCCATACCAAGGTCGCGGGTGGCGCGCAGGATCGGATTGTCGTTGGAAAACAGCCGGTTGAACATGTCGGTGGCCGTGGCCAGCGTGGCGATGTCGACACGGCGCCAGGCGGCGTAGCGGTCGAGCACCAGCGGGCTGGCGATATCTTCGCCGCGGCGCGCGGCCCCGGTCAGCACCTCTGTCAGGGCGGCAATGTCGCGGAAGCCGGCGTTCAGCCCCTGGCCGGCGATCGGGTGCACCCCGTGGGCCGCATCGCCCACCAGCGCGAGCCGCGGCGCGGTGAGGGCGTTGGCCAGCGACAGGCTGAGCGGATAGGAAAAGCGCGCGCCGGCCAGGGTGATTTCCCCCAGAAAATCGCCGAAACGGGGGCGCAGGATGGCGAGGTAGTCGTCGTCCGGCAGCGCGCTGATCGCCGCAGCCTGGGCGTGGCTCTCGCTCCAGACGATCGAGCTGCGGTTGCCGGTCAGCGGCAGGATGGCAAGCGGGCCCGCCGGCATGAAGAACTGGTGTGCGCAGCCGTGATGCGGGCGGTCGTGGCCGATGGCACAGACCAGCGCGGTCTGGCCGTAGTCGCGCTCGGTGCGGGCGATGCCGGCGCGCCTGGCAGTGCCCGAGCCGCGGCCGTCGCAACCAACCAGCAGCCGACCGGTGACGGTCCGGCCCGAGGCGAGGGTGACGCTGGCACAGGCGGGATCGGTGGTCTGGGCGGTGACAGTCTCGCCGGGCAGGTGGGTGATTGCCGGCTCGGCAGCGAGGGCGTCCTGCAGGCAGCGGCGCAGGTGGCGGTCCTCGACCATGAAGCCCATCGGGCCTTCCTCGATCTCGTGGTGATCGAAATGCACGAAGAAGGGCGCCGGGCCTTCGCCCGCGCGCCCGTCGGAGACCTTGATGTCGCATATCGGCTGTGCCGCGGGGGCGAGCCTGTCCCAAAGCCCGAGCGCCGCCAGCATCCTCTGCGCGGTGAGCGCCAGCGCATAAGAGCGGCCGTCGAAGTTGTCGGCGCGCTGGGCGGTGGCGTCTTGGGCGTCGATCACGGTGGCGGAAAACCCGGACCGGGCCGCCGCCAGCGCCAGAAGCGGGCCGTTCAGCCCGCCGCCGACAATCAGGATATCGCTGTCATAGGTCATGTCGCGAATATGGCCTCTGCGGCGGGATTGTCCATGCGCTTCGCGGCCGCTACCGTGCGGCGAAAAGGAGGCGCATGATGCAGGACTGGCTTTGGATGACGGCGGCGGACCTGGGTCGCGCCATCGCGGCGGGCGAGATCGACCCGGAAGCGCTGACCGAGACCTATCTGGCGGCGATCGCCGGCCATGAGCATGGCGCCAGCGTCTATGCCCGGCTGACCGAGGCGCGCGCCCGGGCCGAGGCGGCGGCGGCGGCAGAGCGCGCCCGTGCCGGGCGGCGGCTGTCGCTGCTCGACGGGGTGCCGGTGTCGTGGAAGGACCTTTTCGACACCGCCGGGGTGGCCACCGAATCCGGCACCGCGCTGCTGAAGGGCCGGGTGCCGGCGCGCGATGCCGAGGTTCTGCGCAATGCCAGCGCCGCCGGGCTGGTCTGTCTTGGCAAGACGCACATGAGCGAGTTTGCATTCTCCGGCCTGGGGCTGAACCCGATGACCGCCACGCCGCCCTGCGTCAATGGCGACGGGGCGGTGCCGGGCGGGTCGTCCTCTGGCGCGGCGACCTCGCTGGCCTACGGTCTGGCGGCGGGCGCGATCGGTTCCGACACCGGCGGCTCGGTGCGCATTCCGGCGGCCTGGAACGATGTGGTGGGCCTCAAGACCAGCCATGGCCGGGTTTCGACCGAGGGGGTGGTGCCGCTGGTGCCCTCCTTCGACAGCGTCGGGCCCTTGGCGCGCACGGTGGAGGATGCGGCGCTGTTGCTGGCCGCACTCGAGGGCCGCAAGCCGGTCGACCTGCGCGGGGCGTCGCTGGCGGGGCGGCGCTTTGCCGTGCTCAGGACAGTGGCGATGGACGGGGTGCGCGAGGCACCGAAGGCGGCCTTCCGGAGCGCGGTCGAGCGGTTGCGCGGCGCCGGGGCGCTGGTCGAGCCCGTCGAGGTGCCAGAAGTGACGGAGGCAATGGCGCTGTCGGGTATCCTCTTTGCGCCCGAGGCCTATGGCATCTGGGGCGAGCTGATCGAGACTGCGCCCGAGAAGATGTTCGCGCCGATCCTCGAGCGGTTCCGCAGCGGCCGCGAGGCCAGCGCCAGCGCGCTGATCGTGGCGGGGACGGTGCTCAAGCGGTGCAAGGCGGCCTATTGGCAGGCCGTGGCGGGCTATGATGCGGTGCTGATGCCGACCGCGGCCAACCTGCCGCCGGATCACGAGCGCCTGCTGAGCGACGAGGGCTATTACGTGACCGAGAACCTGCTGACCCTGCGCAACACGCGGATCGGCAACCTGATGGGGGGCTGCGGGTTGAGCCTGCCCACCGGGGTGCCGAGTTGCGGGCTGCAGATGCTGGCCCCGCCGATGGCCGAGGAGCGGCTGTTGCGGCTGGGTGCGGCGGCGGAGCGGGCCCTGGGGTAGGGGGCCACCCGGATGCGCGGGGGCGGTGGGTTGCAAACCCACCCTACCGGCGTGGGATGGTGGGTTGCAAACCCACCCTACGTAGGCGGGGCGATAGCTTGCAGGCTCACCTCATGGGGTTGCGGCAGTGGGGTGCAAACCCACACCCCGTGACGGGCCCGGTCGGGTGGGGTTCACGCCACCGCATGGACGCGCCCACGCCACCGTAGGGTGGGTTTGCAACCCACCGCGTGACGCAACGGCATGTCGGCCCCGCCCGCCGGCGCACCCCACCGCACCGCGCTTTGGCTGGCGCAAATGCCACAACCCCTTACCGGATCGTGTCTTTTTCTGGACGGCGGCGGGGCGGTGCCGTATTCTTGACCTCAAACGGGGCGAAAACGACCCCGTCATCCGAGGCAGAAAAGCAGTAACCCCATGTTCCCCGAACGGTTTTCGAACCTTCCGGCCTATGCGTTCCCGCGTCTGCGGGCGCTTTTGGACCCTCATGCACCGGCTGCGGCGCATGAGCACGATGTGCTGCACATGACCATCGGCGAGCCGCGGCACGGCTTTCCGCCTTTCGTCGAGCAGGTGCTTTCGGAGAACATCGCCGGATTCGGCAAGTACCCCCCGAATGACGGCACGCCCGAGCTGCGCGCCGCGATCGCCGGCTGGGTGCGGCGCCGCTACGGCGTGACGCTCGATCCCGAGACCCGTGTGATGCCGCTCAACGGCTCGCGCGAGGGGCTTTACAATGCCGCGATGGCGCTTTGCCCGGAGCAGAAGAACGGCCAGCGACCCATCGTCCTGACGCCGAACCCGTTCTATCAGGTCTACATGATCGCGGCGATCTCGGTGGCGGCCGAGCCGGTGTTCGTGCCGGCGACCGGGGACACTGGCCATCTGCCGGACTATGCCGGGCTGCCCGAGGAGGTGCTGAACCGCACCGCCATGGCCTATATCTGCTCGCCGGCCAACCCGCAGGGGGCAATTGCCAGTGCCGCCTACTGGCGCGACCTGATCGGGCTGGCGGAACGGTACGACTTTCGCATCGTGGCGGATGAATGCTACTCCGAGATCTACCGCGATGCGCCGCCCACCGGCGCGCTCGAGGTGGCCGAGGAGATGGGCGCCGATCCAGAGCGGATGGTTCTGATCAACTCGCTGTCCAAGCGCTCGAACCTGCCCGGCCTGCGCTCGGGCTTCATCGCCGGCGGGCCGCAGAGCATCGCCCGGGTCAAGCAGCTCAGGGCCTATTCCGGCGCGCCGCTGCCCCTGCCGCTGCAGAAGGTGAGCGAGCGGGTCTGGGCGGACGAGGCGCATGTGGACGAGAACCGCGCGCTCTATCAGGCGAAATACGCCGTGGCGGACGAGGTGTTTGCCGAGGTTGCAGGCTACATGCCACCTGAAGCCGGGTTCTTCCTCTGGCTGCCGGTGGCGGACGGCGAGCGCGCCGCATTGAAGGCGTGGCAGGAGACGGCGGTGCGGGTGCTGCCCGGTGCCTACCTGTCGCGCGATGTTGCCGGGGCGAACCCGGGACAGGGATACATACGGGTCGCCATGGTGGCCCCAATAGACGACATGCGCCGCGGGCTCCTGCGCCTGCGCGACTGTCTGTACGAGGTGAGGTGACAATGGCTTTTCAGGCACGGGGACGCGATCCGCTACTCGACAGCAACACGCAGGCCGCGGTTGAAAAACGCGGCAAGGAACTTTTCGGCATCGCGCTGATCCTTGTGGGTCTGGCGGCGGCGGCGATGATCTATTCCTACACCCCGGAAGACCCGAGCTGGATGTCGGCCACCGATGCGCCGGTGCAGAACTGGATGGGCCGGGCCGGCGCCTCGATCGCCGCGCCGCTGTTCATGATCGTCGGCTGGGGCAGCTGGGGCGTGGCCGTGGCCTTTCTGGCCTGGGGGGTGCGGTTCGCGCTGCATCTCGGCTCTGACCGGGCGCCGGGACGGGCCGTTTTCGTGCCGATCGCCATCGCGCTGGCCGCGGTCTATGCCGCGACGCTGGTGCCGGGGCCGGACTGGACCCATGCCTTCGGGCTTGGCGGGCTGTTCGGCGATACCGTGCTGGGCTCGGTGCTGACGGCAATGCCGGTGGGCTCGTCGCTGGTGGTCAAGTTGGCCTCGCTGGTGATGGGGCTGGCGATCCTTGCGGTTGGCGCCTTCGTGCTGGGCTTTACCGTGCCGGAACTGAAATCCATCGGCCGCTTCCTGCTGGTCGGCATCATCATGGCCTATGTCAGCCTGCTCAAGCTGCTGGGCCAGGGTGCCCAGGGCGCGATGGGCGCGGCCCAGACCCTGCAGGCTCGCCAGGCCGAGCGCCGGGCGCAGCGCGCCGAAGAGCAGCGCCAGGCCGAGGAATGGGCGGCGCAGCAGGCTGCCGCCGCCGAGGCTGCCGCCGCCAAGGCCTATGTGCCGCCGGTGCCAGAGGAGGTGCCGGCCCACAGCCAGCCCGAAAAACCCGGCCTGCTGGCGCGCATGCCCGCGCTCATCCGCCGGGCCGAGCCCGAGCCGGACGAGATGCCCTCGCCTGAACTGGTCGAGAACGACGGCCCGCTGATCGAGCCCGACATGCCCGGCGAGGACCGGATTCGGGCCAAGATCACCTCGGTCATCAAGGACCGGGTGCGCCGCAACCCCGCGATCCAGGTCGAGGCGGTGGCACCGCTGACCCGCGGTCGCGGCCATGGCCCCGATCCGCTGATCTTCCGCGCCCCGCCGCCGGTACGCGCGGAGACACCCGAACCGCCGCTGACCGCGCCCGCCGCCGCGATGCCGGCCGAGCCGCCGCTGACCGCCGCCCCGCGCGCGGTCGAGCCGCC
>NZ_JAXMOR010000022.1:0-75779 GCF_034669705.1 Marinovum sp.
CCCGCTGGCCCGATACGGCTGCGCTGTGTGAGGGCTACACCGCATCGGGCCAGCTACCCGAGCGATCCAGGGGGTCATTTTTGAATGCCGATAGGGGGTCAAGATTGCCTGCCGATTGACAGCTTGCAGCTCTTTAACTCTGGCTTGCGCCTGCTGAATGCGAATATCCAAGTCCTTCATCAAGAGTTCTCCTTGCTGTGTCTGAGAAGGAAATGCGCTCTGCGCCCGAGCTTCGCTCCCAAAAATTCGGCGGTAACTGTCTGCCCCGCCTGCCGTAGGCAAGCGCGCAGTTACGCAAACTGAAGTTTCCCTGCGCGCCTTGCCAGCGGGGCTGAAGGAGCGGATGTCAGGCTTAGGCCCGACATCCCCTGGATGATACATCCAGCAAGTCGACTTGAGGTCGTGATCCACTCCAGAGCGGACGGGCGAGGCGCTGTCAAATCCGCAGCCTATTGCGCTCGCTCTTCCTACCGGGATGAGCGGCTCGGGAAGCGGTTCAGGGCGGGGAAAACCGGCGGATGTCTATCGCACGAGCTGATCAACTGGAGCGGCGATGCAGCGTCGCTCTGGAACGCTGCTGAGAAAGCTGAGACCCGTAGGAACGCGCGGGTCATCCGCGAACTGCGCCCCAGCCTGCCTGCCGAGCTACCGCTGACCGAGCAGGTTCGTCTTGTTCGTGGGTTCGGCCTCTGGCTGCGTGACGAATATGGAGTGGCCATTCAAGCCAACATCCATGCCCCGCGGTTTCTGAACCGTGCGACGGAGCGGCGTCATCAAGCTGGCAAGCTCGACATGGCGCGAGACGATTACTTGGCAGCCCTCTTTGACGACGAGATCACTAACCGGAACTTTCATGCGCACATCCTGATGACGACGCGTAAGGTCTGCCCCCGCACCGGCGCCATGGGGGCGAAAACCAGAGTTCTGGATGACAAGAAGACGGGGCCGGAGGAGATCCGGCGGATCAGGCAAGAGTGGGCGAACCGAACCAACGCGGCACTGGCGCGGGTAGGGGCCTCTGCACGGGTCGACCTGCGCTCCTACAAGGACATGGCTAAAGCTGGTGATGCGCCGGAAGGATTGATTGCGCAGAATCATCTCGGTCCTCGTCGCGCTGAGCGTTCGCGGCGGCTGGAAGAGAAGGGACAGGATAACAGCGCAGCCGGTCGCCAGCGGGCCGAAGTCAAGGCAAACAACGAGGCGCTATGGGAGTCTTGGATGGTGCTAAGAGCACTGGAACGCCAAAAGGTGCGCGCAGACGGCGAAGCGCAGGCATGGGAGCGCGACAACGCGCGAAAGAAAAAAGCCGATGCTGAACAGCACCGGCTTCAAAAGACCAAGTCCGCCCGAGACGCAGGCGCCGCATTGGCGCAGGCGACCCAGTTCGATAGTCTCAAATCGGAGTCAGCCCTTGCTGCTGCTATTTCGTGGGCGCTGGGCAGCGAGGACGACTCGTCTTCCGCGGTGTGCGATCAGTTTTCTTCACTCTTGGATTTGGAGACTTACGAGCCGCCCGCGGGGCGGCCGCAACCGGAGCCTGTTCTTGAGGTGAAGGTTGTTCGAGTTCGGGGCCCTCGTTTTCGATAACGTCAGCCTCAGCCTCAGCCTGAGCCTGCATTTCGTCCACGCACTCTTCCAGGTAGGCGACCTCCTCTTCCAACTTTT
Organism: Marinovum sp.; assembly: GCF_034669705.1. Lineage (GTDB taxonomy): Bacteria > Pseudomonadota > Alphaproteobacteria > Rhodobacterales > Rhodobacteraceae > Marinovum. Next base: position 1,666 of record NZ_JAXMOR010000022.1, read on the forward strand.
GGATTTTCTTCATGTGCTCGGCTTCAAGTAGCGCGAAGTCGCGATCCCGGAGGGAGGCTTGTCTGAGCTGCTGCTCGGTCATGCGAGCGATCACCTGCTTGACGATGACCTCGAGGGACTGCTCGAGGGTGGCCACGGTTGCCTCAAGCTGGGCTTGCGCTTCATCGGGCAGCGGGATTTCGGTTTGGTCCGCTTCATCCCGCGTTGCTTGATGAGCCTCCCAAATTTCTCGAATTCTCGAGAATTTACCTTTGCCGTCGAGCGCCTTATGGATATCGGTAGCAGAGACCTCCCGTCCCAATTTCGCCATCAAGGCTTCGCCCGCCTGGATGATCTGTTCGTCGGTGTAAATGGGTTTGCGCACTGATTTCTCCTTTTTTGATCGAATGCAGGAGGGACTTGGGGCCGGTTTCAGAAAGGCAGAAACAACTTTCTCAACTTTTTTCTTACTTCGGAAAAGTTAATTGGTTGGTTGGAAAGTATGGAAGTCAGTAAGTTCGTAGGTCGGTCTGGTAAGTTGTCAGAAAAGTAGGTCAAGGATAGTAAGTCGAAAGGCCATCCGCGGTTCCGGCCGAAACCCGGCGCGGCCGCACTACGGCTTGCGCTAAATCGCCCCAAATATTTCTCGGGTTATCGGGTCGGACGTAATTCCCTGGGATGAAGCATACTGATCCCCGCGAATTCGCCCCGTCCGACCAAATTTACGATCTCTCTGCCGAGGACTACTACCGCTTACTACATCCCTCGGAGTCACGGGGGCAGGCGATCGTCTTTTGCAAATCTGAGGGTGTTCATTTTGGACACTACGCTTTGCGATACGAGCAGTTAATGACCCACATGCCGATGTTTCTCGATCAAACGAGCTATCTTACCCTCAATCGATTCTGGGGTCACCGGAACGGCAACAAGCTCGCCGCGCTTAATGCCCTTTATGTGGATCTCGATTATTTCAGCTGTATCGGCTGGCAGGGGAAAAGCCCTAATGTAGTGCAGGCGGCTTATACAGAGAAGCTTTCGAATTCGGGAATGCCGGACCCTACAATTTACCTGCACACCGGGCGGGGCTTAGCGGTAATTTGGTTGATCGAAGAAATCCCTGTTTCAGTGCTCCCGCGATGGCAAGGCGCCATGCGAGCCTTGGTCGAGTTTTCGGACCCCTTCGGCGCGGACAAGAAATGCAAGGACGCCGTTCGCATCTTCCGAATACCAGGGAGCACCAACGAAAAGTGCGGGAAAACCGTTCGCGTGAGCGGCGGCACCGGCCGGCGTCACAACTTTGATGCCCTTGCCGACCAGATTTACATCGCCAGTGGCCGACCGACCCGGGCAGAGTTGGAGACCAAACGGAAGCAGAGAAAGCGCAAGCGAGAAAGCGGTGCCCCGATGCCGCGAGGGTTGCCTCCAGCTCACCGGTTCAAGCTCATTCTCGAAGATCTTGAAGTGTTTCGGGGCTTCCATGGCGGGCTCATTCCTACCGGCATGAGGAACACCTGGCTGCATTTTGTTGCAACCTGCCTGACGCACATTCCAGACGTTGCAGACATCGCTGAGGAGGTGCGACAGATCGCGGAGGAGGCCACACCCGGTCTTCCGCGGTCGGAAGTTGAGGCGATTGCCAAGCAGGCTTCGAGTAAGTCGAAGCTCCCCTACACATCGACTTTCTCAAGTAATGGTCGATACCAATATGCCGGAGCCACGATCGCCGAGAATCTGGGCATCACGCCTGCTGTCGCGCGGGAGATTGGGCTGAAACAAATCATTCCTGACCAGGAAAGAAAGCGGCGCAGGGCGGACGCTGAACGGCGCCGCCGGGAAGAGAAGGGTGCCAGAACGCGGGCTGAATATCTTCAGAAGAATTGCGCCGCTCGAGAGCAACCGTGGAAGGCGCTCAACATCGGTCGGACCAAGTATTACGAGCTGAAGCGTGAAGGAAAGCTCCCTGGTGCCCCCACGGTGTAGGTCCGGACAGGTCCGTGTCCGCTTCAGGGCTATAGCCAAGCCTTTGGCGCTCCCACAGGAAAGCATCAGGGTCCACTCACCGCCCCCAGCACCCCGCAAAGCACTTCGATAAAGGCGCGCAGACCCCTGCGGAGAACTTCGCGAACAGGTGGCCGAAGAGGGGCGTCTGCTTGTGCGACTTGCCGGAAAGCGAGACTGCAACCGCGGCCCGCCCGGCCGGTGCGTCAGGGTCGGACATAAGTAACGGAGGTAATTCATGGGCAGTTCGTCGTTCTGCTGTTCCCGTCGGTGAGAACAGCAGGACGCCAGACAGCCCATTGCAAATTCGAAGTCGAAGCGGAAACGCTTCCCACACTGCGGTCAGGAAAGGAAGGAAGACCGTTCTTGTCACCTGAGGCATCCTGCCGAAGGCACCGAATGGAGAACAGCATGTTCGATATTCCCCAGTCAGCGTCCGCCCTGCACCGTTTTGCAGACGAACACTCTCAGGCAATCCAGAACGCCGCTCTGCTGCTCGGAGGGCAGCCTTGGCTTCGTCGCGCCCAGCGGCTGCTCGATGATCTCAACCAACCGCAGCCCGTAACGCGGCGGATCTTCCGGGAGGCTCTCGCGCTTCTGTCGCTCCTCAAGCTCGACTGCGTCTTCGAGGAGGGCAGCATTGAAGCGGCGCATTTTGCCAAGCTCGATCCAGCGGCCCCTTACGTCAATGATATCTGCCTTCTGACCGAAAGGCTCAGCGAAGCAGTTGCAGAGGTGCGTGCGCAGGAACAAGACGGTCGCGCGACGGCAGCAGAGGGGCGCTATAATGCCCTTTGAGACCCAACTGACTGATCCGCACACCCGAGCTATTTTCGATGCGCTGAGCGCCGCAGAAGCCCTGGCAGATGCCATCGCCGGGGCGGGCGCCGAAGGAGCGTTGGCAACCGAGCAACTCAAGCAGGTTCACGTCCTTAGCAGTGGCGATCTGAACCCCGACAGCTTTTCGAAGCAGAAGATTGCAGCACTGCGGGAGTTGGCGTGCAGTCTCGATCCCATCATCGAGGCTGAAACCCGGACGTCATATGTCCACGACGAGTGTTGCACGTCGGGCGGCTGGGAGCAGGCCGAAATGACGGCCAAAGGCGATGCGCTGGTCCAGCTTCAATCTGCACTGTGTGATCTCGCAGAAGCGATATCGAAAGCCATCCGAATCCGTGAGGCTGAACGGATAGCCGGACTCATGTTGCACTAATTTCTTTGCCGACCCAGGATTTTTTGCGAACCCTTCATGCGCCTGATTTCATTGCATGAAAAAGCCCTGAGCCGTGCCCCTTCGGCTGCCGAAGGCGGCTTTCGGCTCAGGGATTCGAACCCGCACATTCTTTTTCACGGATGAACCGAGGTCCTGTTCGCGAGGGGCAAACGCTGCTCGCAAGCATCGAAACCGCTCGCGCAATCACGCGATAAGAAATGAAAGAGGCAACAGAATGCCCGCTCCGAAAGTTACGAAGGCCTCCCTCGGCAACGCCATCCGCGCCATTCGCGCAGCCGGGCTGACACCCGCCGCTGTCCATATTGAACCTGACGGCGGAATCCGCATCGAAATCTCGGAAGTGATCGAGAAAGAACTGCCCGAGGGTGACCTCGTTGCCGCCAACGACGATGCGCTCGACTGGGAGGAGGTCGCATGAAGATCGGCTTTGAATTTCCCGGACTGTGTGAGGAAAAAACGGCGGCCGGCAGTGTGCGCTGGCGTGTCCGCGTGGAAGGCGAGAAGCGGCGAAAGATCACGATCCCGGTGGGCCCGGAGCACCCGGACTTCCAAGCACACTACGAGGCCGCCCGGTTTGGTGAGAAGCTGAAAATAAGTCCGGACGCCAGGCCCGTGTCGGGATCGCTGGATGAGTTGCGGGAGCGATATGTGAAATGGATGGAAGTTCAGGTGCAGGCAGGAAACCTCAGTCAGAAAACGCTCGAAAGCCGTGAGCGCGGATTGAGGCAGGCTTGTGATTGCCTCACGCCAAACGGCAAAGCGCGAATGGGCGCCGTAAAGGCATCAATGCCGGCGAGCGCGTTCTCACACATCCGAGATTCGTTCGGAGCGAAAACTGGTGCCGCCGCGACATGTCTGAAGGCATTGCGAGCGGCGTATTCATGGGGGGAGGAACGCGGATTCCCGGTGGGTAGCCCTGTGTTCAAGCTAAGCAACCCGCATGTCTCGAAAGGGGGAGCTGTGCCGTGGACCAAAGAGGAAAGGAAGAAGTTTCTCGATCATCACGGTCCTGGAACGATGGCTCGGAGGTGGTTCCTTCTTGCGAGTGATACGGCCGGTCGTATCGGCGACATGCACACGCTCGGTCCCAAGAATTCGCAGTTCCGTGCGGATCAACAGGTGCTGTCTTGGCAGCCAAGCAAAAAGGGGTCCCAGCCCGTAGAGGTGCCAATGAGCGCTGAGCTCATGATGGAGCTTGCGGGTCTTCCTGACGACGCTCCCGCATTTCTCTTCACAGATAACGGAAAGCCTTTCGCGTCATCCGGGAGCCTCGACAACCGCGTGCGGAAGTGGATCATCGCAGCTGGCCTTTGCACGGTGGAGCTCGATGCGGCCGGCAAGGAGGTCAAGAAGGCCACACGCTCGCAGCACGGTCTCCGGAAAGCTCGCGCGGAAGAGATCGCTGAACAAGGTGGTTCGGTTTACGAAGTGATGGCTCTGCTGTCGCACAGCGACATCAAGACCGCTGAAATCTACACCAAGAAATACGAGCGTGCGGCTCTTGCCAAGCAGGCAGCTGACCGTCGTCGTAACCTTGACTGAAGAGCAGGTGTCCCACGGTGCTAAATTCGTGGGACACTACCCGAAGGGAGGCCCAATGAAATCAACGACTTGGTGGAGGAAGTGGCAGCCCGTAGGGGAATCGAACCCCTCTTTCCAGGTTGAAAACCTGGCGTCCTAACCGATAGACGAACGGGCCACTCTGTTCCGCTGCGGGGTTGTCTGTGTCGCCAACCCTGCGGCGTGAGGCGGGTTCTAAGTAATGCGGCAGGTATGCGCAAGCGGAAAAATGAAAAAAATCCCCCGAAGGAGAGATTTTTTCCGATCTGACGATTTGTCGCGTAAGGCTTTGATATCGTTGCATTGAAATCCGTCGTCTTAGCGCGGATTTATCCACAGGCCGTGGTGTCCGGCCCGGCAGGACGCGCGGGCGGCGGACTTACGCGCCGGCGCGGGCGGCGTCGTCAAGGCGGAGCTGGACCTTCTGACGCCCACCCCAGCTGTTGATGTCGAGCTTGCCGGCCAGATGGAACCGCGCGCCGCCGTGATCGAGCAGGACCTGGCCCAGCGGCCCGTCAAAGGCGCCGAAGGCGATGGCGTCGAGCGGCGGGGTCAGCCCGTCGGAAAAGCTCAGCCGCAGGTGGCTCTCGCCGGCACGCTTGGCAAAGCGGATCGCCATGTCGGGAAAGGCAAAGCGCGGGGCCGGGGCCGAGGCGCCATAGGGGCCGGCGTCCTCGAGCCGGGTGACCAGCTCGGGGGTGGCGGCGCCGGGCATCAGCGCGCCGTCGCAGCGCAGGTCGGCCGGGCCGGCGTCGCCCGCGCCCTGCCGCGCCAGCAGCTCCGAGAGCCGCGCCATCGCCGGCTCCAGCTGCGCGCGGGTCAGGCTGAGGCCGGCCGCCATGCGGTGGCCGCCGCCCTTGGTCAGATGACCCTCGGCCACCAGCTTCTGGATCGAGGCGCCCAGATCGACCCCCATGACCGACCGGCCAGAGCCCTTGCCATCATCGCCGTCAAAGCCGATCACGATGGCCGGGCGGTTGGTCAGCTCCTTCAGCCGCGAGGCGACGATGCCGACGACGCCGGGGTGCCAGCCTTCACCCGCCGCCCAGACCAAGGGCGCGTCGAGCCCGCGGTCTTCGGCCTGGGCGAGGGCGGCGGCGCGCACCGCCGCCTCGATCTCGCGGCGGTCGGCGTTGAGCTCTTCGAGCCGGTCGGCCATCGCCTTGGCCTCGGCGGGGTTGTCGGTCGAGAGCAGCCGGGCGCCGAGATCGGCCTTGCCGATGCGGCCGCCGGCGTTGACCCGCGGGCCCAGCACATAGCCCAGGTGATAGGCCGCCGGAGCGCAGTCGAGCCGCGCCGCATCGCAGAGCGCCACCAGACCGGTGCGCTGGCGACCGGCCATGACCTTGAGCCCCTGGCGCACCAGCGCCCGGTTCACCCCGGTCAGCGGCGCCACATCGGCCACCGTGGCCAGCGCCACCAGATCGAGCAACGCCATCAGGTTGGGGCCGGCCTCGCCGGCCTCGCGCAGCTGCCGCCCGGCCTCGACAAGGCAGAGGAAGACCACACCCGCGGCGCAGAGATGGCCGAGCGCGCCGTCCTCGTCCTGCCGGTTGGGGTTCACCACGGCGACCGCTTCGGGCAGGGTCTCGCCGCCAAGGTGATGGTCGAGCACCACCACGTCGGCGCCCTTGGCTGCTGCGATGGGCTCATGGCTGAGCGTGCCGCAATCGACGCAGATGATCAGGTCATGGTCGCGCGCCAGCGCCGCCATGGCGGGGACGTTGGGGCCATAGCCCTCGTCGATGCGGTCGGGGACATAAAGCGTCGCCTGCCGGCCGAAGTGGCGCAGCCAGGCGATCAGAAGCGCGGCGGAGGAGCCACCGTCGACGTCGTAATCGGCAAAGATCGCAATGCGTTCGCGGGCCTTCAGCGCCTTCAACAGCCGTGCGGCGGCCTTGTCCATGTCGCGCATCTGGCGCGGGTCCGGCAGCAGGTCGCGCAGTTTCGGCTCGAGGAAGGCCTGCGCCTCGGCGGCCTCGACACCGCGCCGCGCCAGCACCTGCGCCAGAGCGCGGGGCAGGGCGGTGGCCTGCTCCAGCAGATCGGCCTGGCGCTCGACGGCAAGGCCGGGGCCGACCCAGCGGCGGTTGGTGAGCGAGGTCTCGACCCCGAGAAAGGCACTCATCGCGCGGCGCCCATGATCTCGGCGCAGCTTCGGGCGGTGACGAACTCGCCGTGCAGGTGACTGATGGCGGCGGCATGGATTGCCTCGGGGTCGGGCGCGGCGAGGCCGGGCTGCCAGGAGGTATCGGCATTGGCGGCAACGGCGGCGCAGGCGTCATGCGCCAGGGTGACGTCAAATCCGAGGTTGGCCGCCATGCGGCAGGTGGTCGAGACGCAATGCGGCGTGGTCAGCCCGCAGATCACCAGATGGGTGACGCCTTGGGCGCGCAGATCGGCCTCGAGACCGGTGCCGATGAAAGCGGAGTTGACGCTCTTTTCATGCAGCGTCTCGCCGTCCTGTGGCGCGAAACCAGCCAGGAACGCGAGACCGCCGCTTTCGGGGTGCAGCGGGCTGCCGAGGGTGGTGCTGAGGTGGCGGACCATGTGCAGCGGCCAGCCCTGCGCGCGCGCGTGACCGGCCAGCCGTAAGGCCTGGGCCTCGGCGCCGGGGTTGTTGCGCGCGCCCCAGGCCGGGTGGTGGAACCCGGCCTGGAAGTCGATCATCACGAGGGCTGTCGCCGCCATCACTCTTCCGGGTGACGGTAGATCATGCGCCGCACCGATCCGGTCTTGGAGCGCATCAGCAGGGTCTCGGCGGTGGTCCAGCCCGGCGTGCGCTTCAGCCCCGGCAGGAGCGAGCCCGAGGTGACGCCGGTGGCGGCAAAGATCACGTCGGCGGTCACCATGTCGTCGCGGGTATAGACCCGGTCGAAATTGGTGATCCCGGCCTTGCTGGCGCGGCCCTTCTCGTCGTCGTTGCGGAACATCAGCTTGCCGTAAATCTGCCCGCCCATGCATTTCAGCGCCGCCGCGGCCAGTACGCCTTCGGGCGCGCCGCCGGAGCCCATGTACATGTCGATGCCGGTGAGTTCGGGCTCGGCGCAATGCATGACGCCGGCGACGTCACCATCGGTGATCAGCCGGATGGCGCAGCCGGTGGCGCGCAGCTCGGCAATCATCTCTTCGTGGCGCGGCCGTTCCAGCACGCAGACGGTGATGTCGGTGGTCGAACAGCCCTTGGCCGCCGCCAGCGCCGAGACCCGCTCAGAGGGGCTCATCGTCAGGGTCACCACGCCGGTCTTGAAGCCCGGGCCGATCGCCAGCTTGTCCATGTAGACGTCGGGCGCATGCAGCATCGAGCCGCGCGGGCCCATGGCGATCACGGTCAGCGCGTTGGGCATGTCCTTGGCGGTCAGGGTGGTGCCCTCGAGCGGGTCGAGCGCGATGTCCACCGCCGGGCCCTTGCCGGTGCCGACCTCTTCACCGATGAACAGCATCGGCGCCTCGTCCCGCTCGCCCTCGCCGATCACCACGGTGCCCTCGATATCCAGCTGGTTGAGCTGGTCGCGCATGGCGTTGACGGCGGCCTGATCGGCGGCTTTCTCGTCGCCGCGTCCAATCAGCTTGGCGCTTGCGATGGCGGCCTGTTCGGCCACCCGGGCAAGGCCCAGAGACAGCATGCGGTCGTTGAAATCCTTGGGGGCCATGGGCGGAATCCTTTGTGAGATAAGCGTCGGCCACTGACTACCTTGTGCGGGGTTGTGGCTGCAAGTGGCTTGCGCCCCTCGGTGCGGCCAGTCAGGAGGCGCGCACGCTGCGACGGGCCAGCGCCGCGATGAAATCGGTGCGGGTGACGATGCCCGTGATGCGGCCGCGCTCCAGCACCGGCACCGCGTCGACCTCGCCTTCGGCCATCAGCGGCATCAGTGCGGCAATCGGCGTGGCGGTGGTGGCGCGCGGGCCGGCGACGCTCATGATGTCGCCGGCGCGCACCGGCTGCGCGCGTTCACGGTCGAGCAGCCGCCGCAGCGCCGGGCCGAAGCCGCGCCCGAGCCGCAGCGCATCCTCGCGGCTGCGGGTAATCAGGTGGATCTGGAAGATCACCCCGAGAAACCGCGCCTCCGGCCCGACCACCGGCAGCGAAGTGATGCGATGGCGCGCAAAGAGATCGGCGACCTCGCCCAGCGGCGTCTCCGGGGTGACGGTGATCAGGTCGCGCGACATGATGTCGGCCGCGGTCAGCGGGCCGGTGTGATGGGTCGCCGCCTGCAGTTCGGCCGCGCCGATCAGCCGCGCGAGGTCTTCGACGCCAAGGTTGAAGGACTGCCGGTAGCGCTCGAGAATCGCGGTCAGTTCCTCCTCTGACAGGCCCAGCCTCTCGGCCGGATCGGCGTCCTCGGTGCCGTGGCTGCCGGGCGCGTCGAACTGGCGAAAGGGATAGTGCCGCCCGGTCAGCCTGGCATAGAGCGCCGCCAGCGCGACGAGCGCAACGGTGCCCAGCCCGACCGGCGCCAGGGCAAACCAGAAGCCCAGCCGCTCGACCGCCTCTGGGCTCATCGCCGCGGTCATCGCCACGGCACCGGCCGGCGGATGCACCGCGCGGCAGAGGATCGTGACCGTCACCGCCAGCCCCACCGCCAGCGCGATGCGCAGCGAAGCCTCCGGTACCAGCAGCGCCACCGCAACCCCCACCAAGGCCGCCAGCGTGTTGCCGACGATCGCCGACCAGGGCTGGGCCAGCGGACTGTTGGGCACGGCAAAGAGCAGCACCGAGGAGGCGCCGAACGGCGCGACGAGGTACATTCCGAGCTCGAGATCGACCGCCGGAGACAGCAGGAACAGGCCGGTGACCGCCAGCCCGGCAAAGGCGCCGATCCCGGCGCGCAGCGCCTCGGTCGGCGCGGTGCGGGCCACGGCAGGACCCAGAGATCGCAGAATGTGCACGGTCGGCGGCCCCTCAAGCGGTTCCGCCCTGAATTTCAGCAAACCTCCCGGATTTCAAGCGCCGGGCGGTCGCGAAATCGCGCTCAGACCTCTTCGATCCGCAGCGCCACCGGCTCGCCCAGCACCACGTCGGTCTGACCCATCGCCTCGAGCGCCTCGTTGAGCGCCGAGCGCTGGGTCTTGTGGGTTACGATCAGCACCGGCGCGGCCTCGTCGGCATGGTCGTACTGCCGCATCCGGTCGATCGAGATGCCGGAGGCGCCGAGCAGCGTCGCCACCTTGGCCAGCGCGCCGGGCTTGTCGCGCAGGGTCATCCGCAGGTAATAGGGCGCCGGCGCCGCGCTCTGCGCCGGTTGCGAAGGCGAGAGCGTCGCGGCCGGCTGGCCGAAGGTGCTCACCCGCAGCCCGCGGGCAATGTCCATCACGTCGCCCATCACCGCGCTGGCGGTCGGGCCTTCGCCAGCCCCCGGCCCGCGCAGCACGATCTGCTCGACCGCATCGCCCTCGATCACCACCATGTTGGTGCCGCCCTCGAGCTGGCCGAGCGGCGAGGCCGCGGGCACAAGGCAGGGCGACATCCGTTGTTCCAGCCCGCGACCGGTCATCTGCGCCACGCCCAAGAGCTTGATGCGATAGCCCATGTCGGCGGCGGCGCGAATGTCCTCGATCAGGATGCGGCCGATGCCTTCCAGTTCGACCCCGGCGAAATTCACCTGGGTGCCGAAGGCGATCGCCGACAGCAGCGACAGCTTGTGGCCGGCATCGATGCCGCCGACGTCAAGCTCCGGATCGGCCTCGAGATAGCCCAGCTGGTTGGCTTCCTCGAAGACCGTGTCATAGGGCAGCCCGGCGCTTTGCATCCGGGTCAGGATGTAGTTGCAGGTGCCGTTCATCACGCCCAGCACGCGGGTCACCTCGTTGCCCGCCAGCCCCTCGGTCAGCGACTTGATCACCGGGATACCACCGGCGACCGCGGCCTCGAAGCGCAGCACCGCACCGTTCGCCTCGGCCAGCTGCGCCAGTTCCTGCCCGTGCAGCGCCAGCATCGCCTTGTTGGCGGTCACCACGTCCTTGCCGGCCTTGAGCGCGGCCTCGGTGGCGGCCTTGGCCGGCCCGTCAGAGCCGCCCATCAGCTCGACGAAAACGTCGACGTCATCGCGCTTGGCCAGCGCCACCGGATCGTCTTCCCAGTCGTAGGAAGACAGGTTCACGCCGCGATCCTTGTCGCGGGTGCGGGCCGAGACGGCGCTGATCTCCACCGGGCGGCCGGCGCGCACTGCCAGAAGATGCGCCTTCTGCCGGACGATCTTGACCGTGCCGGTGCCGACCGTGCCAAGCCCGGCGATTCCGAGGCGTAGGGGTGTGGTCATGGGGATATCCTCCAGCAGATCAGGGGTTTCGCGCGATGTATCGCCAACCGCGACAGGGTGCAACGGCAAGGATGCGCGCTGCCGCCTATTCGGGCGCCGGGATATCGTCGATGCCGCGGGCCATGCGCGCGCGCGTTGCCCGGTCGATCACCGGGCCGCGCAGCCGCGCCGCGCGCGCCTCGAGCCCGCGGATCCGCGCCTGCACCGAGCGGGTCAGCGCCAGAGAGGTCCGGGCCTCGGGCACCGCCGCCAGCTCCTCGACACTCAGAAGCCGCGGGTAGGGCGCGCTGGCCACGTCAGGGCCCTCGCTCTCGGCCAGCTCGGGGAATTGGGTGCAGGCGATCAGCGTGCAGACCATCAGGCCGAGGCAGAAACTGGACCGGATCAGGCGCATGGCGGCTCCGCAGGGTTGATGGCCCCCCTCATGCCGCATCGGGCCCGCGGGGGCAAGGATTGGTGATTGATCTGAACGATCGTTCAGTTCTATGCTGCGCCCATGGCACGCACCCAAGGTTCGCATTCCGACATCACCGGCCCCCGGGTCCGCGCCGCGGCGCTGCGGCTTTTCGCGCGGCATGGCTTTGCCGCGGTCTCGATGCGCCAGATCGCGGCCGAGGTCGGGGTCCAGGCCGGAGCGCTCTACAACTACACGCCCGACAAGCAAAGCCTGCTGTTCTCGCTGCTCAAGGGTCACATGGACGATCTGCTCGCCGCCTGGGCGGAGGAGCCGTCAGCGCAAGACCCCGTGGCGCGGCTCGAGGTCTTCACCCGCTTCCACATCCGCTTCAACCTCGAGCGGCCGGAGGCGATCTTTGTCTCCTACATGGAGCTGCGCAACCTCGCGCCCGAGAATTTCACGGTGATCGAGCAGCTGCGCCGCGCCTATGAGGACGAGCTCGAGGCGATCCTGCGCGCCGGTGTGGCCCGCGGCGACTTCGAGATGCCCGATACCAAGATCGCCACGCTGGCGGTGATCGCGATGCTCACCGGGGTCAACACCTGGTACCGCACCGGCGGCCGGCTGTCGCTCGACGAGGTGCAGCAGATCTACTGGGACATGGTGTGCGGCGCGGTCGGCGCCCGCGGCTGACCTCCGGACTCCTTATGGACGGGAAATATTCCCGGGGGCCGAGCCCACCTTGACCCGCTTGCAGCCACCCCCTGCCAGCCCGCCGTCCCGGCCGCCGCCCGGGACCTCCCGGCCAACACCACGCGAGACGCCAGCGAGGGGCCCCGGGGTCCCCCCGGGGCGGCCACCCTCAGCTCCCCCGGCGTTTCGCCCGCAGGGTCGGATCGGCTTCGCGCGGGTCTTCGGGCCAGGGGTGACGCGGATAGCGGCCGCGCATGTCGCGGCGCACATCGGCATAGGAGCTCTCCCAGAAGCCCGGAATGTCCATCGTGGTCTGCACCGGTCTCTGCGCCGGTGACAGCAGGGTGACGCGCAGCGGCTGGCCGGCCACCGTCGGATGGCTGGTCTGGCCGAACATCTCCTGCAGGCGCAGGGTGATCTCCGGGTGCTCGCCGGAATAATCGATCGGGATCTTGCGCCCCAGCGGCGTCACGAAGGAGCCCGGCACCGCCCGGTCGAGCGCCTGCACCTGATCCCAGCTGAGCCGCGCCACCAGCGCGTCATGCGGATCGAAAGCCTTCCACTGCTCTGCCGTGCGAACACCCGAGAGGTATGGCAGCAGCCAATCCTCCAGGCCCGCCATCAGCGCCGCCTCCGAGACCTCGGGCAGGGCGACGCCACCGGCGCGCGCCACCTCGATCCGCGCCACCAGCCGCGCCGCGCCCTTGCTCAGCTTCAGCCCCAGCTCGCGCACCCCGTCGAGCATGGCGCGCGCCACCGCCTCCTCGGGCGCGTCGCTCCAGACCCTGTCCTGCAGGGCGATCTGGCCAAGACGTTCCTGCTGCCGCGTCACCACCCGGCGCTCGCGCCGCGACCAGTCGCAGAGATCGACCCAAGCGATCTGTTCGGCAAAGAGCGCGCGGATCTCGGCCTCGGTGATCGCCACGGCCTGGCGGATGCGGGCCTCGCGCGGGTTGCCGTCGGTGTCGGTGACCACGATCAGCCGCTGGCCGGCGAGCGGATCGGCGGGCTCCATCACCGCCCCCTTGCCGCCAGAGAGCACGTAGCGCGGCGCATCGCCCTTGCGCCGCAGCCCGATGCGGTCGGGATAGGCCAGCGCCGCCATCTGCGCGGCGCTCAGCGCACCGGCGCGAGCGGGTTTCGCCGCCCGCCCCAGCCGTTTCGCCTCCTGACCGATGCGCTCGAGCGCCGGGCGGTGCACGTCGTAGGGCCGACGCTGGCGAAAGCCGCGCGGATCGCGCAGCGCCTCGAGCCGCAGCGCGAGGTCCACCGGCGCGCCGCGCAGCGGGTCGCGGTCGGCCAGCAGCGCCGCCAGCGAGGCCGCCGCGGGGCCTGCAAGGGCCAGCATATGCGCCAGCCGCGGGTGCAGCGGCAGGGCGGCGAGTGCGCGGCCATGGGCGGTGATCAGGTTGCCGGCATCAAGCGCGCCCAGCATCCGCAGCAGGGCCTGCGCCTCGGCCCAGCTGCCGGGGTTGGGCGGGGTGAGGAAGGGCAGCGCGTCGACCGTGCCGCCCCAGAGCGCCAGCTCCAGCGCCAGCCCGGCGAGATCGGCCACCTCGATCTCGGCCGGGGCGAAGGCGGGCAGAGCACCTTCCTCACCGCGGGTCCAGAGCCGGTAACAGAGGCCCGGCGCCACCCGCCCGGCGCGGCCGGCGCGCTGGGTGGCCTCGGCGCGAGAGACCTTTTCGGTCACCAGCCGCGACATGCCCGAGCCCGGATCAAAGCGCGCCCGCCGCGCCCGACCGGCGTCGACCACCACGCGGATGTCCTCGATGGTCAGCGAGGTCTCCGCAATTGAGGTGGCCAGCACCACCTTGCGGCCTTGCGTCTCGGGCCGGATCGCGGCGCGTTGCTGGGCAAAGGGCAGGGCGCCATAGAGCGGCCGCAGCGTGCACTCGCCGGGCAGGCGCGCTTTCAGCAGGGTCTCGCAGCGGCGGATCTCGCCCTCTCCGGGCAGGAAGACCAGCACGCCGCCCGCGGTCTCGGCCACCGCTTCCGCCACCAGATCGGCGCAGGCCTCGGCAATCCGCACCTTCGGCCCCAGCGGCCGGTCGCGCCAGCGGGTCTCGACCGGAAAGCTGCGCCCCGCCGAGGTCACCACCGGCGCGCCGCCCATCAGCTCGGCCACCGGCGCGGCCTCGAGCGTTGCGGACATCACGATCAGCCGCAGGTCGTCGCGCAGGGCGCCTGCGATCTCGAGACAGAGCGCGAGGCCGAGATCGGCGTTCAGCGAGCGTTCGTGGAACTCGTCGAAGATCACCGCGCCAATGCCGGCGAGCTCCGGGTCGGACTGGATCATCCGGGTCAGGATGCCCTCGGTCACCACCTCGATGCGGGTGGTCCTGCCGGTGCGCGACTCGCCCCGGATCCGGTAGCCCACGGTCTCGCCCGCCGCCTCTCCCAGTGTCTCGGCCATGCGTTCGGCGGCAGCGCGAGCGGCCAGCCGGCGCGGCTCGAGCATCAGGATGCGGCCGTCGACCAGCCCGGCCTCGAGCAGGGCCAGAGGCACGCGGGTGGTCTTGCCGGCGCCGGGCGGCGCCTGCAGCACGGCGCGGCCGGTGGCGGCGACCGCGGCCAGAAGCTCTGGCAGCGCGGCGTCGATCGGGAGGGGCTGTCGGGGCGTCATGCCGGCCTTATCGCCGAATGAGCAGCACCCGTCCACGCAGAGTTTTGGCGTCGATCCGGCTCACCTGCCAGCGTCCTCCGGCCCCCGGCGTATAGGTCACCTCGAAGGGAAACTGCCGGCCTTCCTTCAGCGCCTTGCGGGAAAACCCGCCCTCGCGGATGTAGCGGCCCGTGCAGGTCACCCGGCCGGTGGCGCGGCTGGCCCCGGCCGTGGTCAGCCGGATGCGCCGCTCGCCGTCGAAATAGGCGGTGTCGAGCTGGCAGAGATCTTCGCCCTCGCGCGCCCTGAGCAACTCGTAGAAAGCGGTCAGCGGATCGAGCGCGTCGCCCTGGCGCGCCGGATCGAGCCAGTGATCCTCTGGGTCCTCGCTTTTTTCCAACACCGGCACGCCGCCGCGATAGGCGATCACCTTGTCGCTCTGGCGCCGGCCGGTATCGAGGCTTTCCTCGTAGCGCGTCGGGGTGAAGGTTTCGCCCGTCACCCGCCCACGGGCCTCGGCCCGGTAGCGAAAACGCGCGATGGCGGCGATCAGGCCGGAGGATCTGACCTCGCCGGTCGCCGCGTACTGCCCGCTCTCCTGCGTCATGGCGAAGTGCACCTCGCCGGCCTTGAGCCCCGCGAAATAGACCTCGAAACGCCCGGCCTCAGACGCTGGCTGTGCGGCCATCGCGCCGCTGCCGAGGGCGGTGAGGGTGAAAAAGGTCGTCAGGGCACAGAGCCTGTGCCGCAGTTGCTGCCCGATCATATGTGGTGGTCCCGTTGTCCCGCGGAAATCTTTTGTCCGGTGGATTGTCGCCACCGCTCTGGACTAGAGGTACGCGCCAAGGCAGAAATTGCCAGCCGGTGCGTCCGTCTGTGGCCGGGCGCGCGACTTCCCGCGTATCGGCGGGCGGGGCTGTGCGGAAAGATGCCGGTCGGGAAAGTGAGGGACGAGATGGAGATTGCCAAGCTGGCCGAACGGGTCCTTGCCGGAGAGCGCCGTGCGCTGTCCCGGGCGATCACGCTGATCGAGAGCGGTCGCGCCGATCACCGCGCGCAGGCCACCGAGCTGATGGAGCATCTGCAACAGGCCGACCGTCAGGCGCTGCGAATCGGGCTCTCGGGCACGCCGGGGGTGGGCAAATCCACTTTGATCGAAAGCTTCGGATTGATGCTGACCGGGCAGGGCAAGCGGGTGGCGGTGCTGGCGGTCGATCCCTCCTCGGCACGCTCCGGCGGATCGATCCTCGGCGACAAGACGCGGATGGAGCAGCTGTCGCGCGACCGGAACGCCTTTATCCGCCCCTCGCCCAGCCAGTCGCATCTTGGCGGCGTCGCCCGGCGCACCCGAGAGGCCGTGCGGCTCTGCGAGGCGGCGGGGTTCGACGTGGTGTTGATCGAGACCGTCGGGGTCGGCCAGTCTGAAACCGTCGTGGCCGAGATGTCGGATCTCTTTGTGCTGCTGCTGGCCCCGGCCGGCGGCGACGAGCTGCAGGGGGTCAAGCGCGGCATCATGGAAATGGCCGACCTGATCCTTGTCAACAAGGCCGACGGCGACCTGAAGCCAACCGCGATGCGCACCTGCGCCGATTACGCCGGCGCGCTGCGGCTGTTGCGCAAACGGGTGCAGGATCCCGAGGGCTTTCCCAAGGCGCTGACCGTCTCGGCGCTCGAGGAATCTGGACTAGGCAAGGCCTGGGAGGAGATGCTGGCGCTGACCGACTGGCGCCGCGCGCATGGCCATTTCGAGGCCCGCCGGGCCGACCAGGCGCGCTATTGGTTCGCCGAGGAGGTGCGCCAGGCGCTGCTGTCGCGGCTGCAGGCGCCGGAGGCGCGCGCGGCGATGCAGGCGCTGTCAGACGCAGTGGCCGAGGGCCGCAGCACGCCGGCGGGTGCCGCGCAGGAGATGCTGACGCGGCACCTTGGCGGATGAGGTCCGAGACGCTGTTTGACGGCGATCTGCTTCGGGCGACGCTGTTCAACCCGGGGCAGGGGGCGCTGTTTGTCAGCTTCCGCCAGAGGCTTGCGGACCCGGGGCAGTTCGGCGCGCCGCGCCCGGTGCGCAGTTTCACCGAGGCCGGAATGAGCCACCTGCACCTGCAGGCGCGCTGGAACGACTGGTACATCAACCCCGAGACCGAGGCGCTGGAAGCCATGCTGCGCGCCCATGCGGCGGGCTATGACGATGCCTGCGCCATGGGGTTCTCGATGGGCGGCTACGCGGCCTTTCGCTTTGCCGCGGCGCTGCGGTTGCGGCGGGTGATCGCGGTCTCGCCGCAATATTCGATCTCGCCCGACCATGTGCCCTTTGACCGGCGCTATCGCGACTGTGCCGGCGGGTTCGACGCGGCCGCGGGCGACCTGTCGGGGCGCGGCACTGCGGTGCAGGGGGTGATTCTCGCCGATCCCTTCCGGCCGCTCGATATGCGCCACGCCGGGCTGATCTGCGCCGTCTTTGCGCAGGTGTCGATTGCCCGGCTGGCGGGCGGCGGCCACCCGGCCACCGGGGCGCTGCGCGAGGGCGGGCGCTTTGGCAAGCTGCAGGCGCAGCTGACCAAACCGCGGGTGCCGGCGCGGCGGGTCGTCAGGCTGCACCGCAATGTGCGAAGGCAGAGCCCGAAATACTGGCGGCATCTTGCGGCACAGGCAGAGAAATCCGGCCGCGCTGCGCTGGCCCGGGCGGCGCTGGCCCGGGCAGTGGGGCTGGAGACCGGGCAGGGCTGACGGAACCTGCGCGGGTTTCTCACGAGGCCCTTGACGATCCTCGCCCGCCCGCGTAATAGCCTGCGAACCAGATTTCGGGCGCGGCCTATGCGGCGCCCTTTGATATTTGCGGGGCGCGTCCGGGCCAAGGGGTTCGATGTCCTGCTCTGAAATGATGAGGATGATCACATGTCGCGCCGCTGCGAACTGACCGGAAAAGGCCCGATGACTGGCAACAACGTCAGCCACGCCAACAACAAGACCAAACGTCGCTTTCTGCCCAACCTGAACGACGTGACCCTGCAATCCGAGACCCTGAACCGCGGCATCAAGCTGCGGATCTCGGCGTCGGCCCTGCGCTCGGTGGACCACCGTGGCGGTCTCGACAAGTTCCTGGCGAAAGCCAAGGACGCCGAGCTGTCGGATGCGGCGCTCAAGGTCAAGAAAGAGATCATGAAGGCACAGGCCGCAGAGGCCTGATCCCTTCCGATTTACCGCGGCCCTTCGGGGTCGTCAGACCCTCGTCGGCCCACCCGGCGGGGGTTATTCTTTTTGGCGGAATGTCAGGGGTTTGCAGGGCGGTCTTAAGGTGACCTATCCGAAGGGATAGGGGGCGTCGACCGATGCGCCTTTGCCCCCGCGAGCGGCGCCGGCTAGATCTGGGACACGCGATGAGTGATCTGCTGCAAGGCGTGTACCCCTGAAGCGGTTTCCAGCCGAAAGGCCAGGGCCGCTGCGTCACGGGGCAGGTCACTCCTCGCGCTTTCCCGACACGCGGATCGCCTTCGGGCGACAGGCAATGAGGCGGCCTGGCACAGGCCGCCCCGTTTTCAGGTCATTTGGATTTGGGCGTTCCGATGTTGAGCGGCTTGCCGAGGCCCGAATTCGCGGTGGCGAGGACCTTGGGCTTTTCCTGCTTCGGCTTCTTGGCTTCTTTGTTGCCCTTGTTCTTGTGCTTGGACATGGGTGATCTCCGATGGTTTCCCGCGGCGGGATCGCCACGGGCCGTCGCATCGTCAGGCGATCAGGGTTGCCCGTTTTTGCGGGGCGATGATCCTTGGGAAGCGGCAGGGGGTGAGTCGTCTCACCGGCGCTGCGACGTGGAATCTACGCCTGTGGCGGGTGTCCCGCAAGGGGGATGATGCGGGGTGACCCTGACGCCGCGGGCGGCGGTGGGTTGCAAACCCACCCTACGGCAAGACGCAATCGGTCTCGTACCTCACCGGGCCCGGAGACAAGGCCGTAGGCCGCCGGGCCGGCGCCTGCCTGCCCCACCGGGCTGGCGCTTTGGCGGGTCTTGGCGCTCCAATGAAGCAGAGGGACGTGCTTTGCGGGCATAAAGCGCGTTGATCGACCGTTGCAGCGCCATCCCGCGGGCAGGCGCAGGCCCGGCTTGTGCCATGTGCGGTGGTGGTGGGTTAGAAACCCACCCTACGCTTGCAGCGAGGGGAGATATGCGCCTTTGGCGAGTGTGCCGAAAGGGGGATGATCGGAGCGGCGAGCGGCCGCGACGCACAGGTTGATTAACAAGTCGTTAATAAAAGGGTAGAGTGCGCGGATTGTTGTATCGATTGGGTGTCATCATGAAGCGTGTTCTGACCGTCTTTCTTCTCGCCTGTGCAACCATGGTCCCGGCGATGGCCGATGACCTGTCAAATCCGACCGTCGATCCGGGGTCATTTCTTGTCAGGATCGAACTGCTGCAGTCCGGCACACAGACCTATCAGTCCTGCTGCAAGACCTGCCGCAAGGGGAAGGCCTGTGGCAACTCGTGCATCTCAAAGGCAAAGTCGTGCCGGGTGGGACAGGGATGTGCCTGCGACGGCTGATCCCTCGCAGGGAGGGACGCGCAGCGGCTGCGCACCCTACACGTCAAGTTCTTCCACAAACCGCGCATTCTCCTGGATATACTCGAACCGCTTCTCCGGCTTCTTGCCCATAAGCCGCTCCACCAGATCACCGGTCTCGCCGGGCTCGTCCTCGTCGATCGACACCCGGATCAGCTTGCGCGTCTCGGGGTTCATCGTGGTTTCCTTCAGGTCCTTGGCGTCCATCTCGCCCAGGCCCTTGAACCGCGAGACCGAGATATTGCCTTTGCCGCCCAGCCCCTTCTCGAGCCACAGGTCGCGCTCGGCCTCGTCGAGACAATAGACCCGCTTGGCGCCCTGGGTCAGCCGGAACAGCGGCGGGCAGGCGAGGTAGAGGTGGCCGGTGTCGATCATTGGTCGCATCTGGGTAAAGAAGAAGGTCATCAGAAGCGCCGCGATATGGGCGCCGTCGACGTCGGCGTCGGTCATGATGATGATCTTGTCATAGCGCAGGTCGTCAATGTTGAACTTGGTGCCGAGGCCGACGCCAAGTGCCTGTGACAGATCGGAAATCTCGGCGTTGGAGCCGAGCTTGGACGAAGCCGCGCCCAGCACGTTGAGGATCTTGCCGCGCAACGGCAGCAGCGCCTGGGTCTTGCGGTCGCGGGCCATCTTGGCCGAACCGCCGGCCGAATCGCCCTCGACGATGAAGAGTTCCGTGCCTTCGCGGGCGGTGGCCGAGCAATCCACCAGCTTGCCCGGCAGGCGCAGCTTCTTGGTGGCGGTCTTGCGCGCGGTTTCCTTTTCCTGACGCCGCCGCAGCCGTTCCTCGGCGCGCAGCACGAGGAAATCGAGGATCGCGCCGGCGGATTTGGTGTCCGACGTCAGCCAGTGGTCGAAATGGTCGCGCACCGCGCCCTCGACCAGTTTGGCGGCCTCCGTGGTGGCCAGCCGGTCCTTGGTCTGGCCGACGAACTCCGGCTCGCGGATAAAGCACGACACCAGCGCGCAGCCGCCGGTGATCAGGTCGTCGCGGGTGATCTGCGCCGCCTTCTTGTTGTTTGACAGCTCGCCATAGGCGCGGATGCCCTTGAGGATCGCGGCCCAGAAGCCGGCCTCATGGGTGCCGCCCTCGGGCGTCGGGACGGTGTTGCAGTAGCTCTGGATAAAGCCGTCGCGCGAGGGGGTCCAGTTGATCGCCCATTCCACCTTGCCAGGCGCATTGAACTTCTCGCGGAAATCCACCGTGCCGGCAAAGGGCTTCTCGGCATAGGTCGAGGCGCTGCCCAGCGTTTCGGTCAGGTAGTCCGAGAGACCGCCGGGAAAGTGGAAGGTGGCCTCGGTCGGGGTCTCGCCGTCGTCGATGGCGCTTTTCCAGCGAATCTCGACGCCGGAAAACAGATAGGCCTTGGAGCGCACCATCTTGAGCAACCGGGCGGGCTTGAAGCGATGCTTGTGAAAGATCTCCTCGTCGGCATGGAAGGTCACCGTGGTGCCGCGCCGGTTGGGGGCAGCGCCGATCCGGGCCACCGGACCCTGCGGGATACCGCGGGAAAACCGCTGCTCGTAAAGCTCCTTGTTGCGTGCGACCTGCACCACCATCGAATCCGACAGCGCATTGACCACCGAAGCGCCGACGCCGTGCAGACCGCCAGAGGTCTCATAGGCCTTGCCGGAGAATTTGCCGCCGGCATGCAGGGTGCAGAGGATCACCTCGAGCGCGGATTTTCCGGGAAATTTCGGATGCGGGTCGATCGGGATGCCGCGGCCGTTGTCGCGGATGGTGACGGCGAAATCCTCGTGCAGTTCGACCTCGATGCGGTTGGCGTGCCCCGCCACCGCTTCGTCCATCGAGTTGTCGAGCACCTCGGCCACCAGGTGATGCAGCGCGCGCTCGTCGGTGCCGCCGATGTACATGCCCGGCCGCTTGCGCACCGGTTCCAGCCCTTCGAGCACCTCGATATGGCTGGCGTCATAGTCTGAAGGGTCCACCGGGGTGAGAAGATCGTCGGCCATGTCCGCTGCTCTTTGTTGCTCTTGATTGCCGCACAGTATGGCAGAGGCCGTCGGTCGGGGGAAGGGTATGGATCGCCACGCAGGGCCGGAACGGGCTTGCGTCTCGCCGCGTCGTGGTGATGATCCGCGCAGATTTGAAAAGGGAGGCGCTCATGCGCATTGCATTCACCGGCGGCAGCGGCAAGGCCGGCCGCCACATCGTTCCATGGCTGCGCGAACGCGGTCACCGGGTGCTCAACCTCGATATCGACGCACCGGCAGAGCCCGACAACCTCACCGTCGACCTGACCGACAGCGGCCAGGTGTTCAACGCGCTGTCGAGCCTGTCGGGCTTTGACGAACTGAACCCGCCCGAGGCGCCGAAATTCGACGCGGTGGTGCATTTCGCGGCGCTGGCCCGCATCCTGATCAAGCCCGACAACGAGACCTTTCGGGTCAACACGCTGTCGACCTACAACGTCCTGGAAGCGGCGGTGAAACTGGGCATTCCCAAGGTGATCTTTGCCTCGTCCGAGACGACCTACGGCGTCTGTTTCGCCCAAGGCGAGGTAAAGCCCGAGTACCTGCCGGTCGACGAGGATCACCCTATGGTGCCGCATGACAGCTACGCCATGTCCAAGGTCTGCAACGAGGCCTGCGGCCGGTCATTCCAGGCCCGCTCCGGCATCGACATCTATGGTCTGCGGATCAACAACGTGATCACGCCCGAGGAGTATGCCAGCAAGTTCCCGGCCTTCATGGAAGACCCGGCGCGCCGCCGGCGGAATATCTTTGCCTATATCGACGTGCGCGACCTGGGCCAGATGGTCGAGAAATGCCTCGAGGCCGATGGCTTGGGCTACGAGGTGTTCAACGTGGCCAACGACGATCTCTCGGTCGGGCTGAGCAACGCCGAAGTGCAGGCGCAGTTCTACGAGGGCGTGCCGCTGCGCCGCGAGATGGGCGAGCACGAGACCTTCTACAGCAACCGCAAGGCGCACGAGATGCTGGGGTTCCGTCCGCAGCATTCCTGGCGCGACGTGCTGGGCTAGGGCTCAGGCCGCTTGCCCGCGCAGCCAGTCGGCGAGGCTTGCCTCGTCGAGCTGGCCTTGCGCCAGGCGGATGATGCGGTCGCCGATGTCCTGGGTGTCGTGCGTGATGGCGATGCCGTTCAGCCGCAGGCACACAAGCATGGTTCGATAGGCCGTGCGCTTGTTTCCGTCGTTGAAGCAATGACCGGCCGCGATCGCCTTGGCGTAGGCGGCTGCGAGGTCGAAAGCATCGCCGATCATGCCGTAGACCAGACGGTTGTCGACTCTGGCGAGCGCGCCTTCGAGCGACTTGTCCTGGGCGCGACCGGGCAGTTCGCCGGGGTTCAGCACAAGGTCATGCAGCCGCTCGGCCTGCTCGGCATTGAGAAGAATAAAAGTCATTTATCCTTCAAATATTCGAGCACCGGTGCGGCCTGTTCGCGGGTGTCTTCGACCGCGGCCAGCACCTCCTCCATCGAGGCAAACCGCGGCTCGCCGTCCAGAGTCGCCTCTTCCGGCACCAGGTAGCCCACGCATTTCGAGTTCTTCATGATCGCCACCGGTTCACCGCCGGCGCGGTCAAAGACCTTCTGCGGCTCGCGCAGTTCGGTCATGGTGCAGATGTTGCGGGTGTGAAGACGGGTGACCATGTGGCTATTCCTGCATGAGAGTGTGTATTTTAATATACACTTTTCCGCCCATTTTTCAAGACGAGCCTCACGGCTGCACTGTCTCGACCTCGAATTGCAGGAACAGCGGCACCGGGTCGGGAGTCTTTTTGTTGCGTGACAGCGAGATGGCGGCGCGGGTGGTTTCCCCGAAGCCGGCGGTGGCCAGCAGGTCGGCCAGGCCCGCGGGGCCGGCGCGCGCGGCGCGGGTTTGCGCCACGGCGTCCTGCGCCAGAAACGACAGGTCCTCAACCACCGAGCCCGCGGACGCCGGCGAGAAGACCACGATCACCCGCTCGCGGCCAAAGCTCTCGCCGGTGATCAGGATGTAATCCTGATCCAGCCGGTCTCCGGGCTGCATCCGGCCGTTGTCGATGAAGGTGATCGAATGGTCGGAGCCCACGTACAGGATGTTGAAATCCACCGGCGCGTCAGAGGGGTTGGCGAGCCGCAGCCCCAGGGTGTCATCCGGCACCAGCCGCGGCACCGAGCTGCCGGCAAAGCCGCGACGCGAGGCCGGCAGCACCGCCTCGGCCCCGGCGTCATAGCGGCCGCGCACCATCTCGGCCTCGATCTGCAGCCCGGAGGCGCCGGCGGTGGCCGCGCCGACCTTCATCAGGTTCAGTGCGCGCGTCATGCGGGTCAGGTTGTCGGCCACCACGAGCGCCAGCGCTCTTGCGTCCTTGTCGCCGGTCGAGACCGAGGGCACCTGCGCCAGATCGCCGTCATCGACGCTGCCCGAGGCCGGCAGGAACCAGAGCGCATCCGGCCGGGCGCTGTCGGCAAAGACCGCAAGGCGCAGGTCGGCTCCGGCCGCGCCCGCGGGCACGAAACGGATGCGTGGCCCGGTCAGCCCGTCGCGGGCGATCACCTGCAGGGCGGCCTCCAGCGCCTTGGCCGGAGGCGAGCCGGGGGCCGGCAGAGCCACCGTCAGAGACAGGTCGAGCGCGCTGCCGATCCGGCGCAGCACCGCGCCCGGCGGCAGGGCGTCGAGGTCATAGGCCCCGGTCGCGCGTGCCGAAAAGGTGTCGGCCTCGCTGACGGCGAACTCTGCCAGCGCCGCGTCGTCGGCGTCGGCGGGCGAGGCCAGCAGCAGCAGCGCGCTGCCAAGGCTCAGCCCGTGCAACGCGCCGGCGTCGATCTGCAGCCCGTCGCCGGAGCGCCGGGCCGGCCATTGCAGGATGCGGTCCGCGCTCTCGCGGCCAAACACCGGCAGGTCGAGATCGCCCTCAAAAAGCGGCGTCGTGCGGGCAATATTGCCGGTGGCGTATTTGCGCAGCACCTCCTGCGCCAGTTGCCGATAGGTGATGCCGGGACGTTCGGCCAACGTCTCGAAGAGCGTATAGGTGAAGACCCCCTGCATCCTGCGATTGGCCTTGTCCTTGGGCATGGTCTTTTCCGGCGTGGTCTCGTTGGTCTGAGCGGCAAAGAAGGCCACCAGCCGGCCCTGAGCGCCGTCGTCTGCCCCGGTCACCACTGGCGCCTCGGGCCGGGCGCGCGGATCGGGCAGGGCGCGGCTCTGGCCCTCGGCCGCGGCCATCGCCGCCTCGGGGATCGACAGCGCGCCGGCGGGCAGTTGCCGCAGCCGCACCTCCTCGGTGCCCGGCGCGGCGCGGGTGGCGGTGCCGGAATGGCAGCTGTCGAACACCACCCAGACATCGGCCCCGCGCGCCCGGATCGCATCGATCATCGCGCCGATCTCGTCATCGACCAGCGCGTTTTCCACCTGTCCCACCGTGTCGTTCCACGCGCCCACGTCCACCGGCAGGAAGATCTCGTCGAGCCCGTCAAGCTCGCTGCCCGGATCGGCGGCGGGCATTTGCGAGCCATGGCCCGAGAAATGCAGGTAGACGAAATCCCCTGACGCGACCTCCTGCGCCAGCGCGGCAAACTCTGCCCGGATTGCCGCCAGCGTCGGCGCCGTCCCGCCCTCCAACCCGTCTGCCAGCACCGAAATATTTTCGGGTGCGAAGGGCAGGGCGGGGTTGCCGGCGAGGTAGCGCGCCACAAGATCGACGTCATTGGCCGGCCCCCTGAGCCAGAATCGCTGGTCGAGCGCCGGGTAGGTCGAGGCGCCGATCAGCAGCGCATGGGCCTCGCGGGCGAGGCTGGCGGCGGGGATCATTGCGGCCAGCATGGCCATTGCGGCAAGGGGGCGGAACATGGCGGGCCTCGCGGTTTGGGAACGGCGCGCTGGGCGCGGTCAGGAACACGCCGATTGTGAGCCGTGAGAGCTTCGGCGCAAAGCATTTCCTGTGGCGTTGGTGCACTTAACAGCGGTTTTCATGTGCCTTGCACCCGCCCGGCCCCTAACCTTGCGCCCAGAGTGGCACAGAGCCGGGGCTTGACCCCGCGGCCGTTCCCCATTGATCTGGAGGCAGTGATGTCCGTGCATGAGATGACCTTGGAGCCCAGCAAAACCCCGCCCGCCGACCGGCGTCGCCGTATTCTGATCGTCGAGGACGATGCCGCCGCGGCCCGCGCGGTGTCGGACGCGGTGGCGGATCTCGGCTGCGAACCGATCGTTATGCGCAACTTCGACGACGGGGTGAAGGCCGCCGGTCTGGCAGACTTCGCGGTGGTGGTCTTTGACCGGATGCTGCCGGGCGGTGACGGCATCGATGCCATCGCGCGGATCCGCGCCGGTGGCTCGACCGCGCTGATCCTCGTGGTTTCGGCGCTGGGCCGCGCCGCCAACAAGATCGAGGGGCTGGAGAAGGGCGCCGACGACTACCTCGCCAAGCCGTTCGACCCCGACGAGCTGCGCGCGCGGCTGCGCGCCCTGCTGCGCCGGCAGGAGATGACGGTGCTCGACAATGACCTCATTGCCTTTGGTCCGCTGGAAATCCGCATGAAGGCGCGCACCGTGCATGTAAAGACCACCCATGTGGCGGTCAGCCCCAAGGAGTTCGAGCTGATCACCTATTTCGCCCGCAATGCCGGGCAGGTGGTGACCCGGATGCAGCTGCTCGAGCATGTCTGGAACCTGCATTTCGATCCGCAGACCAACGTCGTCGATGTACATGTCGGCCGGCTCAGGCGCAAGCTCGAGGCGGCGGCGGGGCGGCCGGTGATCCATACCGCGCGCGGCGAGGGCTATATCTTCGACCCCGGCCGGGGCCTGCCGTGAGGCGGGTACCGCTGGCGCGGTCGGCCAGCCTGCGGTTGTCGCTGGCGATTGCCGGGCTGATCCTGTTCGTGGCGCTTCTGGCGATGGCGGTGCAGTATCGCACCGCCGCCGGCGCGCTGGCGCGCCAGCAGACCGAGCTGCTGCAGGCCGATTTCGACCGGATCGCCGAGCTTCACGACCAGCGCCGCACCCCCGCGCTGCGCCAGGCGCAGGGTGCGCCCGGCGGGGAGGCGCTCGGGGCGGCGATGCCCGGCGAGTTGCTCTATCTGCTGCAGGACGGGGCGGGGCAGACCCTGGCCGGCAACCTCGCCGACTGGCCCGAGGCGCTGCCGCCACCAGAGGCGGGCGAAGCGGCCCCGCGGGTGTTTGCCCTCTCCGCCGACGACGGGCGCTATACCGGCATCGCGCGGGTGCTGCCGGGGGGCTTTCCGTTGCTGGTGGCGCGGGCCGATCCGGTCACCGGCGACACCCTGGCCGAGATGCGCGGCACCATCGCCTGGATGGCGCTGGCGCTTTTGGCGATGGCGGCGCTGACCGGCGGCTTCGTCAGCCGGCTGGTGCTGCGCCGGATCGACCGGGTCAACGCCCTGGCCGACCGGGTTGCGGCGGGCGATCTCTCGGCGCGGCTGCCGGGGGTCCGCAGCGCCGATGAATTCGGCGCGCTCGAGGATCACGTGCATGCCATGCTCGACCGTATCCAGAACCTCAACGCTGCCACCAACCGGCTGTCCGATTCCATCGCCCATGAGCTGCGCACACCGCTCAACCGCATCGCCCAGAAGCTCGACCGGCTCGAAGGCCAGCCAGCGCTGGTGGGCGAGATCCGCGGCGAGCTGCGCGGCACCATCCGCATCTTCGACGCGCTGCTCGACATCTCCGGCGCATTGGCCGAACAGGGTCAGCGCCCCGGCCTCGCCCCGCTCGACCTGAGCCGGATGGCGGGCGAAGTCTTCGACCTCTACGAGCCGGTGGCTGAGGAGGCCGGGCTGCAGTGCCGCTGCGAGGTGGAGGCGGGGCTGCATATCCTCGGCGACCGCTCGCTGCTGGCGCAGCTGATCTCCAACCTGCTCGACAACGCGATCAAGTTCTGCACCCCCGGCGACACCATCACCCTGCGCCTCACCCGTCAGGGCGCGCGCCACCTGCTCGAGGTGTCCGACACCGGCCCCGGGGTGCCAGAGGATATCCGCGCCGACCTGTTCGAGCGCTTCACCCGCGCCGAGCGCGACCGCGACAAGGCCGGTCACGGCCTGGGGCTGGCGCTGGTGCAGGCAATCGCCGCCCGGCATGGCGCCAAGCTCGACCTGCCGCCGCGGCCGAAAGGTTTTGCGATCGCGATTGCCTTCCCTAAGCTTGACGCAGAGTTAAGTGATTCGTGAGCCATATTGATGCAGCTGAGGGGGGAGGCGGCCCGCGGGCCGGCTATTGTGCCGGTGACCAGCGCCGTCCTGAACATGCCAGTGCGCCCGGCGCCGACCGGGGTCCGCGCCGCGACCATTGACGCGGCGCTGTCTTGGGGTGCGGTGCCCCTCCCGAACCGGAGGGAATGACAAATGCCGACAGGGAAAGTGGCAGATGTTGAAGCCGGCGGCGCGCACCGCAAGATGCTTCTCATGACACGCCGCATCGCCTCGCTTTCCCTGCTGGCTCTTGCCAGCGCCGCCGCCCCGGCCAGCGCCGAGATTCGCGCGCTGCTGGTCGGCGTCTCGGACTATCAGCACCTCGACGCCGACCTGCGCGGCCCGGCCAATGACGTGGGCCTGATGGCGCGGGCGCTGATGGCGCGCGGGGCCGAGCCCGCTGCGATCACCGTGCTGGCCGCGCCCTCGGCGCCGCTGCCCGAGGGGGTGGTCAACGCCGGCCTGCCGACACGGGCGGCGATCCTCGACGGTCTGGCCGATCTGGCGGCGACCTCGGGGCAGGACACCCACGCGGTGTTCTACTTCTCCGGCCACGGCACCCAGATGCCCGATACGAACGGCGACGAGCAGGGCGGCTATGACGAGATCTTCCTGCCGGCCGACGCCAAGGGCTGGAACGGCGCCAGCGGCACCGTCGAGAACGCCATCATCGACGACGAGATGACGCCGCGGCTTCAGGCGATCCTCGACCGCGGTGCCGTCCTGTTTGCCATGCTCGACGCCTGCCATTCCGAGACCGGCTTCCGCGCCCTGCCGGACAGTGCCGGCGCCGGGGTGGCGCGCTACGTCGCCCCCGCGCTGCTGGCAATGCCCACCGATCTGTCGCAGGCCGAGGCCGCACCCGCCGCGCCGCCGCTGACCGGCGATTTCGTCTTTCTCTATGCCGCCCAGCAGGACCAGCGGGCTTTCGAATACCCGCTGGGCGATCCCGCCGACCCGGCCAACTGGTACGGCGATTTCACCCGCGCGGTGGCGATGGTGCTGGAGAGCGGCGCGGCGCTGACCTGGGCCGGCCTGTTGCAGCAGTCCATGGCCGAGATGAACGCCAATGCGCCCGCCGCGCAGACCCCTGACGCCGAGGGCTCCTTGCTTAACGCCGCCGTTCTGGGCCAGACCGAGGCGCTGCCGCCGGTGCTGCGTGTCGCGGGCGGCGCGCTTCAGGCCGGCGCGCTGCAGGGGGTACGCGCGGGCGCGGTCTACGAAATCTTCGCCGCCGCCGAGGCAGAGCCTGTGGCTCTGGCCACGGTCATACGCGTGGCGCCCACCAGCGCCCGGCTGCAGTCGCAGCAGGCCTTGCCGTACGCCGGCTTTGCCAGGCTGAAAACCCCCGGTCAGCCGCAGAAGGTGCGCCTTGCCGGGCCGGTGCGGGCCGATGGGGCGGGCTATGCGGCGCTGCGCGCCGAGATCGCCCGGCTGCAGGCCGCCGAGGCGCCCGACGGCGTAACCTGGACCGAGGGGCCGGCTGATTACACCCTCGTGCTGACCAAGGGCGCATTGGCGCTGGCCGGGCGCGACGGGGTGGTCGATGGCGCCGGCCCCGGCAGCGCGCCGCGGGTGATGGCGCCGGGCGGTCTGCTTGATCTGATCGAGCGCGCGGTGCGGGTCTTTCAGGTGCGCTCGGCGACGCAACAGGTCGCCGCCAGCCGCACCGGGCTGAGCCTTGGCGGCTTTGGTCCGAAATACCGCCTGAGCCATGTGCCGGTCGCGGGCGCCGACGCGGCCTGCGAGGGCGGCACGGCGGCCGAGGCGCAGCCGGTCAGCACCACCGTGACCGTCACCCATTGTGACCAGCTCTGGCTCGAGGTCAGCAACCCCAGCCAGACCGCGCGCGACATCACCGTGCTCTATATCGACGCCGACAACCGGATCACCGCGATCTGGCCGGAGGCGGGGCTGTCGAACCGTGTGGGCTTTGACGAAACCATCGAGGCCGGGCTGCTGATCCAGAACCCCGGCCCGCAGCGCCACGGGCTGGAAGAGATCCTCGTGCTGGCGGTGCCGGCAGAGGACAAGGCACCGCGCACGGTGCTGACCGCGCTGGCCGATCCCGCGCCGACCCGCGCCATCCCCGAGGCGACGCCCGGCGCGGCCGCCTGGCTGCTGCAGGCGACCCTGCCGGATGCGCCGAGCCGCAGCCTCACGCTGCCCGGTGCGATGTCGCCGCTGGAGGTGACCCGGTTCGCGATCAAGCTCGAGCCCGGCTGACCCCGCTTTTTCACCTCGACCCTTTCACTGACAGACACAGGACAAATGCCATGACAGACCAAAAGACTTTCCTTTCCGCCGCCCTTTCCGGGTTGATTGTCCTCGGCGGCAGCGCCACGGCGCAGGGCATGCCCGAGGACGCCATGCAGAGCGACCCGAACCGGGCCAACCCCTTTGCCTTTGCCAAGTCCGACGCCAAGGAGGCGATGCTGGAAGAGCAGATGGCGGCGGCCGAGACCAGCGGCGACCGGGTGGTCGGCGGCGAGGTGGCGGCCGATGGCGCCTGGCCCTGGCAGGTGGCGCTGATGGTCGCCGGGGCGCCCTCGACCCCGGACGCGCAGTTCTGCGGCGGCTCGATGGTGCTCGACACCTGGGTGCTGACGGCGGCGCATTGCATCTACATGCCCGACGGCGAAGGCGGCAATTTCCAGCTCGCGCCAGAGCAGTTCGACATCCTGGTCGGCACCAACACCATCGCCGAGGGGCAGGGCGAGCGGGTGCCGGTGGCCGGCGTCTACCGCCATCCCGAGTATGACGACCGGCTGTTCGACAATGACATCGCGCTGATCAAGCTCGCCCGCGCCCCGGGCGTCGCCTACCAGACGATCAATGTCCCCGACACCGAGTTCGGCGAACAGCTCGACCAGGAAGGGGTGCCCACGATCGTCACCGGCTGGGGGCTGGTCAATGGCGCCAAACGCACCGAGGCGATGATGCAGGCCGAGATCCAGGTGCTGTCGCGCGATGCCTGCAACAATGCGATGATGGAGGCCCGCGCCGGCTATGCCGCGCCGCGGCTGATCGAGGCCGCCGGGGCCTTCCAGCTCAACCAGCAGGAAACCGAGGAGGTCTGGTCGGCGATGCTGTCGCGCGCGCCGCTGCCGCTTTCGCCCAACATGATCTGCTCGGGCACCTTCGAGGGTGGCAAGACCTCCTGCCAGGGTGACAGCGGCGGGCCGCTGGTGGTGCCGCTGACCGACGGCAGCTACATCCAGGCCGGGGTGGTCAGCTGGGGTCTCGTCGGCAATGGCTCGACCACCTGCGCCGAGGACGCGATGTTCTCGGTCTATACCAAGGCGTCGAAATTCGTGCCCTGGCTGAACCAGACCGTCAGCAGCAACTGAGGCCGATGTGCGGGTGGCCGCATGTCCTTTGCCGGGCCGGCGCTCCGCTGGCCCGGTGGCTCTGTGTGCTGGCGCTTGCGGGGTCTGGTCTGGCGGCGCAGGCGGCGGGTGAGCCCGCGCCCGCGCCGCGGCCCTCCGACGAAGAGATCATCGCCGAGGTTGACGCCGGTCTCGATCTCCTGCGCGCCGGCGAGACCGAGGCGGCGCGGCTCAGGCTTGAGGCGGTCAACAACATCACCTACGCGGCCGATTACCCGCCGGTCGTCGATCACTACCCCAACCTCGGGCTGTCGCAGTACCACTATGAGACCGGCGACTGGCCCGAGGTGCTGCGGTTCTCGGCCTCGGTCGCCACCGGTCTCATCGCCGAAGGCCTTGCCGATCACCCGCATCGCGTCACCGCCAGCGTGCTGCAGGGCGCGGCGCTGGCCCGGCTGTCGCGACAGACCGAGGCGGAAGTGCTGTTGCGCAACGGCGTGGCGGCGGCGCGCGGCCGGCCCGAGCTGGCCGAGACCTATGGGGTGGCGCTTTACAATCTGGCGCTGCTGGTCACCGACCTCGACCGCGAAGATCACGGTGCAATCACCGACGAGTTTCTCGACAACTGGAGCAGCGACTGGCCGATCCCGCTGCAGCTGTCGCTGATCATCAGCTACCGAGACATCGACAACGACTATACCGTCGACGACGACCTTGCCCGCGCCATCCGCCGCGCCCGCAATCTCGTCGCCGCCGCCGAAAGCGCCGAGGACGTGCCGCTGCGCCGGGTTGCCGGGTTTCGCGGCTACCTCGGGCTGCTGCTGGCGCAGGACGGCGACTTTGCCACCGCGCTGGACCTGCTGCAGAAGGAATACGACTATTACCGAGAGGCCCGGGTCACCGGGTCCGACCTGACCAATTGCATCATCTACCTCGGGCTGGTCATCCGCTACGGCCAGAGCGCCGAGGCGGCCCTGAGCTTCTTTGCCGACGAGGTGCAGATCGCCCGGCAGAGCGGCACCGGCGCGCATGACATTGCCCGCTTTCTGATGGAGCAGGCTGCCGCCGCCGAGGCCACCGGCGCGCAGGACGAGAGCCAGCGGCTCTACCGCGAGGCCTATGCCGAGCTGCGGTCGGTCGACCGCGCCAATCACTGGGTGGCACAGCAGGCGCGGGCGCAGATCGATATCGACCATCCCGGCATGGCGGGCTTTGCCTTTGCCTCGGAACTGGGCGCGGTCGAAGCGGTGCGCTTTGATCTCACGGCCGACGGCCGCGACGTGCTGCGGCTGTTCTTCGAAGGCAACTACCTGCTGCTGGACCCGGTGCTGGCCCGTCATGCCGGGGCCGAGGGGCGCGAGGCCGTGCTCTACCGTCTCAACCGGGCGCTGGCGCTGGCGCTGATGGGGCGGCACGACGAAAGCCTCGCGGTGCTGGACGAGACCCGGGCGCGCGCCATTGCCACCGGGGCGCTGCCGCCCGGCGCGCCGATCCTCGACCTGATCGAGACGGTCGCCCGGGTCTGGGGCAGCGGCCATGATCCCGAGGCGGCGGCGGGTGCACTGGCCAGGCTGAAGGCGCGGGCGCCGGCGATGAACGCCGAGGTTCGCAGCGCCTATCGCGCGCTGCTGGCCTTCTACCACTTCCGCCGCGACGACCGGCGCCGCATGACCGAGGTGCTGGCGGTCTGGTTCGCCGACCGCCCGCCTGGGCCGGCCACCAGCCTGTGGGAAATCTACGCCGCCACTCTGGTGATGGAGATGGCCTTCGGGCAGATGGACCCGGCGCTGAACGAGGCGCTGATGCAGGAGACTCTGGCGGCGCTCGAGGCCTATCCGACGCTGACCCTGTCGCGCGACTACCTGCGGGTGGTCAAGGTGATGAACTCGCGAACCGGGGTCTTCAATGACGAGGCGCTGGTCGAGCTTGGCACCGTGGTCAGCAGCGTCGGCGCGATGGTGCCGGAGGGCCATTCGCTGCATTACGCCACCCAGTTCGCGCTGTCGAACGTGCACGCCTGGCGCGGCAAGACCGAGGAGGCGCTCTACTGGCTGCGGCAATCGGTCGAGACCATGCGCGCCACACGCTATCACCGGCAGGACGAGGTGGCGTTTCTGCTGTCGCGACAGGCCGGGCTGCTGCTGGGTCTGGGCCGGATCAACGAGGCGCATTCGCTGTCTCAGGAAGCGCTGCGGCTGATCGATCCGCTGACCGACCGGCCGAACCTGATCGGCGAGATCTACCAGACCACCGCCTCGGCGCTGTGGTGGCGCAGCGACGATCCGCAGAAGGCAGCGGATTTCATCGACGGCGTTCTGGGCGATCCGAAGATCCTGTCGCGGCTGGAGCCGGTCGACCGGGTGATCCTTTTGCGGCTCAAGGCCGATGCCGAGGCCAATTTCGCCGCGCTGGACGCGGTTCTGGCCACGCTCGACCGGGCCGAGGCGCAGATCGGTCTCGACCCGGTGATCGACTGGCGGCGCGAGCAGTCCTTCAACCGTCAGACGCGGGCGATTGCCAACTACTGGAACGGCGCGCTGGCCGAGGGCTTTGCCGCCATCGTCGAGAGCAACGACATCTACACCGCCTGGCTGGCCTCGATCCGCCGTGCCGAGGGCGCGCAGGGGGTTGATCCGGGGGCCTACCGCGACCGTGCGGTCTGGGAGGCGATGATCGGCTGGGACTACGCCCGCAGCCTGCCGGAGTAGCGGCTCAGCGGTCGCGGCCGCCTTCGCCCACCACCACGAAGGGCGCCCAGAGGCGCGGGTGGGCAAACCGGTCCTCGCGGGGGTCGGCAAGGAGATCGAGCGCCGAGCGCTGCAACGCCTCGGCCCGGCCCAGCGGCGCCTCGGCATACATCCTTTCGAGCATGCCGGTGGTCAGCACCGACGCGGCGTAGTCATCGACCGGCCAATGCGACACCAGGATCGCCCGCGCGCCGGCATAGATGAAGGCCCGCGCCAGCCCCGTGAGCCCCTCCGCGCCGGGCGTGCCATCGGACCCGGCGGTGTCGCAGGCCGAGAGGATCACCAGATCGGCCGAGAGCTTGAGCTGCGCCGCCTCCGAGGCGGTGAGCAGCGCGTCGTCGTGCGGCGAGGGGGTTTCCGGCGGGGTGAAGACCAGCGCCGGTTCGGTCAGCCCCGGCAGCCCGTCGGCCAGCAGCCCGTGGGTGGCAAAGGCCACCACGTCGGCGCCGCTGAGGTCGAGGGTCTTGACCGCCCCTTCGGTGGCGGCGCGGGCGAGATGCACGCTGGTCTCCGGCGCGCCCATGGTGGCGGCCAGCCGACGCAGCTCGCGCGCGGTATTGGGCAGCGGGGCGAGATCGGCAACCCGGCGGACGTCCTCGTAGATGCCGCGGGTGACGACCTGCGCCTCTTCCGGCGCTTGCGCGCCGTCCTCGGCGGCCAGCCGGTAGCCCAAGAGCGGATCACCGAAGCCCAGGAAGGAGGGCGTGTCGCGGGGGCGGGCGGGCAGGGCGGTCTGACGCAAGGCCCGCAGCGCCGAGACATGCGGCAGGGTGGTGAGCGCATGCCGCCTGAGCAGCCAGCCGGTCTCGCGCAGCGCCTGCGGCGCGGTATCCTCGCCGTCGGGCGGGCGGGTGACCAGCACCGCCGGCGGCAGCGAGGTGAGCGGGCCGTCGAAGACCACCATCAGGTGCCGCGCAGCGCCGATCACCGGCTCGAGCGGCGCCAGCGTCTCGAGATAGAGCCGATGCGCCGTGGTCCGGTCGAAGCCGCGGATCCGTGAAACCCCCTGTCTGTTGCCCAGTGCGACACCGGCGCGGCTGTCGACCTCGACCCGCAGCTGTGCCCGCAGGCCCTGCACCAGGGTGCGCAGCTCGCTCAGCGGCAGCTCGGCGCGGGTCCAGGCGCTGGCCCCCGGCGAGACCGCCCAGGTATAGAGGTAGCTGTCGTCGGTCATCGTCATCACCAGCGCCTCGCCGGGGCGCAGCAGCGCCTGCACTTCGGCAATCGACAGCGGCGCCGGGTCGGTCAGCTCGCGGAACTCGGGAAACTCTGTGCCGAGCCGCGCGTCGAGCGCCTGCAGGCGGGCGCGGCCGTCGGAGATCTCGGCCTGCAACCGCGTTACTGTCAGCTCGGCCTCGGCGCCGGGGCGGGCGGCAACCTCGGCCAGCTCGGCGCGCTGGGCGGCGATCTCTCTCGAGATGTCCTGCTGGTCGCGCAACAACCCCTCGAGCCCGGCGGTGCCGGCGGCGATCCGGCCCGCCGCCTGGGCCAGGGCACGGCCGGCGGAAGACGCCTGGGCGCGCTGGGCGGTGACGAAGACCCGGTCGCGAATCTCGGCCCGGGTCTGGGCGGAAACCGCAAAGGTCAACACCGACCAGAGCACCATTGCCAGAATGCCGTCGCGGATCATGCCGTTCTCCTGCCCGAGGGGCGCAAACCCCGTCCTGCAGGCAGTTTCCCACGGAATCGGAATTCTTCAAACCCTGTGAAAGGTGACAAATTCGGTATGGAAAGCAGGTAAACAGCGAGAAATCCAAAAGATTCGCAATCCGGCCCAGCCATGTTACGCTCTGATCAGCGAGAGGGAGGAGACGGCGCGAATCGCGGATGGTTTAGCGTTAAACTATCTGCCATGCGCTGAGTGCATGAAGGTTATGCGTCCCGGTCACTACGGGGCGTCGCTCTCTTGTGTTATTGCCTCCCCAATTGCGAGTGCGCCTGTCCGCAGGCCGTCAGCAGCAGAAGCCACCGCGGTGGCTTGGCGTTGGCGAGATGTAGTTTAGTGTTAAACAATTGCGCGGGAACTCGCGCCAAGAGGGAAGAGGATATATGACTGACCAGACCTCCGACATCGATCCGATTGAATCCCAGGAATGGCAGGATGCCGTCCAGGACGTGATCGAACGCGATGGTGCAAATCGCGCGCATTTCCTGCTCGACAAGGCGGTGCAACAGGCCCGCGCGGCCGGGGCCACGCTGCCCTTCAGCGCCACGACGCCCTATCAGAATACCATTCCGGTCGACGATCAGTACGACTTTCCGGGCGACATGGAGATGGAATGGCGCATCCGCACCATCAACCGCTGGAACGCCATGGCCACCGTCGTCCGCCGCAACAAGGTGTCGAGTGAATACGGCGGCCATATCGCCTCCTTCGCCTCGTCAGCGGCGATGTATGACATCGGCCTCAACCACTTCTGGCGCTCGAAATCCGCGATCCACGGCGGCGACCTTGTGTTCTTCCAGGGCCACGTGATCCCCGGCATCTACGCGCGGTCCTTCATGGAAGGCCGGATCAGCGAAGAGCAGCTCGAGAACTTCCGCTCGGAGGTTGGCGGCAAGGGCCTGTCGTCCTATCCGCACCCCTGGCTGATGCCGGATTACTGGCAGTTCCCGACCGTTTCGATGGGGCTTGGCCCGCTGATGGCGATCTATCAGGCGCGGTTCATGAAATACATGCACAACCGCGGCCATATCGACATGGGCGACCGCAAGGTCTGGTGCTTCCTCGGCGATGGCGAGATGGACGAGCCGGAATCGATCGGCGCGATCCATCTGGCGGCGCGCGAGAAGCTGGACAACCTGATCTTCGTGGTCAACTGCAACCTGCAGCGGCTCGACGGTCCGGTGCGCGGCAACGGCAAGATCGTGCAGGAGCTGGAAGGCAACTTCCGCGGCTCGGGCTGGAACGTGATCAAGCTGCTCTGGGGCAAGGGCTGGGATCAGCTGCTGGAGAACGACACCACCGGCAAGCTGCGTCAGCTGATGGATGAGACGGTGGACGGCGACTACCAGACCTTCAAGTCGAAGGACGGCGCCTATATCCGCGAGCATTTCTTCGGCAAGTACCCCGAGACGGCGGCGCTGGTCGAGGACTGGACCGACGATCAGATCTGGGCGCTGCGCCGCGGCGGGCATGATCCGCAAAAGGTCTATACCGCGTTCAAGAAGGCCACCGAGACCGAGGGGCAGCCGACCTGTCTGCTGGTCAAGACGGTCAAGGGCCACGGCATGGGCACCGCTGGCGAAGGCCAGAACACCACCCACCAGCAGAAGAAGATGAACGAGGAGCAGCTCAGGGCCTTCCGTGACCGGTTCCAGATTCCGGTCAGTGACGAGGACGTGGCCAAGGCGCCGTTCGTCGCGCTGAACAATGCGCAGAAGGCCTACCTGGCCGACCGGCGCAAGGCGCTTGGCGGCGAGTTCCCGAAGCGGACCTCGGATGCGCCGAAGCTGGAGATCCCCGAGCTGGCGAAGTTCAAGGGGCAGCTGGAAGGCACGGGCGAGCGCGAGATCTCGACCACCATGGCCTTCGTGCGGATCCTGACAACGCTGCTGCGCGACAAGAAGATCGGCAAGCAAGTGGTGCCGATCGTGCCGGACGAAAGCCGGACCTTCGGGATGGAGGGGCTGTTCCGCTCGGTGGGCATCTACAACCCGCTGGGGCAGAAATACACGCCTCAGGACGCCGACCAGATGTCCTATTACAAGGAATCGGAAAGCGGACAGGTGCTGCAGGAAGGCATCAACGAGGCCGGTGCCATGGCCGACTGGATCGCGGCGGCGACGTCCTATTCCAACCAC
This sequence comes from Marinovum sp., assembly GCF_034669705.1. Lineage (GTDB taxonomy): Bacteria > Pseudomonadota > Alphaproteobacteria > Rhodobacterales > Rhodobacteraceae > Marinovum. The sequence goes on from NZ_JAXMOR010000022.1 coordinate 39,007, forward strand.
GGCGTGCCGATGATCCCGTTCTACATCTACTACTCGATGTTCGGCTTCCAGCGGATCGGCGATCTGGCATGGGCGGCGGGCGACAGCCGCGCGCGCGGCTTCATGCTGGGCGGCACTGCCGGGCGGACCACGCTGAACGGCGAAGGCCTTCAGCACGAGGACGGTCACAGCCACATCCTGGCCTCGACCATTCCCAACTGCATCACCTATGACCCGACCTTCCAGTTCGAGGTCGCGGTGATCGTGCACCACGGCTTGCAGCGGATGTTCGTTGATCAGGAGGATGTGTTCTTCTACCTCACCCTGATGAACGAGAACTATTCTCACCCCGACATGCCGATGGGCGTCGAGGAGGACATCATCAAGGGGCTCTACCGCTTCTCGAAGACCGAGAAGCCGGGCAAGAAGCACGTCAACCTGATGGGCTCCGGCACGATCCTCGTGCAGGCGATGAAGGCGGCGGAGATGCTGAAGGAAGACTTCGGCGTCAGTTCCGACATCTGGTCGGCGCCGAGCATCAACGAGCTGGCCCGCGACGTGCAGGATTGCCTGCGTCACAACCGGCTCAATCCGCTCGACGAGGAAAAGGTGCCGTTTGTCACCCAGCAACTCGAAAAGGCTCAAGGCCCGATCATTGTCGCCACCGACTACATGAAGAACTATGCCGAGCAGATCCGGGCGGCGGTACCGAACCGCTATACGGTGCTGGGGACGGACGGTTTCGGCCGCTCCGACAGCCGGGTCAACCTGCGGCGCTTCTTCGAGGTGGACGCCAATCACATCGCCGCCGCGGCCATGGTCGACCTGCACCGCGAAGGCGCGGTCAATAAGGCCGAGCTGGAGAAGGCGCTGAAAAAATACGAAATCGACGGCGACAAGCCGAACCCGCGTCTGGTGTAAGCGGGAAGGAGGAACAGTATCATGGCAATCGAAGTTAACGTCCCCGACATCGGCGATTTCACCGATGTCCCCGTCCTCACGATCCTTGTGTCCGTCGGCGACACGGTGGCCGAGGAAGACCCGCTGATCGAGCTGGAGAGCGACAAGGCGACCATGGAGGTGCCCTCGCCGGCTGCTGGCAAGGTCAAGGAGATCAAGATCTCCGAGGGTGACACGGTGTCTGAAGGCACCCTGATCATGCTGCTTGAAGGCGAGGACGCCGGGTCTGGCGATGCCGCGCCCAAGGAGGCCCCCAAGGCTGAGGCGCCGAAATCCGACGCCCCGGCCCCCGGTGCCACCCCGGCCCAATCCACCGCGCCGGCCCCCACGGCCGTGACCGATGCCGGTTTCGGCAAGGCGCATGCCTCGCCCTCGGTCCGCGCCTTTGCCCGCCAGCTCGAGATCGACCTGGCCAAGGTCAACGGCTCCGGCCGCAAGGGCCGCATCCTGCGCGAGGACGTGACCAACTACCTGAAATCCTCCACCGCGGCAGCCCCGGCCGCCGCCGGTGGCGGTGCCAAGGGCGGCATGGGCATCCCGCCGATCCCGGCGGTCGACTTCTCGAAGTTCGGCCCCGTCGAAGAGGTGGAGATGAGCCGGATCAAGAAGATCTCCGGCCCTGCGCTGCACCGCTCCTGGCTCAACATCCCGCATGTCACCCATAACGATGAAGCCGACATCACCGATCTCGACAAGTACCGCAAGGAGATGGACACCCACGCCAAGGAGAACGGCTACCGCGTCACGCTGCTGTCGTTCGTGATCAAGGCGTCCGTGTCGGCGCTGAAACAGCACTGGGAGTTCAACTCCTCGATCCATCCCGATGGCGACAAGCTGATCAAGAAGGACTTCTACAACATCGGTTTCGCGGCGGACACGCCCAACGGGCTGATGGTGCCGGTGATCAAGGATGCCGACCGCAAGGGGCTGGTGGACATCTCGAAAGAGCTGATGGAGCTCAGCAAAGCGGCTCGTGAGGGCAACCTGAAGTCCAAGGACATGCAGGGCGCGACCTTCACCATCTCGTCGCTGGGCGGTATCGGCGGCACGTCCTTCACCCCGATCGTCAATGCGCCCGAGGTGGCGATCCTCGGTCTCACCCGGTCCAAGATGGCGCCGGTCTGGAACGGTGAGGAGTTCAAGCCGCGTCTGATGCAGCCGCTGTCGCTGTCTTACGACCACCGTGCCGTCGATGGCGCGCTTGCCGCACGGTTTACCGTGACGCTCAAGACGCTGCTCGGCGATATGCGCAAGTTGATGTGGTAAGGAGGAAAACCCATGGAAGTCAAAGTACCCGATATCGGTGATTTCTCCGACGTGCCCGTGCTGACCATCCTGGTCTCGGTGGGTGACACCGTGGCCGCCGAAGACCCGCTGATCGAACTGGAAAGCGACAAGGCGACGATGGAAGTGCCCTCACCGGCGGCCGGCAAGGTCACCGAGATCAAGGTCTCAGAGGGCGACACGGTGTCCGAGGGCACGGTGATCATGGTGCTGGAAGGCGCTGACGCCGGCACGGCCGATGAGGGCTCGAAAGAGCCCGAAAAGGCGCCAGCGCAAGCCCCGAAAGCGGTCGAGGCCACCGGCTCCGCCTCCGGCAAGGGCGACAGTCACGCCGAAGTGGTGGTCCTGGGCTCGGGTCCGGGCGGCTACACCGCGGCCTTCCGCGCCGCCGACCTCGGCAAGAAGGTGGTGCTGATCGAGAAGTACCCGACGCTGGGCGGGGTCTGCCTCAACGTCGGCTGCATCCCCTCGAAGGCGCTGCTGCATGTCGCCAAGGTGATCACCGAGGCCGAGGAAATGGGCGCCCATGGCGTCTCCTTCAGCAAGCCCGAGATCGATCTCGACGAGCTGCGCGCCTTCAAGGACAAGGTGGTCGGCCAGCTGACCGGCGGCCTCAAGGGCCTGTCAAAGGGCCGCAAGGTCGAGGTGGTGCAGGGCTACGGCAAGTTCACCGGGCCCAACATGATCGAGGTCGAGGGCGATGACGGCAAGAAGACCGTCTCGTTCGACCAGTGCATCATCGCCGCCGGTTCCGAGCCGGTGAACCTGCCGTTCATCCCGCAGGACGACGACCGCGTGATCGACTCGACCGGCGCGCTGGAGCTCAAGGACATCCCCAAGCGCATGCTGGTGCTCGGCGGCGGCATCATCGGTCTGGAAATGGCCTGCGTCTATGACGCGCTTGGCTCCAAGATCACGGTCGTCGAGCTGATGGACCAGATCATTCCCGGCGCCGACAAGGACATCGTCAAGCCGCTGCACAAGCGTATCGAGGGCCGCTACGAGAACATCCTGCTCAAGACCAAGGTCACCGCGGTCGAGGCGCAGGACGACGGTCTCAAGGTCACCTTCGAGGATGCCAAGGGCGACACCACCACCGACACCTTCGACAAGATCCTCGTCGCCGTGGGCCGCAAGCCCAACGGCAAGCTGATCGACGCTGAGAAAGCCGGTGTGGCGGTGGATGACCGCGGCTTCATCGCCGTCGACGGCCAGCAGCGCACCGGTGTGAACCACATCTTCGCCATCGGAGACGTGGTCGGCCAGCCGATGCTGGCGCACAAGGCGGTGCACGAGGGCAAGGTCGCGGCCGAGGTCTGCGCCGGGCACAACCGGCATTTCGACGCGCGGTTGATCCCCTCGGTGGCCTATACCGACCCCGAGGTCGCTTGGGCCGGGATGACCGAGACCGAGGCCAAGGCGCGCGGCGTGACCTATGAAAAGGGCGTCTTCCCCTGGGCGGCCTCCGGCAAGGCCCTGTCGAACGGTCGTTCCGAAGGCATGACCAAGCTGCTGTTCGATCCCGAGGACGACCGGATCATCGGCGGGCTGATTGTCGGCACCAACGCCGGCGACCTGATCGCCGAGGTGGCGCTGGCGATCGAGATGGGGGCGGATGCGGTCGATCTCGGCCACACCATCCACCCGCACCCGACGCTCAGCGAAACGGTGAACTTTGCCGCCGAGATGTTCGAGGGCACCATCACCGACCTGATGCCGCCAAAGAAGAAAAAGCACTGAGCCTTCTGCACGGCAAAAACAAGAAGGGACCGGCCATCGCGCCGGTCCCTTTCGTGTCAGGTAAGGGGCTCTGCCCCTCGGTCTTTGGCCTCACCGGGGGCTGGCCCCCGGTCCGGCCTCAGGCCACGTTCTCCAGCTTGGCCTTGGGGGTCACCCCCAGCGCAAAACAGACATCGCGGGTCAGCTCGGGCCGGTTCAGGGTGTAGAAATGCAGGCTGTCGACGCCCTCGGTGACCAGGGTGTCGCACATCTCGGTGCAAAGCGCGGTCGCCAGAAGGTCCTCGCGGCCGTCGCGGGTGGCCTTGTCAAAGGCTTCGTCGAGCCAGGCCGGGATTGGCGTGCCGCAGCCCTTGGCGAACTTGCGCACGCCCTTCCAGTTCTCGATCGGCAGGATGCCCGGCACGACCGGCGCGGTGATGCCGGCTGCGGCGCAGCGGTCGCGGAAGCGCAGGAAGGTCTCGGCCTCGAAGAAGAACTGGGTCAGCGCCTCGTCTGCGCCGGCGTCGAGCTTGCGCTTGAGCCAGTCGATGTCGGCCTGTTCGTCGGCCGCCTCGGGGTGGCGGTCGGGATAGGCGCCGACGCGGATGGTGAAATCGCCGCTCTCCTTCAGCGCCGCGATCAGCTCGCAGCTGTCGGCAAAGCCCTCAGGGTGCGCCTCGAACCGCGCGGCGCCCTTCGGCGGGTCACCGCGCAGCGCGACGATGTCATTCACCCCGGCCTTGGCGAAGTCCTGCGCGATGCCAAGGGTTTCCTCGCGGCTGGCATTGACGCAGGTCAGGTGGGCCGCAACCTTGAGGCCCGAGGACTTGTGCAGCGTCGCCACCGCGTCACGGGTCAGCTCGCGGGTGGTGCCGCCGGCACCATAGGTGACCGAGACAAACCGCGGCTCGAGCGGCGCCAGTACCTGCACCGTGTCCCAGAGCCGGAACGAGGCCTCGAGATCACGCGGCGGGAAGAATTCGAACGAAACGGCGGGAGCACTCATGGGGCACGATTCCTGTCACTGGGTTTCCTCCTTGTCGCAAAACTGGCGATGTGAGACAAACTCATAAATCTCATCACCATTATGAGCCGGGTCACAAGCCATGCATATCGAGTTCCGCCACCTGCGCACCATCAAGGCCATCCACGAGGCCGGCGGGCTGGCCCGCGCCGCCGATCAGCTCAATATCACCCAGTCGGCGCTCAGCCATCAGATCAAGGGGCTGGAGGACCAGGCCGGGGTCGAGCTCTTCGTGCGGCGCTCAAAGCCGATGAAGCTCTCGGCCGCCGGCATGCGGCTGCTCCGCGCGGCCGAGCGCATCCTGCCAGAGATCGAGAAGCTGCAGGAGGAGTTTTCCGGCCTGCGCGATGGCAAGTCCGGCCGGCTGCATATCGCCATCGAGTGCCACGCCTGTTTCGAATGGCTCTTCCCGGTGCTCGAGGCGTTCCGCAAGTCCTGGCCCGACGTCGATGTCGACATCCGCCCGGGGCTGGCCTTCGACGCGCTGCCGGCGCTGCAGAAAGAAGAGGTCGACCTGGTGGTCTCCTCCGACCCCGAGAGCCTGGCGCATGTGGAGTTCTCGGAACTGTTTGACTACGCGCCGGTCTTTGTGGCCTCGAAGGATCATCCGCTGGCGGCGAAACCCTATATCGAGGCCGAGGATTTCCGCGGCCAGACGCTGATCACCTACCCGGTAGAGCGCACCCGGCTCGACGTCTTCAGCCAATTGCTGATCCCGGCACGGGTCGAACCGGCGGCGGTGCGACAGGCCGAGCTGACGGCGGTGATCCTGCTGCTGGTGGCGTCGAACCGCGGCGTTTCGGTGCTGCCGGATTGGGTGGTGCGCGAGGTGAAGTACAACTCGGATTACATCACGCGGCCGCTGACCGAGCGCGGGCTGACCCGCACGCTCTATGCTGCGACCCGGGCCGACGACGTGGCAAAGCCCTACATGCAGGAGCTGATCGGGCTCGCCCGGTCAGAGGCGGCACGGCTGCAGGCGGCCTGAGGCGAGGAGGCCCCGCAAGGGGCCGAGGAGCCACTCCTCAAGCCCTCGCGGGCTTTCCTCGTCCTTTCAAAAGGATCAAACCAGCTTCAGATCGGAGGCCATCTGGCGCCCGTCGCGGCCTTCTTCCAGTGCGTAGTCCACCTTCTGATTGTCCGCCAGCCCGGTCAGACCGGACCGTTGTACTGCTGAAATATGAACAAAGACGTCCTTGCCGCCCTCGCTCGGTTCAATGAATCCATAGCCCTTCGTGGTATTGAACCACTTCACGGTGCCCGTCGGCATGTCCGCGTCTCCTTCACCCTTGTCTTGCCAGAGGCGTCCAGACCTCCGGGTCTTGTCCGCCACCTTCGCCGTTCCTGCCGCGCGCACCGGAGAAATACCCCCGTGCCAGCCGCCTGAGCGTCGAAAGTCACGTAGGGTCAAGGATTGCATGGCTTTGTAAAAAATCAAGGACAAGCGCTGGCGGCGCGGCCGTCGCGTGATAATTTGCGGAAAAATCCCGGAGGCCCAAATGCAGCTCTATGGTCTGAAAACCTGCGATACCTGCCGCAAGGCATTGAAAGCCTTGCCAGATGCGCGATTTGTCGATGTCCGGGCCGAGGGCGTGCCAGAGGACGTGCTGCGCCGCGCAATCGGGCAGTTCGATGACAAATTGGTCAACACCCGTTCCACCACATGGCGCGGACTGACCGAAGCGCAGCGCGCCGAGCCGCCTGAGGCGCTGCTCGCCGCCCATCCGACGCTGATGAAACGGCCGCTGATCGTCGCCGGTGAGCGGATGTACCTCGGCTGGAGCAGGGAGGTTCAGGCCGCCTTGGCCGGGCAGGGGGAATCCGGAGCCTAATTTCCCGGCTTGGAACCGGGGGCGCGATTGCTTACCTCAAGTGCGAGACGACACAAGGACCCCTCATGCGCAACGCAGCATCGACCCTCGGCGTAATCGGCGGCATCATCGCGATGATCGTCGGCTTCTTCAGCTATGGCTATACCGAAATGGTCACCCGCTATGGCGAGATCGAGGGGCTGGCGCAGCAGCTGAGCAATGTCGAGCTGATCCGCGCCGCCGCCGTGCTCTCGCCGCTTCTCGCGATTGCCGGCGGTGCCATGTCCAAGGCCCGGGCGCTCTGGGGCGGGCTTCTGCTGCTGCTGTCTTGCGGTCTGATGTACGTGGCCTATGGGTTCAACGTCGGCACCATGTTCCCGATCGCCTTCACCGGTCTCGGCGGTCTGCTGGCGTTGTTGGCCGGCAAGCCCGACGAGCCCAAGGCGCATTTCTGAACGATGGACACGCCATACCCAAGGATCGGCGCGCTGGCGGTTCTGGTCGAGGGGGACCGGGTGCTGCTGGTGTGCCGCGCCGCGCACAAGCCCGATGCGGGGCTCTGGGGCTTTCCCGGCGGCCATGTGGAGCCCGGCGAGACCGTTCACGCCGCCGCCGTCCGTGAGCTGATGGAAGAGACCTGCCTCAGCGCCACGCCGGTAGAGACGCTCACCCATCTCGACCTGATCCGCCATGATGCCGGTGGCGCTTTGCTCTTTCACTACTTGCTGGTGGCCGTGCGCTGCAGCGGGGCCAGTGGCAGGCTCACGGCCGGCGACGATGCCGCCGAAGCCGCTTGGCATCCGGTCGAGGCCGTGCTCACCGGCGCGCTGCCGACCAGCCGCGATGTCGATACCGTGCTGCGGCTGGCCGTGGGCGATGTGCGCGGTTTCGCCGATCGCGGGCCCGGGGCTGGAGACACGGCGGCGAATGCACTACCTCAGCCGGCAACGAAGGAGAAATGACATGCGTTACCTGTTTGTGACCTGCCTTGCGCTGCTGCCCACCATCACGCTGGCCGCCAATCCCGATTGCGCCGTCTTTGGCGGCATCGTCGACCGGATCGTCGCCGAACGCGTCGAGGGCACCGAGATGATGGCTGCGATGGAAGTGGTTGCCGCCGAGTACACCGGCGAGCAGGCGCGCTTTGCCGGCACCATCCCGCATCTGACCGATTGGGTCTACAACGGGCTGGCCGAAGAGCACCTGACCGACGAGGCCGGGCAGGCTTTCGCCGCCCAGTGCGCCGCGCAGTAACCGGGCGGACTCGACTCTTCGCGCGGCAGGGCCAATATAACACCCCATGAGCCTGCCCCCCGGATTCCTCGAAGAGCTGCGCACCCGCCTGTCGCTAGTCGACGTGGTGGGCCGCAAGGTCATGTGGGATGCCCGCAAGAGCAACCAGGGCAAGGGCGACATGTGGGCACCTTGCCCATTCCATCAGGAAAAAAGTGCGTCGTTTCATTTAGATGACCGCAAGGGCTTCTACTATTGCTTCGGGTGCCACGCCAAGGGCGACGCGATCTCCTTTGTCCGCGAGACCGAGAATGTCGGTTTCATGGAGGCGGTCGAGATCCTCGCCGGCGAGGCCGGCCTGCCGATGCCGGCGCGCGACCCACAGGCGCAGCAGAAGGCCGACCGCCGCACGGTCCTGAGCGAGGTGATGGAGCAGGCGGTGCAATTCTTCCGCCTGCAGCTGCGCACCGGTGCCGCCGCCGAGGCGCGCGCCTATCTCGACCGGCGCGGGCTGGCCCCGGCGACGCTCGAACGCTTCGAGATCGGCTTTGCGCCCGACACCTGGCAGGGGCTCTGGGATCACCTGCGGGCGAAGGAGGTGGCGGAGGAGCTGATCCTCGCCGCCGGGCTGGCGCGGCCGAGCCAGAAGGGCGGCCGGCCCTATGACACCTTCCGCGGCCGCATCATCTTTCCGATCCGCGATGCGCGGGGCCGGGCGATTGCCTTTGGCGGCCGGGCGATGGACCCGAAAGACAATGCCAAGTACCTGAACTCGCCGGAAACCGAGCTCTTCGACAAGAGCCGCAGCCTCTACAACCTCGGCCCCGCGCGAGAGGCCTGTGGCAAGGGCCAGCCGCTGGTGGTGGCCGAGGGCTACATGGACGTGATCGCGCTGGTCGAGGGCGGTTTCGGCGCCTCGGTGGCGCCGCTCGGCACCGCGGTGACCGTAGAGCAGTTGCGGCTGATGTGGCGGATGTCGGACGAGCCGATCATCGCGCTCGACGGCGACACTGCCGGGCTGCGCGCCGCGCACCGGGTGATCGATCTGGCGCTGCCGCTTCTGGAGGCCGGCAAGTCGCTGCGCTTCGCGCTGATGCCGGAAGGGCAGGACCCCGACGACCTGCTGCGTGCCAAGGGGGCCAAGGCGGTTCAGGCGCTGCTCGACCAGGCCCTGCCGATGGTGCGGCTGTTGTGGCGGCGCGAGACCGAGGGCAGGGTTCTCGACAGTCCCGAGCGCAAGGCAGCGCTCGACAAGGCGCTGCGCGAGAAGATCAAGCTGATCCAGGACCCCTCGATCCGCAGCCATTACGGTCAGGAAATCAAGGAGTTGCGCTGGCAGCTGTTCTCGGCCGGTCGTCGCAAGCCGGCCCCGGGCCAGAAGCGCCCGCCGTGGAAACCCGGTCAGAAACGCTGGCAGCCGCCAGAGCCGCCGCGCGCCGGCACCAAGGCCTCTCTGCTGGCCGCCGCCGACGAGGTGGCGTTTACCGCGATGCGCGAGGCGGTGATCCTGGCGGCGGCGATCCGCACCCCGGCGGTGGTGCAACACTTCGACCACGCGCTCGAGAACCTGCCCTGTGCGGCGCCCGAACATGCAAGGCTGCGCGACCTGATCCTGCGCCATGCCGAGCACGGCGAGACGGTGCTTTGCGAGGAAATCGAACGATCGATGGGGATTGGTGCCCTTGAAAATCTGCTCGCCATGCGCCATGTGGCAATCATCCCGTGCATCCGCAAACCCGGCGATATCGATCTGGCCCGTATGACCCTGGCCGAGGAATTCGCAAAGCTCACCGCGCATCACGGGTTGCAGGCCGAGATCGAGGAGGCCGCCGAGGATCTGGGCCAGATCGCCGACGAAGCGGTGACATGGCGGCTGGGACAGGCGGCCGAGGCGCGCAACCGTGCCGCTTCGGGCTCGCAGGAAGACAACACGGAATATGACACCGGACCAAATGGCGCGCGAATCAATCGGGACGAACGCAACAGGCTGGACGCCCTTCTTGACCAGATCGCCCATGCTAAATCGCGGAAATAACGCGGTTTGGAGAGGAAATTGTAGATAATTCGGCGTAGAACCCTGCACGAATCGCTGAGATTCGGTAATGATTCGGACCAGCGAATCACTCGCGCCGCAAACAGGAGCCCCGCATGGCCGCCAAAGACAACGACGATCAGAAGACCGACTCCCAGGAGGACGTGTCGCTCGACATGAGCCAGGCAGCGGTCAAGAAGATGATCGGCGAAGCGCGCGAGCGTGGATTTATCACCTACGACCAGCTCAATCAGGTGCTGCCGCCGGATCAGGTCTCGTCCGACCAGATCGAGGACGTGATGTCGATGCTGTCGGAAATGGGCATCCAGGTCACCGAGGAAGACGAGGACGCCGAGGAAGACGACAACAAGGGTGCGACCGATCTGGTCGAGACCAAGAAACCGGGCGAAGTGGCGCTGTCGTCGGGCGGGGCGGAAAAGCTCGACCGCACCGACGACCCGGTGCGCATGTACCTGCGCGAGATGGGGTCCGTCGAACTGCTGTCGCGCGAGGGCGAGATCGCCATCGCCAAGCGGATCGAGGCCGGCCGCAACACGATGATCGCCGGGCTCTGCGAAAGCCCGCTGACCTTCCAGGCAATCACCATCTGGCGTGACGAACTTCTGTCCGAAGACATTCTGCTGCGCGACGTGATCGATCTCGAGACCACGTTTTCCGGCCAGCTCGACGAAGAGGGCGGGGTGGGCGAACCGGTGGTCGAGGCCGCCAATGTGGCGACCGCGCCGAAAAAGGACACCGGGCCCGAGCTCGACGCCGATGGCAACCCGATTGCCAAGGACGACGACGAGGACGAGGACGAGCAGGCCAACATGTCGCTGGCCGCGATGGAGACCGCGCTCAAGCCGCAGGTCCTCGAGACGCTCGACCGCATCGCCGACGACTATTCCCGCCTGTCCGAAATGCAGGACAGCCGGATCTCGGCCACGCTGAACGAGGATGGCACCTTTTCCGCCGAGGAAGAGGCCACCTATCAGCAGCTGCGGTCCGAGATCGTCCTGCTGGTCAACGAGTTGCACCTGCACAACAATCGGATCGAGGCGCTGATCGACCAGCTCTACGGCATCAACCGCCGGATCATGGCGATCGACAGCTCGATTGTGAAACTGGCCGATCAGGCACGGATCAACCGCCGCGAGTTCGTCGATGCCTATCGCGGCTATGAGCTCGATCCCTCCTGGTTGGAGCGGATGGCGGAAAAGCCCGGCCGCGGCTGGCAGATGTTCATCGAACGCTCGGCCGACAAGGTCGAGGAACTGCGCACCGAGATGGCGCAGGTCGGCCAGTACGTCGGTCTGGATATCCCCGAGTTCCGCCGCATCGTCGGACAGGTCCAGAAGGGCGAGAAAGAGGCCCGTCAGGCCAAGAAGGAAATGGTCGAGGCCAACCTGCGCCTCGTCATCTCGATTGCGAAAAAGTACACGAACCGCGGGTTGCAGTTCCTTGATCTCATTCAGGAAGGCAACATCGGCCTGATGAAGGCCGTCGACAAGTTCGAGTATCGCCGCGGCTACAAGTTCTCGACCTACGCGACCTGGTGGATCCGTCAGGCGATCACCCGCTCGATTGCCGACCAGGCGCGCACCATCCGCATCCCGGTGCACATGATCGAGACGATCAACAAGCTGGTCCGCACCGGCCGCCAGATGCTGCATGAGATCGGCCGCGAGCCCACGCCGGAAGAACTGGCCGAGAAGTTGCAGATGCCGCTCGAGAAGGTCCGCAAGGTGATGAAGATCGCCAAGGAGCCGATCTCGCTCGAGACCCCCATCGGCGACGAGGAAGACAGCCAGCTCGGCGATTTCATCGAGGACAAGAACGCCGTTTTGCCGCTCGATTCCGCCATTCAGGAAAACCTGAAGGAAACCACGACGCGCGTGCTCTCGTCGCTTACCCCGCGCGAAGAGCGGGTGCTGCGGATGCGCTTTGGGATCGGCATGAACACCGACCACACGCTCGAGGAGGTCGGTCAGCAGTTCTCGGTCACCCGCGAACGGATTCGCCAGATCGAGGCCAAGGCGTTGCGCAAACTCAAGCACCCGAGCCGGTCGCGTAAGCTGCGCTCCTTCCTCGATCAGTAAGACATCGCGCCGGGCCAGAGTGGCCCGGCGTTTTTCCTTGTCCGGCGCGCCCCTCGCATGCCGGACGTGACAGTCATTGACAGTTTCCTTGGCCCGCATTGGAACCAAGTGATTCCCGGGGGCGTTCCTATTCCGAACACCGAAGGAGACTGCCATGATCCGCCTCATCCCCACCGCCATCGCTGCCAGCCTCGCTGCCGCCGGAGTTTTCGCGGCCACGGATGCGCAATGGGACGACTCCGCACCGCTGGTGCTGGAGGTCGAGGTCGCGGCCGAGGACCTTGCCCGCTGTCAGCAGACGCTGCGCGATCTGGCGTCGCAGCCGGTCGTCACGGACGCCGGCCATTCCGGGTTCTTCGCCAATACCTCTGATCTGCCGACAGTCGTTTGCGTCGTTTACTGACCGTCAGGCTGACGCCACCACCGCAGGCCGCCCTCCGAGGCGGCCTTTTTTTTCATCCGCGAGCCGGCGCCTGTGCATTCCGCACCAAATCCGCTTGGTGTAGGATGTGGCGAACAGCTGGCCGGCGATCCAGTTCCGCCGGCGGCATGATCATGCCAGACACGGCATAGAAGGGGGTACCTGATGTCATTTTTCAAGAAGCTCTTCGGCGGCGGCAGCGCCTCCGGCACCGACAAGGACGACGCCCAGCCTGAGGAATACAAGGGTTTCCTCATCCATCCACAGCCGGTCAAGCAACCCGGCGGCTACCGCATCGGCGCCCGGATCGAGAAAGACGTCGACGGCACAGCCCGCAGCCACGATCTGATCCGCGCCGATATCATCAGCGATCCGGAAGAGGCCGAACGCATGTCGCTGCTGAAGGCGAAACAGGTGATCGACGAGCAGGGCGAGCGGCTTTTCGGCTGAGCGTCGGACCGCCGCATGGCCATTGACCCTGCGGCACGTTCCGGGTCAGGTTGTCCCGTGCCCGGAGACCGCCATGATCAGACCGCTTGTCCTTGCTGCCCTCTGCCTGCCCACAGCCGCCGCTGCCGCCTGCTTTGGCGATGCCGGCACGCCGCTGTTTCACTGCACGGTCGACGGCGGAGAGACCGAGATCCGCGTCTGCCTGCAGGACAACGCTGCCTATTACGCCTATGGCGCGCCGGGCCGCGCGCCCGATATCGTGTTTTCGCGCCACGTGCAGGATATCCACCTGACCCCCTGGCCGGGGATCGGCCGAACTTATTGGGAAGAGGTGGCCTTTGCCAACGGCCCCTTCGAATACCGCATCAACCACAGCTTTGACCGCAACGGCGAACTGCCGGCGAGCGGATTGCTGACGGTGACCCGCGACGGGCTGCAGATCGCCGAGCTGCGCTGTCAGACCGGCGGTGCATCGGTGGCCGATTTCCAGCCGCTGTTCGACGCCAAGGAGGAAAGCGGCCAGTGCTATGATCTCGGATCGCGTGTCTGGGGCAGCTGCTCCTAGCCGGCGTGGGTCCGGCCCAGCACGGCACGGCCGATGATCCGGTCGAGCGACAGCGCACCGCCGCCCTTGATCACCAGCACCGAGAGCACGAAGACCCACAGCGCCCGCTGGTCGAGGATCACCGCATCCGGCACCCGGTCGAACCAGGCGCCGAGGGTTTCGGGATGGGCGAGCCCGCCGTGGCCGATGAGGTCGGTCAGGCTCTGGACCACGATGAACCCGATCATGCCGAGCGCCGCCAGCCGGGTGACCAGCCCCAACAGGATCATCAGCGGCAGCAGGACCTCGGCCCACATCCCGGCCACGACAACCAGCCAGTGAAACACGCCAAGCTGGCTGACATCATAGGTCACCGCCTCCATCGCCCTGGGGAAGATCTGCGCATAGGCCCCGGTCGAGGGCTGCAGGACGCCGAACAGCCCGTCGCCCAGCTTGGTCACCGCCGAGGCCCAGAAATAGACCATCAGCACCGCGGCAAAGACAATACGGGCGAGCAGCGGCAGCAGCCCGTCGAGGCTGCGCTCGAGAGCGTCTGAGATCATGTCATAGAGGTTGACGAGCGCGGTCATGGCGTGCCTTTCTTCAGGTCTGTCAATGCGTTGCCTGAAATCAGCAGGCTCAGGACGGCACCGAGGTCGACCTCCGGTGCCAAGGCCAGCGCGGCCTCGTAGGCTTGGCCCAGGGTTTTGTCCGACTGCAGCGCGGCGATGAAGGCGGCGCCGCCTTCGGGCAGCACATGCGGTTCCGGGTCGAACTCGGCACGCAGGATCAACGCGTCCTCGGCGGCGGGCGGGGGCTTGGGGCTGCCGGGCACCATGTTGTAGCGCCAGATCGACACCACCGGATAGCGCGAGCGCAGCAGCCGCAGCGACGGCGCGAGGCTCAGGCGCGCGGCCATCAGCGCCTCTGGCTCGAGGGCCAGCGCGGCGGGGTCGAGCGGCAGGGCATCGGCGGCGTGATAGCTCTCGCGGAGGGCGTATTCCAGCCGCGCCACATCGCCGAGATAGGGGTACTTCGCCAGCGGTGTGAAGTTCTCGAGGAAATCGCCGAAGCCCGCGCCGTAGTGCATCATCCGCGGCGAGCGGGGCGGCTCCTGGCGCAGGTAGAGCGCTGCGAGGTTGGTGAAATTATCCACGCCCAGCAGCTTTGCCACCGCCGGGAAGCCGGTCTTCAGCGCCTCTCCCAGCGAGCTGGCGATATTGTTGCGATAGACGTCGTAGCGGCGACCGGCGGGCCGGCCGGCGCCATCGACCAGCCCCTCTGGCACCGCCGCTCCGGCATCGAGCAGGGCCGCGCGGAAGGCAGCTTGCCCGGTCACGCCGGCACCTGCGCCAAGGCGCGGTCGGCGCGTCGCGCCTCGTCGTGCAGCGCCGGCCAGTCGGGCACGTCATTGTCCCATTCCACCAGCAGCGGACGCGGGCCCGAGCGCGCCAAGGTGTAGCCCAGCAGCGCCCAGACCGGGTCTGCGATGGCGCGGCCGTGGCTGTCGATCAACAGCGGCGCGCCGTGGTCGTCTTCGTCCTCGTCATGGCCGCCGAGATGCACTTCGCCGACGCGGGCCAGCGGAAAGGCGTCGATATAGCCCTGCGGCGAGAAGCCGAGGTTGGTGGCCGAGACAAAGACGTTGTTGACGTCGAGCAGCAGCCCGCAGCCGGTGCGGCGGGCGATCTCGTCAAGGAAGGCTGGCTCGTCCCAGCAACTCTCGGCAAAAGCGAGATAGGAGGAGGGATTCTCGAGCAGCATCTGCCGGCCGAGAGTCTCCTGCAGCTGGTCGATATGGTCGCAGATGCGCGCGAGCGTGGTGTTGGTATAGGGCAGTGGCAGCAGGTCGTTGAGGAAGTGGCTGTCGTGGGTCGACCAGGCGAGATGCTCGGAAAAGCTGGCCGGCTGCAGCCAGTCGCAGAGCTGCTTCAGCCGGGCGAGGTGGTCGGTGTCCAGCGGGCCTTCGCCGCCGATCGACAGGCCGACGCCATGGACCGAGAAGGCAAACCGCTCCGAGAGGGCGCGCAGCTGCGCCAAGGGCCGTCCGCCATCGCCCATATAGTTTTCGGCGTGGATTTCGAGCCATTCGACCGGCGCGGCCTCGGCCATGATCTGGCTGTAATGCTGCGGCTTGTAGCCGACGCCCGGCGCGGCGGGCAGGGCCTCGTGGTGACGGCTGGCGTCTGGCATGGCGGCTCTCCTCGGCCGTGGGGTGGGCAGCGCTGCCCACCCAGAGTGTCGCATGATGCCGGGCAGCTGCCCAGCCTTGGCAGCTCAGCTCTGCGGCAGATCGCGCTCGAGCGCCTCGAGCGAGCCCATGCGGTCCGAGCCGTCGGCCATTTCCGGCAGCTCGATCTCGGTGCAGGTGCCGGCGTCGACCAGGGTCCAGGCGTTGCCTTGGTAGTCGACTTTCGAGGTGCCGGCGCAGGTGGTGCCGGGGCCTGCGGCGCAATCGTTCTCGCCGGCCAGCGAGACACCGTAGCATTTCTCTTTCTCTTGCGCCTGGGCGGTCGTGACCTGAGCGGCAAGAGCGGCGGCAACAGCACCGGCGACGGCGACGGTTTTCATGATATTCGACATTGGTTCATCCCTTTTGGTCAGTGGTCCGGTCATCCGGTCCAATGCCACCCCTGCGGCGGCTGTCCCAAGAATAGAGCCTGCCCGGGGGCGCAATCACTTCACAGGCCCGTGGATCACGGATGCGTAATCGCCTGTCAGGCCGGCGTGATGCCGCGTGTCCGCTATGCCGGGGAAGTCCTTGAAAACAAACGGGGCGCCACATGGAATGTGACGCCCCGACAGGTTCCGGCGCTGGAATGTTACAGCCGCGCCGGTGAAAACGACAGATAACTCTCCGTCGATCACGGCGCGATTGCCGAATGTTACAACGCTTCGGCCGGCGCATCGGCCGCAATGGGATCGGCAAGGTCGGGCGGCGTCGCATCGCGGGCCAGCGCCGAGATCATCTCGTCCACCGGTTTGACCTCGGTACGTTTCTCGCCCAGCCGGCGCACGGTGACCGTCCGTTCCTCGACCTCGCGGCCGCCCACGGCAAGGATCACCGGCACCTTGCCCAGCGAATGTTCGCGGACCTTGTAGTTGATCTTCTCGTTGCGAATGTCGGCCTCGGCGCGCACGCCCTGGGCCTGCAGCGCGGCGACCACCTCCTGCACGTACTCGTCAGCGTCAGAGATGATCGAGGCCACAACCACCTGCCGCGGCGCCAGCCAGAACGGCAGCTTGCCTTCCCAGTTCTCGATCAGGATGCCGATGAAGCGCTCGAAGGAGCCGAGGCAGGCGCGGTGCAGCATGTAGGGGCGGTGCTTGGCGCCATCGGCGGCGATGTAGTTCGCGCCCAGTCGCTCGGGCAGGTTGGGATCGACCTGAAAGGTGCCGCACTGCCAGACCCGGCCGATCGCGTCGGTCAGGTAGAAATCGAGCTTCGGCCCGTAGAAGGCACCATCGCCCGGCTCGAGCGTATAGTCGCGGCCCACCGCCTTGATCGCGTTCTCCAGCGCGCCTTCGACATAGTCCCAGCTCTCGTCGCTGCCGACCCGCTTTTCGGGACGGGTGGCGAATTTGATCTCGAACTCCGGGAAACCCAGCTCGGCATAGACGTCGGCGAGGAAGTCGATGAACTTGGCGCATTCCTCCTGGATCTGCTCTTCGGTGCAGAAGATATGCGCGTCATCCTGGGTAAAGCCGCGCACCCGCATGATGCCATGCAGCGCGCCCGAGGGCTCGAACCGCGCGCAGGAGCCGAACTCGGCCAGCCGCAGCGGCAGGTCGCGATAGGATTTCAGACCCTGATTGAACACCTGCACGTGGCAGGGGCAGTTCATCGGCTTCAAGGCATTGATCCGCGTCTGGCCCTTGTCCTTCACCGCCGCGTCATCGTTCTCGCCGTCGCGGCTCTCGTCGACCTCGACCACGAACATGTGGTGCTGGTACTTGTCCCAGTGGCCCGAGGCCTCCCAGAGCTTGCGGTCGACCACCTGCGGGGTGTTGATCTCGCGGTAGCCGCCGGCGCGCTGCTTGCGGCGCATGTAGTCCTGTAGCTGGGTATAGATGGTCCAGCCGTCGGGATGCCAGAACACCTGACCCGGCGCCTCTTCCTGCATGTGGAACAGGTCCATCTCGCGGCCCAGCTTGCGGTGATCGCGCTTCTCGGCCTCTTCGAGGAAGTTGAGATACTTGCGCAGGTCTTCCTTGTTCTGGAAGCCGACGCCGTAGATCCGCTGCAGCATCTGCCGGTTGCTGTCCCCGCGCCAATAGGCGCCCGCCACGCTCATCAGCTTGAAGCCATCGGCGGGCACCTGACCGGTGTGCTGCAGGTGCGGCCCGCGGCAGAGGTCCTGCCAGTCGCCGTGCCAGTACATCCTGAGCGGCTCGTCGCCCGGGATGGCGTCGATCAGCTCGACCTTGTAGGGCTCGCCGCTGTCCTCGTAATGCTTGACCGCGCGGGCGCGCTCCCAGACCTCGGTGCGGACCGGATCACGCATGTTGATGATCTCGCGCATCTTCTTTTCGATCTCGCCCAGATCTTCGGGGGTAAAGGGTTCGGCGCGGTCGAAATCATAGTACCAGCCGTTTTCGATCACCGGGCCGATGGTGACCTTGACGTCGGGCCAGAGCTCTTGCACCGCGCGGGCCATGATATGCGCCAGATCGTGGCGGATAAGCTCGAGCGCCGGGGCGTCGTCCTTCAGGGTGTTGATCGCGATCTGCGCGTCAGCTTCGATGGGCCACTGCATGTCCCAATGCTTGCCATCGACAGTGGCCGAGACGGCCTTCTTGGCGAGCGATTTGGAAATGTCGGCAGCCACATCCGCAGGGGTGATGCCCGCGGGAAACTCGCGCGCATTGCCATCGGGGAAAGTCAGGGAGATTTGAGCCATGTTTGGCCTCCTCGTCGGTTTGGCGCCTACAAAACGCCCGGTTGCGGGTATGTGGTGGCCGCGATGTGACCCGGCGGGGCCGGCATGTCAAGGCCGCAGACCCGGAGATTTGATCCGGCCCGCCCGTGCGCTACAACCTGTTGGCACAGCAACACGCCGGGAGCCGGGCCGATCGCCAACCACATCTTCCAAACTATCTCGGGCGAAGAGACCGACCCCCGCGAGGCCCGCAACGGGCTGCGCCATATCGTGTCGCTGACCGCCAGCAAGCTCGCCGACGGGCTGATCGACCCCAAGCTGATCCTGTCGTGGTTGCTCACCTCGCTGGGCGCGCCGGCGGTGCTGGTGGGGCTCCTGGTACCGATCCGCGAGGCCGGCGCGCTCTTGCCGCAGATTCTGTTGTCGGGCTGGCTGCGCCGGCTGCGTCAACGCAAACGGTTCTGGGCAGCGGGCGCCGTCGGGCAGGGAGTCTCGGCCGGGCTGATTGCGCTGGCGGCGCTGACGCTCACCGGTCAGGCGGCCGGGTTGGCGATCTGTGCCGCGCTGGCGGCGCTGGCCCTGTCGCGGGCGGCCTGTTCGGTAAGCTACAAGGATGTGCTGGGCAAGACCGTCGAGAAATCCCGCCGCGGGTCGGTCACCGGTGCGGCAGGCAGCGTCTCGGCCGCCGGGGTGATCGGGCTGGGCGTGCTGTTGCTCACCGACGTGTTGCGCAGCGAGACCGCGGTGGTCATGGCGATCGCGCTGGCGGCGTGCCTCTGGCTGGCGGCGGCGGCGCTGATGCTGCGGCTCGAGGAAGCGCCGAGCACCCCAGAGGACGAGGCCCGCCCCGATCTGTCGCCGCTCTGGCGCGACCGGCAGCTGCAGCTCTTCATCCTGGTGCGCGGCATGCTGGTGCCCACCGCGCTGGCGCCGCCTTATTTCGTGTTGCTGGCCAGCCAGTCCGGCGGTCTCGCGCTTGACCGTCTCGGCGTGCTGGTGCTGGTTTCCGCCGCCGCGTCGTTTCTCAGCTCCTATGTCTGGGGTCGGCTCGCCGATCGGTCCAGCCGCTGGGTGCTGATCCTCACCGGGCTGATCGGTGCCGCCGCGATGCTGGCTGCCGTCGGGGCGCGAGCCCTGGGGCTGACCCAGACGGTCTGGGCGATTCCGCTGGCGCTGTTCCTGCTGATGCTGGCCTATCACGGGGTCCGGCAGGGGCGCTCGACCTATCTCGTCGACATGGCGCCAGAGGACAAGCGCGCCACCTATGCCGCGCTGGCCAATACCGCCATTGGCACGCTCTTGCTGGTGGCCGGCACCCTTGGCGGTCTGGCGGCGCTGATCGGACCCTCGGCCGCGTTGATCGGCTTTGCCGCGCTCTGCCTCGCGGCCAGCGGGGTGGCGCTCTGGCTCGACGAGGTCGAATAAAGCGCGTTGCCCTCGGCCGTCGCTGCGGCCACACTCGCCGCGTTGCAACATCCGGAGCCTTCGATGACCGCGCCGCAGACCCTGACCACCGCCCAAGGCCGCCAGATCGCCTATCACAAGACCGAAGGCGAGGGGCCAACCGTGGTCTTCCTCGGCGGGTTCAAATCCGACATGGCGGGCACCAAGGCGGTCTGGCTCGAGGACTGGTGCCGCAGTCGGGGCCGCGGCTTCCTGCGGTTCGACTACTCCGGCCATGGCGTCAGCTCCGGCAGGTTCGAGGACGGCTGCATCGGCGATTGGGCCGAGGACGCCGAGGCAGTGATCCGCGCCACCTGCGACGAGCCGCTGGTGCTGGTGGGGTCGTCCATGGGCGGCTGGATCTCGCTGCTGCTGACCCGACGGCTGGGCAAAATCGCCGGACTGGTGACCATCGCCGCCGCACCCGACTTCACCGAGGATGGCTATTGGGCGGGCTTCAACGCGGAACAGCGCGCGCAGGTGATGGAACAGGGCTATTTCGATGTGCCTTCCGATTACGGCGATCCCTACCGCATCACCCGCCGCCTGATCGAGGACGGCCGCACCCACCTCGTGCTGCGCACGCCGCTGCGACTGCCGTTTCCGGTGCGGTGCCTGCAGGGCACCGAGGATGCCGCCGTCAGCCGCGAAACCGCGTTGCGCCTGCTCGACCACGCCGAGAGCCCCGACATGGCGCTGAGCTTTCTCAAAGGCGCCGACCACAGCTTCTCCGCGCCCGACTGCCTGCCGCTGATTGCCCGCGCCATCGAAGAGGTCAGCTGACCTCAGACCCCGATTTCCGGCCCGAGGCACATCATCGGCTCGCGGTTCTGGGTCGCCTCGTAAAGCTCGGTGCCCTCGGGGTCATCCTCGAAGCGCGCCACCAGACCGGCCGCGCTGCGCTTGAAGCTCCAGCACTGCGGTTCGGGGGTGTCCTCGTAGACAAAGCAGATCATGCCGCGGCTGTCCTCGTACCACTCGCCCTCGCGGCAGCGGCCGTCGAGGAAGGACCAGCGCACGCGGCGGTCTTCCATGTATTCCTCGACCCCGTACTCGCGGCCGTTTGAGCCGAAATAGAGCGTCTTTCCCGTGGTGTAGGCCTCGAACTCCGCCGCCGACATCTCTGCCAGCGCGGGGCTGGCCAGGGCTGTGGCAAGGGCCAAAAGTGCATGTCTTATCATGGTGCCAATCTGACAGGAGGGCACGGCGAGGGGCAAGTCACAATTCTGCCGGTCGGGGCTGCCAGCGGTCGGCCAGCGGATCCATGACCCGGCGCCATTGCGCCGGCCAGAGCGCGATCAGCGCCATCACCGGCAGCGAATGCGGCAGGGTGGGCATCTCCTCGGGGTCGAGCCGCAACCCGGGATAGGCGACGCCCGGCCGGGTATGGTGATCGGAATGCCGCGGTGCGTTCAGCATCAGGGCCGAAGAGCACCAATGCGGCGTGTTCCAGCTGTGCTGCGGGCCGCAGGGCTCGGGTTTGCCATTGGCGCGGATCGCGCGCGGCAGGCGGTAATGCTGCACGTAATCGGTGATCATCAGCTGGCTCTGCACATAGGCCGCCAGCCCCAGGTGCGCCAGCAGCCCCGGCAGCCCGGCCAGCGCCAGCGAGACCGCGAGCGCCGCGAGGCTGATCGCGGCATAGCTCAGGTAGGGATGCCACCCCTGCGCCCCGGCGCGCGCGCGCCGGGCGGTCTCGGCCGCCTTGCCGGCGCGGTACTCACTGCGCCAGACCCGCCAGAGATAGCGGTAGAAGCTCTCGCGCCCGCGCGGGCTGTTGGGGTCCTTGGCGGTGCCCACATGGACGTGATGCACCAGCGGATGGGCCGAGGCATGGTGGCCGTAGAGCACCGAGGCATAGACCGCGACGCCCAGCCGCCGGAGCCGCCGGTCGGAGCGGTGGATCAGCTCATGGGCGTTGGAATTGCCCACTTGGCCGAGAAACAGCGCAAAGGCCAGAAACCCCGCCACCCGCTCCGCCCCGGTGGCGCCGGTCTTGCCTGCGACCAGCACCACCGCCAGCGCCAGCAGCGGAAACTGCAGCAGCCCGAGCACCACCGACAGCGCGGTGCCGGCGGGAAACTCCGCCCCCGGATCGCCCGGCGCGGCAAGGGCGCGCAGCCGGTCGAGGGCAAAGACCAGCAGCGTCAGATAGGCCAGCGCTGCCCATATCCAGACCCCGCCGAGGACGCCCGCCGCGACAAGCAGCAGGACCGGGGCACATGTGGCGGCGGCGAAACGGGTCACTGGTGGCGGTCTCCTTGTCCTGTCTGAGGGCAATATATGAAGAATTGGTTTCCGATAGGACAATTCGTGGAATTTTCGCGGCAATCGGCAACGCGAATGGCGGGCCGGAGGTCGCATTTGGCCTCGCACGCGGGGGCCGGGCTTTCTACAGTCGCGGCAAGTCAGGGAAGGAACGATGATGGCACTCGACGAACGCAAGGGCGTGTGGAAATCCGGCCGCGGCAAGGGGCGGCGCACGCCCAAGGGCCGTCAGTTCGACGACCAGGCGCTGGCCGAGGTACAGGCGCTGCTGGGCGAGCGACCGCGCCGCCGCGACCTGCTGATCGAGTTCCTGCACCTGATCCAGGACGCGCATGGCCATCTTTCGGCGGCGCATCTGCGCGCGCTGTGCGAAGAGATGAAGCTGCCGATGGCCGAGGTCTGGGAGGTGGCGACTTTCTATGCTCATTTCGACCCGCTGCGCGAAGACGAGACCCCGCCGCCGGCGCTGACCATACGGGTCTGTGATTCGCTCTCCTGCGAGCTGGCCGGGGCCGAGGCGCTGCGGGCGGCGCTGGAAGAGGGGCTGGACCCCGATGAAGTCCGGGTTCTGCGCGCGCCCTGCATGGGCCGCTGCGACACTGCGCCGGTGCTGGAACTCGGCCACAACCACATCGATCACGCCACGCCCGAAACGGTCGCGGCGGCGATTGCGGCTGGCGAGACCCATGCGCATCTGCCCCAGTATCAAGGGTTTGCCGCCTATCGTGACGCCGGCGGCTATGCCACCCTGGCCGAGCTGCGCGCCTCTGGCGACTGGGAGGCGGTGCAGGACAAGGTGCTTGCGTCGGGCCTGCGGGGCCTGGGCGGGGCAGGCTTTCCCTCCGGCAAGAAGTGGGGCTTCGTGCGCGGCAATGCCGGTCCCCGCTATCTCGCTGTCAATGGCGACGAGGGCGAGCCCGGCACCTTCAAGGACCGCTTTTACCTCGAGCGGGAACCGCATGTTTTTCTTGAGGGAATGCTGATCGCCGCCTGGGCGGTGGAGGCCGAGACCTGCTTTCTCTACATGCGCGACGAATACCCGGCGGTGCTGGAAATCCTGCGCCGCGAGATCGCCGCGCTGGAAGCGGCGGGCCTTGTCGCGCCCGGCTATATCGACCTGCGCCGCGGCGCCGGCGCCTATATCTGCGGCGAGGAAAGCGCGATGATCGAGTCGATCGAGGGCAAGCGCGGGTTGCCGCGCCACCGGCCGCCTTATGTGGCGCAGGTCGGCGTCTTTGGCCGGCCGACGCTGGTGCACAACATCGAGACGCTGCATTGGGTGGCGCGGGTCTGTCGCGAGGGGCCCGAGATCCTCTCGGGCGTCGAGAAGAATGGCCGCAAAGGCCTGCGCTCCTATTCGGTTTCCGGGCGGGTGCGGAAACCGGGGGTGCATCTGCTGCCGGCGGGCTCGACCATCCGCGACGTGATCGCCGCGGCGGGGGGGATGTGCGAAGGCCACAGTTTCAAGGCCTACCAGCCGGGCGGGCCCTCCTCGGGGCTGCTGCCGGCGTCGATGGATGACATTCCGCTCGATTTCGACACGCTGCAGCCGCATGGCAGCTTTATCGGCTCGGCTGCGGTGGTGGTGCTCTCTGACCACGACAGCGCCCGCGATGCCGCGCTCAACATGCTGCGGTTCTTCGAGGACGAGAGCTGCGGGCAATGCACGCCCTGCCGGGTGGGCTGCGAGAAGGCGGTCAAGCTGATGCAGGCCGAACACTGGGACCAGGGGCTGCTGGAGGAGGTCAGCCAGGCGATGGCGGATGCCTCGATCTGCGGGCTGGGGCAGGCGGCGCCGAACCCGATCCGGCTGGTGATGAAACATTTCGCTCAGGAGATCTGAGGCTTTGGGGGCGCTGCCCCCGGCCTGCGGCCTCCCCCGAGGGTATTTTTGAACAGAAGAAGCAGGGGGATCGCGCAGGTCGCCGGGGTCAGTGGTTCTTGTAGACGGCGCAGGAGCAGCCCTTGCGGCGGGCGGCGCGGCAGATCTCTTCGGCGGCGTCGCGCTGCATCCGGCTGACCCGTGCCATCCAGTAGCCGGGGCGACCGCGCACGCGGTTCTCGACGAAGACGATGTCCGGGCTCTGGCCCACCGCCGCGCGGCAGGCGCGAGTGGCGCGGGTGAAATTGGCGCGGGCGCTGTCCTGGCTGGTGCCGAAGGCCAGCTGCGCCCCCCAGGTCGCCAGTGTCGGGATCGGCCGCAGCCTGGGGCGCAGGCTGCGCAGGGCGGGGTCGACGAGGGCCAGATCGACCGGGCCGGCCTCTGGCAGCGGGCCGAGCTCGGGCAGGGGGGCGCCCCAGCGGCCAAGGATCAGCTCGCGGCAGGCGGCGTCGAAGTCGACCTCCGGCGCGAGGCGGAACTTTGGCGCAGCCGGCGGGTTGTCTCGCCAGGTTTCAGGGGTGTCTCCGGTGGTCAGGATGACGAAATCCACAGTCGCCGGCGGAATGCCGTTTCCCGCAAGAAAGGTCTCGGCCTGCTCCGGACCGCCGGCAAGTGCCAGTGCTGCCAGGCCAGGGGTGCCGAAGCGCTCTTGCAGCGCGGCGAGCTGGCCGGCGGTGGCGGGGATGCTTTCCGGCGCGTCGTGGTGCCCCAGTTCCCGGACCACACGGGCCAGCAGATCGGGCGAGAGCCTCACCGCCCGGGCCGCGCCGGCGATGCGGTCGCAGGTCATGCTGGCAGTGCCCTCCTGGGCGCGGACCACCGGAGAGAGAAGCATCAGGAGGGAAATCATCAGGAGGGCAAGCCGCATGAGGCCAATGTGTGGCGACGGCCAATCAAGTCAACCAGACCTTTTCCTGTCGAGATGAAAGTTATAGGTGAACTGCAAAGGAGACCAAGCCCATGTCGTTTTTCGGAAAGCTCAAGGACCGGTTGTTCAAGTCCTCGTCGAAGCTCGACGAGGGGCTCGAGGCAATCGTCGAGGACGGCGGCGAACTGGCCGCTCCGGACCCGGATGTGACGCCGGGGCCGGACACCGCGCCCGAGCCTGAGCCGGAGGTGGTGCCGGAGCCCGACCCGAGCCCCGCGCCCGAACCCGAGACGGTGCCCGAGACCGAGCCCGAAACGGTGCCGGAGCCCGAACCCGAGACCGTGCCCGTGCCGGACCCGGCGCCGCGTCCGCAGCCCGACGTGACACCGACGCCGGCCCCCACCGAGGTGCCGCAGCCCGATGTGCCGACCGGCGTGCCGGGGCCTGAGCAGACGCCGCAGGAGATGCCGGGCACGACCTCGCCGATCGAGATGCCTCGGCCGGAGACCCCGGCCGAGGTGCCGACCCGGACACCGGGGCTTCTCGGGCGTCTGCTGGGGCGGAGCGGCCAGCCAGAGGTGCTGCGTCGCACCCTCGACGACACCATGCTCGAGCAGCTCGAAGAGCTGCTCATCGCCTCCGACATGGGTGTCGACACCGCGCTGCGGGTCACCGCCAACATGGCCGAGGGACGCTATGGCAAGAAGCTCTCGGTGCAGGAGATCAAGCAGCTGCTCTCGCGCGAGATCGCCCGGGTGATGGAGCCTGTGGCGCGGCCGCTGCCGCTTTATGCCAAGACGCCGCAGGTGGTGCTGGTGGTGGGGGTCAACGGCTCTGGCAAGACCACGACAATCGGCAAGCTTGCCAGCCAGTTCCGCGCGGCGGGCAAGACGGTGGTGATCGCCGCCGGCGACACCTTTCGCGCCGCGGCGGTCGAACAGCTGCAGGTCTGGGGCGACCGCGCCGGGGTGCCGGTGCTGACCGCGCCAGAGGGTTCCGACCCGGCGAGCCTGGCGTATGACGCGATGGAACAGGCGGCGCGGGACGGCGCCGACCTCTTGCTGATCGACACCGCCGGGCGGTTGCAGAACCGCAAGGACCTGATGGAGGAGCTGTCGAAGATCGTCCGCGTCATCCGCAAGAAGGACCCCGACGCCCCGCACAATACGCTCTTGGTGCTCGATGCCACCACCGGGCAGAACGCGCTGTCACAGGTCAAGACCTTCCAGGAGCTGGCCGATGTCACCGGCCTCGTGATGACCAAGCTCGACGGCACCGCCAAGGGCGGTGTCCTCGTGGCGCTGGCCGACAAGTTCGGCCTGCCGATCCATGCCATCGGCGTGGGCGAGAAGATCGACGATCTCGCCCCCTTCGACCCCGAGGATTTCGCCGCCGCGCTCACCGGTCTCGACAGGTGACAGCGCCGTCAGTGCGTGCCCCAGAGGCGCTCGACCTGGCGCAAAAGGAACAGCACCGTCACCACGATTACCGTGGCCAGCGCCGCCAGAAGCATCTGCCCCGCCCCACAGCCCAGACCGACCGCACCCGACAGCCAGAGCGAGGCACCGGTGGTGATGTTCTTGACCTCGCCATTGGCGGTAAAGATCAGCCCGGCGGCGAGGAAGGCCACCCCGGCGGTCACCGCCTCGATCATCCGCAGCGGGTCATGCTGCTGCTCCTTGCTGTCGCCGAACTCGAGCTGGCTGATCTCCAGCCCGAGGATGACGAAGAGGCAGGCCGCCACGCAGACCAGAATATGGGTGCGCAGCCCGGCCGGCTTGTGACGCCATTCGCGCTCCAGCCCGATGATCCCGCCGAGGGCGACTGCCGCCAGCAAACGCGCCAGAGAGGCCCCCACCGGCACCACCGAGAAGTTGTTTTTGAATTCTCCAAGGATTTGTTCAAGCATCGAAAAGCCTTGATCTCGCCTGCAGGTCCAACGTGCGACCGCGGCGGATGTTCCCAAGTGCAGCAGGCCGCATGAGCGCCTGGCTGATCTCGCTCGAGGGCACCGAGGAGGGCCAGCGGCTGGCGCTGATCCTGGCGCTTTCGGCCGCCTTTCTGCATGCGGTGTTTGGCGCGCTGCAGAAGGGTCGGCATGATCCCTGGCTGTCGCGCGGCGCCATCGACGGCGCCTACGGGCTGATGGCGGCACCCTTCGCGCTCTTTGTGGTGCCCTGGCCAGAGCCGCATATGTGGGCGATCTTTGCGGGCGCCTTCGTGATCCACACTGCCTACAAGCTGTTGCAGGCGATGGCCTACGCCCGCGGCGCCTATACGGTGGTCTACCCGGTGGTGCGCGGCACCGGGCCGCTGTTTGCGGTGATCGGCGCCTGGCTGATCTTCGGCGAGACCTTCACGGCGGTGCAATGGCTGGGGGTGGGGGTGCTGCTGGCCGGGATCTTCGGGCTGGCGGTCTACAACCTGATCATCCTCACCGCGGCGCGCGAAACCTTGAACGCGGCGCTGGCGCTGGCGGTCTTTACCGGGCTGTTCGTGGCGCTCTATACGACCTACGACGCCTATGGTATCCGCGCCACCGCCGATCCCTTCACCTTTCTCGCCTGGTTCTTCATGATCGACGGGCTGGTGATGCCGGTGCTGGCCGTGGCGCGCTGGCGGCGGGCGGCGGTCAACCCGCCGCTTGCGCCGCTCTTGCTGCGCGGCGGGATCGGCGGTCTGGTGGCGTTTGCGAGCTTCGGTTCGATCATGCTGGCCACACGGCTCGACAAGGTGGGCGAGGCGGCGGTGCTGCGCGAGACCTCGACGGTCTTTGCCGCGGTGATCGGCTGGCTGGTGCTGAAGGAAACAGTGGGGCCGCGGCGCATCGCGCTGATGGCCTTGATCGCGGCAGGGGCCGTGATCGTGGAAATGGGTGGATGACAGAGGTCCAGATGACAGACAAACGCGAGATCAACCCGGTGCTGAAACAGGTGCTGGAACTGGGGCCGCCACTGGCCTTCTTCGGGCTCTACCTCTGGCTCAAGGAAGATGTCTTCGTCTTTGGCGGGCAGGAGTATTCCGGCTTCATCGTCGCCACCGTGGTCTTTGTGCCGATCGTGCTGCTGGCGATGGCGATCAACTGGGCGCTGACCCGCGAGCTGAGCCGGATGCAGGTGTTCACCGCGATCATGGTGATCTTCTTCGGCGCGCTCACCGCCTGGTTCAACGACGAGCGGTTCTTCAAGATGAAGACGACGCTGGTCTACGGCTTCTTTGCGCTGCTGCTGGGCATCGGGCTGTTGCGCGGCAAGTCCTATCTCGCCTACCTGCTGTCGGATGCGGTGGCGATGCAGCCCGAGGGCTGGATGATCCTGACCCGGCGGATCTGCCTCGGGTTCCTGGCGCTGGCGGTGATCAACGAGGTGGTCTGGCGGACGCTGAGCACCGACCTCTGGGTCAAGATCGAGACCTTCGGCTTTCCGATCGCGCTCTTCGTCTTCATCTGGGCGCAGTTCGCGGCCCTGCACGAGTACATGGAGCCCGAGGAAGACAAGGGCTGAGACGGCGCTTGTCCAGCCCTTGCGACCTGTCCGCGCGAGGACGCCCGCACGGGCGGAAGAGCGCCCTCAGTTCCGGCGGCCGGGGCGACGGCAGTGGTTGACCCAGGCGGTCTCGCAATGGTGCGCCTCGCCGCGCAGCATGGCGCAGGACAGATCGACCGCCGCGCGCACCAGCCGCCAGCCACAGCGGCGGGCGGTTCGGTCAGCGTCGGTCGAGGCGTGATAGGCGCGGGCCGAGAAGGTCATGTCCGGCGCGCCGCCCAGCAGCCGGTTGAGGGCGAGCGAGGCCTTGAAGCAGATCACCTCGGTGACCTCCTCGTCGATCACGTCTGGCGGCAGGGTGGACCGGTCGAACATGCCAGCCAGCGCACGCGGCTGGCGCCAGGCCACGGGGCCAAGTCGCGCCCTGATCGCGGCGGTCCGTGAAAGCGGCGCAAGCTCGTTAGACAGGGTCATGCTTATCTCCCACTACATCTTGTGTGAAGCAGTTAGAGCCAGCCTATGACGCAGGAATGAAGCCGCGATTACAGCACCGTGACGGTCTTGACCGCCTTCGCGCAACGCCCTATCACCGCCCCCGTGGCGATTTGTTACCGGATTGCGGGCCACGTTA
The DNA here is from genome assembly GCF_034669705.1 of Marinovum sp. Taxonomy (GTDB): domain Bacteria; phylum Pseudomonadota; class Alphaproteobacteria; order Rhodobacterales; family Rhodobacteraceae; genus Marinovum. The sequence continues at coordinate 68,020 of NZ_JAXMOR010000022.1, forward strand.
AACATCCCGCTAAAAGGTCAGGAACGAAAGCCCCCCGTTCGCTTGGCCGCGCCCGGGGGGCTTTTGGTTTGGAAGGACGAGACATGAGCAACGATTGGAACAGCCGCACCAAGCTGGTGCATGGCGGCACCCGCAGATCCCAATACAACGAGGTGAGCGAGGCGCTCTTCCTGACCCAGGGCTTCGTCTATGACAGCGCCGAGCAGGCCGAGGCGCGGTTCCTCGAGGCCGGGCCGGACGAATTCATCTATGCCCGCTACGGCAATCCGACGGTGGCGATGTTCGAGGACCGGATTGCCGGGCTCGAAGGTGCCGAGGATGCCTTTGCCTGCGCCTCCGGCATGGCGGCGGTGCAGGGCGCGCTGATGGCGCTCGTGAAGGCCGGCGATCACGTGGTCGCGGCGCGGGCGCTGTTCGGTTCCTGCCTGTTCATCCTCGAGAACATCCTGCCGAAGTTCGGCGTCGAGGTCACCCTCGTCGACGGCACCGACCTCGCGGCCTGGCGCGCCGCGGTGCGCCCCGACACCAAGCTCTGCTTCTTCGAATCGATGTCCAACCCGACGCTCGAGATCGTCGACATCGCCGGCGTCGCCGAGATCGCCCATGCGGTCGGCGCGCTGGTGGTCTCGGACAATGTCTTCTCCACCCCGATCTATTCCGACGCCATCGCCCAGGGCGCCGATATCGTCACCTATTCCGCCACCAAGCACATCGACGGCCAGGGCCGGGTGCTGGGCGGGGTGATCCTTGGTCCGAAAGATCTGATCCGCGGTCCGATCGAAGCCTTCATGAAGCACACCGGTGGTGCGCTCAGCCCGTTCAATGCCTGGGTGCTGCTCAAGGGGCTCGAGACCATGGACCTGCGGGTCCGCGCCCAGACCGCCACGGCGCAATTCCTGGCCGAGCGGCTCGAAGGCAACCCGGCGCTCTCGCGGGTGATCTACCCCGGCCTCGCCTCGCATCCGCAGCATGATCTCGCCATGCGCCAGCTTGGCGCCGGCGGCACGGTGCTGAGCTTTGACGTCAGGGGCGGCCGCACGGCGGGCTTTGCCTTCCTCAATCACCTCAAGATCGCGGTGATCTCGAACAACCTCGGCGATGCCAAGTCGATCGCCACGCCGCCGGCCTTTACCACGCACCAGCGGCTCCCGGAGGACCAGAAAGTCATCCTGGGCATCACCCCCGGGTTGATTCGCCTGAGCTGCGGCCTCGAAGACCGGGATGACCTGCTCGGCGACATCGAAGCGGCACTTGAACATGCTGGAAAATCAGGCGGTTTGTGACAGATTGGCAAGGTTTTGCTTACAGTTTCTGCCGGTCGAAGTTTTCGCTGGATTAACGGCGCGTTCCAAGGCATGCCACTTGGGACTCAAGTCTATAGGTGCAAAATGAAAAAACTGATGATCACGGCCGCATTCGCGGCTTCCTTCGCTATCCCCGCTGTTGCCGATCAAACCGCCACCGCGGCTGACCCCTTCGTGAGCACGCAGGGCCTCGGCCTCACCGGCATCGCACTTGTCGGCGGTGTCACCACTCTGGTGGTCATTGCGACAGTTGCCAACGCCGACAGCTCCTCGGGCACCGACTGATATCCGGCACATGCTGGAAACAAGGCGCCGGATCCTCTGGGTCCGGCGCTTTTGCATGTCCGGATGACCGGTCAGAGCATGGAATTTTGCGTCGCACATGCTTAGATACCCCTGTGCCTGCGCAGAAAGGGGCTTTCGATGAACCTCCCGACACCCGGATTGAACCGCTCTCCCAGCCGTGAAGAGGCCGAAGCGGCCTTTGATCTCTTGCGGCGTTATGCCGATGCGAGCGGCACGCGTGCGCTGGGGTATCCCGACCTCGAAACCGTGTATCCGACTGATTTCAAGGTGGATCCCGCCTACAAGGCCGGTCTTCCCGACCTGCAGAACGGCCCGGCCTCGCTGATCCGGGGGGCCAAGCAGCCGATCCAGCACGTCGGCATCTCGAACTTCCGCCTGCCGATTCGCTATCACACCCGCGCCGGCGGCGATCTGACGCTGGAAACCAGCGTCACCGGTTCGGTCAGCCTCGAGGCCGACAAGAAGGGCATCAACATGAGCCGCATCATGCGGTCCTTCTACCGGCATTCGGAAAAGACCTTCAGCTTCGAGGTCATGGAGGCCGCGCTCAACGACTACAAGACCGATCTCGAGAGCTTTGACGCCCGGATCGAGATGCGGTTCTCCTTTCCGGTGCGGATCGACAGCCTGCGCTCCGGCCTCAGCGGCTATCAGTATTACGATATCGCGCTCGAGCTGATCGAGAGCCAGGGCACCCGCCGCAAGATCATTCATCTCGACTATGTCTATTCCTCGACCTGCCCCTGTTCGCTGGAACTGAGCGAACATGCGCGGCGGGAACGCGGGCAACTGGCCACGCCGCATTCGCAGCGGTCGGTGGCGCGGATTTCGGTCGAGTTGACGGGCAGCAAATGCCTGTGGTTCGAGGACCTGATCGATCTTTGCCGCGCCGCGGTACCGACCGAGACCCAAGTGATGGTCAAGCGCGAGGACGAGCAGGCCTTTGCCGAGCTCAACGCCGCCAATCCGATCTTTGTCGAGGATGCCGCCCGGCTGTTCTGCGCGCGCCTCCAGGCCGAGCCCCGGGTCGGCGATTTCCGCGTCGCCGCCAGCCACCAGGAGAGCCTGCATTCGCATGACGCGATCTCGGTGCTGACCTCGGGCCCGACCTTCGAAAGCTCCAGCATCGACCCGAAGTTCTTTGCCACGCTGGTCCACGGCGGCTAAACGCGCCAACGCGCCGGTTGCATGATGCAGAATTGCACCGGTCCGCGCTGGCGCGCGGCCGAGCGACAAACGTCGGAATCAACGTGACGTCAGTGGCTTGCCGCCATCTGTTCATGGACCGGCCCGGTCACGGACCGACACCGCCCGGTGAAGTCGCGCTCTTGTCAACCGCGCGGTGGTGCGAGACCTGCTAGTCTGACCGCAAGGGAGGAACCGCAATCGACGCGAGGTTTCCTGATGCAAGGCACCGATCTGCATTTCCGTTTTCCGGCGCCCGGCTGGCGCCAGCGGCTCGACAGCTATTTTGCGGGGCTGGGGCAGGGGGTGAACGCCGCCGCCCTGATCCGCGCCCGGCTGGCCGAGGTCGCCGGGCTCGAGGCGCTCTCGGACGCCGAACTGGCGCTTCTGGGCCTCGATCGAAGTGACATTCCGGCCCGGGTTTTTCAGGACCTCTTTCCCGGTGGCTGAACCCGGCTTGACAGTCTCGGCAGGTCAGGCCAACGCTCGGGCGCATGTTTGATATTCGGCCCGTGGGCTATGTGATCGGATTGCTGACCGCCATCCTCGGCGCGATGATGTTCCTGCCGTTCCTCGTCGACCTCGCCGAGGGACGCGGGCACTGGCCGGTCTTCGTGCAATCCGGGCTGATCACCGTGCTGGCCGGCGGGCTGATCTCGCTGGCCTGCGCCAATGGCGTGAAACAGGGGCTGACCATCCAGCAGACCTTTCTGCTGGTCACCAGTGTCTGGTTCACCCTGCCGGTCTTCGGCGCGCTGCCCTTCATCTTCGGCGCCACCGAGGCGCGGTTCGTCGATGCGGTCTTCGAGGCGATGTCGGGGCTCACCACCACCGGTTCCACGGTTTTTGCCGGGCTCGACAGCATGCCTAAGGGGCTGCTCTTGTGGCGCGGGCTGATGCAATGGCTGGGCGGCATCGGGATCATCGTCGTGGCCATGGTCTTCCTGCCCGAACTGCGGGTCGGCGGCATGCAGATCTTCCGCGCCGAGGCGTTTGACACCATGGGCAAGATCCTGCCCCGCGCCACCCAGATCGCCAGCCAGATCTCGGTGATCTACGTGTCTCTGACGCTGGTCTGCGCGCTGACTTACATTGCCTTTGGCATGAACACCTTCGACGCCACGGTGCATGCGCTGACCACCATCTCCACCGGCGGATTTTCCAACTACGACGCCTCCTTTGCCGCCTTCTCCGGGCCGATGGAATATGTCGCCTCGCTGTTCATCATCCTCTCGGCGCTGCCCTTCGTACGCTACGTGCAGCTGCTCAACGGCTCGGCCCGGCCGATCCTGCGCGACAGTCAGGTCCATGTCTTCCTGCTGGTGGTGGCGGCGCTGGTGACCCTGACCGCGGTGGCGCTGATGCTGTCCTTCCCGCACGCCCCCGAACGCGCCTTCCGCGAGGCGCTGTTCAATGTCACCTCGATCATCTCCGGCACCGGCTATGCCAGCGCCGATTACATGGGCTGGGGGCCGCTTCTGGTCGCGACCTTCTTCTTCATCGGGTTGATCGGCGGCTGCGCCGGCTCGACCGCCTGTTCGGTCAAGATCTTCCGCTACCAGCTGCTTTTCGCCTCGATCCGGGTGCAGCTCCTGCGCATCCGCTCGCCCAACGGCGTTTTCACCACCCGCTACGAAGGCCGTCCGGTGGGCGACGACGTGCTCTCCTCGGTGATGTCCTTCTTCATGTTCTTCGTGGTCTCGATGGGGGTGCTGGCGGTGCTGCTCTCGGCCACAGGGCTCGATTTCGTCACCTCGGTCTCGGGCGCCGCCACCTCGCTGGCCAATGTCGGCCCTGGCCTCGGCGAAGTGATTGGCCCTGCGGGCAATTTCTCGTCACTTAACGACACGGCCAAATGGCTGCTCTCGGCGGCGATGCTGATCGGGCGGCTCGAGCTGCTGGTGGTCTATGCCATCCTGACGGTGAATTTCTGGCGGGCGTGACGCGGGGTCGCGTCGCGACACGTCATGCCTCCGGCGGGGAATGTCTATAGCCAGAAGAAAGGCTTTCTTAGGCATTTCGCCGCAAGCTGGACATGCAACGGCGGCTTGATCTTGATCGGATAAGCGGCAAAGTGGTGCAACCACAGCACTGGACCGCGCGGTTCAGGCTTCTTCTGGCCGGAAAATATTCTCCGGGCCGATCGCAGGGCGGGGGCAGAACCCCCTCTGCCGGCGACAAACCGCGCGAACATTGAGCGAACAAGGCTTTTCAGCCCGCCCGTGACCGGGTAAAGTCGCGCCATGAGCAGTTTTGACGACATGGACGCTTTCGAGGCGGCCTCTTCCCTCTCGCAGCGCGCCATGGCGGCGCGTCCCGCCCCCTATCTTGACGGGTTGAACCCGGCCCAGCGCGAGGCGGTCGAGGCGCTTGACGGCCCCGTCCTGATGCTGGCCGGTGCCGGCACCGGCAAGACCAAGGCGCTGACCACGCGGATTGCGCATCTCTTGAACACCGGCAAGGCACGGCCGAACGAGATCCTTTCGGTGACCTTCACCAACAAGGCCGCGCGCGAGATGAAGCTGCGGGTCAGCAAGCTCTTGGGTCAGGTGGTCGAGGGCATGCCCTGGATGGGCACCTTCCACGCCATTGGCGTCAAGCTGCTGCGCCGCCATGCCGAGCTGGTGGGGTTGAAGTCGAACTTCACCATCCTCGATACCGACGACCAGATTCGCCTGCTCAAGCAGCTGCTCTCGGCGGCGCAGATCGACGACAAGCGCTGGCCGGCGCGGCAGCTGAGCCACATCATCGACAACTGGAAGAACCGCGCCTGGACGCCGGACAAGGTGCCCGCCGCCGAGGCCGGCGCCTTCAACAACCGCGGTGTCGAGCTCTATGGCCAGTACCAGGCCCGGCTGAAAGAGCTGAACGCCTGCGATTTCGGCGACCTGCTGTTGCATTGCGTGACCATCTTCCAGACCCACGAAGACGTGCTCAGCCAGTACCAACGCTGGTTCCGCTACATTCTGGTTGACGAATACCAGGATACCAACGTTGCCCAGTATCTCTGGCTGCGGCTCCTGGCGGGCGGTCACAAGAACATCTGCTGCGTGGGTGACGACGACCAGTCGATCTATGGCTGGCGCGGCGCCGAGGTCGGCAACATCCTGCGGTTCGAGAAGGATTTTCCCGGCGCCAAGGTGGTCCGGCTGGAGCAGAACTACCGCTCGACGCCGCATATCCTCGCCGCCGCCGCCGGGGTGATCGCCGGCAACACCGGTCGGCTCGGCAAGGAGCTCTGGACCGATGCCGAGGGCGGCGAGAAGGTGCGGCTGATCGGCCACTGGGACGGCGAGGAAGAGGCCCGCTGGATCGGCGAGGAGGTCGAGGCGATGCAGTCCGGCACCCGTGGCATGCGCGGCTTTTCGCTCGATGACATGGCGATTCTCGTCCGGGCCAGCCACCAGATGCGCGCCTTCGAGGACCGCTTTCTGACCATCGGTCTGCCCTACCGGGTGATCGGCGGTCCGCGGTTCTACGAGCGCATGGAGATCCGCGACGCCATGGCCTATTTCCGCGTCGTGGTGAGCCCCGAGGACGATCTGGCCTTCGAGCGCATCGTCAACACCCCCAAACGCGGCCTTGGCGACAAGGCGCAGCAGACCATCCAGCGCATGGCGCGTGACAGCGGTCTGCCGCTGATCGACGGCGCGCGGCTGGCGGTCGAACAGGGGGCGATCAAGGGCAAAGGGGGCACCGAGCTCTCAAGGCTGCTCGACGGGCTCGCCCGCTGGTCGAAGCTGACCCGCGGCGCCCCGGTTGCCACCGACACCGACGAGGTGCTGGAGGACGGCAGCCTGCGGCCGGGCGAGGTGACCTACGGTCCGCCAGAGGTGAGCCACGTCGAACTGGCGCAGATCATCCTCGACGAGAGCGGCTATACCGCCCATTGGCAGAACGACAAGACGCCGGAGGCGCCGGGGCGGCTCGAGAACCTCAAGGAACTGGTCAAGGCGCTGGAGGCGTTCGAGAACCTGCAGGGCTTTCTCGAACATGTCAGCCTGATCATGGACAACGAGAGCGAAGAGGCCGGCGCCAAGGTCTCGATCATGACGCTGCATGCCGCCAAGGGGCTGGAGTTCCCCGCCGTCTTCCTGCCGGGCTGGGAGGACGGGCTGTTTCCGTCGCAGCGCAGCATGGACGAGAGCGGCCTCAAGGGCCTCGAAGAGGAGCGGCGGCTGGCCTATGTCGGCATTACCCGCGCCGAAGAGGTCTGCACCATCAGTTTTGCCGCCAACCGCCGGGTCTTTGGCCAGTGGCAGTCGCAGCTGCCGTCGCGGTTTGTCGACGAGCTGCCGGAAGAGCACGTCGACGTGCTGACCCCGCCGGGCCTTTATGGCGGTGGCATGGCCGGCCAGAGCTTTGGCAGCGGCATGGAAGCGCGGATGGCCGAGGCCAATGTCTACAACTCACCGGGCTGGAAACGGCTGCAGGAGCGGCAGAGCCAACGCCCGATGGCGCAGCCGAAGGAGAGCCGCAACACGGTGATCGACGCCACCGCGCTCTCGAGCTTCACCATGGGCGAGCGGGTGTTTCACCAGAAATTCGGCTATGGCGCGGTGGTCGGCATCGAAGGCGACAAGATCGAGATCGATTTCGAGAAGGCCGGGGTCAAGAAGGTGGTGGCGCGATTCATCTCGGCCGCCGACGACGTGCCGTTCTGATCCGCCACTGTCTGTTCCGCCACTGTCCCGGGCCCCGCTCAGGGACCACCAGCCGCGCCACGGACCCCGCTCCGGGACCTAAACGCCGTATCACGCCAGCCATGAGGCCCCGGATCAGGTCCGGGGCGGGGCTGTTGCGTGCCGAGGCTGTTTCACACTGTTCTGAACTCTGAAAACAAGAACGGCGGCACAGGGAGGTGTGCCGCCGTCTTGTGTCAACCGACGCTCCTGAATGGGAGGAGACGAAGCGCCAGTCTGGATCGGACCTCGGGCCTATTGGGAGGAGGAGCCCTTGATCCGG
>NZ_JAXMOR010000023.1:0-72115 GCF_034669705.1 Marinovum sp.
CGTCGTCCTGATAGGCCTTCCACATCTTGTACCAGCGCTCGCCGACCTCTTCGTTGATCGCGCGTTTCTGGCAGATGTGCTCGGCGCCGGTGATCTCGGAGGTCTCGCCGAAGAAGCCGGTGATGCCTTCGGGCAGCAGCTTGTCGTACATGTTGCCGACGGTGGGGCAGGATCCCAGACCGGTGGTGGTGTCGCTCTCGCCGCATTTGGTCGAGACCCAGAGTTCCGAGATCGAGCATTCCTCGCGCTGCACCTCGGTGGCCTTGTGGACAAAGTCCTTGGCGGCCCAGGAGGCGGCGCGGATGGTCTCGAAATCGCCCTTCTGCTCGATCGAGAACTCGGCGACTTCCTTGCCGGTCTTGCGGATGCCGTCGGCGATGCGCTTGGTCCAGCCGGGCTCGATGCCGATCACCACCACCGAATGCACATTGGGGTTGGCGCCGGTGCCGATCATGGTGCGGAAATGCACCTCGAGGTCTTCGCCGAACTGCAGCCGGCCATAGGCATGCGGGATCGCCAGCGTGCCCTTGACGTTGTTTGCCACCGCCTCGCAGGCGGCGTTGGAGATGTCGTCGACCGGCAGGATGACGACATGGTTGCGCACGCCGACCCGGCCGTTTTCACGACGGTAGGCCTGCACGGTCATGTTGGAGTATTTCGATGCCATGGGAGCGTTCCTTACCACCGTTTGGTTTTGCAGTTGTGGGTATGGACGTGTTCGCCCACCGCGGCCGGGCCGGTCATGCGGCCGATGTCCTCGCCGTATTTGAAGACGGTGTCGCCTTCCTTAAGGTCGGTCAGCGCGATCTTGTGACCGATCGGAATGTCGACCTTGGCGGTCACCGTGAAGTCGGTGTCATCCGCCGTCACGACGCAGAGCATCTCGGTGCCCGCGGTCAGTCCTTCCACCACGACAACGCCGACGTTGTCCTCGTGATCGTGTTTCAAAAGATGTGGTGTGGCCACTGTCAGGCCCTCCTGTCCCAGCTTCAAGTGTCGGTGAAGGCGTAACATGTACATCAAGTCTTATACAAGAGTTATTATGTAAGCTTGTGCAGATCCCGGCCGTGGTGCTAAATGGGCCGGTGAAAACAGGAGGCCTGTGAAAACAGGGGGCCTGTGCAAGCAGGAGACCGAGAGGCCATGGCGACCCCGCTCTATCAGACCGTGATCGACACCATCGTCGCGCGAATCGCCGGCGGAGAGCTGCCCTCGGGCGCCATGCTGCCGAGCGAGACCCAGCTTGGCGTCGAGCTGGGCGTAAGCCAGGGCACGGCGCGCAAGGCCTTGATCGAACTTGAGAAACGCGGGCTGGTGCAGCGCGCCCAGGGGCGCGGCACCTTTGTCACCGTGCGCACGCCAGAGACCTCGCTGTTCAGCTTCTTCCGGCTGCGCCGCGCGGACGGCTCGCTCGACATGCCGCAGCTCGAAAGCGAGAGTTTGCGCCGCCGCGCCGCCACCGAGCGCGAAACCGGCCTGCTTCACGGCCGGCCCGCGGAGGTGATCGAGATCGAACGCGTCCGCAGCATCTCGGGCCGCGCGGTGGCGCATGAGGTCTCGGTGATCGGCGCGCCGATGTTTCCCGGGCTGGCCGAGCGGTCGCCGCTGCCCAACACGCTCTATGTGTTCTTCCAGCAGGCCTATTCGGTGATCATCGTCCAGGCCGACGAGCGGCTCAGGGCGATCTCGGCGCCTCAGGCCAGCGCCCGGGCGCTCGGCATCGCCGAGGGCAGCCCGGTGCTGGAGGTGCGCCGCCAGGCGGTGGACGTGCTCGACCGGATTGTCGAACTGCGCCGCAGCATCACCCTGACGCAGGACCAGGATTACCTGATCTCGCTGTCCTGAGCCGCGCGTGGCGGGCTGTCCGACCCGGGGCGCCGGCAAAGAGGGCAGAGCGGTCCGTGGGGATTTGTCCGAAGGTCCAGGCACTCACGCCTGCCGGGCGGTTTTTTGGCAACGTGCTCTTCGGGAGTGCAGGGGACCGGTCTCTGCGCGCCAATACCTCCAGCGCCGAGACCGTCTTTGCCCCGGTCGAGCGCCGGATGGAAACGCTGAACGCGCTGTTCGGTCTGATCGACGGGCTCGACCTGCCGTGAGGGGGCATCCGGCGTGGGTAAACGGGTATCCGCGCCTCGGAGGTCATCGGGTGGCGGACCTTTGAAGTCTGGCGCGGTTGGCCGATGCGCCGGCTTAGGTCAGGCGCTTGCGGCTGCAGGGGCCTGTAGCGCCTAATCAGAGTTATGTTATAACAATACGCTCCCTGTTGGCGTCCACCGCCTCCGGACAGCCCTGCCGGGCGCGCCGGTGCAGCTCCGTTCAGGCAGACACCGAACGCAGTGACACGCCGGACCAGTCGGCGAAGTGACAGGCGGCCCCGCGGCCGCCTTCGGTGAGAAACGACGGGTCCTGCCGGGTGCAGATCTCCTGCGCCATGGGACAGCGCGGGTGGAACCGGCAGCCGGGTGGCGGCTCGGCCGGGTTGGCCACGTCGCCGGGCAGGTCGTCGGGCAGCCGCCCCGCCCCGTCGGCCTCGGGAATGGCGCCGATGAGACCGCGGGTATAGGGATGCAGCGGCGCCTGCCACAGGGCGGCGGGCGCGCCGCGCTCGACCAGCTTGCCCAGATACATCACCGCGATGTCATCGGCGATCCGGCGCACGATCGACAGGTCATGAGAGATGAACAGCATCCCCATGCCGGTCTCTCGCGCCAGTTCGGCGAGCAGCCGCGCCACCGACGCCTGGGCCGAGGCGTCGAGCGCCGAGATCGGCTCATCCGCGACGATGCAGCGTGGCCGGGCCGCCAGCGCGCGGGCGATGGCGATGCGCTGCCGCTGACCGCCGGAGAACTCATGCGGATACTGCGCCGCGATCCGCGCCGGCAGGCCGACACGCTCAAGCACCTCGGCCACGCGGCGGTCGATGTTGTCGGTTCCGGCGTCCGGGCCGGCGCGGACGCCGTCGGCCACCTGCTCACCGACCCTGCGCCGGGGGTTGAGCGAGGAATAGGGGTCCTGAAACACCATCTGCAGGGCGCGCAGTGCCGGGGGCCGGGCGCCGCGTCCGAGCGCCGCCACCGGCTGGCCGTCAAAGCGGATCCCCCCGCCCGAGGGCGCGAGCAGGCCCACCGCCGCCTTGCCGAGCGAGGATTTGCCACAGCCGCTTTCGCCGACCAGCGCCGTCACCCGACCGGCCTCGATATCGAGGTCGACACCGGCCACCGCGCGCACCGGCCGGCCCTTGGGGCCCGGATAGCTGACCTCGACGCCGCGCAGTTCCAACAGGCTCATGAGAGGGTCTCCTTCGGGGCCAGCGGATCGACCGGGCAGGCCAGCCGGCGCTCGGGCGTCACCGGCTGCAGGGCCGGGCTCTCGCCGCGGCAGGCCGGCTGGCTCCAGCTGCAGCGCGGGTGAAAGGCGCAGCCCGACGGGTGGGTGGTGATCGAGGGCGGCAGGCCGGGGATCGGCGCCATCCCGCCTGCCCCGCCGGCCCCCGGCAGCGCGCCGAGCAGCCCGTGGGTATAGGGATGGCGCGGACGGGTGAGGATATCGGCCCGCGGCCCGGCTTCGACAAGACGGCCGGCGTACATGACAGAGACCTCGTCGGCCACCGCCGACATCACACCCAGATCATGGGTGATCAGCAGCACCGAGAGGCCGAGCTCGGCCCGCAGCCGCTCGAAGAGCCGCAGGATGCCGGCCTGCACCGTGACATCAAGCGCGGTCGTCGGCTCGTCGGCGATGATCAGCGAAGGCTCGCAGCACAGCGCCATGGCGATGGCGATCCTCTGGCGCATGCCGCCGGAAAACTCGTGCGGGCTGCGCCCCAGCGCGGCCTTTGGGTCGGGGATGCGCACGAGATCGAGCATCTCCTCGGCCCGGCGCAGCGCCTTGGCCTGCGGCACGCGGAAGTGGTGCCGGTAGTGCTCGGTCATCTGCCGGCCGATCGACAGCATCGGGTGCAGCGCGGTCATCGGATCCTGAAAGATCATCGCGATCCGCCGGCCGCGCACCGCCGCGCGGTCGCGCTCTGACAGGCTCAGTAGGTCGCGACCTTCAAAGCCGCTGCGGCCACTGGTTCGCGCGCCGGCGGGCAACAGCCCCAGAAGCGCCAGCGAGGTCAGCGACTTGCCCGATCCGCTTTCGCCGGCCAGCCCGGCGATCTGGCCGGTGCCGATGCGCAGGTTCAGGTCGCGCACCGCGAACAATCGGCTGCCATCGGGGGCCGGCAGGCTGACTGTCAGGTCCGAGATGTCCAGCAGCGGCGCGGTCATGACAGGTGCCTCTTGCTGCGCGGGTCGATCACGTCGCGCAGGGTGTCGCCGAGGAAATTGGCGGCCATGACCACCAGCAGGATCGCGAGGCCGGGAAAGACGCTCATCCACCACTTGTCGAAATACTTGGCACCCTCGGAGACCATCGCGCCCCATTCCGCCGCCGGCGGCTGCGCGCCCAAGCCGAGAAACGACAGCCCCGACAGGATCAGCACCGCATGGCCGTATTCCAGCGCCACCAGCACCACCAGCGGGCCGGTGATGTTGGGCCGCACCTCGGACCAGAGCGTGCGCGCCGAGGAGGCCCCCAGCAGGCGGCGCGACAGCACGAAGGGCTCGTTGCGCAGGCTGAGGATCATCGAGCGGGCGACGCGGGCATAGATCGGCCAGCTGACGATCACCACCGCCAGCACTGCGTTGAACAGCCCCGGCCCCAGCGCCGCGACCACGGCCATGGCGAGGATGATGTCGGGGAAGGCCAGCACCAGATCGGCCATCCGCATGATCAGCCCGTCGACCCAGCCGCCGAAATAGCCGGCGATGGCGCCCAGAACGGTGCCGAGGAGGCCGGCGAGGACCACCAGCTGCAGCGCGTAGGGCAGCGACAGGCGCGCGCCGTGCAGCACCCGCGAAAACACGTCGCGGCCCAGCTGGTCGGTGCCGAACCAGTGCTCGGCGCTCGGGGGCATCAGCCGCCGCGCCTCCTGGGTCAGCGGATCATAGGGCGCGATCAGCGGCGCCAGCACCGCCACCAGCGCCAGCGCGATCAGGATGGCGGCGCCAATCAGGCCCAGCGGCTGCATCCAGACCGGTCGCAGCCGGCGGCCGGCGCGATGCGAAGGGAGCGTCGTCTCGGTCATCAGTAGCGGATCCTCGGGTCAATCACGGCATAGAGAATGTCGACGGCCAGGTTCACCAGGATGTAGATCACCGCGATGATCAGGCTGACCCCCATGATCGCCTGCAGGTCGAGCGTCAGCGCGCTGCGATAGGCGTATAGCCCCAGTCCCGGCCAGGAATAGACCGACTCCACCAGCACCGCGCCGGCCAGCATCCGGCCAAAGGCCATGCCCGAGACGGTGATGATCGCCGCCAGCGCCGGGCGCAGGGCATGGCGCAGGATCACCGTGTGCGCCGGCAGCCCCTTGGCGCGGGCGGCGCGCACGTAGTCATGGCCCAGCGAGTCGAGCATCGCGGCGCGGGTGAACCGGGTGACGATCCCGGTGGTATAGGTCGCCAGCACCAGCGCCGGCAGTGCGATGTAGGACAGCGCCTCGCGCAGCAGGCCCCACTGGCCGCGCAGCGCGGCGTCAAGCGTGTAGAGCCCGGTCAGCGCTTCCGGCGCCGGGGTGCCGGGGCCAAGCCGGCCGACACCGGGAGAGAGGTTGAACTTGAAGAAGAAGAGATAGAGGCAGACCAGCGCCAGCCAGAAGGTCGGCACCGAAACTCCGGCGAGCGAGACCACCCGGATCACCTGATCCGGCCAGCCGTCGCGCCAGACCGCGGCGACGATCCCCAGCGCCATGCCGGCCGCCATCGCCAGCACCATGGCGACGATGGCCAGTTCCAGCGTGGCGCTCATGTAGGTGGCAAGGTCGGTGGCCACCGGCCGGTGGGTCTGCTGCGAAATGCCCAGATCGCCCTGCAGCAGGCGGGTGAGGTAGCGCGCGTATTGGGCGGGCAGCGGTTTGTCGAGCCCGTAGCGCTCGCGGTAGAGCGCCACGATCTCGGGGTCGGCGGCGGCCCGCTCGCCGAGGTTCGCGGTGACCGGATCGCCGGGCACCACCTGTGTCAATGCAAAGGAAACGAAGGTCACGCCGACGCAGAGCACCGCGCCCATGCCGAGGCGCTGCAGCGCGTAGCGCAACAGCCCGGGCAGGCGATACCAACCTGACTTGAGGGGACTCATCATGAAGATATCTTCCTGCCCGGTCCGGCCCCGTTACTCCGAGGCCTTGCGGACGTCGCTCAGGTCGACGGTCCACATCGGGTTGTACTCCAGCGGCGCGATCTCGGTCGATCCGACCAGCGTCACCGGCGGCTGAAACAGCGGCACGAAGGGGCCGACCTCGTTCAGCTTGGTCTGCCAGTCGCGGTAGAGCGCGACGCGTTCGTCGGCGTCTGAGGCCACCTCCGCCCTTGAGGCCAGCTCTTCCAGCTCCGGCGAGCCACCCTCGGCCCAGCCGGCGCGCAGACCGACCAGCTTGCCCGAGGTGAAGGGCAGCGAGTTCGAGGGGTGCGGCGTGCCGCCCCACCACTGCACGCTCATCTCGAGCGTGCCGCCGCGGTAGTTGTCGAGGTTGGCCTGCACCGATTCCGGGTTCAGTTCGACCGTGATGCCCACATCGGCAAGGTCGGACTGGATCTTGGCGGCGATGTCGGCAAAGGCGATGCCGTATTTCGCAAGGTCGGCGGCATAGCTGATGGTCAGGGTCGGATCGCTCAGACCGCTGCGCGCCAGCGCCGCCTTGGCGCGTTCGAGGTCGCGCGTCGGCACTTGCTCGGTGGGCAGCGCGCCTTCGATCATCGTCGGAATGATGCCGGCGGGCTGTACCGCGCCTTCGCCGATGAAGTCGATGATGCCGGCGTAATCGATGCCATAGCGCACCGCCTCGCGCAGGTCGGGGTTGACCGAAAGCTCAGAGACCTCCGGGTTGCCGTTCATGAACAGGAAGCCCATGTCGGCGGCCGGGCCGGAGATCACCGTCACCTTGTCGGAAATCGAGCCCACCTGATCGGGTCGCAGGTTCAGCGCGATTTGCGAGGCGCCGCGCGCCACGTTCATCTGCTGGGCATTGCTGTTGACGTTGCGCACCACGATCCGGTCATAGGCCGGGGCCTCGCCCCAGTAGCTCTCATTGGCCTCGAGGATGACCTCCGACGAGGTGTCGAACTTGGTCAGCGTATAGGGACCGGAGCCGATCGAGGTTTCCGCAAGGAACCGTTCCGCGCCGTCTTCGGGCGTGGCGGTGCCGCCATTGGCCTGCAGGGTCTCGGCGTCAAGGATGCTGAGCGCCAGATTGGTGAGCTTGAACGGCAGCGCCGGGTCCGGGGCTTCGGTGGTCAGCACGATGGTGCCGGGCGCCTCGCCCGCCGCGACCGAGACACCGCGCATCAGGTAGGAGGGGCTGCCCTTGAGGTCGCGGGCGCGTTCCAGCGAGAACACCACGTCGGAGACCTCGACCGGCGACCCATCGGCGAAGGTCGCCTCGGGGTTCAGGGTGAAGGTGAAGGTTTTCACGTCCTCCGAGATCTCGGGGACATTGGCCAGCAGCGGCACCACCCGGGTCACGTCAGAGCCCTCGAAGGTGACCAGCGTCTCATAGACCGGATGCAGCACGAGGCTGGCGGTGGGCTCGAAGGCACGCGCCGGATCGGCGGTCTTGAGCTGGAAGTTGGCATCGACGACCAGCGTGTCCTGCGCCAGCGCCGGCTGAGCGGCCAGCGCGAAAAGGCCCAGCGGGATCGCCAGCGCCAGCCGGGAACGGGCCTTGATGGAACGGTTGAATGACATGTCTTTACTCCTGTTGGCGGATGGGCGCCGGCGTTTCTCTGCCGCAGGCGTCGTTGTGGGAAGTCCGGGATGGTATGGAGAATCGGTGTCCTGAATTAATTGAAACGTATTCTCATTGTATACCGATAGAGTACCGCAACCTGTCAACGGTCGATCTGGAGAAAAGCGCTTTGACGGGCGGCTGCGCCGCGGAAACAGGCAGAAGCCATTGGTTTCATGGTTCCAATTTGCGCAGCAGACCGGCGTTCTGAAATTAAGGTATACTAATAGAATTCTATCAGTATACCGTTTGCTTGCAAACAAACGGACCCCGGCGGCGCTGCGGTCAGCGCCGATCGTGGATCCCCTGCCAGAGGCAGGACCGACAGGAAGGACCCAGAATGACACATGCAGACTATGCCCTGACGCAGGCGCACATCGTCGACACCCTTGCCGGAGAGATCGTGACCGGACAGGCGGTGGTGATCCGCGACGGCCGCGTCGCCGCGCTTATGCCGGAAGCCGACCTGCCCGCCGAGATGACGCAGGTCTCGCTCGAGGGCCGTTACCTCTCGCCCGGGCTGATCGACTGCCACGCGCATTGCTTCATCGGCGGGTTCGACGACGGCACCTCGGTTCTGCCCTCGGAGCTGACGGCCCGCGCCGGGATGCATCTCAAGGGGATGCTGATGCGCGGCTTTACCACCGTGCGCGATGCCGGCGGTGCCGATCAGGGCCACCGGGCGGCAGTCGAAAAAGGCGTGTTCACCGGCCCGCGCCTCTTCGTCTCGGGCCGCATCCTGTCGCAGACCGGCGGCCATGGCGACCACCGCGGGCGCGCCGACACCTGCCATTGCTCGGCCGAGATCGGCGGCACCTCGGTGATTGCCGATGGCGTCGACGCGGTGCGCAAGGCGGTGCGCGAGAACGCCCGGCAGGGGGTCGATCAGATCAAGATCATGGCCGGCGGCGGCGTCAGCTCTCCGGGTGACAAGCTGATCCACCCGCAATATTCGATGGAGGAACTCTATGCCATCGTCGACGAGACCGAGCGCTGCGGCCGCTACGTGCTGTCGCATGTCTATAGCGACCTCGGCATCCAGCGCGCGGTGACCGCCGGGGTGCGCACCATCGAGCATGGCAACTTCCTGACCGCCGAGACCGCCGCGCTGATGGCCGAGAAGGGCGCGCATCTGGTGCCGACCCTCATTACCTATGAGGCCGACGGCAAATACGGCATGGATTTCGGCTGGAGCCCCGAGAATGCCGAGAAGAACGCCGAGGTGCTGGCCTCGGGGCTCGACTCGCTGCGCGTGGCGCAGGCGGCGGGGGTGAACATCGGCTATGGCACCGACCTCTGCTGGTCGCCCAAGCGCTATCAGGGCGACGGTCTGATGATCCACCAGGAGGTCTGCGGCCCGGCCGAGGCCCTGCGCCATGTCACGATCAACAACGCCAAGGTGGTGCGCATGGAAGGCCAGATCGGCCAGATCACCGCCGGCGCCCATGCCGATCTGCTGGTGGTCGAGGCCAACCCGTTCGACGATCTCGCCTGCTTTGGCCAGCACGACAACAAGCTCGTCAGCGTCCTGCAGGCCGGCCGGACGGTGCGCGACGACACCGGTCTTCTGGCGCAGGCATGATCTCTGCCGCAGGGACCTCCCGAGGCGACAGGGGAGGTTCGTGCGGCGCAGGGTTTCGGGCGGCGGCGGCCGCCTTTGCCAGGGACCCGGGATCGCGATAGTCTGGCGAGGACGGTGATTTCTGCGCCGGC
This sequence comes from Marinovum sp., assembly GCF_034669705.1. Taxonomy (GTDB): domain Bacteria; phylum Pseudomonadota; class Alphaproteobacteria; order Rhodobacterales; family Rhodobacteraceae; genus Marinovum. The sequence continues at coordinate 9,539 of NZ_JAXMOR010000023.1, forward strand.
GGTCCAGATTGGATTTGCCTTCGCCCCCGCAGAAACGGCAAAGAGACACAACACCGCAGCCAGGCCGGCGTTCCGCGCGGACGCGCACAGACGAAGAGATTGACGCCATGACGAAACAGCCCTCTTCCCCGGACCTTTCGGCACCGCAGCGCCGCGGCACCCTGGCGGGCCGGGCCTATGACGCGATTTCCACCATGATCGAACAGCGCGAGCTGGCCGCCGGCAGCGTCATCGTCGAACAGCAGATCGCCGACCTTCTGGGCATCTCGCGCACCCCGCTGCGCCACGCCCTGCAACGGCTCGAGGCGCAGGGCGTGCTGGTGAAATCCGCCAACCGTTCGTTTCAGGTGCGCAAGGTCGAGCTCAGCGAATACCTGCAGAGCCTGAAGGTCCGCGAGCTGCTCGAGGCCGAGGCAGCGGCGCTCTGCGTCGACCGGGTCGATGCCGCCGCGCTGGCCGGGGCCCGCGCGGCCTTGCAGGCGGTGAAGCAGCAGCAGCGCTATGAAATGCTGGCGCATTGGCGCTCGGATGACGAGGTGCACGGGCTGGTGATCGAGAATTGCGGCAACCGGGTGATGGCGGACATGCTGCACGCGCTGCGCGCCAGCACCAAGATGTTCGAGATCGACAGGCTGGCCGAACGGCTGGAACCCGACACCCGCCAGCACGAGCTGATCCTCGATGCGCTGGAGGCGCGAGACGGCCGGCTGGCGCGCAAGGCCATGGCCGGCCACATCCGCTCGCTGCGCCAGTTCGCGATCGACACCATCTCCTGAGCCGCGCGCGGCCGCGGGATCGGTTGCTCTATAGTCGTAGAGCCTGGCGCCACTGCCGTGCTGGCCAGGCCGAAGGGCAAATCAACAGGTTAAACAATCTTGAAACGGCAGATGTATGAGGCCGCTGGCGTCGGCTTTCTTCCGGCGCGCCTGCAGCATTCGGCATGACACCCCTCAGAAATCGGGGTGAACCCAGATTTGCATGCCGATTGACAAAGACCAACGCGGTTGTGGCGTTTCAAACGGGAGGCGCGGCTTTTCGACCCTCCAAGGGAACCACCGCTCGCCCGCCTTCTACAACCAACTGATGACCATGTGCTCGTCGTGCGTGGTCCTGCCGCGCGCCGTGGTCGAGGCGAACACGATGTACACCGCCATCGGGATGGTGAGCACTGGCGCCGGGATTGCCTTTGTGCCGCAGCGCGTGAGCTGCATGGCCATCCCCTCGGTGTGCTCCGTGCCCTTGGCCGACCGCGACGAGGCGGCGGCCCTGTCGCTGGGGCACTCCGCGACCAAGGTGTCGCAGAGCACCCGCAAGCTGATCGATTTTGCGCGCGCCTGGCGCGGCGCTGCCCGCGTCCTACAGAACATGGCGAGCTGTTTTCCCTCATCCGCCCTCGTGTCGACCGGTGGAGAACACACTGGCCAGATTGTGGATATGCACCCAGCCTCCCGCCTCTGTTTCGGCGGTGAAGACGCCGATGACCATGCCGTTGCGCAGCGGACGGTCGCCGATGCGTGCGGCGGACAAGGCCAGTTTGTGATAGCCGGGAATATCCTCGGCCGCCGAAATCTCCAGCGGCGCGCCCGGTCCGGAAACCACCACCGGTTCGCCCTTCTTCACGGACCGGGTCAGCACCGCGACCGTGTCTTCCGGGCGGAGCCGGACGGCCCGCACCGCATGCGATGTCTCTGTCACAATGTCTCTCCGAAACGCGCGATGACTTCATTGCTCTCGCCGAGGATCTCTCCGAACGTCAGCGCGCCCGAGGACACTTCGACAATCCGGCGGATCAGCGCATCGACACTTGCTTCCATAAGGTCTGGCCGGGTCAGCGCGTCCGCGCAACAATAGTCGAACTGAACCGGCAGATTGCGCGCCGTGTCGGCGTTGGCGGTGATCTTGAGGGTGGGGGCCAACCCGCTGACAAACGAATTGCCCACGCCCGAGGTGAACAGGGAGATCTGCGCCCCTGCCGCCACCAGTCCGGTCAGCGACTCAGGGGTGTAGGACGGGCCGTCCATGGCGGCCAATCCAGGTCCGTGCATCGCCGCGCCATAGTCGAGAAAGGCGGTGATCGGCGCGCTGCCGGACTTTGCGATGCTGCCGATGGCCTTGTCCTCGATCGTGGTCAGACCCGAGGCGATATTGGCATCGTTGGGATTGTTGCCGATCAGGTCCAGCCCGACCTGCCGCGCCAGTGCCACGCGCCGCTTGACCGCCTGCGTCATCTGCGCGGCAATTTCGGGGGTTGCGGCCCGAGCGGCCAGATGCGCCTCGCATCCGAGCCATTCGGTGGTTTCGCCGAACACCGCCGCGCCGCCATCCGCAACCAGGCGGTCCGTGACAAGACCCAAGAGCGGGTTGGCCACCAACCCCGAGGTCGGATCGGACATGCCGCATTCCAGCGCGATCAGCAGATCGCTCCACGGCCGTGGCGTGCGCTGTTGCCGTGACATCTCCGCCATCAAGCGCGCGCCGGTCCGCACAGCAGAGGTGCGGAAGTCCAGGGCATCGCGATTGGCATCATCCAGCGACACCGCCGCAATGGGCCGGTCGTCTTCCGACAGGCGTTCAAGCAAGGCATCGGATTTGCCCGCATGCGCGCTCAGGATCAGGACCGCACCGGCGTTGGGGTGACGTGCCAGGTTCTCCACGGTTGCGTTGACCGGCGCTTCCCCGCGTCCGTTGATCGCCACGCCGTGATCCATCGTGATCAGCTGGCTGCCAACCAGATCCTGGGCGATATGGCGGGCCGACGGCGCCGTCAGCCCCGTCAGGTTCAACACCAAAAGGACATTGCGGATACCCGGACGCCCCTTTGCGCGCTGGTATCCAAGAAATGTTGGGGCCGCAGGTCGGGTCACGGTTATATCCTTGAATGAGTACTTAATTAAGATATCAGTGGCCGGAGCGTATCAGCCACAAGGCTTTCCAGCCGCGCGCAGCCAAGGACGACCAGTTTCATGACCGATGCAGCCACGCCCAAGACCGGTACTTTGCGCAACGTTGCCCATGAACGCTTTATGGAAAACCTGAACGCAGGCGTGTTGAAACCCGCGCAGCTTGTCACGCAGCGCGAGCTTTGTACCCTTCTCGACGTGCCGATGGGTCCGATGCGCGAGGCGCTGAAGCGGCTGGAAGGCGAAGGTATCGTCACCCTCATTCCCCAGCGTGGCATCCGCATTCTGGACATCGATGAAAAGACGATCAACGACGCCTTCAGAATGCGCCTGATGGTCGAGATCGAGGCCGTGCGCGCCTATGCCGATCAGGCGGACAAATCCGCCGCGATTGAACTGCGGTCCCGGACGGAGGCCGCCGCCAACGCGACCGTCACGACGCCGGAACCGCTGGACCTGAGCGAGATCAACGCGCGCACCGCGCTGGACCATGAAATGCACCGACTGTTCGTCAACGCAATGGGCAACGCCTTTGCGGACGAGTTGTTTGACCGCATTCTGGGCCGGCTGCAATTGTCGCGGCTGGTCTTTCGGCTTCGCAACTATACCGACGACAGGGCGATACGGGAGCATCTGAATATCCTCGATTTCGTCATTGAGGGCGACCCGGACTCCGCGGGCACCGCGATGGAGACGCATCTGCAAGCGTCGTGGCGCCGCGCGCTTGGCGTGTCGCGCTGACCGCCGGTCACGGCAGGTCGACGCCCAGCCAGTAGGCAAAACAAAGCCAGGTAAAACCGGTGGTTGCGACCGCGATAATGGCGGCGATGGCGATGCTGCGCAGCGTCCGTTCTGGCAGCAGATAGAGATACCCCAGAAACAGGAACACCGGCGTCGCCGCGAGATAGCTGACCCTGAGCAACAGCACATACCCGACCAGCCCCGCCATGCCCGCCATCACCGTCCCGGCGCTGCCTTCGGAAAAGATCGGCCCGCCCATCGGCCGCGTCCGGCTGTGCACCAGCGCCCACCCGGCCAGGGCTGCGGTCAGGACACCGGTGAATACCGGAAAGCTCCAGGCGGGCGGCTTGATCGCCCAGGCCTCCCAGGTCAGGGCGGCGCAAAAGACGACCACCAGAGCCAGCAGCGCTTTCTCGAGAACGGACATCATTTGCCGGCCTCCCCGCCTGCGGACAGTCTGCCGCCCAGACGTGCGGCGCGCTTGTTGCGAAGGCTCAAGAACAGCGGCGTGGCAATGGACAACACGCAAAGGGCAATCAGCACCAGTGAAATGGGCCGGAACACCATCGTCAGGTAGCTGCCCTGCGCCTGTGCAATCAGCAGCGAACTGGTGAATTCACGTTCGGCGATCGGCCCGAGGATCAGGCCCAGACCAATGGGCGCGGCCTCAACCCCGATGCGACGAAAGGCATATCCGCCGATCCCGAGGGCCGCCATGATGATGACACCGAACATCGAGTTGGTGACGGAATAGGCGCCGACACTGGCAAACACCAGGATGGTCGGCGCCAGATAGGTGCGCGGAATGCGCAACACCAGCGTCGACACCCGGATGATCAGGAAATATCCCAGCGGTGCCAGCAGGATGCTGGAGATCAGCAGACCGATCATGAACGACATCGCCACGCCCGAGCCATCCGAGATCAGGTTCATGCCGGGCCGCATCCCAAACGACATCAGCGCGCCAAGGATCACCGCAGCATTCACATTGCCCGGAATTCCCAGTGCCATCATCGGGATCAGGCTGCCGCCGACCATCGCGTTATTGGCCACCTCGGAGGCCATGACCCCTTCGATGCGGCCCTTGCCAAAGCTGGCGCTGTCACGGTCCCAGCGCCGCGTTTCATTGTAGGAAATGGTCGACGCGATGGGCCCGCCTGCGCCGGGAAGCATGCCGATCACCACGCCAATGGCCGAGGACCGGAGCAGAACATCCCAGCGCCGCCCCATCGCCTTCATGACCTTGGCCAGGGCGTCCTTCTGGGCGCCAATCTCCGGCGTGGGGCGATCTCGTTCGTCACTGGCAAGGCTGGACAAGACCTGCGCCACGCAAAACAACCCCAACAGCGCCGGGATCAGGTGAACGCCGGAAATCAGCGAGGACTGGCCGAACGTGAAGCGCGGCATGCCCCAATAGGGATCGATCCCGATCAAGCTGATCGCGATGCCGAGCCCACCGCCAACCAGGCCCTTCAGCATGTTTCCCTCGGACAGCGCGGCAATCGTCGTCAGGCCCAGCACTGTCAGCCAGAAATATTCCTGCGGGCCGAAGCGCAGCGAGAACTCCGCCAAGGCGCCAAAGGTGAACAGCAGAACCAGGATACCAACGGCGCCGCCAAACACCGACCCTGCCAGCGCGGCCAGCAGCGCCTCTTTCGCGCGGCCTTGCTGGGTCATGGGAAAGCCGTCAAAGGTGGTTGGCAGGGATGACGCCGTGCCCGGAATGTTCAACAGGATCGCGGCATTGGCATCACCATACATCGCGCCCATGTAAATCGACCCGAGGACCAACAGCCCCATGAGCGGGTCCATCGGATAGACCACGGGCAACAGCAACGAGATTGCCATGACAGAGCTGAAGCCCGGCAGCGCGCCGATGATGGCACCGAACACGGTCGCCAGGGCGATCATCAGCAGGATCGTCGGATCCATTGCCGCAGCAATGCTTTCGGAAAAAGGCATGAAATGGGGTCTCCCGGCCCGCGACGGCCCAGCCTATGGGCCGCCGTTGAAAGGAACCAACCTCAGTCGATCAGTTCATACTTGCGCAGCAACTCGGTGGTGCTTTGCTCCATCGCCATCACCGCCTGTTCCAGCGCGGCACCATCCTGCCAGATCGCGCCCTGCCCCTGATCGGCGGATGCGGCGACAAAGCCTTCGCTTTCGGTGACCGATTGCAACGTCTCGCGCAGATGGGTCAGTACGTCGTCCGGCAATCCTTCTGGCGCCACGATGATCCGCGCCGTGGACAGGTCGATCGGAATGCCCTTTTCGCTGAATGTCGGGACATCGGGAGTGAAATCCGACCGCTCCGCAGCGGTCACCGCAAGGGCGCGCCCGTTTTCCTGACTGGTGAAAAGGCCCAGCCCGATCAGTCCGGCCGTCACATGCCCGCCGGCAATGCGCGCCACGGTATTCGACCCGCCCTGCGTCGGAACCAGCGTCACTTCGACCCCGGCGCCGTCCATCATCTGCAAGGCTGCCAGATGGGCCGCGCCCATGGTGCCGGTGATTGCCAGCGTCATCGTGCCCGGCGCGTCCTTGGCCGCTGCCAGAAACGCCTCGAGGGTCTGGTAGGGGCTGGTTTCAGGCACCATCAAGACAATGGGGTCGGCGTTCACGCGCCCGATGTAGTCGAAACTGTCCAGCGCGAATGTGCCGGTTCCTGCCACCGGTTGGACGACCATATTCGGCAGGTTCACGATGCCGACGGTGTATCCATCCGGCTTGGCCCGACTGATTTCCGCCGTGCCGACAGCGCCGGCCGCCCCCGGCTGATACTTGAAGTTGAAGCTCTCGCCGGTCTGCTCTTGCCAGAACCGGTCGACCGTCCTGGCCACGCGGTCCGATCCGCCGCCCGCGCCGAACGGCACGATCATTGTCACCTGACGCTCCGGGTATTCCGCCGCTGCCTGCGCCACGCCCAATCCCAGCATCGCAACCGCCAGAACGCCGGACTTAATCATGGTTTTCATACAAATTTCCTCCCATTTCGATCTCCCGGGCCCAAGCTCCGCGAGGATATCTCGCTTGATAGCTCAACTGAGATATCAGCATCTAAGGAGGTCGCACAGCCCCTCACGCCCTGTCAAGTGGCTATTGTCTGTCGGTAAATGTCTGGTTTGCAGCGCCCGGGTGGCAGTACCGGCTTCGACGAAGCCGCCCGCGGCACGGACCTGCGGCGCAACTTGCATGCCGTCTGGGAGATCACACGAAGTCCGAGACCGTGGGGAAGGCCGCCGACATGATCGCGAAGCTCTACGGCATTGAACGAGAGGTCGCCGGCCATCCAGCCGAGACGCGCAGGTCCGCGCGGACGCGGCATCCGGACCCAAGGTCGATGCCTTCAGGGCCTGGGCGGAGGCTCCGCTGCCTTGCATTCCGGGCGCGGGCGACCTTGCCACGGCGTTCCGCTCTGGGCGAGCCGGATCCGAAACCCGATAGCCGCCGCCTGACATGAACCTCCCGCCATGGCATAGCACGGCGGAAAACCGGTCAAATATCCAAGACCCCATCTGACCCGAGGCCCGCCTGCCCGCGAAGGGGCAGACGGCCGGAGCCCGCGTCAGGCGAGCTCGAAGTGGATGTCCTGCGCGCCTTCCCAAAGCACCAGGTTGCCGAGCTTGGCCAGGTTCTCCTGGCCGCTGGTGATGGTCAGGAAATGGTTGCCGGCAAGCTGGCCCATCTTGGACGAGAAATCGACGCCGCCATAGGCCAGCAGGATCTCGGTCTCGGAAATGCCGCCGGGATAGAGGATGAAATGCCCCGGCGCCGGGTGCGAGGTGTGGTTTTCATAGCCCACCCCGAAGTCATGATCGCCCAGCGGGATCCACACGCCCTCGCCGCTCCAGCGCACATGCACCAGCTGGCTCTTGTAGGGCAGCGTCTTGCGAAACACCGCGCAGGTCTCGGGGGCGGCGTCTTCCTCCAGCACCGCGTCGAAGTCGTAGGGGCCGGCCTTGATTTTCAGCTTGGTCATGTCGTGCCTTTCTTCAGCTGTTGAAACGGTCGAACGAGAATGCGGCGAGGTCCTGCCGCAGGGTGCCATGGAGCGCCGCCTGCGCCGCCGCGCGGCCCATCAGCGGCCCGAGGGTATAGCCGTTGGCGGTGGCCGCGACGCTCACGCCGGGATGGCCCGGCAGCGGCCCGATCAGCGGCGCGCCGTCGATGTCGATGTTCATCGCCGCCCAGCTGCGCAGCACCCGCAGCCCGCCCACCGCCGGCACCGTGCGCGCCGCCACCCAGAGGTTGCCCTCGAGACTGTCGGGCAGCACCCGCGACTGCCCGCCCGGCCCGGTCTCGGCGGTCCAGGCGCCGCCGATCAGCACGGTGCCAGAGGCGGTCTGTTTCATCGTCAGGTGGCGGTCGGCATGGGCCACGAGGCAGGGCAGCACCGGCGCGCAGCGCTCGGTCACCACCATCTGCAGCGGTGCGCCCTTGACCGGGATCGCGGCGCCCAGCATCCGGCCGAGCTCTGCCGACCAGCCGCCCGCCGCGATGACGAGGCGCGGGGCGCTGATCTCGCCGCGCGGGGTGGCGATGGCGTATCCGTCGCCGGCGCGGGCGAGGCCGGTCACCGGCGCCTGCTCCTCGAAGGTCACCCCCAGCGCCCGCGCCTCGGCGATCAGCGCGCGCGAGGACGCGAGCGGGTTGATCTTGCCCTCGCCGGGGCACCAGGCGGCGGCCACCATGCGCGGCGAGATGCCCGGCGCGATCTGGCGCAGCCGCTCCGGCCCGATGATCTCGGTGGTGATGCCGACCCGCGCCTCAGAGGCCGCCTTCTGCTCGAGAAAGGGGATCTGCGCCGCGGTCTCGGCGACCATCAGCCCGCCGGTGGTGGCCATTTCGAAATCGGCGCCGAGCTGGCGTTGCAGGTCACCCCAGAGCGCGATCGACTCCTGTTGCAGCGGCAGGGTGCGCAACTGCAGGTCACCACCGCCCACCGCCTTGGTCCCGAAATCCCACGACAGCAGCTGCAGGTGCAGGCTGCCGGCGTTGCCGCCAGAGGCCTCGGCATTCAGCCAGCCGCGGTCGAGCACGGTGACCCGCGCGCCCTCTCGCGCGGCGAAAAGCGCGGCCGAGATGCCGGTGACACCGCCGCCGATCACCACAAGGTCGGCGCTGTCTTGCGCCAGCGGCGTCGCGGGCGGCGGGCCCGGCCGCGCGGCCGGGGCGCTTTCGCGGTGGCCGCCCCATTCCGGTTTCTCGATCCCCAGCGCCGAGACCGGCACCGGTTTGGCCGGCAGTTGCGGCGCGAAAAGCCGCTCCGGCGGCTGTTCTGCGCCCGCCTCGGCCAGCATCCGCAGCGCCACCGGCAGGCAATAGCGCCCCTGGCAGCGGCCCATGCCCATGCGGGTGGCGCGTTTGAGCGCCCCGGGATCGCGCGCGCCCTCGCCGATCGCCTGGCGCAACTGGCCCGCCGTCACCGCCTCGCAGCGGCAGACCACTGCGTCGTCTTCGGGTGACGCCGGCGGCGGGGCCTCGAACAGCGACCAGAGCGCCGATTGAAACCGTCGTGCGCGCGCCAGCGGTTCGGCCGAGACCTCTGGCGCCTGACGCCCGAGGAACCGGGCGATGGCGGCGCCGGAGAGCGCGCCCTGTGCCTCGGCGGCGGGGGCGCCGCCCATGCCGCCGGCATCGCCCGCGATCCAGAGACCCTCGACCGAGGTCGCGCCGGTCTCGTCGCGCTGCGGCACCGGCCAGCCATTGGCTGCGCCGGCTTCCAGTGTCGCGCCCATCAGCCGGGCCAGTTCCATCTGCGGCGCGAAGCCCGCACCGACGCAGACCGTGGCGGCCGCGAAGGCGCGTTCCGCCCCGCCGCCCACCGGTTGCACCACGGCGGCGGTCTCGGTGATCCGGGTCAGCTCCCAGCCGGTCAGCACCGGCACGCCGGCGCGCGCAAAGCGCAGCCGTTGCGCCATACCGGCCGCGATCAGCCCGGGCGACTGGCGCGCAGCCCGCGCGACCGCACCGATGCGGCGCAGCGCGGCCCGTTCGACCACCGCGGTGACCGTGCCGCCCATCCGCAGGATCTCGTCGGCCACCTGCCAGCCCAGAGGGCCATGCCCGGCCACCAGCACCGGCCCCGGCGGCAGCACGCCGTAGCGCCGCACCAGCGTCTGCGCGCCGCCGATGCTGAGCACGTTTGCTCCGGTCCAGCCCGGCACCACCGGCGGCATCTCGTAGCCGCCGGTCGCCAGCAGCACGGCCTTTGCGCTGACCTTGAGCCCGCCCTCGGCGCCCTGCGCGCGCAGCGAAAACCCGTCGTCCGCCCGCGCGTGCCAGACGGTCTGGCCATGAGCCACCTCGATGCCGGCCTCGGCCACGGCGGTGCGCAGGGCGTCGCCGGCGCGGTGCTGGGCGTCCTTGGGCGCGGCGTGGCGGAAGCCTGCGCTGCGCGGTTTGAAGTATTGCCCGCCAGAGGCATCGCGCTCATCGAGTACCAGCACCGACGCACCGGCACGGGCCAGCTCCAGCGCGGCACGCAGCCCCGCCGGCCCGGCGCCGATCACCGCCACGTCGACGCTGACCGCGCGCGGCGGCGCGGCCTCGCCGTCCCAGGGCGCGGGCGGCGCAGTCAGATCCTCCTGCGCGCGGATCTCCATGCCGGGCGTCACCTTGGTCATGCAGGCCAGCTGCCCGACCTGCCCGTCCACCTGAACGGCGCAGTCCTGGCAGACGCCCATGCCGCAGAACATCGCCCGGTCCTGACCGGCGCAGCCGGTGCCCAGCTTGCGCACCCCCGCGGCCGTCAGGGCGGCAGCGATGCTGTCGCCGGCGCGCGCCTCGAGCGGTGCGCCGTTCCAGGTGAAGCGCATGGGTTACGCCTCGGCCAGTTCCAGAAGGTCGGTGGCCTTCATCGCCGCCAGCAGCTCCGGCATGTCGGCCTCGGGCAACGGCAGCCGCGGGCTGCGCGGATCGCCGGTGGGCAGGCCCATCAGCTCGAGCGCCTTCTTGGTGGCCGAGACATAGCGGTGCCCGCCGACCAGCCGGATCACCGGCAGCATCCTGGCATAGAGCGCGCGGGCGGCATCGTAATCCTGCGCATCCGCGGTCAGGGTGAACAGCCGGGCGCAATCCCGCGGCAGGATGTTGGACCCCACGGCCACCCAGCCCTCGGCGCCATTGACGAAACTTTCGAACCCCATGATGCCGCCGAACACGGTCATCCGGTCGCCGCACAGATCGAGGATATCGCGCACCCGGGTCACGTCCATGGTGCTTTCCTTGATGTAGTCCACGCCCTCGAGCGTCGACAGCCGCGCCACGATCGGGGCGGTCAGGTCGACATTGGCGGTGGCCGGGTTGTTGTAGAGCATGATCGGCAGGTCGGTGGCCTCGCTGATCCGCGCGTAGTGGCGATAGAGCTCTTCCTCGGTCGGGGTCGAGTAGAACGGCGGGATGATCATCACCCCGTCGGCGCCCACCGCTTCGGCCATGCGGCAATTCTCGATCACCTCCTCGGTGCTCTCGGCGCCCGCGCCCAGCAGCACCGGCACCCGGCCGGCCACGGTGTCCACGACACAGCGGGCGACGGCCTCGCGCTCGGCCCGACTCAGCGACAGGAATTCGCCGGTCGAGCCCAGCGGGATCAGCCCGTGGATGCCTTCGGTCACCTGCCAGTCGGTGTAGCGGGCCATGCGCGCGGGATCGAAATTGCCCGCATCATCATAGGCGGTGACCATCACGGAATAGGTGCCGCGAAACTGGGTCATTGCGGGATCTCCTTCAAGTTCAGCAATCGCAAGGGGGTGTCGCGCAAAAGCGCGGATACGAGCGCGGGCGGAAACTCCAGCCGTTGCATGAGGGCCGTGACATTGCGCAGGATGTGGCCATAGCCATGGCCGCCCCAGTGGCGCAGACGGGTCTTGGTGCAGATGTCCTGCGAGAGGGCGATTTGGTCGCCAAATCCCTGCGCGGCGAGATCGCGGATCAGCCGCAGGCGGGCCAGATCGGTGGGCAGCTCGACCTCGTCGGTCATCCAGTAATGCGAACTTTCGACGCCGAAGAAATCCCATTCCACCACCGCGCCGCGTTCGAGCAGCGGCGCGATGCCGGTGCCGTCGGGGTGGGTGCGGTCCATGTGGCAGAGCACCACGCGGGTGAGGTCGGCGCCATTGGCCTCGAGGATGTCGAGGATTTCGGCGCAGGCGGTCTCGTGCCGGCCGGGATGCACGCTGATCGCCGCACCGCTGCGGGCCTGAGCCCCGGCGGCGGCCTCGAGCGCGCGGGTCTCGAACGGGGTCAGCGGCCAGGAACAGCCCATCTCGCCGATCAGCCCGGCGCGGATATCGGTGCCGTCCATGCCCTCGCAGACCTCGGCGGTAAATCGGTCGGCCAGCGCCTCGGTGGGCAGCGCCTTCAGATCATCCGGCACATAGGCCTCGACATAGGTGCCGGCGGCGGCGACCACATGCACGCCGCTCCGGCGCGAGGCCTCGGCTTGGCCTTGCGGATCGCGGGCGAGGCCAAAGATCGACTGGTCGACCAAGAGGCTGCCGCCGTCCTCGGCATAGGCCGAAAGCTCGGCGGCGGCGATCCCCACATCGGTCTGCAGCGCATTGGCGGCGCATTCATTGGCGCGGTAGTCGATCTGCCAGCGGTCGGCCGGCGCGATCTCGGCCCAACGGTCGCCGGCGGTGCCGGGCGGCACGATGTCGAACAGCAGGTGTTCGTGCAGCAGGATGGGTCCGACCGCCTCTGCAGACAGGTCGCCCAGAACGGTTCTGATCACGGGAGGCCCCTTCAGAGGATTTTCGACAGGAAGAGCTTGCTGTGCTCGTTCTGCGGGTTGGTGAAGAACTCCTCGGGCGGCGCCTCTTCGACGATCATGCCATCGGCCATCATCAGCACCCGGTCGGCGGCGGCGCGGGCAAAGCCCATCTCGTGGGTGACCACGATCATCGTCATGCCCTGCCGCGAGAGGTCGATCATCACGTCGAGCACCTCGGAGATCATCTCGGGGTCGAGCGCCGAGGTCGGCTCGTCAAACAGCATCACCTGCGGCCGCATCGCCAGCGCCCGGGCAATCGCCACCCGCTGCTGCTGGCCGCCGGAAAGCTGGCTGGGATAGGCGTCCGCCCGGTCCGGCAGCCCGACCCTGGTCAGCAGCGCATGGGCATGGGCCTCGGCCTCCTTCGGGTCTTCGCCCATGATCCGCACCGGCGCGAGGGTGATGTTGCGCAGCACGTTGAGATGCGGAAAGAGGTTGAAGGACTGGAACACCATGCCCATCTGGCGGCGCTGTTTGGCGACCTTGCGGTCGCCCAGCTGCACCCGCTTGCCAGAGTTGTCCTGGCGGTAGCCCATGTTCTCGCCGCAGGCGATGATGCTGCCGCCCTCGATGGTTTCCAGATGGTCGATGCAGCGCAGCAGCGTCGATTTGCCCGAGCCCGAGCGGCCGGCGATGACCACCACCTCGCCGGTGCGGACCGTCAGGCTCACATCCTTGAGGACGGTGACCTTGCCAAAGCGTTTCTCGACGTTCCTGACCTCGACGATCGGCGGGCCCAGATCACGCGGGCCGGCCTTCGCCACCGGGAGGACTTGCGTTTCCATGTTGCTCATATCCTTGTCCTCCATTTCAGACCTGGGCGGCCTGGCCGGTCAGCACCGGGTCGGGCTTTTTCTTGGGATCGGTGTCGGCGACGGGGCCGAAGGGCCGGTCGTAATGCGCCTCGAGCCGTTGCTGGATCAGCCCCCAGACGGTGGTCATCAGCAGGTACCAGCAGGCCGCGCACATATAGGCCTCGAGCACCTTGAACTCGAGCTGGGCCAGCTGCTGGGTGCGGCGGAACAGCTCTTCCATCGAGATCACCGAGGCCAGCGAGGTGGTCTTGATCATCAGGTTGAACTGGTTGCCGAGCGGCGGGATGATGACCCGCGTCGCCTGCGGGATGATCACATAGCGCATCCGCTGCGGCCAGGTCATGCCAAGCGCGAGGCTGGCGTCCTCCTGCCCCTTGTTGACCGAGGTGATGCCCGAGCGGACGATCTCCGCGAAATAGGCCGCCTCGTGCAGCGACAGCGCGATGATGGCGCTTTCGACCACGCCGAGCTTGATGCCGACCTTGGGCAGCACGGTGTAGATGATCACCATCTGCACCAGGAGCGGCGTGCCGCGCCAGACCCAGATATAGGTATTGGCGATCTGCCGCAGCGCCCAGGTCTTGGACATCTTCATGAAGGCCAGCATGACCCCCAGCGAACAGCCGATCACCATCGCCACGATCGACAGCCAGATCGTCGTCCAGACCCCGTTCAGCATGTAGGGGCTGAACAGGAATTGCATGAAATGGTCCCAACTCCAGGACATGGTCTCTCCCCTCAGGGTTCAGGGCGGCCACGGGTGACCGCCCTTCGTTTCAGGTCACGGTCGGTGCGGTTCAGCCGCCGGTGTAGAAATAGGTGAACTCGCCCGGCCAGCGGTCCCAGACGTCGATCGGGGTGGTGCCGTAGCTGTCCATCATCGCCGCATAGGTGCCGTCCTCGCGCATGGCGTTGAGCGCGTCGGCCACCGCCTGGGCCAGATTCGGTTCGTCAAAGGCAAAGGCGCCGGGGGTGCCGGGGAAGAGTCCGGTCGCGGCCTTGGAGAACTGGCCCTTCTCCTGATAGTAGGAGCCGATGGCATCGCCGGCAAAGACCGCCGAGATCTGTCCGCCGCCAAGCGCCAGGAAAGTCTCGCCATAGGTGTTGAAGGCGCGGATATCCATCGGGTCCATGCCCTTGGCGACCTGCGCGTCGTTGATCTCGTTGAGCTTCTTTTCCTCGAAACCGGCGATCTCCACGCCCACCGCATGGCCGGCGAGGTCCTCGGGGCCGGTCAGCCCCTCGGGGTTGCCCGCCGCGGCGATCAGCGCCAGCGCGTTGACCGAATAGGGCACCAGCTGCATGAAGCCGGCGCGTTCGTCGGTGAAATAGAGGCCGGTGTTGATCATGTCCCAGCGGTCGGCATCGAGGCCGGGGATCTGCACCGCGAAATCGACGTTCTGATAGTTCGGCTCGAGGCAGAGCCGCTTGGCGATCTCGTCGCCCATGTCCTTGTGCAGGCCGGCGAGATTGCCATTGGCGTCGATATACTGCTTCGGCGGAATCGTGGCGTTGATCGACATGGTGAGCTTGCCCGGCTCGACCAGCGGCAGGCCTTCGGGGCAGTCCTGCGCCAGCGCGGCGCCGGCGGAAAGGGTCATCACGGTGGCAAGCGCCGTTGCGGTCATCATGCTGTGTTTCATGGGGTTTCCTTTGTTGGAGGCTTCGTGAGTGGAGGGGAACGGGGCCGCTTCACCGGCCCTCTGTCGGATTAAGGCTCAGGGGTGCCGGCCGCGGCACCAGTCGGTGACCACCTGCGTGGTCACATCGACCATGCGCTGGAAGTCGGCCACGTCGATCCATTCGTCGCGCTTCTCGTTCTGGCTGAGATCGCCGCAGAGACAGCCGAAGGCGACGCAGGGGATATCCGCCTCGACCGGCGGATTGCGGATGTCCGAGGAGGTGTGCATCACGTTGACATAAGGCGCCTCGCCGGTGACCTCGCTGACGGCCCGGGCGGTGACCTGGTAGAGCGGGTGATCCTCTGGCACATGCGCGCCGGTCACGCCGGTCAGCCAGTCGACCCGGGGCGGGTTGTCGCGCAGCCAGTCGTCGGATTGCGCGGCCTTGGCCACGGCGGCCTCAACCTCGGCGCAGATCTCGGCCAGGGTTTCGCCCGGCGGAAAGGACAGTGCGCCGCCCATGATGCATTCGTCGTGGATGCGGCTGAACTTGCGCATCTCGCCGCACTGCAGACGCGAGATATGCAGGTTGGTCGCCCGGCCCACCCGCGCCTCCATCTGCGGCTGGCGGACCCGCTTGGCGCGGGCCTCGGCCAGATCCATCAGCGCGGCGTGGATCAGGAAGGCCTTGTTCACCGGATTGGCGGCGAGGTGCGAAAACGCGGTCTGCCCCGGCTCGGTGGTGTCTGGCGCCTGCCCCTTTATGGTGATCTTGAATTCCACGTGGCCCGAGGCCAGCGCCTTGATCTCGCGCATCCCGACGCCGGATTCGGCCGGGTGCAGGTAGAGCGCGGCATCGGCGCGCAGACCGTCATGCAACAGTGCCGCAACCCCGCGGGCATAGCGCTTGGAGGGCGTCGAGGCAAAGACCACGCGGCCCATCGGCTGGCCAGAGGCCGCCGCCGCCTCGACCGCCAGAACAGCGGCGGCGCAGCCGGCAAGGTCATCGGCGACGCCCCAGCCATAGAGCCGGCCGCCGTCGATCTCGCCGGCAAAGGCATCATGGGTCCACTGATCGGCATCGGTCACCGGCTCGCCGTCGGGATGGGCAAAGATCAGCAGGCTCGGCAGATCGCCCTGCCCCTCCAGCGTGCCCACCACCGCGCTGCGCAGTCCGGTGGTGCCATTGGCGGCATCGATCTCGCCTTTCACCGGCACCTTGGCCGGGTCGTATTCGGTCTGGGCCACCGTGCAGCCCGCCTGCGCCAGCCGCGCGGCAATCGCGGCCTGCACCGCGGCCTCGCCTTTCACTTGGGCGGCGATCAGCTCGCGCAGAAAGGCGATGGCACTTTCGGTTCTGCCCTGGGGGGCGCTGGCGTCATTCATCTGTCGTCTCCTTCCATCGCGTACCGACGGTATACAATCAATTAACAACGGTACACTGCCAGAATGCAATAGATTTCTTTTCGGATACATGAGATAGAGAAGGAGAGCCGCTTTCCGACCGGGGCCAGTGCCTGATTATTGCACGTTTCGCCCGCCGGTGGCCGGATATCGGCGCGATGCCAGTAAAGAGTCGACCGATGACCAAACAGACCCCAGCCCTGACCCCCGGCCCCGACAGCGCCGTTGCCTCAAAAAGCGGCACTTTGTCGGACCAAGCCTATGCTGCGGTCTCGACGATGATCGAGCAGCGCCAGCTGGTCTCCGGTCAGGCGGTGGTCGAGCAGCAGTTGGCCAACGAACTGGGCATCTCGCGCACCCCGCTGCGGCAGGCCTTGCAAAAGCTCGAGGCCGAGGGCGTGCTGGTGAAATCGGCCAGCCGCTCCTATCAGGTGCGCAAGGTCGAGCTGCGGGAATACCTGCAGAGCCTCAAGGTCCGCGAGCTTCTGGAAAGCGAGGCGGCGGGGCTCTGCGTCGACCGGATCGACGCCGCCGCGATTCAGGCGGCGCGGGCGGCGCTGCACGCGGTCAAGACGCAGAAACCCTATGACATGCTGGCGCATTGGCGGTCTGACGACCAGGTGCACGGGCTGTTCATCGAACATTGCGGCAACCGGGTGATGACCGACCTGATGCATGCCCTGCGCGCCAGCACCAAGATGTTCGAGATCGACCGGCTGTCGGAACGCCTCGAACCCGACTCGCGCCAGCACGAGATGATTCTCGACGCGCTCGAGTCGCGCGACCCCGAAGCGGCGCGCAAGGCGGTGGCCAGCCACATCCGCTCGCTGTTCCAGTTCGCCATCGAAACCGTCTCCTAGGCGCTGCCTGTTTCCCGGGCAAACCGGGTGCGGCGCCGACGATTCTCTTCAAGTGATGTATACAGTCTGTCTTTTAGACGTATACTGCCTGTGAAAAGATCACCTTGAGGCCTATCCCATGCATTTTGACCTGCTCCTGAAATCCGGAACCGTGGTGACCGAGACCGAAAGCCTGAAGGCCGATGTCGGCATCCGGGACGGCAAGATCACCGCCATCGAGGCTGTGCTCGACGGCCCCGCCGACCGGGTGATCGACGCCACCGGCCGGCTGATCCTGCCCGGCGGGATCGACAGCCACGTCCATATCTCGCAGCCCTCCGGCGACGGCATTGTCATGGCCGACGATTTCGAGAGCGGCACCCGCTCGGCGTTGTTCGGCGGCAATACCACGGTGATGCCCTTCTGCCTGCAGGAGCGCGACGGCGACCTGCGCAGCGCGCTCAACTGGTATCACGGGCTGGCCGAGGACCAGCTCTATACCGATGTCGCCTTTCACCTGATCGTCGCCAACCCCAGCCCCGGCGTGCTGGGCCAGCAGCTGCCGGCGGCGATCAAGGACGGCTACACCTCGATCAAGGTCTTCATGACCTACGAGAACCTGCGGCTCAACGATGCCGAGTTGCTCGCCACCTTTGACGTGGCGCGCGAAAACGGCGCGACGATGATGATCCACTGCGAGAACGAGGATGCGATCCGCTATCTGGTCGAGCGTCACGAGGCCAACGGCGATGTCCGCCCGCGCGCCCATGCCGCGACCCGGCCGGTGCCGGTCGAGCGCGAGGCCACCCACCGCGCCCTGTCGCTGGCCGAGATCGTCGACCTGCCGATCGTCATCGTGCATGTCTCGAACGCCGCCGCGATCGACGAGATCCGCCGCGCCCGGGCGCGCGGCATGAAGGTCACGGCCGAGACCTGCCCGCAATACCTGGTGCTGACCGAGGATGACCTCGACGGCATGGACTGGGAGGGCGCCAAGTTCGTCTGCTCGCCGCCGCCGCGCAATGCCACCGAGCAGGAGGCCTGCTGGCAGGGGCTGACCGATGGCACCTTCGATCTCTTTTCCTCGGATCACTGCCCGTTCCGCTACGAGGGCACCGACGGCAAGATGAACCCCGAGGGCGCGAAGAACTTCCGCTACATCCCCAACGGCATTCCCGGCATCGAGACCCGGCTGCCGATCCTGTTTTCCGAAGGCGTGGGCAAGGGCCGCATCGACCTGCAGCAATTCGTGGCGCTGACCGCGACCAACCACGCAAGGACCTACGGGCTCTATCCCCAGAAGGGCACGCTGGCGGTGGGATCGGACGCCGATATCGCGATCTGGGATCCGGAGCTCACCCGCACCGTCAACCATCAGGACTTGCATGACGGCGCCGATTATTCGCCCTATGAAGGCATGACCCTGACCGGCTGGCCCACCACCGTGGTGCTGCGCGGCAAGGTCATGGTGCAGGACGGCGTATTGGAAGGAAAGCTCGGTGACGGTCAATATCTCTCTCGCTAGGTCACGGTGCCGCCTGTTGCAGCACAGGAGGCCCGCATGAGCCGGGAGATCAACGACCCCATCAAGCTCCCCCCGCGCAAGCGCAGCAGCGCGCTGTCGGAACAGGTGCGCCAGCGCCTGAACGAGATGATCCGCAACCGCGACCTGACCGGCGGTCAGGTGATCACCGAAGAGCGCCTGGCCGAGACGCTGGGCGTCTCGCGGACGCCGCTGCGCGAGGCGCTGTTGCGGCTCGAGGGCGAGGGCATGCTGCAAAAGAACGCCGGCCGCTCCTTCATGGTACGGCAGGTGGATTTCACCGAGTACATGCAGAGCCTGAAGATGCGCCGGATCATCGAGCCGGAGGCCGCGGCGCTGGCCGCCAGACGGGTGCCGAAGTCCGAGCTGGCCGAGATGCGCGTCGAGATCGAGGCGCTGCACAGCACCCATGACGACCGCGAGCACACCCGCGCGCACTGGAATTGCGACGACAGGCTGCACCGGCTGTTCGGCTACCATTCCGGCAACCAGGTGATGTACGGCGTGATCGAGCGGCTGCGGGTCACCACCCGGCTGTTCGAGGTGACCGACATCCGCCAGCGGGTCGAGGCCGACCATGCCCAGCATCTCGAGATCCTCGACGCGCTCGAGGCGGAAGATCCCGACTGGGCGCGCCGCGCGGTCGACGCCCATATCGCCAGCCTGATCGGCTATTCGCTGGAGCAGTTCACTTGACGCCGCGCCCGCGCGCCCCTGACGCGGGCGCCGGGTGTCAGGCCGCGGCGCGGGCGGCCTCGGCGTCGAGGACCGCGCGCAGCCGGTCGGTTTCCTCGGGCGACAGCTGCCGCATCGGGCGCTTCATCCGGTCGGTCGCGATATGGCCCTGCAGATGCAGATAGGCCTTGAGCCGCGCATTGGCAAGATACCCCGGCGCCCGGCGATAGATTTCGCGCGAGAGCGGGTAAATTGCCGCGTGCAGCTCTCGCGCCCTCTTCCAATCGCCGGCTTGGCAGGCGGCGAACAGCCCGGTCACAAGCTCCGGCACGATGGCCGCGAGCGAGACCTGGCTGCCCTCGGTGCCGATCTGGTAGCAGGCCAGCAGGTGCTCATCGCCAGAGGCCATGACCGAGACGCCGGGCCGCTCCGACTTGATCCGCCGGCGCAGCTCTTCATAGGCCGCGACCTCCCAGGCACCTTCCTTGATGCCGGCGACCGCCTCGATCTGGCAGAGCCGGGCCAGCAGATCGACGTCATAGGACAAATGCCCCCAGCCCAGTGGCGCCTTGTAGAGCACCAGCGGCAGCCCGCAGGCGGCGGCCACGGCGCGGTGATGGTCGGTCACGATGGTCGCATCGGCGCCCATCGCCCAGTGATTGGGCGGAAAGACCAGCACCGCATCCGCCCCGGCCCGCGCCGCCGCTTCGGCCTCGCGCGCGGCCCCGGCGGTGGATTCCGAGGTCACGCCGACGGTGAGGAAACAGCCCTCGGGCACCGAGGCGCGGGTCACCTCTGCCACCCGCACGCGCTCGTCGGGCGCCATCAGCCCGCCCTCGCCGGCGTGGCCATTGATCAGCAGCCCGCGAATGCCATCGGCCTGCGCGATCCGCGCCACATGGGCCGCCAGTTCGGCCTCGGAGACCGCGCCGTCGTCGGTCAGCGGACAAAGCGTGGCGGCGTGGATGCCGGTCAGCTGCGGGATGTCGAGGGGCGGGGCAATCTCTGTCACGTGCGATCTCTTTCGTTACTGGGGACGGTGGCCGGGCAGCAGCCGGTCGATGGGAAACAGCGGCATGTCGGGCGCCTCGCCCAGCAGCGCCTGGGTCAGGCAGCGGGCCACATAGGGCGCGCTGGTATAGCCCGAATGCACCGAGCCGATGACCCAGGCGCCGGGATGGCCGGGCACCGGGCCGACGGCGGGCAGGGCATCGGCGGTCTCGGCCTCGAAGCCGGTCCAGATGCGGACGATCCGCGCCTGTCGCAGCGCCGGGATGGCGTGCACGGCCAGCCTCGCGTTGCCGATGGCGCTGGCGGCGGTGGCGCGGTGGGTGCCGCTGGCGCGGCCGCCCTCGCCCTGCCAGCCGCCGCCGATCACCACGGTGCCATGCGGGTATTGCTTGAGCGACAGCAGCCCGCTGGCAATCCCCAGCACCGTGCGCATCACCGGCGCGGCGCGTTCGGTCACCGCCAGCTGGTTGATCAGCGTCCGGATCGGCAGGTCGACCCCCAGCCAGCCCAGCATCGGCTCGATCCAGACACCGCCGGCCAGCACCACCTGCCGCGCCGGGTGGCGGCCCTGAAGGGTACGGATGTCATAGCCCGGGCCCGCGGGATCGACGCCGGTGACGGGGGTGTATTCGCGCAGCTCCACCCCGGCCTCGAGCAATGCGCGGCGATAGGCCAGCCCGGTCAGATAGGCATTGGCATAGCCGTCGACCGGGCAGTGACTGGCCATGCGGATGGCCGGGTTCACCCCGGGCTCGATCCGCGCCGCCTCGGTGG
This sequence comes from Marinovum sp., assembly GCF_034669705.1. Classification (GTDB taxonomy): domain Bacteria; phylum Pseudomonadota; class Alphaproteobacteria; order Rhodobacterales; family Rhodobacteraceae; genus Marinovum. The sequence continues at coordinate 30,636 of NZ_JAXMOR010000023.1, forward strand.
GCGACACCAGCCGGATCGGCGCGCCGGCGGCGCTGCGGGCCTCGGCGCGTTGCGACAGGATCTCTTCCTCGGCCTCGGTAAAGGCCAGCGACAGACCGTCACAGGCCACCACCCCCACGTCATGGCCCAGCCATTTCGGCGCATTGACCCACATCTCATGCGCCTTCAGCGCATAGGGGATCAGTGCCGCGCGGGTCATCTGCATGGTCAGCGTGCCGGCATTGGTGCCAGAGGCCTGCCGCGCCAGCGCGCCGGCGTCGAACAGCACCACCCGCAGCCCGGCGCGCGCCGCAAAGAGCGCCACGCTCGCGCCTTGAATGCCGCCGCCGATGACGGCCAGATCATGCCCGCCCCCGGTCATAGCGGCGCCGGTTTCGGAACCGGGATGTCGGAGTAGTCGAACTCGCCGATCAGCCGGTCCATGCTGACCGGGCGCACCGGCGCGCGCGGCGTGAGCCGCAGATCGGCCTCCGGGTGCATCAGCCGGGCGGCGTTCAGACCGCACATCCGGCCCTGACACGGCCCCATGCCGAGCCGGGTGAAATGCTTGAGCTGGTTCAGATCGCCGGCGCCGCGCGCCACGGCCGCGTCGATCTCCGAGCGGCACACATCCTCGCAGCGGCAGACCACCGCGTCGGGCGGCACCTCGGCCAGCGCCGCCTCGGGAAAGGCCATCAGGCGGCAGGAGGCATCGGCAAACCGCAGGGCCCGCACCAGTTCGTGCCGCGCCGGGGCGGTCTGTTTCGCGACCTCGGCCGCGCTCAGCGCCCCGTGGTCGCGCGCCGCGGCAAGGCCCGCGATCCGCCCCTGCAGCACCGAGGGCAAGGCGCCATGCACCCCCGCCCCGTCGCCCGCCGCGTAGAGCCCGGCCACCGAGGTGCGCCGGTCCGCGTCCACCAGCGTCCGGTAGCCGCCGCGCAGCGCATCGCGTGTCTGGGCCGCACCGAGCAGGCGGTGCAGCTCGTCCGCCGGGGTCAGCCCGTTGCCGAGATAGAGCGTGTCGGCCGCGATCTCCTGCACCCGTCCGCTGGGCAGATGCCGCACCGTGACGGCGGCCAGCTGGGGGTCGCCCGTGGCGGCGATCACCGCGCTTTGCCGCAGGATCGGCACCCGTGCCGCGCTCAGCCGCGCCATCCACTGCGCGCCGCGCGCCAGCATCGACGGCACCGCGGCAAAGCCCGCGGCGGCGCGCAGCCAGTCGCCCCGGCTGGCCCGGTCGACCACCGCACGCGGCCGCAGCCCCAGCGCCAGGGCCTTGGCGGCGACGGCGATCAGCAGCGGCCCCTGACCGGCGATCACGATCTCGCGGCCCGGCAAGGCGTGCTCAGACTTGAGGAGCGCGGTCGCCGCGGCGAGGCCGAAGACGCCCGGCGTGGTCCAGCCCGGAAACGGCAGCACCCGCTCCATCGCGCCGGTGGCGAGGATCACCCGCGGCGCCGAAAGCGGCCGGTTGCCCTCGGGGGTGAGACAATGCAGCGTGAAACCGGGCTGCGCGTCCCAGACCTCGGCCCCGGTCAGAAGATCGACCGAAGCGGCCTGCAACCGGGCCCGGAGCGCCGCGCCCTGCCGGCCATCGGCATCCGTTTGCGCCGCCGCCCGCGCTTGGGCGGTGCGCGGCGCGCGCCAGACCTGACCGCCAGGTGCCGGGCCTTCGTCGACCAGCGCCACCCGCAGCCCGGCAGAGGCCGCCGCCAGCGCCGCCTCGCCGCCCGCCGGGCCGGCGCCGACGACGATCACGTCATACCCCTCGCTCATGCCGCCCCGCCCGCACCGCGCAGGGCGACCACCATGCCCGGCGCCGCCTCGGTCTGGCAGGCGCGGCGAATCACGCCGTCGATCTCGATCGCGCATTCCTGGCAGGCGCCCATCATGCAGAACGGCCCGCGCGGTGCCCCGGCCAAGGGAGAGGCGCGAAAGCGGTAGAGACCGCCTGCCAGCAACGCCCCGGCCACCGTCTGACCGGCGACGCAAGCGATGGGTTTTCCATCCACAACCAGTTGAAATGCCTCATTTTCGATCATCTTCGGAAGTGCCCGCCCCGGCCCGTTCAAGAAATCTGTTTACTTGTATGTGATTTGTATACAGTCTGAGTGCAAGGCGAGCAATAGAGTTTGCCGAAGCGATGAACCGAAAACAGGGACACCAGACAGATGATCACATTTCTCAAGCGCGCGATGGCCGCCGGGGCGGCCGCCCTGCTCTCTTCCTCGATGCTTTTGCCAGGCGCGGCAGAGGCGCGGTCGCTGGATGAGATCCTCTCCTCCGGCACACTCAAGGTCGGCGTGAACCCGACGCTGCCGCCCCTGGGCATCTATGATGACACCAACCAGATCGCCGGCTTCGACGTCGATTTCTCGCAAAAGCTGGCGGACATGCTGGGGGTCGAGCTCGAGGTGGTGCAGGTCGGCTCGCCGGACCGCATCCCGTTTGTCGCCAGCGGCAAGATCGACATCGTCATGGGCGCGATGACCCGCAATCCGACCCGCGCCAAGGTGATCGACTTTACCCTGCCGGTGCACACCGAGGTGTTCGGCGTGCTGACCACCGAGGAGAAGGGCTATACCGACTGGAAAGAGCTCAACTCGCCGGATGTGACCATGGTGCAGGTGCGCGGCTCGACGCCGGTCAAGTTCATCGAGGAGAACCTGCCCGAGGCCGAGGTGCTGCTGCTCGACAACTACCCCGACGTGATCCGCGCGCTGGCGCAGGGCCGCGGCGATGCGCTGCTCGACGTGGTGGATTTCGTCGGCGAGCACATGAACAAGCATGACGTTGCCTGGAAGGTCGTCGAGACCCCGGTCGACATCTACTACTGCGCCATCGGCGTCGCCAAGAACAGCGACAACCTCAAGGACTGGCTTAACGTGGCGATCTTCGAGCTGCACCGCGACGGCGTGGTCGACGATCTCTGGGTCAAGTGGTTCGAGCGCCCGATGATCCGCGAGGTCGGCGTTTCGCCCTGGTTCTGAGCCCCTTTTCCCGAAGCGCAAACAAGGCCCCTGCAGAGCACTCTGCGGGGGCCTTGCAACCAAGGGTGATCGATGGACTATACCTTTCAGTACGGCCAGGTCTGGCCCTACCTTCCCTATCTCGTCAAAGGCGCCTGGCTGAGCCTGCAGATCGCCTTTCTCGCCTTCTGCGGCGGCATGCTGATCGGCACCGCCTGCGCCGCGGTCAAGACCTTCGGCGGCGGCTGGATGCGGCGCGGGGTGAACGCCTATGTGGTGTTCTTCGTCAACACGCCGCAGCTGGTGCAGATCTACTTTCTCTACTTCGCGCTGCCCGACATGGGCATCTATCTCAGCTCCTACATGGCGGTGCTGCTGGGCATGACGCTGAACGCCGGGGCCTATCTCACCGAGATCCAGCGCGCCGGTTTTGAAAGCCGCCGCCAAAGCGAGATGGAGGCCGCCGAGGTGCTGGGCTTTTCCCGCTGGCAGCAGATCCGCTACGTGATCCTGCCGCATGTCGCCAAGGTGCTGTTTCCGCCGCTGTCGAACCACTACATCCTGATGACGCTGGGCACCTCGATGGCGGCGATCTTCGGGGTCGAGGAACTGACCGGCCGCGCCTTCAACATCAACAGCGAAACCTTCCGCTCGCTCGAGGTCTTCTCGATCGTGGCGGTGATCTACGTGGTGGTGACGCTGGTCGCCTCGGTGCTGCTGGCGCTGTTCGGCCGGATCGTCTTTCGCGCCAAGATGAGGGTGGTGTGATGAGCGGTTTCCTCACCGAGCTGACCAGCCTGCTGACCCAGTACAACCTGATCTTCCTGCTCAAGGGCATGGCCACCACATTCGCGCTCTCGGCGCTGGGGTGCATCCTTGGCGGGCTGTTCGGCACCGCGCTGGCCGTCGCGCGGCTGACCACCGGGCCGCTGACCCTGCCGCTTCGGGCGCTGGCGCTGGTGTTCACCGAGTTCTTTCGCCGGGTGCCGTTTCTGGTGACGCTGATGCTGTGCTTCTTCGTGTTCCAGTTCAGCGGGCTCGACGTGTCGACCTTTACCGTGGGCTGCGTCACCGTGGTGCTGATCGGCACCGCCTTTCTGGCCGAGATCGTGCGCGCCGGGCTGCAATCGGTGCACCCCAACCAGTGGCACGCGGCCGAGACGATGAACTTCACCCTGCTGCAGACCATCCGCTACGTGGTGCTGCCGCAGGCCTGGACGGTGATCCTGCCGCCGGCCTTCGGCTTCTTCATCCTCTTCATCAAGGACAGCGCGCTGGCCTCGCAGATCGGCGTGGTCGAGCTGACCTATGTCGGCAAGGTCTTCAACAACCGGGGCTTTTCCGCCGGCCTGTCGTTCGGCGTGATCCTCGTGGCCTATTTCATGCTGTCCTACCCCCTGTCCCGCCTCGGCGCGAAACTGGAGAAAAAACTTGCCTCATCTCGAACTCGATAACATCAGCGCCGCCTATGGAAAGCTGCGGGTGCTCGACGGGATCGACATCTCGGTCGGCTCTGGCGAAACCGTCGGGCTGATCGGCCCTTCCGGCTCTGGCAAGAGCACCATCCTGCGGGTGCTGACCGGCCTGCTCAAGCCCGAAGCCGGCGCGGTGCGGGTCGGCGGCGAGGAGGTCAACTTCGACAGGCCCGCCGAGATCCGCCGGCTGCGCGACCGGGCGGCGATCGTGTTTCAGCAGTACAACCTGTTCCAGAACCTCACCGTGCTGGAAAACGTGATGATCGCCCCCACCAAGGTGCGCGGCCGCAAGCCGCGCGAGGTGCGGCCCGAAGCCGAGCATCTCTTGGCCAAGGTCGGTCTGGCCGACAAGATGGACAGCTACCCCGACCAGCTCTCTGGCGGTCAGCAGCAGCGGGTGGCGATTGCCCGCGGGCTGTGCCTCAAGCCCGAGATCCTGCTGCTCGACGAGGTCACCGCCGCGCTTGACCCCGAACTGGTCAGCGAGGTGCTCGACACCATTCGCGGGCTGGCCGAGGACGGCATGACCATGCTGATCGTCAGCCACGAGATGGGGTTCATCCGCGAAATCAGTGCCCGGGTCGCCTTCATGGCCGAGGGCAAGGTGGTCGAGCTCGGCTCGCCCACGCAGATCTTTGACGCCCCCGAAAAGGAGAGAACCCGTGATTTCGTCGGAAAAATCCTGCGCCACTGAGGCGCTGCCGCATCTGCCCGGGGCCGATCTTCTGGTCGGCGCGGTCGATGGCCATGTGCACGCCTGCCCGCATATCAACCACCGCTCGCTCGATGTCTTCGAGGCCACCCGGATGGCCGCCGCCGCCGGCATGCGCGCCATCGGGCTGATGGACAACTTCGCCAATACCTCCGGCCTCGCGGCGCTGGCCAACCGGCAGCTGGGGCACCTCGGGGTCGAGGTCTTTGGCGGGCTGATCATGGAGCCGCCGGCCGGCGGGATCAGCGCCGAGGCGGTGCGCATCGCGCTGAAACTGGGCTATGGCGCGCCGGGCGACGGGGCGCGCTTTGTCTCGCTGCCGACCCATCACACCCGCCACGTGGCGCTGCTGGAACAGCGCGCCGAGGATCACCTCGCGCGCTGCCTTGCGATCCCCGAGAGCGGACCGCTGCCCGATCCGCTGCCCGAGATCTTCGATCTGGTGGCCGAGGCCGACGTGGTGCTGAACACCGGTCACCTGTCGGGGCCGGAGGCGCTGCGCACGGTCGAGGCGGCCCGCGCCCGCGGGGTGGCGCGCCTCCTCGTGCCCGCCAGCCATTATGACGCCGAGACCGTGGCGGCGCTGGCCGGTCTGGGCGCGCATGTCGAGTTCTCGTTCTTCTTTGCCAGCCATGCCACCCAGACCGGGCTGACCCATGTGGACGCCGCCCGCAACACCGTCCCCCCGGTCAGCGCGCCGGAGATGGTGGCGCTGATCCAGGCCGCGCCGCCCGACAAGGTGGTGCTTTCGGGCGATTGCGGCGTCTTCCTGCTGCCGCCGCCGGTCGAGGGGCTGCGCGAGTTCCTGCTGCTGCTGGAAAGCTGCGGGATTGGCCGCGCGGACCTGCGCCGCATGACCGGCCAGACCCCGGCTGCGCTGTTCCGGGTCGGGGGCTAACCGGCGCTCAGGGCGCCGCGTTCTCGGGCATCGGCACCTCGCGCAGGCGCAGCGAGATCAGGCAGGCCAGCGCCGCAAGGCCCGCCGCGATCCAGAACACCGGGTGCAGCGCGTCGGAAAAGCCGGTGTAGACCGCGCTCTGCGCCGCGGCCGGCATCTGCGACACCATCTCGGCGCTGATCGATCCGATCCCGGTGCCGGCGCCCGCCGCCAGGTCACCGCCCAGGTTGCGTGCGAGGTTGGTGCTGAACAGCGCGCCGAAGGCCGCCGTGCCGACCGAGCCGCCGATCAGCCGGAACATGTTGGCGCTGGCGGTGCCGACGCCCAGCATCTCGCGCGGGACCGCGTTCTGAATCGCGGCGATGCCGATCGAGAACACCGGCCCCAGCCCGAGCCCGACCAGCACCATCGACAGGGTGACCTGCCACAGCGACGAGCCCGGCGCGAGGGTCGAGAGCGACAGCATCGCCAGCGCCAGCAGCGCGGTCGAGACCACCGGCATCCAGCGGTAGCGTCCGGTGCGGCTCATCACCCGGCCGGCCAGGGCCGACGAGGCGATCAGCCCGGCCATCATCGGCGTCAGGAACAGGCCCGAGACGGCGGGCGAGACACCCTGCACCACCTGCAGGTAGAGCGGCAGGAAGGTGATCGTGCCGAACATCGCCACGCCGACCATGAAGCCCACCGAATTGACCACCAGAAAGGTGTTGTTGCGAAACAGGCTGAGCGGCAGGATCGGCTCTTCGGCGCGGCGCTCGACCGCGATGAACCCGGCCAGCGCCGCCAGCCCCAGCCCGGCCAGCCCGATCAGCTCGAGGCTGCCCCAGGGCAGCACCGCGCCGCCGAGGTTCGACACCAGCACCGCGACCGAGAGCAGCGTCGCCAGCAAAAAGGCCCCGGCCATGTCGAGCTTGACCGCGCTGTCGCGTTTGACGTTGGGCAGCGCCGCATGCAGCACCGCCAGCGCCAGCAGGCCGACCGGGAAGTTGGCAAAGAAGATCCAGTGCCAGCTCAGCGCCTCGACGAGGAAGCCGCCGATCAGCGGGCCGATCACCGTCGAGACGCCAAAGACCGCGCCCAGAAGCCCCTGCGCCTGACCGCGCTGGCGCGCCGGCAGCACGTCGGCCACGATCGCCATCGCCACCACGATCAACCCGCCGCCGCCCAGCCCCTGTATCGCGCGCCCGGCAATCAGCACGCCCATCGACTGCGCCAGCCCGGCCAGCGTCGCGCCGGCGAGAAACACGAAGATGCCAAGCTGCACCACCACCTTGCGGCCAAAGAGATCGCCCAGCTTGCCCGCCACCGGTGCGCCGATGGTCGAGGCCAGCAAATAGGCGGTGATCACCCAGGTCATGTGCTCCATGCCGCCCAGATCGGCCACCATGATCGGCATGGCGGTGGTGACGATGGTCTGGCCCAGCGAGGCAAAGAGCAGCGTCGCCGCCACCGCCGCAAGGGCGATCCGGGTCTGCGCGGGGGTCTGGCCGGCCGCGGTCGGGTTTTGCGTTGTCTCGGTGTTCATGGCACATCTCCGGGGGCCGCGGGCGCAAGCCCCCCGGCCGATGACTCGTTGCTGATTGCATATATGTGCCATGTGCATATATATGTCAACAGCATGTAATTTGAGGGAGAGCCCGTGCCCGACCGTGATGACGACCTGAAACGACTGCTGGCGCAGGCCGGGATCGACGCCGATCTCAGCCAGCCGGCGCTTGAGTTGGATGCGATCATGCAGCATTGGCGCCGCCGGGTGGTGAAGCGCGAGCTGGGCCAGCGGGCGCTGGCCGACCTCGGGCTCGAACTCGACCTGCCGCTGCTTGACGTGTTGATGGTGGTCTGGGCCCCGACCAGCGATTTCGACGACACCGACGCGGGCGAGGTCATGGTCTCGACCGTCGCCACGCGGCTCGGGATCGATCCGTCGCGCGCCAGCCGGCTGACTTCGGAGCTGATCCGCCTCGGGCTGGTCCGCCGCGCCGTCAGCCAGGAGGACGCGCGGCGCGCCAAGCTCGAGCTGACCGAGGCGGGCGGGTGCATCGTTCAGGCGGTCCGGCGCTACAAGTTCCTGATCCTCGGCAATTTCCTCGCCGGCTGGACCGAAGCCGAGCTGGCCACCTTCATCCCGCTGCTGGAACGGTTCTCGGCCTGGTCAGAGGCCTCCGAGGACCCCAGCGGCCAGATCGCCGCCGAGATCGACCGGCTGCGCAAGAGCCTGTCGCAACCCGAGGACTGACCGCAGCCCCGGGGGTGCGCAGCGTTGAGCGCGACGCTGATCCGGGGTCGTGCCGTCTGCGGGGCGGGCGACCGCAGGCCGCCCGCCCTGTGGGCGCTATGCCACGCTGGCCGCCTCGGGGGCGGCGAGATAGCCGCGCCAGCCGCCGAACTCGCTGATCTCGGTCGCGCCGCCGAGGCCCGCCGCCTCGACCAGAAAGCCATGCACGCGGGTGCCGGTTTCCAGCTCGACGGTGCCGATCGACAGCGGCTGCGGGATGCCGGCGAGAAAGCTGCCGAGCGCGGTCTTCGGCAGGCTCCAGACCTCGACCTCGATCGCCGCCCCCGCCTCGCGCCGCAACAGGCCCGGCCGCGCCGGCGGCCCGCCGGCCAGCGCATAAAGCCCATAGCGCGGCGCGGTGCGCGTCGCCTCAAGCAGCCGACCACCGCGCGACGTCAGCTCGCCATTGAGCGGCAGCCCGGACATATGCGCGCCGCAGACCGCCAGCGCGATCTCGTCGTCCTTGACGGGTTGGTTCTCGTCCTCGCGCAGCGGCACCGGCCGCACCGCCGCGCCCTCCGCCTCGAAAAGCCGCGCCATCGCGGCGACCAGCCCGTCGGCGCCAGACCGCCCCAGCAGCGTCACCGACCCCGGCCGGCCGTCGCTGCGGGCCTCGGTCGGCACCGCCAGACCGCACATGTCGAGCAGGTTGACGAAATTGGTATAGGTCCCGAGGTTCGAATTCGGGGTGACCGGATCGGCCTCGAGATCGGCCAGCGTGTAGAAGGTCGGAATCGTCGGCACGCAGAGCAGGTCGAGCCCCGCCATCGCATCCTTGGCCAGCCGCTCCAGCTCTTTCAGCCGGTAGATGCCGCGAAAGGCATCCGCCGCCGAGAGCCCGCGCGCCGCGCCGATGATTTGCGCCGTGGTCGGATGCAGCGCCTCTGGCTGGCGCTGCATCAATCCCTCGACCACGGTATAGCGTTCCGCCACCCAGGCGCCCTCGTAGAGCATTTCGGCCACGTCATTGAACGGCGTCATGTCGATCTCGGTCAGGGTCGCGCCGCCGGCCTCGAGCCGCGCCAGCGCCGCGTCGAACATCGCCGCCTGCGCCCGGTCGCCGAAGAACTGCCGCGTGGCGGGGGACGGAACGCCGATCCGCAGCCCGGCGGGTGGTGGTGTCAGCGGCGCGGGCGCGATCGTGCGGGAATAGGCGTCGGCGGGATCGAAGGCGCAGGCGGTCTCGAACACCGCGTAGGCCTCGGTCACCGAGGCCGCGAAGATCGAGATCGTGTCCAGCGTGCGGCAGGCCGGCACCACGCCAGAGGCCGAGAGCGCCCCCAGCGAGGGCTTCAGCCCGACGATATTGTTGAGCGCGGCGGGCACCCGGCCAGAGCCTGCGGTGTCGGTGCCGAGCGAGAAGCTGACGAGGCCGTGACCCACCGCCACCGCCGAGCCGCTGGACGACCCGCCCGGCACCAGCGCCGGATCGATCGCGTTGCGCGGCACCCCATAGGGCGAGCGCACGCCCACCAGCCCGGTGGCGAACTGGTCGAGGTTGGTCTTGCCGATCAGCAGCGCCCCGGCGGCGCGCAGGCGGCCCACGACAAAGGCATCCTCCTCTGCCGTGTAGGCAAAGGCCGGGCAGGCCGCGGTCGTCGGCAGGCCTGCCACGTCGATGTTGTCCTTCACCACGAAGGGCACACCCCAGAGCGGCGTCGCGGCACTTTTGACCGGCAGGGCCGCCGCCTCGGCCTGCACCTCGGCCGTGTCGCGCAGATGCAGAAAGAGCGCCGGGTCGTCCACGGCGGCGATGCGGCGATAGACCTCGGCGATCAGCTCGGCCGGGGTCAGCCCCTCGGCATAGGCGTCCTGCAGCGCAGGCAGCGTCATCGGCAGATGTGTCAACATGGGGTCTCCTTCAGAAGGGCAGGCAAATGGGGCCGGCGACGTGACGCCGGCGATATGGGAGGGAGGGCGGCAGCAAAGTGGACTGGCGCCGGGGGTCAGGCGGCATGGAGGTCAGGCAGCCTGGGCCGGGGGCTGTGGCGCGGCGGCAACCAGCGCGCGGGTATAGGCGTGGTCCGGCGCGGTCATGATCCGCGCCGCCGGGCCGCGCTCGATGATCTCGCCGCTCTTCATCACCAGCACCTCGTCGCAGAGCAGCCGGACGACGTTGAGATCGTGGCTGACAAAGAGATAGGACATGCCGAGCCGCGCCCGCAGGTCGACCAGCAGGTTGAGCACGATGGCCTGGATCGAGACGTCGAGCGCCGCGGTGGGCTCATCGAGGATCAGCAGCTTCGGCTCCAGCGCAATCGCCCGCGCGATGCCGACGCGCGCCTTCTGTCCACCCGAGAGCTGATGCGGAAAGCGGCTGAGCAGCGGCTGCGGCAGGCCCACCAGTTCGGCCAGCTCGGCGACACGGGCCGCCGCCTTGGCGCCACGCATCCCGGCGATGCGCTTGAGCGGCTCGGCGATGGCGTCACCGGCGGTGCCGCGCGGATTGAGACTGTCGGTGGCGTCCTGAAACACCATCTGGATATCGCGCCTCGCGGCATGGCTGGCAAAGCGCGCCGCCGGCGTGGCCGCAATGTCCTGACCGTCGAACAGGATGTTGCCGCTCGTGGGGTCCTGCAGGCGCACGATCATCTCCGAGGTGGTCGACTTGCCGCTGCCCGACTCGCCCACCAGCCCCAGCGACTGCCCGGCCTTGATCTCGAAGGAGATGCCCTTGACCGCCTGCACCGGCCCGGCCTTGCCCGGGTAGGTCTTGACCAGATCGACCACCTCCAGCACCGGGCGCGAATGGACCTGATGGTGCGGCTCCGCGGTGCGGACCTCTGGCGGCAGCAGCCCGCGGATCGTCGCGCCGATGCGCGGCGTGGCGTCGACCAGCCGGCGGGTATAGGCGTGCTGCGGATCGGTGAAGAGCCGCGCCGGATCGCCCGCCTCGACGATCAGACCGTCCTTCATCACCACGATCCGGTCGCAATATTGCGATGCGAGGCCAAGGTCATGGGTGATCAGCATCAGGCTCATCTCGCGCGCCCGGGTCAGGTCGCGCACCAAGTCCATCACTGCCTTCTGGGTGGTGATGTCGAGCCCGGTGGTCGGCTCGTCGGCGATCAGCAGCTGCGGGTCGCAGGCCAGCGCGATGGCGATGACGATGCGCTGGCACATGCCGCCCGACAGCTCGAACGGATAGGCGTGATAGCGCGCGGCGGCGTCGTTGATCCGCACCGCCTCGAGCGCGGCGATGGCCTTGGGCCTGGCATCGCGGCGTGTGGCCCGGCCATGGCGGATCAGCACGTCCTCAAGCTGGTGCCCGACGCGGCGGATCGGGTTCAGCGCGGCGCGGGGGTTCTGAAAGATCATCGAGATCTCGCTGCCGCGAATGTCGCGCATCTGCCGCTCCGAGGCGTGGCGCAGGTCCTGACCGGAATAGCGGACCTCGCCGGTGCGGATCTCGCCGCCGGCATCGAGGATGCGCATCAGCGCGTAGGAGGTCACCGACTTGCCAGAGCCGCTCTCTCCGACGATGCCCAGGGTCTCGCCCCTGGCCACGTCGAAGGAGATGCCGCGCACCGCGCTGACCTCGCCCTTGCGGGTCTGGAAGGCGACCGAGAGGTCCTTGATCGACAGCATGTTCAGGTCCTCTTGCGGGGGTCGACGATGTCGCGCAACCCGTCGCCCAGAAGGTTGAAGGTAAAGACCGCCAGCATCAGCCAGAGACCGGGGAACAGCGCCAGCCACCACTCGCCGGAGACGATGTAATTCGCCCCCTCGGCCACCATGATGCCCCATTCCGGGGTCGGCGGGCGCACGCCGAGGCCGATGAACGACAGACCGGCGGCATTGAGGATTGCCCAGCCGAGGTTGAGCGAGACCTGCACCATCATCGGCGGCAGCGCGTTGGGGAAGATGTGCACCGCCAGCACCCTCAGGTCGGAGTTGCCCGCCAGTTTCGCGGCCTGGGCAAAGCCCGCGTAGCGGCGGATGTTGACCTCGGCCCGCACCAGACGGGCGTAGAACGGGATGTTGATGATCGCGGTGGCGATGATGATGTTCTCGACCGTGTTGCCAAGTGCCGCCACCACGCCCATCGCCAGCACGAAGAGCGGGAAGGCCATGATGGTATCGAGCAGGCGGTTCAGCACCGCGTCGATCCAGCCGCCCCAGTAGCCGGCGATGGAGCCCAGCACCGAGCCCAGCATGAAGCTGATCGCCACGGCCGCGACCGAGATCGTCAGGTCGAGCCGCGTCGCCACGATCACCCGGCTGAACACGTCGCGCCCGAGGCTGTCGGTGCCGAACCAGTGGTCCCGGCTCGGCGGCTCCAGCGCGCGGGGCGCATCGGTGGCCAGCGGGTCATAGGGCACCAGCGCCGGGCCGAAGAGCGCGCAGCCCACGAAGAAGGCGAGCATGGCAAAGGCCAGCAGCGTCACCGGGTTGCCCCTGAGCACATAGGCGATATGGCCCAGCGTGGTGTCGCCCTTGCGCGGCGGGGCGAGGGAGGTATCGGTCATTCAGGACACTCCGATCCGCGGGTCGATCAGCGCATAGGCGATGTCGATCACCAGGTTGAGAGCCACGAAGAGCAGCGCCATCGCCAGCACGAAGCCCTGCACCGCGGCATAGTCGGACACCACCAGCGCCTCGACCGCGTAAGAGCCGATGCCGGGCCAGGCAAAGACCTTCTCGACCAGCACGTTGGCGCCCAGGGTGAAGGAAAACACCATCCCCAGCGTCGTCACCACCGGCAAAAGCGCGTTGCGGAAGGCATAGGCATAGAGCACCTTGCCCCGCCCCAGACCAGCCGCCCGGGCGGTGCGGATGAAGTCAGACGACAGCGCCGTGAGCATCGCCGCCCGGGTCATCCGCGCGATCGGCGCCAGGGTGAAGAGCGCCAGCGTCGCCGCGGGCAGGATCAGCTGCTTCAGCGCGCCCAGCCAGGTAAACCAGTCGCCCGCCAGCGCAGCGTCGATCAGGTAGAAGCCGGTGACATGCGGCGGCGAAAGATAGATGAAATCCAGCCGCCCGAGTGGCGACGGCGCCCAGCCGGCAAGGTAGTAGAAGACATAGATCAGCACGATGCCGGTAAAGAACGTGGGCATCGACACCCCCGCCGTCACCAGCACCCGGCAGAGGTGATCGACCCAGGTGCCGGGCCGCGTCGCCGCGAGAATGCCCAAGGGGATGGCGATGGCGCAGGACAGCACCAGCGCCACCAGCGTCAGCTCCAGCGAGGCCGGCAGCCGCGCCGCGAGGTCGGCCGCCACCGGCTGACCGGTGGAAATCGCCTGACCGAGGTCGCCCCGCGCCAGATCGCCCAGGTAGAGGAAGAACTGCTGGATCAGCGGCTTGTCGAGGCCCAGCGCCTCGCGCACCTCGGCGATCGAGGCGGCGTCGGCGGCGGGCCCGGCGAAATAGGCCGCCGGGTCGCCGGGCAGCGCGCGGGTCAGCAGGAACGAGATCACCACCACCCCCGCCACCACCGGCAGCGCCTGGGCCACCCGGCCCAGGATCATCCGTGCCCGTGCCATCAGACCGAAGCCGAGGTCAGCGGCCGCACGTCAAGCTGACGGTGGAACCAAAACTCGTAATCGCTCGCGCCGTTCATCGCCACGTTCAGTGCCGGCTGCCACAGCGGGATGCGCGGCAGGTCCTCGAAGGCGATCTCGAACAGCCGCTTGATCTTGGGTGCATACTCGGGCGCCTCCATCGACATGTGCAGCGTCTCGTCGACCAGCGTCTCGACCTCGTTGTTGAGGTAGTTGGACGAGTTGAACAGATGGCCGTGCTTGTAGGCCCAGAAGAAGTAGTAATCCGGCGTGTTCAGCCAGCCGCCGAAGTTCTCGAGGTGCAGCGGCAGGCGCTTGTCGACCAGTGCTGCGGTGCGCCAGTTGGCACCGGGGATCTTCTCGATCTGGGTCTTGATGCCGATCTCGGCGAAGGCCTCCTGCATCAACAGCGCGGTCGGCTCCATCCAGTCGGCAAGGTCGAGGCTGATCGACAGCGGCACCTCGAAGCCGCCGGCATGGCCCGAGGCGGCCATCAGCTCCTTGGCCTTGGCCATATCCGTCATGTAGGGCGACTTGCGCGGCCAGGCAGTGTCGGTGATCTCGGCCTCACCGCCCCACATCGGCGCGCCGCGGCCATAGGCGGCGGTCTGGAAAATCGCTTCGTAGGGGATCGCATGGGCCAGCGCCTTGCGCACGTTGGCATCCTGAAACGGCTCGAATTTGGTGTTCGGGCAGAGGCAGTGGATGCAGTTCTCGATCGGCGTCGAATAGACCTCGACCCCCTCCTTGGCATCCAGCTCGGCGGCGTCCTTGTTGGGAATGTCGAACGACATCTGCACATCGCCGCGCTCGATCAGCGCCCGCCGGGTGGCCGGGCTCGGCACCTCGCGCAGGATCACCCGGCTGAAGGCCGGCAGCGGCCCGCCGGTCCAGGCGTCATTGCGCTCGTAGACCAGCTGCTGGCCCTGCTGCCAGGCGGCAACCTTGTAGGCGCCCGAGCCTGCGGGCGTGGTGTGCAGGTATTCCATCGCCCAGGGGTCGGCCTCGGTAGCATGGGCCTTGGCGACCTCGGCGTTGATGATGAAGGGCACCGGCACCGCGAGGTCCGGCAGGGTGAGCTTGGAGGGCCGGTCGAGGGTGATCACGAAGGTCGACTCGTCCACAGCCGCGAACTGGTCCGGGCGCTCGAGCCCGCCGGCCTTCATCTGCACCGTCGGGAAACCACCGACCGACACGGCCCGGTCGAACGACCATTTCACGTCCTCGGCGGTCACCTTGCGGCCATCCCAGAAGGTGGCCTCGGGGTTGAGCGTGAAGGTCATGGTCATGCCATCGTCGGAGATCTCCCAGCTTTCGGCCAGTTCCGGCACGATCACCGAATAGTCATAGGACAGCCCGCCCCCCGGCGCCGGCTTGGTGCCGAAGCTGACCAGCCGGTCATAGGCGTTGACCGCCACCTGATAGGACGCGCGGTTGGTGCCGGTGCGGTGCAGGTCGAGCGAGTTGATCGTCTGGCCGGTGACCACGACCAGCGTGTCGCCGGTGGCGGCATGGGCCGGCAGCGCCTTGAGAAAGGGCAGCATCGCGGCGCCGATCGTGCCGCCGGTCAGTTTCAGAAAGTCTCTGCGAGAGGAAGGTGCCATTGGGGGAAGCCTTTCGGATGAGGGAAGGGGCGTTTGGCCACAACTTCGCTCTCCCATGCGCTGCAAACAACTGTTAAGAACGCACACATCCGCTGCAAGAAACGCAACACTCCATGCGACACCTCCTCATCTACGACATGATCGAAGCGGTCCACCGCTCGGGCTCGATCCGCAAGGCGGCGGAGGATACCAATATCACCGCCTCGGCGCTGAACCGGCGCATTCAGGCCTTCGAGCAGGAATTCGGCTCGGAAATCTTCGAGCGTCTGCCACGCGGCATGCGGCTCAACCCGGCGGGCGAGCTGCTGCTGCACCACATTCGCAGCCAGCGGCAGGATCTCGCGCGGGTCAACTCGCAGGTCGCCGACCTCTCGGGCAAGCGCCGGGGGCACGTCAAGATCGCCTGTTCGCAGGCGCTGCTGCCGTATTTCCTGCCGCGCCAGATCTCGGACTATCGCACCGGGTTTCCCGGCGTGACCTTTGCCGTCAACGTCCGCGACCGGATTCAGGCCGAGCGCGATCTGGTCAACTTCGAGAGCGATCTGGCGCTGGTGTTCGAGCCGGCGCATATGGTGGATTTCGAGGTGCTGCACGCGGTGACCCAGCCGATAATGGCGATCATGTCGCGTGACCATCCGCTGGCGCAACGGTCCGAGCTGCGGCTGCGCGACTGTCTCGACTATGACCTCGTCCTGCCCGGCCCGCATTACGGCGTGCGCGCCTTGCTGGACCGGGCGGCGCAGCGCCTCGGCCGGCGGCTCGAACCGGTGATCGAGACCGAGAGTTTCGAGATGGTGCGCCATGCCGCGGCCTTTGGCCAGTCGATCGGCTTTCAGCTGCCGGTGGGTCTGAGCGCGGTGGCGCGGCCCGAGCTGGCCTATGTGCGGATCTCGGCGCGCGACATTGCCGGCGGCGAGCTGCTGCTTGGCCACCTGCGCGGCCGCACCCTGCCGGTGGCGGCGCTGAAGTTTGCCCAGCAGCTCGCCAAGGCGCTTGATGCGGTGACCGTGCCGGCCTGAGCGGACCGGGCCGCCCCCGAGGCGCAGGCGCCCGTGGGTCAGACCCCGGCGGCGGGCGCATCCTCGGTGGAAACCGTCGCTTTGTGATCGGGGCGCCCGAGCCCCTGCCCCGGCGGCGCGACGAGTGCCCGCGCCAGATGCGCCGAGGCGGTGACGCCGTCGACCAGCACCGGGCCGGACCGCGTGGACAGACCCGGCCGCAGCCGGGCCATGCCGGCGCAGCCCAGCACCACGGCCCCTGCCCCGGCGGTCTGCGCCTCGGCGATGCGTGCGGCCAGCCGGCGCTCGACCGCCGGCCCGCCCGCCTCGACCTCCAGCACCGCAAGCCCGGAGGCCAGCACTCCGACACAGGCCCCGGCATGGCCATAGGCCTGCACATTGGCCTCGATCACCGGCACCGAGACGTCGAGCGTCGTCACCACGCCGAAGCGGCCGTAAAGCGCCGCCAGCGCCATCGCCGCCTGCCCGAGACCCAGCACCGGGCAATGCGCCGCGTGCCGCAGGCGGGCCAGTCCGGTATCGTCGAAACAGCCGATGACGATGGCCTGGACACCAGCGTTGCGCGCCTCCGGCAGCAGCGCCAGCAGCCCGCCGACCGCCGCCGCGCCATCCTCGGGCCCTTGGATCGCCGGCGGGCCGCTGGCGTTGGTCCAGCCCTGCACATCGGCCCCGGGCAGCGCCGCCCGCGCGACCGAGACCATGCTGTCGGTCATTGCCGTGGTGGAATTGGGGTTGAGGTAGAGCAGGCGCACCGGTCAGACCCGGGACCGGGCGAGCGCGGCCCAGTCCCGCAGGATCTGCGTGGCCTCGGCGTCCATGTGCTGTTCCGAGGGCATCATCCGCTCAGAGACCGCGTGGCCGCATTCATGGGTCAGCCGGTCGACATCCACCGGAAAGCGCGCAGCCTCTGGCAGATCGGCAATCGCGGCCCCGGCCTGCGCCATGTCGGCGGCGTAATAGAGCGCCGTGATGCCGGCGATGTTCATCGCCGCCACGCAGAGCGCGCAGGGCTCGCAACTGGAATAGAGCGCGCAGCCGCGCAGATCGACGGTTTCCAGATTGCGGCAGGCATCGCGGATTGCTTCGGTCTCGCCATGCGAGGTCGGGTCGTGGTTCATCACCGAGCGGTTGATGCCCTCGCCGACGATCCTGCCGTCCCTGACGATCACCGCGCCGAAGGGCTCGGTGCCGGGGGTGTCGAGCGCCTGCGCCGAGATCTCGATGGCGCGGCGCAGGAAGATTTCATTGTA
The DNA here is from genome assembly GCF_034669705.1 of Marinovum sp. GTDB lineage: Bacteria > Pseudomonadota > Alphaproteobacteria > Rhodobacterales > Rhodobacteraceae > Marinovum. The sequence continues at coordinate 48,321 of NZ_JAXMOR010000023.1, forward strand.
CATCGGGGGTTCCTTCTTCGGCCGCGAAACAGGCAACGCGGCGGTTGTGGACATGGGCGCGGCGCTGCGGGCGCTCGGATGTGCAGCGGTCAAAGGCCAGCGGGCAGCGCGGGTGAAAGCTGCAGCCAGAGGGCGGCGAGACCGGCGAGGGCACCTCGCCCCCCATCGGGGTGCGGTCGCGTTGCGGCGCTTCGAGATCAGGGATCGTCTCGAGCAGCAGGCGGGTGTAGGGGTGGAGCGGGTTGGCAAAGAGATCGGCGGTCGGCTGGATCTCGACGATGCGGCCAAGGTACATCACCGCGATCACATCGGCCATGTGGCGCACCACGCTCAGATCGTGGCTGATGAAGAGATAGGTCAGCTCCATCTGCTTTTGCAGCCGTTTCATCAGGTTGAGCACCTGCGCCTGCACCGAGACATCCAGCGCCGAGGTCGGCTCGTCACAGACCAGAAACTCCGGCTCGCCGGCCAGCGCCCGGGCGATGGAGATCCGCTGCCGCTGGCCGCCGGAGAACTCATGCGGGAACTTCAGCCCGTCGGCCGCCGCCAGCCCCACGGTGCGCAACAGCTCGTCGACCCGGGCCGAGACCTCGGCCTCGGGCGTGTCGGGCTTCAGCGTGCGCAGCGGCTCAGCGATGATCCGGGCGACGCGCCAGCGCGGGTTGAGGCTGGCAAACGGGTCCTGAAAGATCATCTGCAGCCGGTCGCGGTCGCCGTTGAAGGTGATCTTGCCGCCCGACGGCGCATGCAGCCCGGTGACCAGCTTGGCAATCGTGCTCTTGCCGCAGCCGCTCTCGCCCACCAGCGCGAGGGTCTGGCCGCGCTGGATGATGAAATCGACCCCATCGACGGCACGCAGGGTTTTGCGCGGCTTGCGCTCGATCACCCGGTTGAGCCAAGGGGCGGAGACGTCGAAGCGGCGTTCCAGCGCATCGACCTCGAGGATGGCATTGGGGCGGAGGATCATGCGGCTTCTCCCTGTTCAACGGTGCCGGTCTGGGCCAGCCAGCAGGCGGCGCCGGTGGTCTCTTCGCGCGCGATCTTCGGCACCTCGGCGCGGCAGCGCGGCCCGGCGTGGGCACAGCGCGGGTTGAAGGCGCAGCCCTGCGGGATCGCATTGAGGCGCGGCATCGAGCCGGGGATCATCTGCAGCTCTTCCACGTCCTTGCGCAGCGAGGGGATCGAGCCCATCAGCCCGGTGGTATAGGGGTGGCGCGGACGGCGCACGAGGTCATCGACGCTGCCGATCTCGGCCAGCCGCCCGGCGTACATCACCGCCACCCGGTCGGCGGTCTCGGCGATCACCCCCATGTCGTGGGTCACCAGCATCACCGCCGTGCCGCGCTCGCGGCAGAGCCGTTTCAGCAGCGCGGTGATCTGCGCCTGAATGGACACATCGAGCGCGGTTGTCGGCTCATCCGCCACGATCAGCTCCGGCTCGGCGCAGAGCGCCAGGGCGATCACGATCCGTTGCCGCATCCCGCCGGAGAACTGGTGCGGGTAGCTGTCGATGCGCTCTTCCACCGCCGGGATGCCGACCTCGCGCATCAGCTCCTTGGCGCGCTCGCGGGCGCGGGGCTTGTCGAGGTCGATGTGCAGGCGGATGGTCTCGACCAGCTGGTCGCCGACCCGGAACAGCGGGTTGAGCGAGGTCAGCGGGTCCTGGAAGATCGCGCCGATGCGGCGGCCGCGCACGGCCTGCATGGCGCGGTCGTCGAGATTGTCGATCCGGTCGCCAGAAAGGTGAATGGTGCCGGCAGCGATCCGCCCCGGCGGCTCGAGCAGCCCGAGGATCGACATGCCGGTCATCGACTTGCCGGCGCCGGATTCACCGACCATGCCAAGGATCTCGCCGCGGCGGATTTGCAGCGAGATACCGTCGACGGCGGTCAGCACGCCCTTTCGGTTGGGAAATTCGACGCGCAGGTTCTGCACGTCGAGAACGACATCGCTCATGGCGCGGCCCTCTCGTAGCTGGGGGTGAAGATCTCATGTACCGGCGGATGGCCGGCGGTGCGGTCTGGGTACCTGGCGATCAGCCTGTCGAATTGCGCCTGGGCGCGGGCAGCGTCGGCGGTGGCGTCGACGCCGGGGATCACGCCATCCGTCATCACCTGCCGCCCGTCGATGAAAACGTCGCGGACGTCGCGACCGGAGGCCCCGGTCATGATGGTCTGCACCGGGTCGGGCGTCTGCAAGGTGTGGCTGAGGTCGATCACCGCGATATCGGCCTTGGCACCGGGGGCAAGCCGGCCCAGATCGGCGCGGTTCAGCGCCTGTGCGCCGCCGAGCGTGGCGGCGTCGAACATCTCTTCCGAGCGGATCGCCTCCATGCCTTCGGCCAGCCGCGCGGTCATCATGCCGATCTGCATGTTCAGGATCATGTCGGCCGGATGGGTGTCGGTGCCCAAACCGATATTGATCCCCTTGGCGCGGGCCTTGGGGAAGCTCCTCAGCATCCCGCCATGGCGCGCGGCAACCAGCGGGCAATGCACCAGCGTGGCCCCTGCCCCGGCGATCAGGTCGAACTCCGCTTCGGTGGCTTGCGTGCCATGCGGCAGCAACCAGTTGCCGCGCAATGCGCCGATCCGGCTGAGCCATTCGATCGGCGCGCAGCCGTGCTGCTCGCGCACCAGCCGCAATTCAACCGGCGACTGGCTGCAATGCTGGCGCACCGGCGCGCCCATCTCGGTGGCGATCTCGGCGGTACGTTGCAAAAGCGTCTCGGTGCAGGTCTCGATCCGGTCGGGGGCAAACATCGCGCGGATGCGACCGCCGGCGATGCCGTCGATGCGCTGTGCGAAATCAGCCGCCTCCGCCAGCCCGGCCAGCCCGCGCGCCTCGTCAAAGACCGCGCGGATATTGCCGGCCTCATCCGTCACCTGCCCGCCACTGCGATAGGCCGGGCCGAGGTAGACCCGCAGCCCGAGGTCTTCGGCGGCGGCGGCGGCGGCTTCGAACTCCGCGACCGTCTCGCCCCATTCCCGGTAAAACAGCGAGGCGATGGGCAGCGCCGTGGTGATCCCGTTGCGGATCAGCTGCGCAAAGGCATGGCGCTTCTGAAACGCCAGTTCTTCGGGCGTATACATCTCGTAGGGCCCGCGCGCGATATAGCTCTCGGGCCAGACCCGGCCTTTTTTCCATGCCGGCCCGTTGTCGTAGCCGAGGATCGTGGTGTCGAGATCGGACAACGCATCGAGGTCGATGAACCCGGGCGAGATCACCGCTTCGCCATAGTCGACGCGCCGTGTCACCTCGCCGTGGAAACCCGCCCCGACGTGCAGCACCTGCGAGCCCTCGATCACCACCACGCCGTTTTCATGCACCACATGGTGCCCGTCCCGGTGGCCGATGACCCAGCGGGCCGTAAGCAGCGTGCGACCCTGCATCACGGTGCCTCGATCACGCAGGCACCGTCGCGAGCAATCACCGCGCCGCCCTTCAGCACCAGCTTGCGCGGCGCATGGGTGACGACGGCCTCGGCCAGTGTCTCGCCCTCGACCAACACGCAATCAGCGCGGCAGTCCGGCTCCAGCCCGTAGCCCTCGACCCCCATGATCGCCGCCCCGCCAAAGGTGCAGATTTCCAGCGCCAGCTCGACCTCGTCATCGCGGCGCAGGTTGTTGCGCATGCCGATCTGCATGGCCTTTTCCAGCATGTCGGAGTTGCCATAGGGCCCCCAGGTGTCGCGGATGCCATCGCAGCCCGCGCCGGTCAGAATACCAAGCGCCTTCAACTCCTTGACCGCGGGCACCGGCGCCGCGGCCGGCGCGGTCGTCAGGATATGGATGCGGTGTTTCGCCAGTTTCTCCTGCAATCCCGCCACATGGCCGCGATCCACCGCGCCAAGGCAGAAGGCATGGGAAATCGACACCCTGCCCTGCATCCCCAGTGCCACGGTCCGGTCGATGATCTCTTCCATCGAGAACCAGCCCAGCGCGTCGCGCTCATGCAGGTGAATGTCCACCGGCTTGCCGTGTTTCTCGGCCAGCGCAAAGACCGTATCGAGGTGGCCCTTGGGGTCATGCTCCATGCCGCAGGGGTCGATGCCGCCCACAAGGTCCGCGCCCATCGCCAGCGCCTCTCCCATCAGCTCGGCGGTGCCCGGCCGGGTCATCATGCCGGACTGCGGGAAGGCCACGATCTCGATATCGACCATGCCGGCCAGCTTGTCGCGCGTCGCCATGACGCCCTCGATCCCGGCCAGCCCGTGGTGAGTATCAACATCCACGTGGCTGCGGATATGGGTGCAGCCGTGCGACATGGCGAGGATGGCATGGCGTTCGCTCTGTACCTGTGGATCGAGGCCGAGCGAGACCTTGACCTCGCGCTCGTTGTCGATCTTGTCGATCAGCCGCGGGCCGACCTCATTGCGATACCACGGCAGGCCGAGCAGCGACTTGTCGAGATGGGTATGCGCCTCGACCAGCCCGGGGATCACGATGCGCCCGCCGCCGTCGATCACCTCGGCCCCCTCGGGCGTGTCGGCGACAAAGACGCCGTCAACGATATGCAGGTCGGTGGCCGGGCCGCCCATCGGGCGCACGTTCTGAATAGTCTTGGAGGTCACTGAAATCACCGCAGTTTGGGGTTGAGCGCATCGCGCAGCCAGTCGCCGATCATGTTGACCGAGAGCACGATCAGGCAGAGCTGGATCGACGGGAAGACCACGATCCACCACAGGCCGGAGAAGAGATATTGGTTGCCGATCCGAATGAGCGTGCCGAGCGAGGGTTGGTCCGGCGGCATGCCGACGCCGAGGAAGGACAGCGTCGCCTCCGACAGGATCGCCAGGCCGAAGTTCAGCGTCGCCGCCACCAGAATCGGCGTCAGGCAGTTGGGCAGGATGTGGTGCAGCATCACCCGCCAGGATTTCACCCGGATCAGCTTGGCCGCCTGCACGTATTCCTTTTTCGCCTCGACCATCGCCGAGGCGCGCACCGTGCGGGCATATTGCACCCAAGAGGGTACCGCGATGGCAAAGATCAGGATCGGCGCCGCCAGCACGTCCTTGAGGCCCGTGGGCAGCGAGGCGGAGGCGATGGCGGTGATCAGGATGGCGATCAGGATGAAGGGCATCGACAAGAGCACGTCGCCCACCCGCATGATTACATTGTCGATCCAGCCGCCGAAATAGCCCGCGACCAGCCCCAACGCGAGGCCCACGGCCAGCGCCAGCAGCACCGAGGCAAATCCGATGATCAGCGAGATGCGCGAGCCGTAGAGCACCGCCGAAAGGATGTCGCGGCCTTGCGTGTCGGTGCCCAGAAGGTAGGGCCATTGGCCGTCTGCCTCCCAGATCGGCGGGATTTCCGAGTTCCAGAGCTCGAGCGCGGCCAGGTCGTAGGGGTTCTGCGGTGTGATCCAGGGCGCGAGAAAGGCGGTCAGCGCCACCAGCGCCAGCAGCACCGCGGCAAAGATCGCCGAAGGATGCGCGCGGAAGGAAAACCACAGGTCGCTCTCGCGCAGCCGGGTCAGCCGCGAGGGGCGCACGGGGGCCGCGGTGGCGGCGGTCTGGGTCAGGGGGATGGTCTTGTCCATGGGGGTCTCCGGTTCAGCCATTGCCACGGGCGCTGTCGTCGCGCAGGCGCGGATCGACCCAGGCATAGGTGATGTCGACGAGGGTATTGAGGGCGACGAAGATGAAGGAAACGATCAGCAGGTAGGCGGCCATCACCGGCAGGTCGACAAAGGTCACCGCCTGGATGAAGAGCATCCCCATGCCGGGCCATTGAAACACCGTCTCGGTCACCAGCGCAAAGGCGATCAGGTTGCCGATCTGCATGCCGGTGAGCGTGATCACCGGCATCAGGCAGTTGCGAAGCGCGTGGCGCCATTGCACCCGGGCGGTGGGCACGCCGCGGGCACGGGCGAACTTGATGTAATCGGCGCGCAGGGTTTCCAGCATCTCGGCCCGCACCAGCCGCATCACCAGCGTCACCTGAAAGGTCGAGAGCGAGATCGCCGGCAGGATCAGCGCCGCCCGGCCAGAGGGCGTGAGCAGCCCGGTCGACCACCAGCCGATGTCCACCGTCTCGCCCCGCCCGAAGGCCGGCAGCCAGCCGAGCGAGACCGAGAAGGCGAGGATCAGCAGGATGCCCACCACGAAACTTGGCAGCGACACCCCGATGATCGACCCCAGCTGCAGCATGTTGGCCAATCGGCTGTCTCGATAGACCGCGGTGATCACCCCGGCCGGAATGCCCACCACGAGCGAGATCACGGTGGCCACCAGCACCAGCTCGAAGGTCGCCGGGAAGCGCTCCTTGATCAGCACCATCACGTCCTGCTGGTTGCGATAGGAAATCCCGAAATCGCCCTGCACCGCGTTGGTGACGAAACGGGTGTACTGGGTGACGAAACTGTCGTTCAGCCCCAGCCGCTCGCGCAGTTCGACGCGGTCCTGCAAGGTGGCCTGCTCGTTCACCATCATCTCGACCGGGTCGCCGAAGAAGCGGAAGATCACGAAGGCCAGCAGCGCCACCGCCAGCATGACGAAGGCCGCGTTGGCGGTGCGTTTGAGAAGAAAGGCAATCATTCCGGTCTCCAGTGCCGGGCAGGATGAAGAAGCGGATCCGCTCCCTTCATCTTGCCGAATAAACTCTCAGGGGGTCCGGGGGATGAAATCCCCCGGCCAGTCGGATCGTCTTGACGATCCGACGTTTAGATCAGTTCCGGATCGCGCGAGCGATCCGACTACAGGGTCAGGCCGGGTCGCCCCGCAAGGCGACCCCACCCGTGCGTCAGGAACCGGTGCCCATCTTGGCAAACCAGAGCCGCGGCTTGGCGTCGGGGAAGAGCGGCATCTCCGCCACCTCCTCGGTCACCGCCCAGGCCATCGGCTGCTGGTGCAGCGGGATCATGATCATCTCGTCCTTGACCATCTGCAGGGCCTCGGTCTGCAGCGCCAGCCGCGTCTCGAGGTCAAGCTCGCTGCCCGCCGCGTCGATCAGCGCGTCAAGCTCGGGGTAGGACCAGCCGCCCCAGTTGAACACGCCGGCATTGCCGTCCTTGGAGTGGAAGATCTGCAGCAGCGGCGAATAGCTGTCGAGCAGCGGCAGCGTCGCCCAGCCCAGGGTATAGACGTCGGTCTTGCCGTTGGTCCGCTTCGGCGATTGCACCGCGCGCGGCGCCACGTCGAGCTTGGGCGAAAGCCCGATCCGGCTCCACATCGAGGCGATGGCCTGACAGAACTGCTCTTCGTTCACCAGCCCGTCGCTGAGGCAGTTGAATTCGAACGCCAGCCCCTCGGGCACGCCGGCCTCGGCCAGCAGGGCCTTGGCGGCCTCGGGGTCATGGACCGGCAATTCGTCGAGCGCCTCGGTATAGCCCGGGATCGGCGGCGCGACGGTGGCGCCGGCGTTGCGGGACTTGCCGCGCATCACCTTCTGGTGGATCAGGTCGAGGTCGATCGCCTTGTAGAGCGCTTCGCGCACGGATTTCTCGGCAAAGGGGTTGGCCTCGCCGGTGGTCAGCGTGTCGCGGAACGGAAAGCCGATCATCACCGTGCGCAGGTCGACGCCTTCGAGCACCTCGACATTGGGCGCGGCGACCAGCCGCGGCAAATCCTGCACCGGCGCGTCATTGGTAAAGCTGATCTCGCCAGAGAGCAGCGCGGCCACACGTGTGGCGGCCGAATTCACCGGCGTCAGCTCGATCCGGTCGAGGTTGTGCTGCGGCTCGTCCCACCAGTCGGCATTGGCGACAAACACGGTCTTGGCATCGGGCTGGCGGCTCTCGACGATAAAGGGGCCGGTGCCGTTGGCGTTGTAGGTGGCATAGCCCTCGGTGCCCGCGCCCACGTCGGTCGGCATCAGCGCGTCGTTCTCGGTCATCCACTCTTCGTCGAAGATATGGATGTTGGTCAGATCGTTGAGCAGCAGCGGATAGGTGCCGTTCAGGGTGATGTCGACGGTCAGGTCATCGACCACCTTCGAGCTGACATAGGCCGGCAGGTTGCCTTTCAGCGGCGAGGTCTCGTGGCTGACGCGGGTCAGCGAGGCGACCACGTCCTCGGCGGTGAACGGATTGCCGTTGTGAAAGGTCACCCCATCGCGCAGCTTGAAGCGCCAGGTGATCTGGTCGTCGAGGATTTCCCAGCTTTCCGCCAGCGCCGGCTCGATCTTGAGCTCCTTGTTGTAGCGCACCAGCCCCTCATAGACGTGGTTGAGCACGTTGATGGTGAAGCTGTCGCCAAAGGAATAGGGGTCGAGCGAGCCGACATCGCGGTTGGCGCCCCATTTCAGCACGTTCTCGGCCTGGGCAGTGCCTGACAAAGCGGCAACTGCCGCCGTTGCAAGCATGAGATGACGGAGTTTCATGGTCTGGTCCTCGTTTACATGGATTGTATTTCGGAATCGACGAAATTGGATACGATGCATGTTGGGTGGCACAGTGAATACAATAGCTCAAGAAAATTGTATCCGATTGACTGCCAAAACTGTATGCGATAGTGATTGTGCGAATTTGATAGGCAGATCCGACCATGAGTGAGACCAGAACCACCCTGACCGACGCGGTTCATGACCTGCTGCGCAAGGCGATCATCGAACAGGCGCTGAAACCGGGCATGCGGCTGCCCGAAGACACCGTGGGCGAACAGTTCGGCGTGTCGCGCACCATCGTGCGCCATGCGCTGGTGCGGCTGGAACACGAGGGGCTGGTGGTCACCCGCCGCAACCGCGGCGCCTTTGTCGCCGAGCCCTCGCGCGACGAGGCGCAGCATGTCTTCGAGGTGCGGCGCTGCCTGGAAAACGACGTGATTCGCCTGCTCTGTGACCGGATGCCGGGCAGCGGCTATGACCGGCTCGAGGCACATGTGCGCCAGGAAGAGGCGGTGCGCGGCAAGGATGGCCCGGTGTCGATCCGCCTCGCCGGCGAATTTCACGTGCTGCTGGCCGAGCTCACCGGCAACCCGGTGCTGACCCGCTATGTCTCTGAGGTGGTGCTGCGCTGCTCGCTGATCCTGTCGCTCTATGCCCGCAGCCATTCCTCGGATTGCGCGGTCGACGAGCATTCGCAGATCATCGCCGCGATCCGCGCCGGCGATGCGCAGCGCGCCATCGCGATCATGGAGCACCACCTCGGTGCCGTCGCCGGCCGCGCCGAGCTTGCCGCGCAACCCGATAGTATCCAATCCATTCTCTCACATTACGGCAAGGAACTGGCCCAATGACCCTGCAAGACGGCTATCACGCCTTTGATTTCGCCGATCTCTCGGCCCGCCAGGCTTACAAGGTGATGATCGGCACCATCGTGCCGCGGCCGATTGCCTGGGTCACCACGATCTCTCCTGACGGTGTGGCCAATGCCGCGCCCTATTCGTTCTTCAACTGCCTCTCCGCCGATCCGCCGATCCTGGCGCTCGGGGTCGAGAACAAGCCTGACCGCAGCTTCAAGGACACCGCCTGGAACATCCGCATGACCGAATGTTTCACCGTCAACATCGTCGATCGCGCCAACGTCGAGGCCATGGCCAAGACCGCCGCCGGCTTCGGGCCGGAGGTCGACGAGCTGGAACTGGCGGGGCTGACCGCGGTGCCGGGCGACCGTGTTGCCTGCCCCCGGATCGCCGAGGCGCCGGTGGCCTTCGAATGCGAGCGCTACCTCGGCATCGCCGTCAGCTCTGCCCGCGAGATCATCCTCGGCCGAATCCTTCGCGCCCATATCCGAGAGGATATTATCGACCCTGAGACCTATTATTCCGACCACGAACGGCTTGACGCCCTGGGCCGGATGGGTGGCAACGGCTATGCCGGAACGCTGGATTACTTCGACTGGCCGACCCCCTCGGCCGATGAGGTGCGCCACCCCGGCCGCAAGGAGGCCCTGACCGGCAATCGGTGAGAGACGGGGGAGCTTTGCCGCCGGCCTGCGGCCTCCCCCAGAAATAATTATAGTCCAGAAGACGCAGGTCAGGCGGGAACGGCGACCGCGCTGCGGAGCAGGCGGGCCGGGCGGCCGCCGGTATGCCGGGAGCGTTCTGGGAGGCCGAAGTCAGTCCCGGAATTGAACCCTCTTATCAATTTCAGATACTTACAGACAATGCGGCCCAACTCACGCGGCGAAACCTCGCAGAACGCGTGCGTTTCCCCAGCAAGCGGCAAACTTCCTCGGAGCTTCTGGCGGCCCCCGCCGGACGACGAAACCCACCCGTCAGACTTACCGACACCCCCCTGCCCTCGCCCGCCACATGCAGAAACGCCCGCCGGTCAGGGCGGGCGTTGCGTGTAACCCGTGGGTTACGGTCGGTGCGGTAACCCGCGGGTTACGATTTCAGCGCCGCCTCGAAAGCCTCGATCGCGCGCTGCAGGCGCTTGCGGTCGACAGAGGCGAAATCCACGTCCGACAGGATGCGGCACTCGCCCCGGCGCGCGGTGACCTTGGTGCTGCCGACGTGAAACTCGTACTTCACGCTCTTCTCGGCCTTGGGTTTGCGCTCTGGCGCGGCGCTGCCCTCGGCAAACCGGCGCAGGATGGCGGTCTGATCCTCCGGCGTCGCGGCCTGCGCCAGCTCTTCGCGCAGCGCCGGAGCAAGCTCTGGCGCGGCCTGCAACCGGCGCGCCACCTCGACCCCGAGGTTGCGTGCCACCGCCTTGGGAAAAACCAGCGCCGCGCCCAGCTGCTCGAGCAGGAAGACGAAGCTGCGGATATAGCTGCGCTTCATCTTGTGCAGCGAGGCATAGATCCGGCTGACCAGATCGGCCGCGCCCTGCCCTTCTTCGCGCGCGGCGATGATCGCCACCTGCGCCATCTCGGCAAAGGTCAAATCCTCGCGGATGACGTTTTCCTCGACCATGTCGATATAGAGGTCGATGCGGCTCGCCGCGCCCTCGTCAACCCGCGCCACCGCCCGGGAAAACCGCGCGTCGCCGGTCTCCTTGAAGAGCTGCCGCAGCGCTGTCAGTCGCCGCCAGCCTTTCTTGAGCTGATAGCCCGCGTCGCTCGCAAAGACCTCGATCGGCTCTTTCTGTCCGCGCTCGCGGATCGAGGTCTTGAGCTCCTCCATCTCGTCTGAGGCGGCCACCGCCTCGAGATCGAGCCGGTCGCGGGGCAGGGCGTCGGTCTGGATGTCATCGAGCGGGATCTCGACAAGCACCCGGCCCTCGCCCTGCGCGCGGCGCCATTCCTTGGCGTCGGCGGCGTTCTGGCGGCGCTGCTCGACCAGGCTCTCGGTGCTCTCGGCCAATGATCCGGCCGCCTCGCGCACGGCGGCGCCCATCGGTCCGACCTCGCGCCGGCGTTTGGGGGTGTCGGGGGTGTCGATCGGGCCGAACCCGAATTTGTTCCGGCTCATGCCTCAACCTCCTGTTTCGTCTCGCGCCGTTCCCAGGCGCGCAGCACCACCTCCTTGAACTCGTCATAGGTGGCGTCAAAGGATTGCCGCGCGCGCTTCCAGGTCTCACGGGTCATCTGGCGATAATCCTGCTCATAGACCGACATCTGAAAGCGTCCCGATTGCTCCACCGCGCGGGTCATCTCGATCGCGTTGTTGCAGACGTCGGCGCCAAAGACATTGCGGAAGGCCTCCATCATCGCCACATGCAGCGGGTTCGACGCCTCGAAGCGGGTCATCAGCAGGCGGATATCATCGAACTGCTTGGGCAGGGTGATGCCGGCGTCGGCGGCGATCTTGGCGTAGCCTTCCGAAATATCCTCGAGCGCATCACCGAGCTGGCCGAGAAAGCTGGTGGTGCTGTCGTATTCCCAATAGCCGGGGCCGGAGGGGATATAGAGGATGTCGGCGGCAAAGGCCGCGTTCAGCGACTGGTAGCCGATCGCCGGCGGGCAGTCGAAGATGATCAGGTCGAACTGGTCATCGGGCAGCTCGTCAAGATAGCGGGCGACGCAGCCAAAGAAGCTCCAGGCCTTGTGCATCGAGCGGTATTGCGCGCTGGCGAACTCGACAAAGGCGGCATTGGCGCAGGAGGGGATGATGTCGATGGTTGGCCAGGCGGTCTTCTGGATGAAGTCCTGCACCCGCTGCGCGCCGATCGACTGCACGTCCTCTGGCAGCTCGTCGGCGGTGGGGTAGGGGCAGTCGGCCGGGTCGTCATAGGCGGCGGCGATGCGGTCGGCCTCGCGGCAGAGATCGCGGCACATGATGCCCCAGACGGTGTTCCACTCCTTGACCTCGACCAGCCCCATCGAATGGGTCAGCGTCGCCTGCGGGTCGAAATCCACCACCAGCACCCGGTAGCCGTCAAGCGCCGCGGCATTGGCGAGATGCTGCGCCACAACGGTCTTGCCGACGCCGCCCTTGAAGTTCGACACCGCGACGCGCATCGCCCGGCCGCCGGGGCGCTTGGGCAGCAGGGTCTTGCCGCGAAACCGCACGCGGCGGCGCAACTCGTTGATCTCGGCCAGCGAGAACCAGCGCTGGCGGCCGTCCTCTTCGGTGGCGCCCTGCGGCAGGGTCGGGTCGTCGGCCAGCTTCTTGCGCAGGGTGTCGGCGGCGACGTTGAACATGAACTGGCTGATTTCCCAGATCGAGAACGGCCGCAGGACTTTCTCCTCGCCGGGAGAGAAGGTCGCCTTGCGCACGGCGGCCTGCTGCGCCAGGCTTCGTTCGTTCATCGATTGCAGGTTGGAATGATCTCGCATGGCCTCACTCGCGTTATATGCTATTGAAGTCTGAATAACCGGATTTCGGCAGAGCGCAAAACGCAGATTCCCGAAAATCCCGATTTTTGCGGTGGCACGAGGAAATAACGGGAATTTTGTGGAAATCCTGCAACGATTTGGGTGACAGGCTGAGGTCGCCTCCAGCATATAGGGTGACACCCAAGGCCCTATAGGGTGACGCCTGGCTGTCCCCCTATACCATTAAACCCTATATTTCTTCTTTTTCAGGATTTCAGATCCCGTTCCCGTAATTAACCCGTTGTTGACAAAATACGGGATTAATGAACACTCGGTAACAGAATGGGAATCGGACGAAGAGCCGATCTCAGAGGTGAGAGTGAGCGGACATGGATGCAAAGCGATACACGGGGCCGCAGGCCGGGTCGCAGAAATACGATCTTCTGACCGCGCTGTCGGTGGCGGGGCTGAACGGGTCTGCGGGGTTTCAGACCTCGATGCTGCGGTTGGTGGCGCTGGTGACGGCGCGCTACAACTGGGCCCGCAACGAGCTGACCGTCGGCCAGCGCGAGATGGCGCGGCTCTGGTCGGTGGACGAGCGCACCGTGAAACGCGAGATCAAGCGGCTGACCCAGGCGTCGATCCTGCTTCAGCTGCGGCCCGGGGTGCGGGGCAGGGTGGCGGCCTACCGTCTCAACATCGCCGAGATCTTCCGGCTGAGCGCGCCGGTCTGGCAGCGGGTGGGGCCGGATTTCGCCCACCGCATGGAGCAGCAGGGTGCCCAGCCGGTGCCCGCCACGGTGACGGCGGTCGATTTCGCAGCGTCGCACCCGCCGGCCGGGCTGCAGGACGCGGCGCCGGCCGGGCAGGGGGGGGCCTGGGCCCGCACCCTCGCGCGGCTGGCAGAGCTTGAACCGGCCCTGCATCGCAGCTGGTTCGTCGCGCTCAAGCCCGGGGGCTGTGACGCCGGCGTGCTGACGCTCCGCGCCGCGTCGGAGTTTCAGGCCCGCTATGTCCAGACCCATCACCACGCGCTTTTGCTGGGCACGGCGCAGATGGAATACCCCGATCTCAGACGCATCGAGATTTGCGCGTGACGCGGCGCCCCGCGCATGCGGCGCCACCCCGTGAGGCAGCTTATGGCGCGGCCTCCGGGTGGGCCGTGCGCAGGGCCAGCGGAGCCTTGAACTCAGCGCTTGGTGTCGGTCGCGGCGCCGGCGATCGGTCTCGGGCGCTGCCTGCCACAGCGAAAGGGGCGGCCCGGAGCGTCAGGCCCGGCGCGCCGCCAGCGGTGCGGCGCGGGCCTTGATCTTGCGGATCGGCCAGAGGTCGCGCGTCTCCTCGCGCCTGAGATAGGGGCGCGCCGGCGGGCCGTAGCACTGCTCCACCGGCACCCGGCCCAGCCCGGGAACAAGCGCCGCCAGCGTGGTGAGGGTCGCCGGGGGAAACATGGCCAGCGACTGCGGGCCGGGATAAAAGCTCTCGAAGGCGGCACCATTGGCAAAGACGATCTGATGGCGGTCGAAGAGCAGGTGCAGATAGGTCACGCGCTTCTTGCCATGGGCCACCCGCGCCGCGCCGCTCAGCCCGGTCAGGTGCTTGGCGCGCACCAGCGCGGGCGCCCCCCCGGTCAGGGCGCTGTCGAGCAGCATGCCGTGCTGTGGCGAGACCAGGGTGTCGCTGTGCAGCCCGTTAAACCCCTCCGGCATCCAGATCGGCCGGCTGTCGGGCGCCGCCGCCAACGCCTGCGCGCCAAGCTTGCGGCGTCCGATCCAGCGCAGCGGTTGCAGGCCGTGGTCGAGGGTGGCGATCAGGTCGCCGGGCTCCAGCCGCTCGATCGGCCGCTCGCCGCGCGCGGTCCGGATCAGGGTGCCGATGGTGAAACAGGGCACCCCGGCCGAGGTCATCTGCGAGCTGCTGCTCATCTGCGCCGGCGACACGCCCTGCAGCAGCAGCGTCTCGCCGTTGGGGAAGGACAGCAGCGCATTGCCGAAGCCGTCGTCGGTGACCGTCACATCCGCCAGCTGGATCGGGTTGCCCTGGGCGTCGGTCAGGCCCGACAGGTCGAGCTGGTCGTTGTAGCGCCCGTCGCCATCGCTGTCGGTGAGGTCGAAATCCGAGATCGTGTCGGCCCCCGACCCGGCGGAGACGGCAAAGACGTCGTCGCCAGCACCGCCGGTCATCAGGTCGTTGCCGGTGCCGCCCGCCAGGGTATCGGCGCCGCTGCCGCCGTCGAGGGTATCGGCCCCGGCGCCGCCTTGGATGCTGTCGTTGCCCGCGCCGCCGGTCATCACGTTGGCCTGGTCGCTGCCGGCCAGGCTGTCATTGAAATCCGACCCCGAGACATTCTCGATCGAGGACAGGGTGTCGCCCTCGGCATCGCCGCCGCTGCCGGTGCCGTGGGCCAGGTCGACCTTCACGGCGCTTGCCGAGCCGCTGTAATCCGCGGTGTCGGTGCCGGTGCCACCGACCAGTGAATCCGCCCCTTCGCCGCCGTTCAGGGTGTCATTGCCGGCGCCGCCGTCGAGGGTGTCGGTGCCGGCACCGCCGGACAGGCTGTCGTTGCCGGCCCCGCCCTCCAGCAGGTTGTCGGCGCGGTTGCCGCTGAGCGTGTCGGCGTGGGCCGAGCCCGTCACGTTCTCGACGCCGGAGATATGGTCGCCCTCTGCCGTGCCGCCCGATCCGGTTCCGGCGGCCAGGTCGACCGCCACGCCTGAGTCGCTGCGGGCGTACCAGGCGGTGTCGGTGCCGGTGCCGCCTGCCAGCGTGTCCGCCCCCGCGCCGCCGGCCAGGGTGTCGTGTCCCGCGCCGCCGCTCAGCCTGTCGGCCCCGGCATCGCCGGCCAGGATGTTGTCCTGTGCGTCGCCGGTCAGCGTGTCGGCATGGCCAGAGCCCCAGAGGTTCTCGACCCCGGTGATGGTGTCGCCCTGCGCGTCGCCGCCCGATCCGGTCCCGGTCGCCAGGTCGACATCGACCCCCGCGCCAGAGCCTTCATAGCTGGCCCAGTCGGTGCCGGCCCCGCCATCGAGGCTGTCGCCGCCGGCGCCACCGATCAGCACATCCTCGCCAGCGCCCCCGTCCAGGATGTCGCGGCCGCTGCCACCGTCGAGCCGGTTGTTGCCGCCATCGCCGGTCAGCGTGTCGTTGCGATCCGAGCCGATCAGGTTCTCGAAGTTGCTCAGCGTGTCGCCCTGGGCGTCGCCGCCCGATCCGGTTCCGGTCGCCAGGTTGACGTTCACCGCGGTGCCCGAGGAACTGTAGTCGGCGGTATCGATGCCGGCGCCGCCGTCAAGCGCATCGGCCCCGGCGCCACCATTGACGAAATCGTTGCCGGTACCACCCCGAAGGGTGTCGGCGCCCTCGGCGCCAAAGAGCGTGTCATCGCCCCCGCCGCCGTCGATCACGTTGGCCTGACCGTCGCCCAGCACAGCGTCGCCGAAATCCGAGCCGGTGACGTTCTCGATGCCGGTGAGCGTGTCGCCCTCGGCATCGCCTCCCGCCCCGGTGCCAGTGGCCAGGTTGATGGTGACGCCGCCGCCGGAGGCGCTGTAATCGGCGGTATCGTGGCCGGTGCCGCCATCGAGGGAATCCGCCCCCGCGCCGCCGATCAGCGTGTCGTCGCCAGCGCCGCCGTTCAGCGTGTCGGCCCCGGCGCGGCCATCGAGCACATTGGCCTGGCCATCGCCGGTCAGCAGGTCGGCGTGGTCAGAGCCGGTGACGTTCTCGATATTGCTCAGCCGGTCGCCCTCGGCCGTGCCGCCGCGGCCGGTGCCGGTGACCAGGTTGACCGCGACGGCCGAGCCGGAATCGGAATAGACGGCGGTGTCTGTGCCGCCCGCCCCGTCGATCGAATCCGCGCCGCTGCCGCCGAGGATGGTGTCATTGCCGGCGCCGGCGATGATCGTGTCGTCGCCGCCGTAGCCATAGATGATCTCGTTCTGGCCGTCGGTGCCGTCGATCTGGTCGCCCTGGGCATCGGTATAGCCCACGCCCATGGTCTCTGCGGCATCGGTGCCATTGACCGACACCAGCCAGCCCTCGGCAAAGGCGCTGTAGTCGGTCGAGCCGATGCTGTTGCCGCCAACCTTCTGATAGCTTGCCCCCGGCGTCATCGGCGCGTCGGTGGCAAAGCCCCAGACCTCGCCTGCGATGCCGTTCTGAGACAGCACATAGACGTTGATCACCGGCCCGACGGGCGTGCCGTCGGCGCTCAGCTCCTGCAGCCGGATGATGGATTCCGCCTCGACCCCGGTGCCGTCGGCCACAAGGCCGGCGCCATCGGTGATCACATGATGGGCAAGGTCGTCATCCTCGAAGGTGTCGGGATTGCCGCCGGTATCCTCGAGCGTGATCTGATAGGCCGAGAACCCCTCGTTGAACTGGTACTGGGTGCCGTCGGGCGAGTCGGAATTGTTGATGATCGTGTCGCCGACCGTCTGGCTGGTCGACAGGATCACCGTCAGCGCCTGGCTGTCGACGGCATAGAAGGTACGCGCTACCATCGGGTCTGCTCCTCGGGTCGGGTCGGCCTTGCAGCCTCGCTGCGGTGATCACTGTCCGAGGGGGTAGCCGAGCTTGATTGATAATTTCCTTACCACGCCCGGCGTCTTCGATCAATTTCAATCCTTTGCGCTGTCTGACGTGCGACGGGGCAGGGCGGGCCGCGTGACCCGCCCGCGCGGTCTCAGAGCAGCATCATCGCCCCGGCCAGCACGACGCCGGCGATGAACAGGGTCTCGAGGAAGATCAGCACCACCGATTGCATCGGCACCGAGAGGATGCGCCTGAGTTCGGTCTTCATGCCGACGGCGGCGATGGCGGTCAGCATGGCCCATTTCGACAGCGCCCAGAGCGCCGATTGCACCGCCTCGGGGATGGCGCCCAGCGAGTTGACGCAGGCCAGCGCCAGAAAGGCCAGAACGAAGCCCGGCACCACCGGCGGCCGCTTGCCGTCGCGCGGCTCCTCGACCCCGGCCTTGCGCAGCGACAGGGTCAGGATCAGCACGAAGGGGGCCAGCATCGACACCCGGATCAGCTTGACCGTGGTGGCGGTCTCGCCGACCTGGTCGGAGACCGAGAACCCGGCGCCCACCACCTGCGCCACGTCGTGGATCGTGCCGCCAAGAAAGATGCCGGCGGCGTGATCGGACAGGCCGATGAGCTGCACCAGGATCGGGTAGAGGATCATCGCCACCGTGCTGAGCAGGGTGACGCCGAAGACGGTGAAGCTGAGGTTGCGTTCGCTGAACTCGTTGCGCGGCAGCACCGCGGCGATCGCCATGGCGGCCGAGGCGCCGCAGATCGACACCGCCCCCGCCGTCAGGATCGCCAGCCGCCAGCCGCGGCCCAGCAGTCGCGCGGTGATCCAGCCAAAGACCAGCGTCGCCAGCAGCGCGCCGACGATCAGCGCGATCACCCCGAAGCCCAGCCCGACGAAGACCTCGAAGCTGATCCGCGCACCCAGCAGCGCCACGCCGAGGCGCAGTACCGTCTTGCTGGCAAAGCCGATGCCCGCGGCGCAGCGCTCGCCATCCTCGACCAGGAAGTGCAGCGACAGCCCGATCAGCAGCGCCAGCAGCATCGCCGGCGTGCCGTAGTGATCCGACAGGAACTGCGCCGCCAGCGCCGCCAGCCCGCAGACCAGAAGCCCCGGCCAGAGCGTGTCGAGGCGGGACGCGGCCAGCCTCAGGCGGGGGGTGGAACGGGCGGTCTCGGTCATGCGGGTGTCTTTCGGTTGCAAACGTGGGTCAGAACAGCAGCCCGCCGGGCAGCGGCACGGCAAGCAGCTGGCGGAAGCAGAGGGTGAAGAGGAGGATCACCAGCGCCACGCCGGCGGCCAGAACCGCCCAGCTGCGCCGGTCGCGGCGGTCGTGTTCGGCGCAGAGCATCAGCCCCAGCGCCATCACGATCCCGGCGGCGGCAAAGCCCAGCACCGGCACCAGCACCACCGCAAGCCCCATCGAGGCCGGCACGCCGAGGCGGCGCAGCGCCGAGCCGCTGCTGCGGTCCTCGGTCACCCGCCGGGTCAGCAGCGTCTCGAGCGCCGCGAAACCGCAGAGGATCAGCATGCCGATGGCGATGGTGCGCGGAAAGACCGCCGCCTCTGGGTTGAGCGGCCCGCTCTGCACGATGGCCACCACTGCCACCGCCGCCATGACGCCGATCCCGGCCAGATCGCGCAGGACGGCCGCAGCGTCGGCACGGGGCACGGCCTGCGCCGGATCGCCGGGCGTGGCCGGGCGGCGGCGCAGTGCGGTCATCAGCGCCGGCCAGAACGGGTAGAGGAAGCTGAGAAGCGTCAGCGCGATGATCACCAGCGACAGCGGCCGGCTGAAGAACTGGCCCCAGACGTTGCCCATGGCGTCGCCGATGGTCCAGCTCTGGACAAAGCCCTCCTCGGCGATGCGGCCGAGGATCAGCCCGAGCACGATCGGCGAGACCGAGAAACCGCGCCGGCCGGCGATCCAGCCGATCACGCCCAGCACCACCATGACGCCGACATCGGCCAGGCTGTTGCGGATCGAGAAGCTGCCGATCACCGTCATGAAGGCCACCACCGGCACCAGCCCGGCCTTGGGCGCCTGAACGATGGTGCGATAGGCGAAGCGGCCGATCAGCAGGCCGACCGGCAGCATCAGGATCGTGGCGAGGAACAGCCCGAAGATGAAGGTATAGACGATGTTCGAGCCGTCGGCAAAGAGCGTCGGGCCGGTGCGCACGCCCTGCACCAGCAGCGCGCCGAGGATCACCGCGTCTGGCGGCGTGCCGGGGATGCCCAGCACCAGCGTCGGGATGAAGCCGCCGCCGACGGTGGCGTTGTTGGCCGATTCCGTGGCCACGATGCCGCCGGGATTGCCGGTACCATAGGCCGGGGCGCGGCGGTTGGCGCGGCGCGCCTCGGAATAGGCGACGAGCCCGGCGATCGAGCCGCCGGCGCCGGGCAGGGCGCCCACCAAGGTGCCGATGACCGAGCTTTTCACCACGTTGACCTTCTCGTGCATCAGCGTCCAGAAGGCCTCTGGCAGGCGGAAGCCGCGGGTTTCCGCGGGCTCCTTGAGGTGCCGGTCGCGGCGCGCCGCCAGTTCGATGAGCACCGGCACGCAGTACAGGCCGATGAGGGCCGAGACCGTCTCGATCCCGCCCAAGAGGGTGTTCGAGCCGAAGGTGAAGCGGACCTCGGCGCTGGTTTCCGAGATGCCCACCATGGCGATCAGGATGCCGAGGCAGGCGCCGATCAGCCCCTTGAGGAAATCCCCGGTCGAGAGCGCGGCGATCAGCGACAGGCCGAAGATGGCAAGCCAGAAATATTCCACCGGGCCAAAGGCCAGCGCGGCCTCGGCCAGCGGCGGGGCCAGCAGCAACAGCGCGCCGGCGCCGACCAGACCGCCCACCAGAGAGGCGAGGCAGGCCACGGTGACGGCCAGATCGCCATCGCCCTTCTTGGCCATCGGGTAGCCGTCGAAGGTGGTGCCGATGGCCGAGGGGGTGCCGGGGGTGTTGAGCAGGATTGCGGCATAGGCGCCGCCATAGATCGCGCCGGTATAGATCGCGCCCAAAAGGATCAGCGCGCTCTCCGGCGGCATCCCGAAGGTCAGCGGCACCAGCACTGCCACCGCCATGGTCGCGGTCAGACCCGGCACCGAGCCGATGATCGTGCCGGCCGCCACGCCCCCGAGCGCGAGCAGGATATTGAGCGGCGTCAGCGCCGCGAGAAGGAAGTCGAGCATGATCTGATCCCGTGGTTCGAGGGGGACGCCGGCCGCTTGGCCCGCGACAGGCGGAGGGCCCGCGAGGGGCCCTCCGAAGCAACCGGGACGGTTGTCAGTCGATGATGCCGGCGGCGCGGGCGGCGGGCAGGTATTCCTCGGCCCGGGCCGCCATGAAGGCATCCATTTCGGCGCCGTAGGGCACGTCGAGCAGGGCAAAGCCGCCGTCGATCATCTTTTGGCGGAAGGCCTCGTTCTGGTTGATCGCCGCAATCGCGTCAGACACCGCCTGACGGGTCTCTTCCGAGGCACCCGAGGGCACCGCGATGCCACGGTAGGCGCCGGAGACGATGTCATAGCCCAGTTCCCGGAAGGTCGGCACATCGGGGAAGGCCGGGTGGCGCTCTTCCATCGCCACGGCCAAGAGCCGCACTGCATCGCCCTGGCCCACGCCGACGGTGGTATAGCCCCATTCGGCGCTGACCTGTCCGCCCAGCATCGCGGTCACCGCGGCGCCGGTGCCCTTGAAGGAGACATAGGTCGTCTCGGTCTCGGCCAGCTCGTCAAAGCGGATCGCCACCAGATGGTTGGCGGTGCCCTTGCCAGAGCCCGAGAAGGTCACCTGCCGCGGCTTCTCCTTGGCGTCGGCGATCAGGTCGTCGAGGGTCTGGTAGGGGCTGTCGGCACGCACCACGATGGCGTCTGGCGTGTAGTGGAACATGTAGACATTGGTGATGTCGTCGGTCTCGAAGCCGACATTGCCCTGCTTCGGCTTGAGGATGATATGCGGCAGGTTCACCCCCATGATGACCGAACCGTCATCGGCCATGGAATTGAGCTGCGACCAGCCCACCGCGCCGCCGCCGCCGGGCTTGTAGGAGACGATCAGCTGCTCGCCGTAGAGCTCTTCGAAGAACGGCTGCTGAAAGCGGGCGGTGATGTCGGACTCGCCGCCGGGGCCGAAGGGGATGATGTAATCCACCTGGCCCGGCGGGAAATCCTCTGCCTGGGCGCCGGTGAGCGAGGCGGTGAGCGCGGCAAAGCCGATCAGCGCCGCCTTGAGGGTCTTGTTTGTCATTGTCTTTCCTCCCTGTGGTTTGGTTTTTTCCGGCGGGCTCAGGCGCCCGCCAGGCTTTCGATCTCCGCTCTCAGGTGGCCCGGCAGGGTCACCTGCTGGCCGCCGTTGGCGGCGCCGCGTCCGTCCAGACGCTTCTGGCCGGGCAGGCGGGTGCCGGGCTGGTCGGTGATGGCGCCGAGCAGCGCCTCGATCCGCCGGCCGAAATCGGGCACGGCCGAAGTGTCGAAGGCCAGGATCATCTGGCCGACGCCCGGCGCCGGCCCCTCGGCGTCAAAGAACGACGAAGCCTCGTCGGAGCGGTTGGCCCCGGTCAGCGTGGCGGCCAGCACCTCGACGATCAGCGCCAGCGCCGCGCCCTTGGCATCGCCCGCCGGCAGCATCGTGCCGGCGAGCGCCGCCGCCGGATCGGTGGTCGGGTTGCCCTCGGCGTCCAGCGCCCAGCCCTCCGGGATCGGCTGGCCGGATTTCGACGCCGCCATGACCTTGCCGCGCGCCACCTTCGACAGCGACAGGTCGATGACCAGGGGCGGGGCGCCGTCGCGCGGTGCGGCAAAGGCGATCGGATTGGTGCCGAAAAGCGGCGCATGGCCGCCCCAGGGCGCCATCGCCTTGGGGGTATTGGCCACCATCAGCGCCACCAGCCCGGCCTCGGCCAGACGCTCCACATGCGCGCCAAGCTGGCCGCAGTGATGCGAGCGCCGGATCGCCGCCATGGCGACCCCGGTCTCTGGCGCGAGACGGGCCAGTTCGGCAATCGCCTGTTCGATGGCGGGAAAGGCAAAGCCGTCCTGCGCGTCGACGTCGATCCGCGCGCCGCGGGTCTGCAGCTCGGGGATTGCATCGCCGCGCAGCTTGCCGCTGCGCAGCTGCGCGGCGTAGGAGGCCACGCGCGAAAAGCCGTGGCCCTTCTGGCCATCGATCTCCGCCGCCACCAGCGCGCGCGCGGTGCTCAGGGCATTGTCCTCGGTGGCGCCGGCGGCGACAAAGGCGCGGGCGACCAGCGCCTCGGCCTCTTCGCGGGGCAGCGATGTGTCAGGCGGTGACATGGGCAAGCTCCTTGCGGACGTTGTCGACGGTGATCGCGCTGACGCGGATGTTGCCCTCGCGGGTGACGCCCGCGATATGCGGCGTCAGCACCAGATTGTCGATCCCGGCAAAGACTTGGCCGGCCTCGGCGGTCAGCGGCTCGACCGCGAAGACATCGAGCGCGGCGCCGCCGAGATGGCCCTCGCGCAGCGCGCGGGCCAGCGCCGGCTCGTCGACCACGCCGCCGCGGGCGGTGTTGATCACGATGGCCCCGGGTTTCATGCCGGCGAGGGCCTCGGCGCCGATCAGGCCGCGGGTCTCTTCGGTCAGCGGCACATGCAGCGACAGCACGTCAGAGCGCGCCAGCAATTCCTCGATCGAGCAGCGGGTCACCCCCTGCCAGGCCGGATCGCCCTCGGGCAGGTAGGGGTCGTAGGCGGCGATCTGCATCCCCAGCGCGCGGGCGCGGGCGGCCACGGCGCGGGCAATGCCGCCAAAGCCCAAAAGGCCCATGGTGCGGCCCGCGGCCTCGGCGCCGATCAGGGCGTTGCGCGGCCATTGGCCGGCGATCATCGACGGGGTCGCGCCATAGGCGCCGCGCAGCAGCGTCAGCGTGGTCGAGATCACGTATTCTGCCACCGAGAGCGTGTTGGCGCCGGTCGCGGGCCTGACCGCGACGCCGCGCTCGGCGCAGGCCGCCATGTCGATATTGTCGAGGCCGACGCCCAGCCGGCCGACGACGCGCAGCGCTGGGGCGGCCTCGAGCAGCGTCCGGTCCACCTGGGTCCGGTTGCGCACGATCAGCCCGCCGGCGCCGGCAAGCGCCGCCAGCAGCGCCGTGCGGTCGTCAACCAATGTGGGGTCGTAGAGCACCTCCGCTTCCGGCCCGAAGGCCGAAAGCGCGGTCTCGTCCATGAATTCCGAGACGACGATCTTCATGGATCAGGCCGACCGGTAGAGCTTGGTCATCGAGAACTCGCGATGGCCCAGCGCCTCGGCGGCGGTGTTGCGGCCGTTGGCGGTGCGGCAGATCATCTCGATCAGCGCGTCGCCGGCCTCGTCGATGGTCTGCTCGCGGCGCAGGATGCCAGAGACATCGACGTCGACATGCTCGGCCATGGTGCGCACGGTGCGCGGGTTGGCGGTGATCTTGATCACCGGCACGATCGGGTTGCCCACCACGTTGCCCTGACCGGTCGGGAAGGTGTGGATCACCGCACCGCCCGCCGCCATCAGCGTCACGCATTCCGCCGCCGCCGAAGAGCTGTCCATGAAGTAGAGACCACTGCCCGACTGCGGCGCCTCGGCCGGGTCGAGAATGTCGATGAACTGCGAGGTCCGGCCGATCTTCTCGAGGTTGCCGAGGGCCTTTTCCTCGATGGTGGTCAGACCGCCCTCGATAT
>NZ_JAXMOR010000024.1:0-69612 GCF_034669705.1 Marinovum sp.
CTATTTGAAGGCGACCCTTGAAGCCATCGCCGCCGGTCACCCGGCCAGCAGGATCGACGAGCTGCTACCTTGGAACTTCACCCCGTCAAGCTGATCCCGCGTGGGGCGCAGACAGCGCTTACGATGATGCATGCTCATGAGCTTGCTCCCTGTTGAGGCGCTTCCAGCGCTTCAAATTTCGAACGCTTGGCGTCCGGACTGCCTTCATGGCGGGTCAAGGGTGGTAGAGCTCACGTTCACGTGCTCTTCGTGCCAGACATGTAGTTGCAGAATTTTCCCGCGCAACCCATCAAGATAATGTTTTTGTGTGTGTTTTTCCTTCGTCTTTTGCTAATTTGGCCGAGAGCCGCTGCAGGGAGAAGGACCCACGGGTTCGATCAAGTCTCACTCAGCGAACTAAGCTCTCGAGCACCTCGTACTTTCCGTTCTTTTCCGTGAACGTCCGGACGATGTTTTCCGAAAAGTTTGAGCTAATGGGATGAACTGCCTTCCCATCAACCCGCTGCCACCGTGGCGGGCATAGGTGGAGAGAGAAGCATCTGATGTGTCAATCGGCAGCGAACTTTGGCTCTCACTCAAAGTTGATGCACCTTCTCAACTATTATGTCGCGACAAGCCGAGCCTTGAGCAGGTCGATATTCGCGCGACCATACATCTGGCGTTTCAGCGTCTTTAGGCGATGGCCCTCGGTCTGCCCGTTCGACCAAGGTTCCCGCAGCGCGGCGGCAACTGCGGCCTGGTCGCTACGAAGGCCACCGGCGAAGATAGTGCCCCGAGAGGTGGTGTAAGAGCGCCGACCTTCGGAGAGGTCCAAGGCTGATCAGGTCGCCACGGCGGACAACCTTGAACTGATGCGGTGGATGCCCCCACCCAGCGGCATCAGTTCAGAAGAAGGCTATCACAGTCATGGAGCCGACTATCAGTTGATCTTAGAACAACGGGCATTCCGAGATGTTGGCCAAAGAGAGCTGGCCATCGCAGCGGCTGGCAGAGTTCACATAGCACTTGACTATGGGCAGGCACATTTCGACACGATGGATGACGCACACATGACGATGCTGGCTGCGCTAATGACGATCATGATCTACCACCGCTACTGCGAAGGTTCTTCTTTGATAACACCGGAGCGAAAGGAGGCCGAGTAAAATGAAGCCGAGCGTAGAGCCGCTGGCTGACTTGGCCCTGGCTGATCTGGCCCCTGCCGGGGGCACATTCATGACGAGATTTTCCAGTCCGGTGCTCAGCGCCTCCCTACATCGCATTAGTGGTTAGATGTTTTTGGTGACCCCGGTTGGATTCGAACCAACAACCTGCCCCTTAGGAGGGGGCTGCTCTATCCAGTTGAGCCACGGGGCCACTCTTGATGCGAAAACAGTTCGGAAGACTGTTCGCGCGCCGACGCTATCCTAACCATCCGTTGTTCTCAAAGGCAAACTCTCCTCTTGACCTGTCGCTTAGGAGGGGCCTGCTCTATCCAGTTGAGCCACGGGGCCGCGCAAGGTCTCACATACCCTCCCACGCTGCCGCTGTCAGCCCGGAAATCCGCGCGATCTGAAACGTCGCCGCAGGCCGGGGCCGGGCGGGGCCCGCGGGTGCGGTTCCGGACGCATGCGCCGGGGCCCTCGCTCGCCTGCGGCACAGGCGAACTTGAACACCCCCCGCGGAGGGCCTAGTCTGAGCCCAGATCAATCGGGATTATCCAAGTGACCTCAGAGCATAACCGCCCGCTGACGCTTCGCGACGTGTCCGAAGCCTCGGGGGTGTCAGAGATGACGGTGAGCCGGGTGCTGCGCAACCGTGGCGATGTCAGCGCCGCCACCCGCGAAAAGGTGCTCGCCACCGCCAAGCAGATGGGCTACGTGCCCAACAAGATCGCCGGCGCGCTGGCCAGCCAACGGGTCAACCTGGTGGCGGTGATCATCCCGTCGCTGTCGAACATGGTGTTTCCCGAGGTGCTGAGCGCGATCAGCGCGGTGCTGGAAGAGACCGAGCTGCAGCCGGTGGTGGGCGTCACCGACTACATGCCGGAAAAGGAAGAGCGGGTACTCTTCGAGATGCTGTCCTGGCGGCCCTCCGGGGTGATCATTGCCGGACTCGAACGGTCAGACGCCTCGCGCGCCATGCTCAAGGCCTCCGGCATCCCGGTGGTCGAGATCATGGACACCGACGGCATCCCGATCGACGCCGCTGTGGGCATTTCGCACCGCCGCGCCGGTCGGCAGATGGCCAAAGCGATCCTCAAGCAGGGCTATGAGAACATCGGCTTCATGGGCACCAAGATGCCGCTCGACCACCGGGCCCGCAAACGCTTCGAGGGGTTCACCGAGGAGCTGGCCCGCAATGGTGTCGAGATCATGGACCAGGAGTTCTATTCCGGCGGCTCGGCGCTGGCCAAGGGGCGCGAGATGACCAAGGCGATGATGGAGCGCACGCCGGACCTGGATTTCCTGTATTATTCCAATGACATGATCGGTGCGGGCGGGCTGTTGTGGCTGATGGAGGCGGGCTATGACATCCCCGGCCGCATCGGGTTGGCCGGGTTCAACGGCGTCGAGCTGCTGCAAGGCCTGCCGCGGCAGCTGGCGACGATGGATGCCTGCCGGCGCGACATCGGCAAGCGGGCGGCGCAGATCCTCGTCGAGCGTCTGGAGGGCAACGGCAGCGACGCGCGGGTCTTCGAGATGACCCCGACGATCAGTTTCGGCGATACCCTGAAACGCTATTGACCGGGCTGCGGGGAGCGCGGTGCAGGGGGCTCTGCCCCCGTCCTTGCAGGACTCCCCCGCGGTATTTTCAAACAGAAGAAGCAGGGGCGCGCGCCTGTCTTCGGGCCGGGGGGCTGCCGGCATGCTGAGGCTCGACAACCGCGCGGCGCGGCGGCTGTTCCTGCACCGGCACAGGCTGGCCGAGGCGCCCGAAGGCGCGGCGCAGGGCGCGGCGCTGGAGGAGGTGATCGCGGGGCTGGGTTTCGTGCAGCTCGATTCGATCAACACCGTGGCGCGGGCGCATGACCTGATCCTCTTTGCGCGCCGGCCGCGGTACCGGCCCGAGGCCCTCTGGCGGCTGGTCGAGGGCCGCCGGCTGTTCGAGCATTGGACCCACGATGCGGCGGTGATCCCGATGGGCTTTTATCCGGCCTGGGCGCTGAAGCGGCGGCGCGATGCGGCGCGGCTGGCCGAGCGCTACCGGGTCTGGCAGCGGCATGAGTTCCAGACCGAGTTCGACCGGGTGCTGGCGATGATCCGCGACCGCGGGCCGGTCTGCAGCCGGGATCTTGGCCCTGACACGCCGCGCAAGGCGGGCGGCTGGTGGGGCTGGCACCCGGCCAAGACCGCGCTGGAATACCTCTGGCGCAGCGGCACGCTGGAGATCTGTCACCGCTCGGGCTTTCGCAAGTTCTACGACCTCTCCGAGCGGGTGGTGCCGGAGGCGTTGCGCGCGGCCGACTGGGGCGCGGCCCGCACCATCGACTGGCTGATGCGCGGGGCGCTTGACCGGCTGGGGTTTGCCACCGCCGGAGAACTGGCGGATTTCTGGGATATCGTCACCCGGCAAGAGGCCGGGGACTGGTGCGCCGCGGCTTTGGCGCGCGGCGACATCGTCGAGATCGCTGTCGAGGGGGCCGATGGCAGCGAACGGGTGCATTTCGCCGCGCCCGATGTGCTGGCCGCGGCCGAGGCGGCGCCCCGGCCGCCCGGCCGGCTGCGGGTGCTCAGCCCGTTCGACCCGGCGCTGCGCGACCGCAAGCGCGCCGAGCGGCTGTTCGGCTTTCACTACCGGATCGAGGTCTTTGTGCCGGAGGCGAAGCGGCGCTATGGCTACTACGTTTTTCCGCTGCTCGAGGGCGACCGGCTGGTCGGCCGGATCGACATGAAGGCCGACCGCAAGGCCGATGTGCTGGCCATCACCGCGCTCTGGCCGGAGGCAGGGGTGCGCTTTGGAGCTACCCGCATCGCCCGGCTCGAGGCAGAGCTGACGCGCATGACCCGGCTGGCCGGGGTGTCGCGGCTGGCCTTTGCCGACGGTTGGCTGCGCCACGGCTGACCTGTCATCGCCCTGTCATGCAGGTCCGCTATCACCGGCCTCGGTATTGTTCCCATCCCCGGGCAAATTCTAGTGTTCGCTATTTCAGCATATCGGGCGGGCCTATTGCGGCCCGTCCCATTCCCACAGGCTCTGGATCAGGCTCTCTCAGGGCCGCTCACCAAAACAGCCCCGCGCCGGGGGCTGTTTCGATCCCGTCCGCCGACCGACGAAGGTCGGGCAGGTCCGGCGCTCGGGGAGGAGACAAGAGCCGGGCCACAGGCGGGAAAGTTGAATTGTCGTGGGTCTGTTAAACTCAAGTGTGCAATAGCCATCCCGGATCTGTCAAGAAAAACGCCGGTAGCGCTAAATCTATGCGCATTTGAGCAACACCCGATTTGAGGGCGCAGCGACGATCGCTTTTCAAACCGCTTGCGGGCCGTCCCGAGCGCCGAAAGCCACCGCTATGCGTCCCTCGCAACCCGGGTTTTCGATCGCGACACTGGTCAAAATGCTGCACCTGCACAATATATTCTGCAACACAGCGACACACGGACGAGAAAAGGAACGACCAGATGGCACAGCTGACCACCAACATCACCGACACCCGCCCCGGCCTCTTTGAACGCTTCATGGACTTCATGGTGAGCATTGCCGAGAGCAACAGCCGCATGCGCCGTGTCGAGTTTCTCAACTCGCTCTCCAACGACGAGCTCAAGGCCCGTGGCCTGCGCCGCGAAGACATCGTGCGTCACGTCTTTGCCGATGCCATGGCGATCTGAGCCGGGCTCAGCCCTCGGGTTTACCCAATGCACGGGCGCGTCCGAATGCCGGACGCGCCCGCATTCGTGAGAGATACTGCGCCAGTGGCGCGTCGGGCTCGGGGAACCGGGCCGAGATCGCCCAGTTGCAGCAATGGGTCAGCAGGATGTCCGGCACGGTCATCATCTCGCCCATGACAAAGGGCCCGGCCAGACGTTCGCCCAGCCGGGCGAGGTTGCGGGCGTATTCCGCTTTCAGGCTCTCCTTGACCTCCGGCACGCGCTCGTCCTCCGGCAGGACAAAGCTGTGGCGCGCGGCGGTCCAGAGCAGGCTGTCGAGCTCGTCGAGTACCGCGAAGCTGAAGGCATCCTGTCTGGCGCGCTCGAGGCTGCCTGCGGGGTAGGTCAGCGCTTCGTGGGTGTCGGCGAGATAGGTGACGATGGCGGTGGAATCGGTGAGCACCGCGTCGCCATCAAGCAGCACCGGGATCTTGCCGGCCGGGCTGTGCGCCGTGACCTCGGGCGTATGCGGCCGCGCCGGCACATGTTCATAGGCCGCACCCAGCTCTTCGAGCATCCAGAGCACGCGGAAGCTGCGGCTGGCGACGCCGCCGATCACGGTATACATGGCTGGTTCTCCCCCCACCTGACGCCGCGAGCTTATGCGCAGGGTCGGCGCGCGTGCAACCGGAACTAGCGGCTGGCCCCCAGCATCGCGAGGCGGATCAGCATCCGCTCCACCAGCGCCATCGCCGGGGCGTTTTGACCGGCCGAACGCAATTGCAGGTCGGTATCGGTCAACAGCGAGATCGCCTGATCGAGCCGGTGCGCGCCCCAGGCGCTGGCCTGCCGGGTCATCCGGTCGCGCCGGGGGCCAAAGATCGGCGGGCGCATGGCCGCGATCCCGCGCGCCGCGCCGTCCGGATGACTGGCGGCTGCATGGAGCGCGCGAAAGTGTCGCATGGCAGCAATCACCAGCCCCACCGGCTGGGTGCCCTGCGCGGCCAGTCGCGCCAGCATCGGGCCGATCTCGCGGGTCTTGGCCTCGGCCACGATATTGAGCACGTCGTCGAGCTCGGCCTCGGTCGAGACCGGGGCCACGGCGGCGATATCCTCTGGGGTCACCGGCGTGGCATCGCCGTGCTTGTAGAGCGCCAGCTTTTCCAGCGTCTGGCGGAAATCGCCGGGATCGA
Source organism: Marinovum sp. (assembly GCF_034669705.1). Taxonomy (GTDB): domain Bacteria; phylum Pseudomonadota; class Alphaproteobacteria; order Rhodobacterales; family Rhodobacteraceae; genus Marinovum. The sequence continues at coordinate 5,978 of NZ_JAXMOR010000024.1, forward strand.
GCGCGCGAGAGAGCGTGGTGATGTCTTCCATCGCCGCGCCGCCGATGGTGACGCCGGCGCGGTTCAGCTCGGCCTCGATCTCGGCGCGCGACGGCGGGTCGTCATAGATCGCTGCGGCGTAGGCGTTGGGATGCGCCTCGAAGGCCTTGCGGATCTTCGACGTTGCCTTGAGCTGGCCGGCGGTGACGACGATCTGGGCATCGCCCTCGGCCCAGTCCTCGAGCGCGGCAAGGATCGCAGGCGCGGCCACATCCGTGGCCTCCTCGACAAAGGCGACGCGCGGACCGGGGAAGAAGCCGATCGCCTTGACCGCGTCGATCAGCAGGGTGGGCTGCTTGCGCAGATCGCCGCCGGGGATGCGGGTAAGGCGCATCTCGGCCTCGCCCGCAGGCCCGACCAGCGCCGCGATCACCTGCTGGCGCTTCAGCGCCACGCGCATGCCGTCGGGGCCGTAGATCAGCAGGCCGGTGCGGCGCGGATCGGGCTTGGCGAAATAGCCGGGGGCTTCGCGGGGCGAGAGTTTCATGACGGGCTTTCGGGGTCAGAGATCGGGCGCGGCAAGCACCAGCTCCTGGATCACGCGGTCGGCGAGGATCACCATCATCCGCTCTTCGGCATCGCGCTTGGCCTGCAGCGTGGCGACGGTGGAACCGGAGGCGGAATAGCCGGTGAAATGCCGCAGCGTATTGCTGTCGAGCACCTCGCCGCTGCCGGCGCGGCGCAGCGCATAGGTGACCCGGCCGAGCACCTGATAGCGGGTCAAGGCGCCGTCGGAGGTACTGGCCGAGCTCTCCTCGGACAGCGACAGGGTCAGCCCCAGCGCGTAGGGCGCATCGGCCCCGCCGGCGCCGAGCCGTTCCTCGATCCGGCGGGTGACCACATAGGCGTTGCGGCTGCCCGGCGTGTCGATGCGGATGGCGTTCTGCAGCTTGCTGGCGGCACCATTGGTGCCATAGGCCGGGGCAAAGCCGCAGCCCGCCAGCGTCGCCGCAGCGAGCCCGCCGAAAAGCAGGCTGCGTCGGTCAGACAACCACATTCACGATCCGCCCCGGCACCACGATCACCTTTTTCGGCGCGCTGCCCTCCAGCGCCTTGATCACAGCGTGATGGCCGAGCGCGAGTTTTTCAACCTCTTCCTTGGAGGCATCGGTGGCGACGCTGATTTCCGCCCGCCGCTTGCCGTTGACCTGGATCGGCAGGGTGACCGCGTTCTCGACCAGCATCGCCTCGTCGGCCTCAGGCCAGGACGCATCGATCACCAATCCGTCGCCGCCGAGCATTGCCCAGACCTCCTCGGCCAGGTGCGGCGTCATCGGTGCCATCAGCTGGGCCAGGGTGCGGGCGGCCTCGCGCTTGGCCGCGCCGCCGGCCTTGGATTTGGCCAGCGTGTTGGTGAAGGCGTAGAGCCGGGCGATGGCGGCGTTGAAGCCGAAGCTCTCGATGCCCAGCGTCACGTCGCGGATCGCCTTGTGCATCTCCTTGAGCAGCGCCTCATCGGCCCCTTGCGGGCCCTCCTCGGAGCCGGCCGCCTCTGTCGCGATGCGGTGGACGCGGGCGAGGTGACGCGCGGCGGCCTCGGCGCCGGCGGCGGTCCATTCCACGTCGCGCTCGGGCGGGCTGTCGGACAGCACGAACCAGCGCGCGGTGTCGGCGCCGAACCCGGCGACGATCTCGGCCGGGTCAACGACGTTGTTCTTGGACTTCGACATCTTGGCCGAGGGGATCACCTCGACCTGCTCGCCGGTCTCTTTGACGAAGGTGCCGCCGTCACGCTCCTCGACCTCGGCCGGGTAGTGGAAGATTGGTCGGTTGCCCTCGGTGCGCGCGGCATTGCGGTAGATCGCGTGCGTCACCATGCCTTGGGTAAAGAGCGCATTGAACGGCTCTCGGGCGCTCTCGGGCAGGTGGCCGGTTATGTTCATCGCCCGGGCAAAGAAGCGCGAGTAGAGCAGGTGCAGGATCGCATGCTCGACGCCGCCGATATACTGGTCGACGTTCATCCAGTAGTCCGCCGCCGCCATGTCGGTGGGGGTGTCGGCATCGGGCGCGGTGAACCGGGCAAAGTACCACGAGCTGTCGACGAAAGTGTCCATCGTGTCGGTCTCGCGCTGCGCCGGCTTGCCACAGGACGGGCAGGCGCAATCGCGCCATGTGGGATGGCGGTCGAGCGGGTTGCCGGGCGTGTCGAAGGTCACGTCGTATGGCAGCTCGACCGGCAGGTTTTCCTTCTTCTCGGGCACCACGCCGCAGGCATCGCAATGCACCACCGGGATCGGGCAGCCCCAGTAGCGCTGGCGCGACAGGCCCCAGTCGCGCAGGCGGAACTTGGTCACGCCCTGGCCCACGCCATTGGCCTCGCAAAAGGCGATGGCGGCGTCGATGCCCGCTTCGCCGGTCTGCTCGGTCTCGCCGGCAAAGCCGCGGACGTAGATCACCTTCTCGGTCTTCGGCGGCACATAGGCCTCGCCGCCATCCTCGGGCATGGCGCGGCCCTCATCCTCGGCGGGGGCGTAGGTCGAGGTGACGGGCAGGTCGTACTTGCGGGCAAACTCCAGATCGCGGGCGTCATGCGCCGGGCAGCCGAAGATCGCGCCGGTGCCGTAATCCATCAGGATGAAGTTGGCGATATAGACCGGCAGTTCCCAAGCGGTGTCGAAGGGATGACGGACGCGCAGCCCGGTGTCGAAGCCCTTTTTCTCGGCCTTCTCAAGCGCCTCTTCGGTGGTGCCGCCCTTGCGGCACTCGGCGGTGAAGGCGGCGAGCTCGGGGTTGTCCTTCTCGAGCGCCTTGGCCAGTGGGTGATCCGGCGAAATGCCAAGGAACGACGCGCCGAGCAGCGTGTCGGGGCGGGTGGTATAGACCTCGACCCGGTCGAAACCCTCAGGCGCGTCGACGAGGCCGAAGGCGAACTGCAACCCGCGCGAGCGGCCGATCCAATTCTGCTGCATCAGCTTGACCTTGGCCGGCCAGTCGTCCAGCCCGTCAATCGCCTCCAGCAGTTCCTCGGCCATGTCGGAGATGCGGAAGAACCATTGCGTGAGTTCGCGCCGCTCGACCTCGGCGCCGGAGCGCCAGCCCTTGCCATCCTCGACCTGTTCGTTGGCCAGAACGGTCATGTCGACCGGGTCCCAGTTGACCACGGCGTTCTTGCGATAGACCAGCCCGGCGTCGAGCATGTCGAGAAACAGCGCCTGCTGGTGGCCGTAATACTCGGTGTCGCAGGTGGCAAACATGCGCGACCAGTCAAGCGAGAGGCCCAAGGGCTTCATCTGCTCGACCATGTCGTCGATGTTGGAATAGGTCCAGTCCTTGGGGTGGATGCCACGGTCCATCGCCGCGTTCTCTGCCGCCAGACCGAAGGCGTCGAAACCCATCGGGTGCAGCACGTTGTGGCCGGTTGACATCTTGTAGCGCGCGATCACGTCGCCCATGGTGTAGTTGCGCACATGGCCCATGTGCAGCTTGCCCGAGGGGTAGGGGAACATCTCGAGCACGTAGTATTTCGGCTTGCCGCCCTCCATCGTGGCGGTAAAGGTTCCGGCCTGTTCCCAGGCCTTCTGCCAGTTTGCCTCGATCGAGGCGGCATCATAGCGCGACATATGCGGGTTTCCCTTGGGCGTCTTGCGGTCATCCGCGGTGATATGGCCTGACGTGGCCAGCGTCCAGTGGGGCAGGGGAAAAAGCGGCGCGTGGGGCTGGCTGCCGGCCGCGGTCCTGCGGTCCTGCCAGGCGGCCCGGATCATCTCGGCAAGCGCCGGCGTCTCGCAATCGGACAGGCTGCGGATCTTGACGTGGCGCATGTGCTTGCCGGTGCCTTCCAGCAGCCCCTCGGGATCGGGGATGTCGGTGCCGCGATAGAAGCCGAGGTTGACCCAGTTCCGGTGTGGCAGGATGTGGCAGTAGCCCTCGCTCATCTTGCGCGGCCCGACGCCGAAGGTGGCCGCCCGGTCGCCCGGCCGGACCACAACGCAGGCCTCGGGGTGCACCGCGAGAATGATCTCACGCAGCCGCCGGGTGACCGGACGCAGCGGCTCGGGCGTCATTTCGACGATGTCCTCGAACGCTCCGAACGTCTGATCTGCCATGCTGCGCCCCGGTTTGTGGCTGCGAGGGTCCGGAGGCGGGCTCAGCGCCCCGCCAGCAGGAAGGCAGCGGTGCGTTTGGTCACATAACCGCTGGCGAAGATACCGCGGTCTTCCTGGTATTCGCGCAGGGCGCGGCGGGTCTGGTCGGTGAAATTGCCGTCGGCCATCCCGAGCTTGTAGCCCAGCCCCATCAGCCGCTGCTCGACCAGCAGGCGGGTGATGTTGTTGGTGAGGATCTCGCGCTCCTCGGCGCGGGCGGATTCGAGCACCCGGTCGGTGTCGTCCTCGCGCAGTTCGGCGATCCGGCCGCGAGCGGCATCGGCGTACTCGGAATTGCCAAAGCGCGACAGGAAGGCCTCGTAGCCCTGCAGCGTGTCCTGCTCGCGGGCGTCATTCCAGGCGCGGCGGGCCTCGCGGGCGATCTCGTCTTCGCGGGCGCCGCGGATCTCCTCAAGGCGACGACGGGCATCCGCGGCATAGCGGCCCTCCGGGTAGCGCTCAAGATAGGCGGTCAACCCGGCTTCGTTGCCGAGCGCGCCGGTGTCGCGCCAATAGGCGTCCTCGGCGCGGCTGGCCTCCTGGGCCTGGTCTTCGCGGCGGTCGGCGGCCTCGCTGGTCAGCTGGCGCCATTGCCGCCGGTCGAGATAGCTGGTCACCTCGAGCCGCCGGTCGCGCTGCCAGCGCTCGATGGCGGTGCGGGTGCCCTGACCGAAAATGCCGTCGATCCCGCGGGTGTTGAAGCCCAGCAGCGTCAGGTCGCTCTGCACCTGCCGGCGGTCGTTGCGGCTGAGGTTCAGGGCGTCTTCAGCGGCCTTCCAGCGGTTGGCCTCTTCGGCGCCGAGCGCGGCGATCCGGCGCTTGGCCTCGCCGACGTAGCGGCCACGCGGGTAGCGCTCGAGATAGAGGGTTAGGGCGGGTTCGGTGCCAAGATCGCTGGCAGCAGTCCAGAAGCCTTCTTCCTGCGCCTGTGCGGTGATCGCGCCGGTATCGACCGGCGGCTGCGGGCGGGTGATCACGCCGCGGCCCTCGGTAAAGGCGACGCTGTCGCTGAGAAAGCCGCGCGCCGAGAGCTGGCTCAGCGCCTCGTTGAGGCTGACCCCCTCGCGCAGCAGCCCGGCAAAGATCGCGTAGCGCATCCATTCCGCCGAGCCGCTGGCCAGGGTCACCCCCTGTGGCAGCTCCATGCCCTGCGTACCGGTGCGCAGCCCGGTGTCCTGCAGCGAAAGGCTGCTTGACCGCCCGGCGAGCACCACCGCGCGGCCGGCGGCGGCCTCGCCGGCGATCTCGGCCAGCGCGGTCAGCGACAGGCCCTGCGCCGGCAGGGTCAGCGGCCCGACCTCGCGGTCGGCGTCGCGCGCCAGCATCCAGGCATCGGTGCCGGAGCTGACGAAGTGCCCGTCGAGCACGATCAGCACCCGGTCGGCCTCGGCGGCGCGGTCGCGGAAACTCTGGGCGCTGTCGAACATCTCGTCGGCATCGGCGTTGTACTCGCTGATGACGTCAAACCCCACCTCCTCGAGCCGGTCGGCAATGGCGCGCAGGTCGCGGGCACCACGGACTTCTTCGAGATTGCGGTAATCCCAGGTCGAAAGCACGAGCGCCAGGTCGGCGGCGGCCAAGGGGCTGGCGGCGGCAAGCACCGCCACGGCGGCCACGGAGCGCAGAAGCGCGCGGGGCAAGGACAGGGACATTCAGGTTCCTCCCGGATCAGTCGTAGACGCGGGTATCTTCAATCACGATGCCGTCCTTGGGAAGCTCACCCGGCCTCACAAGCTCGACAGCACCGCGGAGCTTGAGCACCTCGCGGATCGATGCCTCATAGAGGGTAGGGTCGGTGCCGGCGCTTTCAAGCCGGACGATCATCTTGTCGCTCTCGCCCTCGCGGGCGGCGATCACTCTGGCGCGGGTCACCTCGTCATGCCGCGCCACCAGTTCGGCGACCTGCTCGGGGCGGACGAACATGCCCTTGATCTTGGTGGTCTGGTCGGCCCGGCCCATCCAGCCCTTGATGCGCATATTGGTGCGGCCACAGGGGCTTGCCCCCGGCAGCACGGCGCTCATGTCGCCGGTGGCAAAGCGGATCAGCGGGTAGTCGGGGTTGAGCGTGGTGACCACGACCTCACCCACCTCGCCCTCGGCGACCGGGTCGCCGGTGCCGGGGGTGACGATCTCGACGATCACCCCCTCGTCGATGATCATCCCCTCCTGCGCATCGCTTTCATAGGCCACATGACCCAGATCGGCGGTGGCATAACATTGCAGGCAGGCGATGCCGCGATCGGCGTATTCCTGCCGGAGCGAAGGAAACAGCGCGCCGCCGCCCACCGCCGCCCGGGTGATCTTGAGCGGCAGACCCATCTCCTCGGCCTTGTCGAGGATCACCTTGAGGTAATCCGGCGTGCCGGCATAGGCGGTGACGCCGACATCATGCGCGGCGCGGGCCTGCAGCTCGGTCTGGCCGGTGCCGGCAGGCAGCACCGCCGCGCCCACCGCCCGCGCGCCGTTCTCGAAGATCATGCCGGCCGGGGTCAGGTGATAGCCGAAGCAGTTCTGCACGATATCGCCCGGGCCGATGCCGGCGGCATGCAGGAAGCGGCCCATGCGCCACCAGTCGTGGCTCACCCCGCCCGGCTCGTAGATCGGGCCGGGGGACTGGAAGACATGCGCCAGATTCGAGACCTGCAGCCCGCCAAAGGGCGGCTGCGCCTTCTGTTTCGCCACCAGCTCGGATTTGCGCAGCACCGGCAGTCGGGCGAGGTCCGAGAGATCGCTCACCGGATCGAGGCCGTGGCGCGCCAGTTGCGCGTTCAGCTCCGCGCGCTGGGCGGCGGCGCGCTCGTCGGAAGAGCGGGTTTCCAGGGCGTCGAAATGGCGACTCATGACGGGGGATCCTTCGGTAAAAATGGCACGGGCGGGCGGCCGGGGCCGGCCCGGGTGATGTGCTGCGATCGGCCGGCGAGCGCCGGCCTTGAGGTCAAATTCCGGGCGTCAGGCCAGCCAGCGCTTGCGCCGGCGGTAGGAGCGCACGTCGCGAAACGACTTGCGGCCTTCGTCTGACATGCCGAGGTAGAATTCCTTGACGTCGGCGTTCTCGCGCAGGTCCTTGGCGGCGCCGTCCATCACCACCCGGCCGCTCTCGAGGATATAGCCGTAATGGGCAAAGCGCAGTGCCACGTTGGTGTTCTGCTCGGCCAGCAGGAAGGAGACGCCCTCGTTCTCGTTGACCGATTTGACGATCTCGAAGATCTGCTCGACCAGCTGCGGCGCCAGCCCCATCGAGGGCTCGTCGAGCAGGATGGTCTCGGGCCGGCTCATCAGTGCGCGACCGATCGCCGTCATCTGCTGTTCGCCGCCAGAGGTATAGCCGGCCTGGCTCTTGCGGCGTTCCTTGAGGCGGGGGAAATAGTCATAGACCATCTGCAGGTCGGCCTCGACCGCGCCCTTGCCGTCCTTGCGCGTGTAAGCGCCGGTCAGCAGGTTTTCCTCGACGGTCAGGTGTTCGAAACAGTGGCGGCCTTCCATCACCTGGATCACGCCGCGCTTAACCAGCGCGGCCGGGTCCAGCCCCTGCACCGTCTCGCCCTTGTAGTTGATCGAGCCCTTGGTGACCTCGCCGCGCTCGGAGTGCAGCAGGTTCGAGATCGCCTTGAGCGTGGTCGTCTTGCCGGCGCCATTGCCACCGAGCAGCGCGGTGATCCCGCCCTTGGGCACCGAGAGCGACACGCCCTTGAGCACCAGGATCACGTGGTTGTAGATCACCTCGATATTGTTGACCTCGAGCAGCGGCTCTGGTGATTGGTCCAGGGTCGGGGCGGCGTCCAGCATCTTGTTCTCTTTCGCAAAAAGGCAGGTCCGGCGGCAGCGCTACGGGCCGCCGCCGGAGAGAGACTTACATCTCGCAGGCGTCGTTCACCGGCCAGGGCGCATTGGCCTCGGCGTATTCATCGGCCTTCTCGGTGACCAGCGTCTGATAGGCGTCGGTGTTCGGCGTCAGGTGGTCAGAGACCTTGACGAATTTCTCGCCGTCCCATTCCAGCATCCAGCCACCCGAGCCGCCGGTGTGGTCGGCACAGGTGGTCTTGAACGGCGGCACCATGCCGTCGAGGCCGAGCTCGGAGATCCGCTCCTCGGTCATGTCGATGTTCTCGAGGCCCCAACGCAGGTCGGCCGCGGTGATCTCGGCATTGCCGGTGTGCTCCTGCGCCATGCGGATGCCCTCGGCGAGGATGGCCGAGATGATGATGCCGCGGTTGTAGAACACGCCGGTCATCTCTTCCTCGTTGGTCTGAGAGTTGCCGGCGTCGATCACGTGCTGCTTGATGTCGGCCACCACCGGTGCGTCCATGTTCGGGAACGACCAGGAGATCGACTTGTAACCCTTGCCGTCTTCACCAACGATCTTCAAGTCGGCATCATGGCCGGCCCACCAGACGCCGATCATGTTCTCCATCGGGAACTTGGTCTTCACCGCCTCGGTGATCGCGCCCGCATTCATCGCGCCCCAGCCCCACATGACGACATAGTCGGGACGTTCGCGGCGGATCTGCAGCCACTGCGCCGACTGGTTCTGCATTTCCTTCAGGCCGACCGGGATCGGCACCAGCTCGAAACCCTTGTCCGCGGCCATCTGCTCGAACAGCGGCAGCGGCTCCTTGCCATAGGGGTGGTCGAGGTGCAGGAAGGCGATCTTCTTGCCGTCGAGCGAACCCTGCCCCTCAAGATACTGCACGATCATGTCGGCGGCGTCCCAGTACCCGGCAGGCGTGTTGAAGGCCCACTGAAAGGTCTTGCCGTCCATCATCGGCGAAAAGCCGTAGCCGGGGGCGAGGATCGGGATTTCGTCGATATTGGTCTTGGGCAGCACCTGCAGGGTGATGCCGGTCGACCAGGGCTGGGTCACGATCGCGCGGTCCTTGGTCTTTTCATAGCATTCCGCGCCCTTCTCGGTGGAATAGCCGGTCTCGCATTCCTCGAAGTCGATCATCACGCCGCCGATGCCGCCGTCGCGGGCATTGAGCATGTTCATGTAATCCGCCTGGCCGTTCATCAGCGGGATGCCGGTGGCCGCGAATGGCCCGGTGCGGTAGCTGAGGTTCGGGGTGTAGAGCTCGGCCAGCGCCGCGCTGCCCGCCGTGGCCAGCGCCGCAGCGGCCGCCCATTTGGTGAAGTGTCTCATCAGGTATCCTCCCATGGATTGCTTTTGTCTTGTTGATATTGGGCCGGCCCCTAATGCGGGAACGGCCAGAGAATGAGTTTCTCGCGGATCAGCGCCCAGAGCCGCGCCAGACCGTGCGGCTCGATGATCAGGAAAAAGACGATCAGCGCACCGACGATCATGATGTTGAGGTGTTCGACCATCGCCGAGGACACCGGGATGCCCAGCGCCTGCGGCAGGGTGCCCAGCACCACCGGCAGCCCGACAATCAGGATCGCGCCGAGGTAATTGCCGAGGATCGAGCCCAGCCCGCCGATGATGGCGATGAAGAGGACACGGAAGCTCAGCGGGATGTCGAAGAGGTTCGGCTCGGCCGCACCGCGCCACATGAAGACAAAGAGCGCGCCGGCAACCCCCACCACGTAGGACGAGACGGCAAAGGCGGTGAGCTTGGATTTCATCAGGTTGATGCCGATGAGCTCCGCCGCGATGTCCATGTCGCGGGTCGCCTTCCACGTCCGGCCGAGGTTGCCGCGGGTCAGGTTGATGCAGAGCAGGGTGAGCAGGGTGACGATCGCCAGCACAACGAAATACTGCACCACCGACGAGGCCTGCGGCCCGGCGACATAGACCCCGAAGGCCTCGAGGTTCGGCACCTGGATCGCGCCGGAGGCGTTGTAGTTGTAGAGCCAGGCCCATTTCTCGAACAGCCAGACCAGAAAGAACTGCGCCGCCAGGGTGGCGATGGCGAGGTAGAAGCCCTTGATCCTGAGCGAGGGGATGCCGAAGGCCACGCCGACCCCGGCCGAGAACACGCCTGACAACAGGATCGCGACGATCGGGTTCATCCAGGGCATCAGGGTGACCATCTTGTAGCAGGCATAGGCCCCCACCCCCATGAAGGCCGCGGTGCCGAGGCTGAGCTGCCCGGCATAGCCGGTGAGGATGTTCAGCCCCAGCGCCGCCAGCGCGTAGATCAGGATCGGGATCATCAGCGTCTGCAGCGCGAATTCGCTGGCGATCAGCGGCAGGATCACCCAGGCGAAGGCGAGGATGATGGCCAGCAGCACGGCATCCTGCCGCACCGGAAACAGCGCCTGGTCGGCCTTGTAGGTGGTCTTGAATTGTCCTGCGGTTCTATACAGCATCCGTCGCTTTCCGTTCCCTGTGTCGCCGGTGTGCGGTGTCCGCACAGCCGGCGTCTGTCCCGTAGGGTGCGCACCCGTTGCGCACCGTGTTTGGCGTCCTCAGGTCCATTCCGCGGCCGCGCCGGGGAAATCCTCGCCCTGCGGCCTGACCAGGCAGAACCGGTGCCCGGTCGGCGCCTGCATGACGGTCCAGTTCTTGACATCGCCCTCGCGGGTGGCGCCCAGCGCCTCCAGCCGGTCCGCTTCGGCCTGCCTGTCGTCGGTCTCGATATCCAGATGCACCCGCGGCGCGTGGTCCACCGCCTGCAACAGGATCTTCGGATACCCTGCGTGGCCGTCGAACTGGGCGTATTTGCCGTCCGGGTCCACCTTGGCCTCCTTGCCCAGCGCGGCCGACCAGAAGGCGCAGGCCGCGCTCAGGTCGTCGGTCTGGCAGTCGATGACGATGCATCCGATGCGTGATCTGTGGCTCATGTCTCTCTCCGTTGCGGGCCGGCGCCCGCTACACCCTCTCGATGATACGTTCCCCGAACAGCCCCTGCGGCCGGAACAAGAGCACCACCAGCGCCAGCACGAAGGCAAACCAGGTCTCGGTATTGCCGCCCAGCAGCGGCTGGCCCCAGTAGATCTCGAACAGCTTTTCGAGGATGCCGATCATCAGCCCGCCGATGATCGCGCCGGTGATGCTCTCGAGCCCGCCCAGCATCAGAACCGGCAGCGCCTTGTAGGCAATCACCTCGAGCGCAAAGCTGACCCCGGCGCGCGCCCCCCAGGCAATGCCGGTGACCAGCGCGATGATGCCGGCGATGAACCAGACCAGCACCCAGACCGTTTGCAGCGAAATCCCCACGGACAGCGCCGCCTGATGGTCGTCGCCCAAGGCCCGGATCGCCCGGCCCATCTGGGTGTAGTTGAGGAAGGCCAGCAGCGCCACGACCAGCAGGGTCGCCACGATGACCACCGTGATATCAAGGTGTTGCAGGATCAAGAGGCCGTTGAACGGCTCCAGCACCGTATCGCCTGTCGGGATGCCCAGCTCCTCGGTGATCATCACCTTGTTCTCGCCACCAAAGATGATCTCGCCCAGCCCGATCAGGAACAGGGTGATGCCGATGGTGGCCATGAACAGGATGATGTCGGGCTGGCCCACCAGCGGCCGCAGCACGATGCGCTCGATGCTGACGGCGAGGATGAACATCACCACCAGCGTCAGCCCGACCGAGATCCAGGCCGGGACCCCCATGGCATGCAGGCCCACCAGCGTCAGCGCCGCAAAGACCACCATGATCCCCTGGGCAAAGTTGAAAATCCGGCTCGAGCGGAAGATCAGCACGAAGCCCAGCGCGATCAACGCATAGAGGATGCCCGAGACCAGACCTTCCCAGAGCACCTGCATCAGGAAGTCCGGTGCTTCGACCATGTCGATGAAGGGGGTGATGAATATGTCTGTCAGCATGCCTGCGTCCTCTTTTGATCCCCGCCCCAAACCTGATCCGGGGCCTCTCGGCGATGGCCATGAGGTCCCGGATCAAGTCCGGGACGCGTGGGAAATGTCTTCAATGCGCCACCCCGAGGTAGGCATCGATCACGTCCTGGTTCGCGCGCACCTCCTGGGGCGTGCCGTCACCGATCTTCTTGCCGTAATCCATCACCACCACCCGGTCCGAGATATCCATCACCACGCCCATGTCGTGCTCGATCAGCGCGATGGTGGTGCCGAACTCGTCGTTCACATCGAGGATGAAGCGGCTCATGTCCTCCTTCTCCTCGACGTTCATCCCCGCCATCGGCTCGTCGAGCAGCAGGATCGAGGGCTCGGCGGCCAGCGCACGCGCCAGTTCCACCCGTTTCTTCAGCCCGTAGGGCAGGGTGCCCACCGGCGTCTTGCGGATATGCTGGATCTCGAGGAAGTCGATCACCTCTTCCACCTTGCGGCGGTTGGCGATCTCCTCGTCGCGGGCGCGACCCCACCAGAGCGCCTGCGCGCCCATGCCGGCTTTCATATGCGTCAGCCGCCCGGTCATCACGTTGTCCAGAACGCTCATCCCCTCGAAGAGCGCAATGTTCTGGAACGTCCGCGCCACGCCCAAGCGCGCCACCTCGTAGGGCTTCATCGCCGGGCGCTTTTCGCCCTTGTACCAGACCTCGCCCTCCTGCGGATGATAGAAGCCGGAAATCACGTTCAACATCGAGGACTTGCCGGCCCCGTTGGGCCCGATGATCGCCCGGATCTCGCCTTCGCGCACGTCGAAGGAAATGTCCTGGATCGCCACCACGCCGCCGAACTTCAGGGTGATGTTCTTCATCTCCATCAGCACGCCGCCGATCTGGCGCCCGTCTGCGGTCATGTAACCTTCGGTATCCTTCACCGCGCTCCCCCCTGCTTCATCTTGCCTGAAAAACTCCCGCCGGAGGCTCCCGAGATCGCCTCCCGCACCAAGGCCCGCGCTGTCGCGCCAACCTTGCCTCCACCGCTTGCGAGGACGGCCCGCCCGGGCCGGAAGAGCGCGCCGCTCATTCCGCCGCGACCTTCTGCGCCACCACCGGCACGACCTTTGCGTCGCGGATCTCCAGCGTGGCGCGGATCTTGCCCTTGCGACCGTCCTCGTAGGTCACCTCGGTCTCGGTATAGATGCTGTCCGAGCCGTCATAGAGCGCCGTCACCAGGTCCTCGAACTTCTCGCCGATGATCTTGCGGCGGACCTTGCGGGTCCGTGTCAGCTCGCCATCGTCGGCATCGAGCTCCTTGTGCAGCACAAGGAAGCGATGCACCTGGCAGCCCGAGAGCATCTCGTCCTGCGCCACGCTCTCGTTGGTCTCCTCGACATGGTTCTGGATCATCTCCAGCACCCGAGGATGGCCGGCCAGCTCCTGATAGGAGGCATAGGCAATATTGTTGCGCTCGGCCCAGTTGCCCACCGCCGCGAGGTCGATGTTGATGAAGGCGCAGCACCGGTCGCGCCCGGCGCCAAAGACCACCGCCTCGAGAATGTTGGGATAGAACTTCAGCTTGTTCTCGACGTATTTCGGCGCAAAGAGCGCACCATCGGCCATTTGGCCCACATCTTTGGCCCGGTCGATGATCCGAAGATGCCCGGTACCCTCCTCGAAAAAGCCCGCGTCGCCTGTGGCCACCCAGCCCTCCGGGTCCTTGGTGTCGGCGGTGCTCTCGGCGTTCTTGTAGTACTCCACGAAGGTTCCGGGCGAGCGGTAGAAGACCTCGCCGTTCTCGGCGATCCTGATCTCGACCCCGGGCGAGGGCACGCCCACGGTGTCGGACCGGACCTCGCCGTCCGGCTGCTGGGTGATGAAGACCGAGGCTTCGGTCTGGCCGTAGAGCTGCTTGAGGTTGATCCCCAGCGAACGGTAGAAATCGAAGATCTCCGGCCCGATCGCCTCGCCCGCGGTATAGCCCACCCGGACCCGCGAGAACCCCAGCGTATCCTTCAGCGGGCCATAGACCATGAACTCGCCGAGCCGGTACTTCAGCCGGTCGATCAGCCCGACCTTGCCACCGTCGAGCAGCGTCGGCCCGACCTTCTGGGCATGGTCCATGAAGTGATGGAAGATCCGCCGCTTCAGCGCGCCGGCATCCTCCATCCGGATCATGATCTGCGTCAGCTGGGTCTCGAACACCCGCGGCGGCGCAAAGTAATAGCTGGGTGCGATCTCGCGCAGGTCGGTCATCATCGTGTCGGCGCTTTCCGGGCAGTTCACGCAGAACCCGGTCCAATAGGCCTGTCCGATGGAAAAGATGAAATCGCCGACCCAGGCCATCGGCAGGTAGGCCAGCACCTCGTCGCCGGCGCGCAGCTTGTCGAACTCCGAGGAATTCTTCGCCGTCTCGACGATGTTGCGGTTCGACAGCACCACGCCTTTGGGCTTGCCGGTGGTCCCGGAGGTATAGAGCATGACGCAGGTGTCGTCATAACCCAGCGCGCCGCGGCGGCGCTCAAGCTCGGGCAGGAATTCCTCGCGCGCGGCGCGGCCTTGCTCCTGAACGTGGCTGAACTGGTGCAGGTGGGAATGGTCGTATTTCCGCAACCCGCGCGGATCGATGTAGACCATGTGCTCGAACTGCTGCAGCCGGTCCTGCACCTCGATCACCTTGTCGACCTGTTCCTGGTCGGCGCAGATCACAAAGCGGGCGCCGCAATGGTTGAGCACATATTCCATCTCTTCGGCCACCGCATCCTGGTAGAGCGGCACCGGCACCGCGCCCACCGATTGCGCGGCGACCATCGACCAGTAGAGATAGGGCCGGTTGCGGCCGATGATGGCAATGAAGTCGCCCGGGTTGACGCCGAGGTTCAGCAGCCCCAGCGCCAGTGCCTCGATCTCCTGCGCGGCCTCGGACCAGGTCCAGCTCTGCCAGATCCCGAGGTCCTTCTCGCGATAGGCGGGCTTGCCTGCGAACTGCGTGGCATTGCGCTGCAACAGCGCCGGAATCGCGCGCAGATCCCCTGCGCCCCGAGACGTGTCAGTCAACCGATGTCCTCCCTTTGCCCCGGTTTCCGGGGCCTGACCGCTGAAGCGATTCTGCTTTCCATTTGGTCGTTGCCGAGGCTGGCGGTCAACTTTTTCCTTATCTTTTCTGAAATCTTACGAATTGTAACCGGCGGGCCGCGGCGGAATTCACGGCGGCGTTAGCGAAGTCTTATCGGTTGGTCTGCGACACATGTCCGGCAAGCACGAGGAGCCCGGGGTGCAGTCTCTTTTCACGTTCTTCCAGGATCTGGGATACATGGCGCATGGCATGTGCCTGCTCTGGCAGCCCTGGCTCATCGCCCTTTTCATGGGCTCGGACCTCTTGATCTTTGCCGCCTATTCGCTGATCCCGCTGGCGATGCTGCGGGTGCTCAGGGCCCGGCCGGACATCGCGCTGGGCGGGCTGCCGCGGATGTTCGTGGCCTTCATCCTGCTCTGCGGGCTGACCCACCTGGTGGCCGTGGTCACCCTCTGGATCCCGATCTACGAGGTGCAGGGCGTCTTCAAGCTGGCCACCGCGCTGGTGTCGATGGCCACGGTGGCGGCGCTGTTTCCGCTGGTGCCCAGGATCATCGCCCTGCCGTCGCCCGCGGTTCTGACCGAGGCCAATGACCGGCTGACCCGCGAAATCGCGGCCCATGAGGACACGCTGGACCAGCTGCGCCAGTCGCGCCGGCGGCTCGAGGACAAGGTCGCCGAGCGCACCCAGGCGCTGGAGCGCACCAATGAGGAGCTCAACATCGTGCTGCGCGAGGCCGGCAACCGCGCCGGCAACCTCAAGACGCTGATGGAGGCGCTGGCCCATCGCACCGCGCGCGAAACTTCTGGCCCCGAGACGTTCACCCGCCTGTTCAAGTCGCGGCTGACCGCCGTGGTCGAGGCCTCCGATGCGCTGACCCGCGGCGACGGCAGCCTGCCCGACTGCATGCGCGACCTGGCCGAAACCCAGCTCAGCGCCTATATCGCCGCCTATCCCGGCCACATCCGGCTGAGCGGCGAAACCCGCAAGCTGTCACCGGTGGCGGCGCGGCAGATCGGGCTGGCGCTGAACGAGCTGGTCACCAATGCGGTCAAGCACGGCGCGCTGCGCGACGCCGAAGGCACGATCCAGCTGCACTGGTCCAGCTATCGCGGCTGGCCGGAGGAGGACCAGCGTTTCCAGATCAACTGGACCGAGACCCTGTCGCCGGCGGCCCAGCGCGCGCTTGCCAGACGCGATATGCTGCAGGACGGCCGCGTCGGATTTGGCACCCATGTGCTCAGCCTGTCGGTGCCGCGCCGGCTCAACGGCCGCGCCGATATCGATTTCCTGCCGGAGGGGCTGTCTTATGCGCTCGACCTGCCGCTGGACTGCGTGACCGGCGACCCCTGCGGTCAAGGCGATCCGGCAGGCGCTGCGCCATCCGGGTCACCCGGCGCCGCGCCGCCCAGTGCCGCCGCCGCCTGCGCCGAGCCGTCTTTCGGCGACCCACTGACCGATCCACTGACCGACCCTTTGCTCGGCCCGCTGCCCGCGCTGCCCGACCGGCGCGACGCAACGGAGGATCCGGCGGAGGTTGAACGCGAACGGCGAAGCGCGTAACTCTCGAAGGCCACGGGAGCCGCCGGGACGCCGCCTTGATGCATCATTCCGCCAGACATCTGACAGACCTGACCCAGGCCGGGCTGAACCTGATCCAGCAGGCGCTTTCGATCTACGGCCGCGACCTGCGACTGGTGCAGTGCAACCGCCGCTTCCGGGAGATGTTTCACCTGCCCGAAGCGCTGGTCACCCCCGGCGCGGATTTCGGCGAGACCCTGCATCATCTGGTGGCCTCCGGCGAATACGGCGAGGTCTCCGATCCGCAGGACTTCGTGGCCATCCGTGTCGAACAGGCGCGCGCCTTCGAGCCGCATTACATGGAGCGCCGCCGTGCCAACGGCCGCTGGATCTCGGTCGAGGGCGCGCCGCTGCCGCAGGGCGGCTGGGTCACCGTCTATACCGACATCACCCGCACCAAGGAGCAGGAGCAGCTGTTGCGCACCCGCTCGGAACTGCTGTCGGAAGAGGTTCTGAAACGCTCCGAACAGCTTGCCGCCACCAACCGCCAGCTGGCTTCGACAATCAGCGCGCTGGAAGAGACCCAGCGCCAGCTGCGCGCGATCGAGGCGCGCACCCGTCTGACCACCGAAATGATGCCGGCGCATATCGCGCATGTGGATTCGAGCGGCCACTACACCTATTCCAACCAGCGTCTGACCTCGGTGATCCCTGGCCGCCCCTCGGACATCGTCGGCATGTCGATCGCCGAGGCGCTGGGGCCGGACGCCTTTGCCAAGGTGCAGCCGCACCTCGCCGCGGCGCTGGCCGGCCAGCCCTCGACCTTCGAGTTCACCGATGCCCCGAGCCTGCGCCGCATCCGCGCCTCGTTCACCCCCGATCAGCACGAGAACGGCGTCTACATCCTGTCGATGGACGTCACCGAAGAGACCCAGACCCGCGTCGCCCTGCAGCAGACCCGCCGGCGTGAGATCGCGGCGCAGTTGACCAGCGGGCTGGCGCATGATTTCTCCAACCTGCTGACCATCATCCTCGGCATGCAGTCCAAGCTCGGCCGGATGCCCGATCTGCCGGCCGATGCCGCGCCGCTGATCAGCGCCACGCTCAGCGCCGCCCGGCGGGGTGGCACGCTGCTCGGCCGGATCGCCGACATGACCGCCAGTCGCCGCAACCAGCCGGTGCCGGTGCGGATCGAGCCGTTTCTGCAGGAACTCGCGGTGCTGGCCGGCCCCAGCCTGCCGCCCGGCGTCACGCTGCGCCATGCCGCCGATGTGCCCGGCGCCATCCTGCTTGACCCCGGCATGCTGCAGGATTCGCTGCTCAACCTGATCCTCAACGCCCGCGATGCCTGTGGCATGGCGGGCGAGATCGAGATCACCGCCCGCGCCGATGCCGCCACCTGGCTCAGTTTCGAGGTCCGCGACACCGGCCCCGGCTTTACCGAGGCGGCGCTGCGCCACGGCGCCGAGCCGTTCTTTACCACCAAGGGCGGCGAGGGTTCGGGCCTGGGCCTCGCCATGGTCTATGACGCCACCAAGCTGGCCGGCGGCGACCTGAAGCTGGCCAATACCGAAACCGGCGCGCAGGTGCTGCTACGCCTGCCATTGCGCCCGGCGCCAGAGGTCGAACCGGCCGCGCCGGGCATGGTGCTTCTGGTCGAGGACAACGCCGACCTGCGCGGCACCATCCGCGACATGCTGACCGGGCTCGGCTGGCGGGTGGTCGAGGCCGCCTCGGTCAGCGAGGCGCAGGCGCTGATCGCCGGCCTGCCGGAGATCACCTCGGTGCTCACCGACATCCAGCTCGAGGGCGGCGAGACCGGGCTTGACCTCGCCGCCGGCTGCGAGGTGCCGGTGGCGCTGATGACCTCGCTGCCCGGCGATCACGCGCAGCACCGCGCCGCCGCGGCGCTGGGCCCGGTGCTGCGCAAACCCTTCAGCGCCGGCGAGCTTGCCGCCGCCCTGGGCGAAAGACGGGACGCCGCATGAGTGACGCGCCGCTGATCACCATCCTCGACGACGAGCCAGAGATCCGCCGTCTGCTGGCCGAAACGCTGGAGGAGGCCGGCTTTCGCACCCTCAGCTTTGGTCGCGCCACCGAGTTCGAGGCCGCGCTGCGCCGCACCACGCCGGATGTCTGCCTGGTGGACCTCAGCCTGCCGGACCGCGACGGGCTGTCGCTGGTGCACCGGCTGGCGCTGGAGCAGGGCGCCTCGGTGATCATCATCTCGGGCCGGGCCGAGGTGCAGGACCGGGTAATCGGGCTCGAGCTTGGGGCCGACGACTACATCATCAAGCCCTTCGATCCGTCAGAGGTGGTGGCCCGCATCCGCGCCCGTCTGCGCGCCGCACGGCCAGCGGTGCAGGCCGGTCGGATCGCGTCTTTCAGCGGCTGGCAGGCGGATTTCGACGCCTATACCCTGCGCAACGAGGCCGGCGACGTGGCGAGCTTTTCCCATGCCGAGGGGGCGGTCTTGCGGATGTTTCTCGAAAGTCCCGGCCGGCTGATCACCCGCCAGCAAATGCAGGAGACGCTGGGTGGTGCGGCTGGCGAAAGCTTTGACCGGGCGATGGATGTGCGGATCTCGCGGCTGCGCACCAAGCTTGGCGAAGACCCCAAGACCCCGCGGCTGATCAAGACGATCTACGGCGCCGGCTATATCTTTCTGGGCGAGGTCAGCTGGCGTCAGTAGTCCAGGCCGAGCCCGAGGCGCAGCGCCGGCAGCAAGGTCGCGGCCAGGATGCCGACGATGCCGCCGACGATCAGCCGGATCGGCGGCCGGCCCAGCCGTGGTCCGGCCAGTCCAAGCACCCCGCAGACCAGCGCATAATAGGTGACGGTGATGAGGTCCATGGTCCGAACCTAGCATGAAAATCGCACGAATTCAGCCTTTTGCCGCAGAGCGAGCGGCAACAACGACCTCACATGTGATATGCTGGGCCATGGTTGGCTGACTTGAAGGGGAGAATCCGATGACGACCCTGGAATTCTACACCGCGCTCAGCGCGCTCTGGATCGCCCTCGCCTGGGTGCCCTATATCCTCGACCGGCTGGCGGTGCGCGGGCTGATGGGGGCGCTGGGCAATTACGACCCGCAGGCGATCCCGCAGTCGGACTGGGCGCAGCGGGCGATGCGGGCGCACACCGTCGCGGTCGAGAGCTTCGTGGCCTTCGCGCCACTGGCGGTGCTGGCGATGATCCGCCTGCCGGAGGACGGCTATCCCGGGCTGCTGGCGTTGACCTATTTCATCGGCATTGCGGCGCATTACATCATCTATTGCCTCGGCATCCCGGTGCTGCGCACCCTGGCCTTTGCCCTTGCGGCATTTTCGACCCTGGGGCTGGGCCTTCGGGTGCTGGGCGTTTACTGAAGCCCTGCGCGGCCGGTTCGGCGTGGTGCCGGCGTCACGCCGCGCGACCTTCATTGATGTTTAAACCCTGTTCGCGTATTGTTCGCTTGCGTCACGGGGACGGGATACGCAACATGTGCGATATGCAAAACGAAGCAGCTCAAGATCTGGCGGGATTCCTGGATGGCCAGACATTCGGCACCGTGCTGGCCGACCCGCCCTGGCGGTTCACCAACCGCACCGGCAAGGTCGCGCCCGAACACAAGCGGCTGGCGCGCTATCCGACGCTCGATCTCGATGCGATCTGCGCGCTGCCGGTGGCCGACCACCTGATGGATGCGGCACATTGCTATCTCTGGGTGCCGAACGCGCTGCTGCCTGATGGTCTGCGGGTGCTCGAGGCTTGGGGCTTCGAGTACAAGTCGAACCTGATCTGGCACAAGATCCGCAAGGACGGCGGCTCTGACGGGCGCGGGGTGGGGTTCTATTTCCGCAATGTGACCGAGATCGTGCTGTTCGGCGTGCGCGGCAAGAACGCCCGCACCCTGCCGCCCGGCCGGCGCCAGGTGAACATGATCCAGACCCGCAAGCGCGAGCATTCGCGCAAACCCGACGAGCAGTACGAGCTGATCCAGGAGTGCAGCTGGGGGCCTTATCTCGAGCTCTTCGGTCGCGGCGTGCGCGAGGGCTGGACGGTCTGGGGCAACCAGGCCAGCGACGACTACAAGCCCGACTGGAAGACCTATTCCTACAACTCCTCGGTCGCCGCCGAGTGATCCCGCGTCCCGGACCTGATCCGGGACCTCCTGTCGGGCGAAGAGGCCCCGGATCAGGTCCGGGGCGGCGACAGTGCGGGCCGGCCCTTCCGCCGCGTACTCCGCCCACAGACAGTCTTGGTTGATCGCGCTGTTCCGCCGAAGGTCATTCGTCTCTCGGGTGCCGCCGCATGATCTCCCGTCCCGGACTTGATCCGGGACCTCATCGCTGGCGGGGCGCGATCTGTGCCCGCGGCCCCCTCACGCCTCATCCTCCGGCCAGAGCCAGCCCTGTTCGATCTGGCGCGCCGGTTCGTCGAAGGTCACCCGCTCCACCCCGATGCCGATCAGGATCAGCGGGCAGGGGTTGCCGACGCCACGCCGCACCCGGTCCTGCAGCTTGTCCCAATGTGTGCTGGCGGTGCCGAACTTGTCGGCCACGAAGGCCTTGGCAAAGGCCGCCCGGTAGCCCAGCCCGGTGCGCATCAGCCGCGTCACGATCTCACGCTGCCGGGCGGTGCGCTCTTTCATGTCAAAGACCGCCAGCCCCTCTTCGCTGTCCACCCCCTCGGCCGCCAGCCCGGCGATCACCAGATCGGTCATCCCCTCCTGCAGCGAGGCGCCACGGGTCACCACCACGCCGAAGCTGATCGCCGAGAGCGCGTGCAGCCGCTGGAAATTCTCGAGATCGCGGTCGAAGAACGGGTCCTTGTTGTTCCACTCGATCTCCAGCGCGACGGTGCCGTTGCGGCCGCGCCGCACGTGGTCGATCTCGTGGCTGATCGCCTCGCGCTCGATGCCGTCGATGGTGGCGCGCTGGATGAAGTTGTGCTTGTGCCAGCCCTTGGCCGCCAGGTCTCGGCGCAGCCGCTGGGTCGAGCCCGCCTCGCCGCCGCCAGAGGCGATCAGGTCCTGTGCCGAGATCCGGAAGCTCTCGAGCGCGCCGCAAAGCTCGGCGATCTCCTCGGGGAAATCATGCGCGACGATGGCCTCCGCATGGTTGGTGGCGGCGACCTGATAGCCGATATCCCTGAGGCGCTGAAACATGCGCCGACCCTAGGGGCGGACCGGCGCAAAGACAATCGCGCCGCTACTCCGCCGCCACCGTGCCTTCGGCCTTCTCCACCTTGACCGCCGAGAACTTGAACTCCGGGATCTTGCCGCAGGGATCGAGCGCCGGGTTGGTCAGGATGTTCGCCGCCGCCTCGACATAGGCGAAGGGCAGGAACACCATGTCGGGCGCAATCGCCCGGTCGGCCCGCGCCATCACCGTGATCGTGCCGCGCTTGGTGGTCAGCCGCACCAGTCCGCCGGGCTCCACACCCAGTTTGCGCAGGGTCGATGGGTGCAGCGAGCAGTTGGCCTCTGGCTCCACCGCGTCCAGAACCCGCGACCGCCGGGTCATCGAGCCGGTGTGCCAGTGTTCCAGTTGCCGCCCGGTGGTCAGGATCATCGGATACTCCGCATCCGGCACGTCATCCGGCGCGACGATACTGGCGGGCGTGAACTTGGCCCGTCCCTCGGCGCGCGGGAAACCGTCCGCAAAGACCACGGGCTGGCCCGGATCGGTTGCCGACAACGAGGGGTACATCACCACGTTCTCCGCCTCGAGCCGGTCCCAGGTGATATTGGCCAGAGACTTCATGGTGAGCTTCATCTCGTCGAAGACCGCGCGCGGGCTGTCATAGGTCCAGTCCAGCCCGCAGCGTTTCGCCAGCGCCACCGTGATCGCCCAGTCCTCGCGCGCCTCGCCCGGGGGGGCGACGGCCGGCCGGCCCATCTGCACCTGCCGGTTGGTATTGGTGACGGTGCCGGTCTTTTCATAGAAGGCCGAGGCCGGCAGGATCACATCAGCGTAATTCGCCGTTTCGGTCAGAAAGATGTCCTGCACCACGAGGGTGTCGAGCTTGGCCAGCGCGTCGCGGGCGTGCTCGACGTCCGGGTCCGACATCGCCGGGTTCTCGCCGAGGATGTACATCGCCCTGATCTGGCCGTCGTGCACCGCGTCCATGATCTCGACCACGGTCAGCCCCTTCTGCGCCGGCAGGTCGGCGTCGCCCCAGATCTCCTGAAAGGCCGAGCGCACGCCGTCATCCTCGACGCTCTGGTAATCCGGCAGGAACATCGGGATCAGCCCGGCGTCCGAGGCGCCCTGAACGTTGTTCTGGCCCCGCAGCGGGTGCAGCCCGGTGCCCGGCCGGCCGACATGGCCGCACATCAGCGCGAGGCTGATCAGGCAGCGCGAATTGTCGGTGCCGTGGATATGCTGCGAAATCCCCATGCCCCAGAAGATCATCCCCGCTCTTGCGCCGGCAAAGGTCCGCGCCACGTCGCGCAGCACCTCGGCTTCGATGCCGCAGACCTCGGCCATCTTCTCGGGCGGGAACTGCGCCAGATGCGCCTTCTCGGCCTCCCAGTTTTCGGTGAAGGCCTCGATATACTGCCGGTCATAGAGCTCTTCCTCGACGATCACATGCATGATCGCGTTGAGCATCGAGACATCGGTGCCGGGGCGGAACTGCAGCCTGTGGCTGGCGTGCCGCTTCAGGCCCACGCCGCGCGGGTCCATCACGATCAGCTTGCCGCCGCGCTTGGTGAACTGTTTGAAGAAGGTGGCGGCAACGGGATGGTTCTCGACCGGGTTGGCGCCGATCACGATCGCCACATCGGCGTTTTCGATCTCGTTGAAGGTGGCGGTCACGGCGCCACTGCCCACGTTCTCCATCAGCGCTGCGACGCTCGAGGCATGGCAGAGCCGGGTGCAGTGATCGACGTTGTTGTGGCCGAAGCCCTGCCGGATGAACTTCTGGAACAGATAGGCCTCTTCGTTGGTGCATTTGGCCGAGCCGAAGCCCGCCACCTCGCGCCCGCGGCCCTTCAGCCCGTTGGCGGCCGCGTCGAGCGCCTCCTCCCAGGAGGCTTCGCGGAAATGCGCCTGCCAGTTCTCCGGATCGACGTTCAACCCCTTCTCGGGCGCATCGGCGCGGCGGATCAACGGCTTGGTCAGCCGGTGCGGGTGGTGGATGTAGTCGAAGCCGAAGCGCCCCTTGACGCAGAGCCGCCCCTCGTTGGCCGGGCCGTTCACCCCGTCGACATATTTGACGCGGCCGTCCTTGACCTTGAGCGAGACCTGGCAGCCGACGCCGCAGAACGGGCAGACCGAGCGCACCTCCTGGTCGAAATCGGCGCTGTCGCCAATCTGGGCGTCATCGACCACCGAGGCCTCGATCAGCGCGCCGGTGGGGCAAGCCTGCACGCATTCGCCGCAGGCGACGCAGGTGCTCTCGCCCATGGGATCGTCGAAATCGAACACCGGATAGGCATCATGGCCGCGCCCCGCCATGCCGATCACGTCGTTGACCTGCACCTCGCGGCAGGCGCGGACGCAGAGGTTGCACTGAATGCAGGCATCAAGGTTGACCCGCATCGCCACGTGGCTGTCATCGAGCAGCGGAATCCGCCCGGCCTCCAGCGTCGGCAGCCGGCTCTCGGAAACGCCGGCCTGATCGGCCATGTCCCAGAGATGCGAGGAGGCATCATGCGCCGCCGCGCGCTCGGGCTGGTCGGCCACCAGCATCTCGATCACCATCTTGCGGGCCGATTGCGCCCGAGCCGAATCGGTCGTGACTTTCATTCCCTCGGCAGGCTCCCGGATGCACGACGCCACCAGCGTGCGCTCGCCCTCGACCTCGACCATGCAGGCGCGGCAGTTGCCGTCGGGGCGATAGCCCGGGGCCGGCTTGTGGCACAGATGCGGGATCACCAGGCCGCGGCCATGGGCCACCTCCCAGATGGTTTCACCGGGCTGCGCCTCGACCTCGCGGCCATCGAGGGTAAATCGGATCGTGTCGGACATGCGTAAGGTCTCCCGTCTTCCGCTGGGTTAGACCATGATCGCGACCCGGGGTCAGGGTCAATCCCGACACCTGCCACGGAATATGCGGCGCGCCGTGTTTCCGATAGAGACCTCCCGCCCCCTATTGCTGCCACTTGCGGGCGGGACGCGACGCTCCCCCTTCATCTTGCCCGGGGCTCCGCCCGTTCGGAGGCTCCCGCACTTCCCCCCGGCGCCAAGGCCCGCTACTCAGAAAGAAAACTGCGCAAAGGCCCCGCATGACCCACATCACCCTCATCCGCCACGGACAGGCCAACACCCACGCCACAACGGCCGCGGATTACGACAAGCTTTCCGATCTCGGCAGCCAGCAGGCCCGCTGGCTCGGCCAGTACCTGCGCGACACCCAGGCCAGCTTCGATCACGTCTGGGCCGGCGACATGTCGCGCCACCTGGCGACCGCGCGCGGCATGGGCCACACGGCGCCGCAGATCGACCCGCGGCTCAACGAGTTCGACTATTTCACCCTCGCCCGGCTGGCCGAGCTGGAAAAGGACCTGCCCGCGCCGCAAAGCCCCGAGGAGTTCGCCAGCAACATCCCCCGACTGATGGAATTCTGGCGCGAGGATGCCTTTGCCGACGCGCCGGAGCGGTTCGCGGATTTCGAAGGGCGGGCGCAGGGCGCGGTCGATGACATCCTCAACGCCGGCGGCCGGGCGCTGGTGATCACCTCTGGCGGGCTGATCTCCATGGTGCTGCGGCAGGTGCTGCGGCTCGAGATCCCCGAGATGACGCGGCTGATGTTCCTGCTGCGCAACTCTTCGGTGACCGAGATCGAATATGTGCACGGCCACCTGATGCTTTCGGTCTACAATGCGGTGCCGCACCTGGCGGCGCCCGACCGTGCGCATGCGCGAACGTTCATCTGACCGCGCGCAGGCGCTGACGTCTAACCAAGGAGAGGCCATGACACATCTCTGGGTCCGCGCCGAGCAACGCGCCAACGAGGAACGGGTGGGCCTCACGCCTGAGGGTGCGGCAGAGCTGCTGGCGGCGGGCCTGCGGTTGACCGTCGAGGAAAGCTCGGTCCGCGCCATCCCGATCGACGGCTACTGCGACGCGGGCTGCGAGATCGCGGCCGAGAACAGCTGGCCCGAGGCGCCGGCAGAGGCGATCATCTTCGGCCTCAAGGAGCTTCCCGAAGACGGCACGCCGCTCACCCATCGTCACATCCTCTTTGGCCACGCCTACAAGGGCCAGCCGGCGGGGCAGGTGCTGCTGCGGCGCTTCAAGGCGGGCGGCGGCACGCTCTATGACCTCGAATACCTCGTCGACGACGCCGGCCGGCGGGTCGCGGCCTTTGGCTACTGGGCGGGGTTTGCCGGTGCCGCAGTGGCGCTTCGGTGCTGGGCGGCGCAGCAGGCGGGCGGGATCTGTGGCCCGGTGGCGACCCACCCGTCGGCCGGGCATCTGAAGGCCGAGCTGGAAGAGGCGCTGTCGCTCACCGGCCAGCCGCGCCCAGATGCCACCGTGATCGGTGCGCTGGGCCGCGTGGGCAGTGGCGCGGCGGATCTCTGCGATGCCATGGGGGTGCGCGTCACCGGCTGGGACATGGCGGAAACCGTCCATGGCGGGCCGTTCCCGGAGGTGCTCGACCACGATATATTCCTCAATTGCATCCTCGCCCGCCCCGGCACCCCGGTCTTCGTGCCGGCCGAGGCAAAGACCGCGCCGCGCCGGCTGCGTGTGATCGGCGACATTGCCTGCGATCCCGACAGCGATTTCTCCCCCATCAAGGTCTACGACCGCACCACCACCTGGAGCGTCCCGGCGCTGCGGGTGCATGACGACCCGCCGCTCGACGTCACCGCGATCGACAACCTGCCGTCGATGCTGCCGGTCGAGAGCTCGCAGGACTACGCCGCGCAGCTGCTGCCCTCGCTCAGGGCGCTGGGCGATCTCGAGGCTGGCGTCTGGGGTCGCGCCAAGGCAAGGTTCGACCGGCATGTCAGCGAGGTGTAGCAGATGACGATCCATTGGTGCGGCACCGGCCTGTCTGCCATTCCCGGCCTGCGGCGGCTGATCGCGGCGGGCCACGCCGTCACCGTCTGGAACCGCACCGAAGAGAAGGCGCGCACGGCGGTGGGTGATCTGACCGACCGGATCAGGACCTTCGACCGCGACAGCCTTGCCGACGCGGTGCAGCCCGAGGATGTCATCGTCTCGATGCTGCCCGGCGACTGGCACGTGCCATTGGCCGAGCTGGCGCTGGCCCGCGGCGCACATTTCGTTTCGTCGAGCTATATCACGCCGCAGATGCGGGCCTTGCATGCCAAGGCGCAGATCAAGGGGGTGAGCCTGGTGGGCGAGGTCGGGCTTGACCCCGGCATCGATCACCTGATGGCTCATGCGCTGGTCTCGGACTATCGCGCCAGCCCGCGCTGCGATGCCTCCAATGCGCTGAACTTTCACAGCTATTGCGGCGGCATCCCGAAGCATCCGACCGCGTTTCGCTACAAGTTTTCCTGGTCTCCGCTGGGCGTGCTCAAGGCGCTGAACAGCCCGTCGCAATCGATCCGCGACTACCGCCCCTACAAGGTCGACCGGCCCTGGGAGGCGCTCGGCCAGTACCGCGCGCCGCTGCCCGAGCCGGAGACCTTCGAGGTCTATCCCAACCGCGACAGCCTGCCGTTCATCGAGGAATACCGCTTCGATCCGACCTGGCGGGTCGAGAGCTTCGTGCGCGGCACCCTGCGGCTGAATGGCTGGGCCGCGGCCTGGCAACCGGTGTTCGAGGAGGTCGAGACCGCCGGCGAGGACCGGCTGCGCAACCTCTCCGACAGGCTCTGGGCGGAGCATGCCTATTCCTCGGATGAGCCCGACCGGGTGGTCATGTGCGTCTCGCTCTCGGCCTCAGATGCCAGCGGGCCGGTCTGGCACAAGACCCATGTGATGGACGCCTGGGGCGACGCCCGCGACAGCGCCATGGCGCGTCTGGTCTCGGTGCCGGTGTCACTGGCGGTCGAGGCGATACAGGCGGGGCAGCTGTCGGCGGGGGTGCAGGCCGCGCCCTCTGACCCGGTGATGGTGACGCAATGGCTGGCCGAGGTCGGCCGGCTGGCGCAGCATATGGCGGTGGTCGATCACAGCTGATCAGCCAAGCACGGCGCGGCCCAGCTCGGTCAGCGTATAGGTCGCCTCGCCCTCGAAAACGCCGACGCTGAGCGGCCGGCCATAGCCCGCCCCGGTGTCGAGATTGACCCGGTTGCCATAATGCGTCGCCGCCTTGATCGCGGTATGGCCATGCACCACCAGCGCCTCGAAGGGCCGGGTCTCTTCGAGAAATGCGTCGCGGATCCAGACAAGGTCATCCTCGTCCTGCCGATCCAAAGGCACGCCGGGGCGCAGGCCCGCATGGACAAAGATCAGCCCCGGCTCGCGGTGCAGCAGCTTGCGCGTTGCGAGAAATTGCTTGTGGGTCTCTGGCACCCGGGCGCGGGCCTCGGCCAGCAACGCGTCCTCGGGGCGGTCCTCGGCGACGTCGACCCCGTAGGAGGCCAGCGTCATCGGCCCGCCGAGCGCCGGGTGCAGCCAGCCCTTGCCGGACAGGATGCGGGCGTCATGGCGCGTGCCGTCCTCGAGGAAGCGGCGGAACATGCGGTCATGGTTGCCGGTCAGCGCGATCCAGTCGCGGCCCTCTGCCAGCCCGCGCACCAGCAGCTCGATCACGCCGAAGGAGTCCGGCCCCCGGTCGACCAGATCGCCGAGAAAGACCACCCGCGCGTCCGGCCCGCCGTCGGCCTCGATCCATTCGAGCGCCCGGCAGAGCATGTCAAACTGTCCGTGCACATCGCCGATGGCATAGATCGGTTTCATCGCGCGCTCCCTTTTGCGCGAGGCTTAGCAGCTTGTCGCGCAGGCCGCACCTGGGTTTTCAGTCGCCGAGAAAGGCGATGGTCAACGGCACCGGCGCCACCGCGAGCATGGTGGTCAGGGCAAACAGCAGCGGTGAGAACACCCGGCTGAGCCCGGCCATCATGGCAATGCCGCCGCCGCCGCCAAGCACGATATTGCCCGGCATGTTGAAGAGCAGCGCAAGGGCCAGGTAGCGCTGGCGCAAGAGCACCGCCGCGGCGCGGTTGGGGGCTGCGGCCACCAGTGCCGGAAAGACCGCCTCCTGCGGCAGCGCCCCGAGGCGGAGAAAG
Organism: Marinovum sp.; assembly: GCF_034669705.1. Taxonomy (GTDB): domain Bacteria; phylum Pseudomonadota; class Alphaproteobacteria; order Rhodobacterales; family Rhodobacteraceae; genus Marinovum. The sequence continues at coordinate 34,539 of NZ_JAXMOR010000024.1, forward strand.
AGCGCCTGGGCGCGGCGCAACCCGAACTCGCCGGCCAGCCGCGCCAGCACCGTCGGCGGCACCAGCCGGCCAGCAATGAAGGCAAGCCAGAGCCCGACGAGGGTACAGAGATAGACAAGGTAGCCCATTTCGGGCCCGCCGATGGCCATCAGCATCAGCCCGATCTCGATGCCGGGCACGAAAGGCAGGGCAAGCGCCAGCGCATAGAGCAGCAGCGCGCTAACCACCAACCGGCGCAGCATCCGCGGATCGGCGGCGGCGAGGTCCGCCTCGAGCATGGCAAAGAAGGCCTGCAGGTAGCGGTTGGCGAGCACCAGCAGGGCGATCAGGACGAGCAGTCTGAGAACGGTGGCAGCACGCGGTCGCGACACGGGGACCCCCTTTGGTGCGGCCAGACTAGCAGAGCAGAGACGAAACGCCGCCCGGAAAGGGCGGCGTTTCTCGGTATTCATAGGGCCGGAAAAACCGGCTCAGGCAACCTCGAACTGCAGCGGCTTGACCTGCCGGAACATGCCGGTGGCGGTCAGCTTGTCGAGCACCGGGGTCGGCACGACGCCATCGACATAGAGCAGGGCAATCGCCTCGCCGCCCTTGTCGTGGCGACCGAGGGTGAAGTTGGCGATATTGACGGCGTTCTCGCCCAGGGTCTGGCCCAAGGTGCCGATGATGCCCGGCATGTCCTCGTTCGAGGTATAGAGCATGTGTTCGCCGATCTCGGCGTCGATGTTGATGCCCTTGATCTGGATGAACCGCGGCTTGCCGTCAGAGAACACCGTGCCGGCGATCGACCGCTCGCGCTTGTCGGTCACCACGGTCACCTTCACGTAGCCGTCGAAGGCGCCGGACTTGTGCTGGTTGGTGGTCGAGATCTTGACGCCGCGCTCCTCGGCGATCACCGGCGCCGAGACCATGTTCACCTCGGGGTTGGCGCGCTTCATGATGCCGGCGATGGTGGCGCAGTTCAGCGCCGCCAGGTTCATCTCGGCGACCGAGCCGTCATAGAGGATGTTGATCGCCTTGATCGGCTCGTCGGTCATTTGGCCGATGAACGACCCGAGGTGACCGGCCAGCTTGACCCAGGGGCCCATGACCTTGGCTTCCTCGGCGGTGACCGAGGGCATGTTGAGCGCGTTCTCGACCGCGCCGGTCAGCAGGTAGTTCGACATCTGCTCGGCGACCTGAAGTGCCACGTTCTCCTGCGCTTCGGTGGTGGCGGCACCGAGGTGCGGGGTGCAGACCACGTTGGGCAGGTTGAAAAGCGGGTTCTCCGTGGCCGGCTCTTCCGAGAAGACGTCGAAGGCCGCACCGGCCACATGGCCCTCTTTCAGCGCATCGGCCAGCGCCGCCTCGTCGACCAGCCCGCCGCGGGCGCAGTTGATGATCCGCACGCCCTTCTTGGTCTTGGCCAGGTTCTCGCGGCTCAGGATGTTGCGGGTGCCATCGGTCAGCGGCACGTGCAGGGTGATGAAATCGGCGCGCGCCAGCAGCTCGTCGAGCTCGACCTTCTCGACGCCCATCTTGTCGGCCTTGTCCTGGCTCAGGTAGGGGTCGAAGGCCACGACCTTCATCTTGAGGCCGCGGGCGCGGTCGCAGACGATGCCGCCGATGTTGCCGGCGCCGATCACGCCGAGGGTCTTGTTGGTCAGCTCGACGCCCATGAACTTGGACTTTTCCCACTTGCCGGCATGGGTCGAGACGCTGGCCTCGGGGATCTGCCGGGCGACCGAGAACATCATCGCGATGGCATGTTCGGCGGTGGTGATCATGTTGCCGAAGGGCGTGTTCATCACGATCACGCCTTTTTTCGAGGCGGCGGGCTTGTCGATGTTGTCGGTGCCGATGCCGGCGCGGCCGATCACCTTGAGGTTGGTGGCGCTCTCGAGGATCTTTTCGGTCACCTTGGTGGCCGAGCGGATGGCGAGACCGTCATAGTCGCCGATCACCTCGGCGAGCTTGTCCTTGTCCTTTCCGAGGTCGGGGCGGAAATCCACCTCGATGCCGCGGTTGCGGAAGATCTGGATGGCGGCTTCGGAAAGCTTGTCGGAGATGAGAACTTTGGGGGCGGTCATGGGGCGGATCCCTTGTTGATGTCCGGCAGGGCCGGGGAGGTCGGATTGATGTGAGGTGGAAGAGGCCGCCCGTCCGGGCGGGCCCAGTGTGATGTCAGCGCAGCCAGCGATCCATCTCGGGATAGGGCCGCGTGGCGGTGCCGGGCTGCCGGCCGTGCGGATCGGCGGTCACTCCGAACCAGATCAGCAGGGGCAGACCGGGACCGATGCCGTTGGAATAGGCTTCGATCATCGCGTCGGCACCGTCGCTGTAGCCGTGCTCGTGAAAGACCAGCCTGACCGGCAGGTTCAGGTGGCACACCGCGGCGTAGGACCATGCGGCGGCCGCCATCTCCTCGGCCTTGGTGGGCTTCAGAACAGGCTGCATCCGGCGCTCTTTGTCGGCAACCGCGATATGACCGGCCTCGTGGAGGATGTCTCCGGGATAGGCGAGGCGGCCGTGGTCGACGATCAGGGCGCCGTTCTGGATATCAAGACCGGGAAGAAAGGTCTTGTGCGCCAGGGTGCGGTCCCGAACCTCGATCCCGATGCTGCGCACGAACTCGAGGAGCCGTGGAACAACGGGATCGACCGGCACGGGTCAGGCCGCCTCGGACTGCTCGGCGAGCGTCGCCTCGTAGGCCCAGGCAAGCCAGGGCAGCATCGCCTTGATGTCCGCCGTCTCGACCGTGCCACCGCACCAGATGCGCAGGCCAGCCGGCGCGTCGCGATAGGCGCCGACGTCAAGCGCCACGCCCTCGGCTTCCAGCCGCTTGGCCACCGCCTTGGCAAACCCTGCACCGTCGGTGATGCGGGCGTCGGTGAACTTGAGGCAGACGCTGGTGTTCGAGCGGGTCGCCGGGTCGGCGGCCAGGTTGGCGATCCAGTCGTTGGCGTCGCAGAAATCCCAGATCGCCTGTGCGTTGGCATCGGCGCGGGCCTTCAGCCCGTCGAGCCCGCCCACCGAGCGCGCCCAGTCGAGCGCCACAAGGTAATCCTCGACCGCCAGCATCGACGGGGTGTTGATCGTCTCGCCCTTGAAGATGCCCTCGATCAGCTTGCCGCCCTTGGTCAGGCGAAAGATCTTCGGCAGCGGCCAGGCCGGGGTGTAGCTTTCCAGCCGTTCCACCGCACGCGGGCTGAGGATCAGCATGCCATGCGCCGCTTCGCCGCCCAGCACCTTCTGCCAGGAGAAGGTGGTGACGTCGAGCTTGTCCCAGGGCAGGTCCTGCGCGAAGGCCGCCGAGGTGGCGTCGCAGATGGTCAGGCCGCCGCGGTCGGCGGGGATCGCTTCGCCCGAGGGCATGCGCACGCCGGAAGTGGTGCCGTTCCATGTAAAGACGACGTCGGTGTCATAGTCGACCGCGGCCATGTCGACGATCTCGCCATAGTCGGCGGTCTTGACCTCGGCGTCGATCTTGAGCTGCTTGACCACATCGGTGACCCAGCCGGCGCCGAAGCTTTCCCAGGCGACCATGGTGGCGGGGCGTTCGCCCAGGAGAGACCACATCGCCATTTCGACGGCACCGGTGTCCGAAGCCGGCACGATGCCGATCCGGTAGTCGGCCGGAATGCCCAGGATGTCGCGGGTTTCCTCGATGGCGGCGTGGAGCTTTGCCTTGCCCACGGCGGCACGGTGCGAGCGGCCCAGGGGCGCGTCGGACAGCTGTGTCAGCTCGAATGTGGGGATTTTGGCGCAGGGGCCAGAGGAGAAACGCGGGTTGGTCGGCCGCGTGTCAGGTTTGCGCACGAGATCGTGCGACGCCGGTTCTTGCATAGCCATATAGCTACCCTTCCAGATAAGCGCCCCTCGTTGGGGAGGGGTGTCCCGCCGCCGGACATACGGCCCGCCGGCGCGTCCGGCAACAGGAAATTGCGCCGCCGCGACCTTTTCTGCACCGGATCCGTCGCGGCGGGGTTCCGATCGGAAACCTCAGGAGGCAGTGGCGTTTCGCGCGGCGGTGCGGTAGGGGCAGGCCGCAACCAAGGAGTGCCGCCATGTATGTCACCACTTTGATCGCCAGACCCGGCCAGCTGGACCCCGCCGCCGCCGAGGCGCTGCGCAATGCCTGGGGCGGTGGCGCCCTGCAGTGGCTCGCCCCCGACGAGGCTGCGGAGTTTTCGCTCGACACTGTGCCGGAGAATCGCTGGCAGGTCTGGGAGGAGATGCAGGTGCTGGGCATCGATCTGGTGGTGCAGCCCGCCGAGGGGCGGCGCAAGAAGATGCTGCTGGCCGACATGGACAGCACGATGATCCAGCAGGAGTGCATCGACGAGCTGGCCGAGGAGGCCGGGGTCGGCGATCGGGTCAAGGAAATCACCGCGCGGGCGATGAACGGCGAGCTGGATTTCGAAGGCGCGCTGACCGAGCGGGTCGGGCTGCTCAAGGGTCTGCCCGAAGCGATCATCGCACAGGTGCTGGAGACCCGGATCACCCTGATGCCCGGTGGCAAACAGCTGCTGGCGACGATGAAGGCCCGGGGCGGCTATTGCGCGCTGGTCTCTGGCGGGTTCACCGCCTTTACCGCGCGGGTGGCCGAGCAGCTGGGGTTTGACGAGAACCGCGCCAACACGCTGACCATTGTCGAGGGCGCGCTCTCGGGCGAGGTCGGCCGGCCGATCCTCGGGCGCGAGGCCAAGGTGCAGGCGCTGGAAGAGATCACCGCGCGGCTGGGGATTTCCGAGGCCGAGGTGATCGCGGTGGGCGACGGCGCCAACGATCTCGGCATGCTGCACCGGGCCGGCGCGGGCGTTGCGTTGCATGCCAAGCCGGCGGTGGCGGCGGAATGCGACATTCGCATCAACCACGGCGACCTGACGGCGCTGCTTTACCTGCAGGGCTATGCGGCGTCGGAGTTCGCCGGCTGATCTGACCCGCGCCCCGGACTTGATCCGGGGCCTCCCGGTTTGCTGCCTGGAGGTCCCGGCGCGGAGGCATTCTGGGCTGCGAGGAGGTCCCGGATCAAGTCCGGGACGCGGTGTGTCTATTGCCGGCTCGGAGGCCCCGGATCAGGTCCGGGACGCGGTAGGGGCTGCGTCTTTGGCGTTGAGGTCTCGGCGCGGCGGCCGGAACGGGAGTTGCTAGCGGCCGCTGTAGGGGTTCTTGGCTGCGCGGTCGTCGCTCAGAGATTGCTGCCGCCGTTCGACCAGAAGTTCGATGGCGTCGGCCAGATGCACCTCGGCGATATGGCCGTCGCCCCGGTCGACCCGCAGACGATGCGCCTCGATCATCACGTCCGCATGCGAGCAGCCCATCGGCGGCTCGAACCGGTAGCAGGCCAGTTCGATCAGCAGCCCCAGCGGATCCTTGAAATAGATCGAATCCATGAACCCGCGGTCCTTGACCCCGGAGTGCTTGATCCCGCGCGCATCGAGCCGCTCGACCGCCTGCGAAAACGTCGCCTTGGAGACGTTGAACGCCAGGTGATGCACGCAGCCGGGATCGGTGGGCGTGCGGTCATGCACCGGCTTGCGCGATTCGTTGCTGAAGATGGTGATCAGACGCCCGTCGCCGGGATCGAAATAGAGATGCCCTTCGTCGGGGTTGTCGAGATTGGGCTGGTCGAAGATGAAGGGCATCCCCAGCACCCCCTCCCAGAAGTCGAGGCTGGTCTGCCGGTCTGCCCCGATCAGCGTGATGTGATGAACGCCCTGGGCCTGAAGTTTGCGCATATGTCGGTCCTCCCTTGGCGCAACGATAGAGGGGCGGACCGAAAAAGCGAGAGTGCAGGCGGGAAATCCCGGCCGTCAGGCCGCCTTCAGGCCAAGCTCCGCGTCGCTGGCATGGGTGTCGTACTTGCCTCGCGGCGGCCAGGGCCGCGCCTGCCAGTCCGGTTCGAAGGCAAAGCTGGACACCTGGCGGCCCTCCGGCAGGGCGCCGTTGCCGGCGCCGAGGGCGTAATCGTAATAGAGCTTCACGATCTCCTCGCGGCTGACCTGCTGTGCCGCCGGATGCGCCAGGCAGGCCTCGCGCCAGTGCCGCACGCGGGCATATTCGGCCACCGCCGGCACGTCGAAGTCTTCGTAATACTCGAGGAACCAGAAGCGCATGAACATCGGCGTAAAGACCGCCTCGGCCAGACCGAAATCGTCGAACAGCCAAGGCCCGTCGCCGCGCCCTTCATGGCGCAGGAAGGCGTCGATCTCGCGGTAGAGGCCCAGCATCTTCTCCACATGCGCCGCCCGCTTGTCGCGGTCCTGATTCATCACGAAGCTGTAGCCGGCCATGGTGAAGCTGCCTTCCTTGGCGATCAGCATCGATTCCACCGCATGTTCCAGCGGATCGGCCCGGCGCAGCGGCCTGTCTCCCACGACCTCGTCGAGGTAACGCAGGATGACGAGGCTTTCCTTGACGATCTGTCCATCCGGCATCTCGAGCACCGGCAGCGCCGTGGTGCCGCGGGTCTTTTCCAGCAGGGCGGGGTCGCGGGGCTTGGTGATGTCGACCACCTGAAAGGTGACGGCATCGCGCGCGCCTTTCAGGTCGAGCATGATCTCGAGCCGTTGCGAGAACGGGCAGACGGGGATGTGATAGACGATCGGGGTCCGGGACATGGTCAACCTCTTGTCAGGGCGCATCACGGGATGCGCGACAAGGAGAGAACCCCCGCCCGGCGGCGGGGGTTCCCGTCAGCTTCGGAGAGCGATCAGTTGGGGATCTCGCCGGTCAGGCCTTCGACGTAGAAATCCATCCCCGCCAGGGTGCCGTCGTCAGCGACCTCACCCTCGGCCAGCCAGGCCGTGCCGTCCTGCTTGTTGATCGGTCCGGTGAAGGGATGGTAGTCGCCGCTGGCGATCCGGTCCTTGAGCGCCAGAGCCGCCTCCTTGACCTCGGCAGGCACCGCATCGGTGATCTCGCCGATGCCGACCATGCCCGGGCCGATGCCGTCCCAGGTGTCCATGCTCTCCCAGGTGCCGTCCATCACCGCCTGCACGCGGTCGATGTAATAGGGGGTCCAGTCGTCGATGATCGAGGAGACTCGCGGCATCGGCGCATATTCCGCCATGTCGGAGGCCTGGCCAAAGGTGATCACGTTGCCGGCCTTCTGCGCCGCGGCCTGCGGCGCGGTAGAATCGGTGTGTTGCAGGATCACGTCGGCACCCTGTTCGATCAGTGCTGTGGCAGCATCCGCTTCCTTTGCAGGGTCCATCCAAGTGTAGGCCCAAATCACCGAGAATTCGACATCGGGGTTCACCTCCTTGGCGTGGAGATAGGCCGAGTTTATGCCGCGGATGACCTCGGGGATCGGGAAGGAGGCAATATAGCCGATCTTGTTCGTCTTGGTCATGTGGCCGGCGATCAGCCCCTGAATGGCACGGCCCTCGTAGAACCGGGCCGAATAGGTCGAGACGTTGTCGGCGCGCTTGTAGCCAGTGGCGTGTTCGAACTTCACGTCCGGGAACTTCTTGGCGACGTTGATCGTCGGATCCATATAGCCGAAGGAGGTGGTGAAGATGATGTCGGCTCCAGAAAGCGCCATCTGGGTCATCACACGCTCGCTGTCAGCCCCCTCGGGAACGGATTCCTGATAGACAAACTCCATCTTGTCTCCGAAATGCTCCTGCATCTCGGTGGCGGAATGATGGTGTGCCTGGTTCCAGCCGCCATCCGTGATCGGTCCGACGTAGACAAAGCCGACCTTGGTCTTGTCGTCCTGCGCCATGGCGGTCCCGGCCAAGCCGAGCGCCAGCGCGGCGCCGGTGAGAAGTGTTCTGCGGTCCATTTGTTAACTCCCTGAGTCTTCTTTTGAATTTGGCCTCAATGCGAGGCGTGGAACGGGCGGCCGAGCGAGGCCGGCGCGCCGTGGTAGCCCCGTGCGGAGATGACGACCAGCACGAGAATTGTTATCAGATACGGTGACATCGACAAGTATTCGACCGGCAGCTTGGTGCCCGCCGCCTGCAGGTTCAGTTGCAGCACGGTGACGCCGCCAAACAGGTAGGCCCCGATCAGCACCCGCCAGGGTTTCCACGAAGCAAAGACCACGATGGCCAGCGCGATCCATCCGGCACCTGCCGTAATGCCCTCGACCCATTGCGGCACCCGGACGAGGCTGAGGTAGGCGCCGCCGAGACCGGAGCAGGCACCGCCGAAGGCAATCGCCAGCAGCCGGATGCGCACCACCTTGTAGCCCAGCGCATGGGCGGCATCGTGGCTCTCTCCCACCGCGCGCAGGATCAGCCCGGCGCGGGTGAATTTCAGCACCGCCCAGACAGCGGCAACGAGGGCGATCGAGAAATAGACCATCAGGTCGTGTTGAAAGAGCATCGGGCCGAAGAACGGGATATCGGCCAGCAGCGGGAGATGCAGATCCGGCAGGGTGGGGGATTTCATCCCCTCGTAGGGCTTGCCGATCAGCGACGACAGGCCGAGACCCACCAGCGTCAGGCCAAGCCCGGTGGCCACCTGGTTCGACAGCAGGAACTGGGTCAGCACGCCAAAGCTGAGCGACAGCACCGCCGAGGCCAGGGCGGCGGCAACGAAGCCGAGACCCGGGCTGGTGGTGTTGATCGCCACGGCAAAGCCCACCACGGCACCGGTGATCATCATGCCCTCGACGCCGAGGTTGAGGACGCCGGATTTCTCCACCACCAGCTCGCCAATGGCGGCGAGCAGGATCGGGGTGGCCGAGACCATGAGCGAGGCGACCAGAAGCACCGGATTGATTGCGCCGAAATCCATCATGCCGCTCCTTGAAGGTCAGTCCGGCGCGGCCCGGGGGCTAGCCGATACGGAGGCACCGCGAGGCATACACCTGACCGTTGTCGTAATGGTGGGTGAAGGCCATCTCGCCCTCGGATATGAAGGCCGACTGGAAGAAAAAGCTTGTCGGTGCAAAGCCCACACCACCGGACTTTGAGCCCTGAACAACGATCTGACGCCCGTTGACCTGCCATTGGCCCTGGAAACTGAACGGAAACTGGCCGGATCCGGACATGTCGAGCCCCTGACCCTCGGCCTGTTGGTTGGTGTAGAGCGCCATCTAGAATTGCGCGCCCACCGCATTGGCGGGCACGTTCGGCGCGGTGTTCTGGAAGCCCATTTCGCAGGTCCATTGGCTGGGGGCAGTCTGCGCCGGGAGCGCGGCGGGCAGAAGATAGAGCAGAAGGCAAAGCTGTGTCAGACGTGGCATTTTCGGCAATCCTTTCGTGAAATGTGAAAAGGATACTCCGAAACCGCCAGTCCCTGGATGAAAAATGCCGGTGATATGTCATGCCGCTTTGCCCTGTCCCAGCTGGATCCGGTAGTTGGTGAACACATCTGTCGCCAGCAGGAAGAACAGCAGCATCCCCTGGAACAGCTGGATCGAGGCGCCCGGCAGGCCGAGCATCAGCTGCGCCAGCTCGCCGCCGATGTAGGTCAGCGCCATCAGCAGCCCGGCCAGCAGGATGCCCACCGGGTGCAGCCGGCCGAGAAAGGCCACGATGATCGCGGTGAAGCCGTAGCCCGAGTTGAAATCGATGGTGATCTGCCCGGCCGGGCCTGCGACCTCGAAGAGCCCGGCCATGCCGGCCAGCGCGCCAGAGAGCCCGAGGCAGAAGATCACCACCCGCGCCGGGTTGACCCCGGCAAAGCGGGCCGCGCGGGGGGCCTCGCCGGTCAGACGGATGTGGAAGCCGCGGATGTGGCGGGTCAGCAGCACATAGGCGAAGATCACCGCCACGAAGGCCGCCACCACACCCCAATGCATGCCGGTGCCGGCGATCACCTCGGTATTGGCGCCGGCCTCCCATTGCTGGAAATTGCGCGAGCCGGGGAAGCCGCGGCCCTCGGGATTTTTTAAGAGGCCCGAGGAGACCGAGGCCAGCCAGGCCTCGGCGACATAGACCAGCATCAGCGAGACCAGGATTTCGTTGGTGCCAAATTTCACCTTCAGAAGCGCCGGGATCATCCCCCAGGCCCAGCCTCCCAGCGCGCCGGCGATCACCATCAGCGGAAACACGATGACACTGTCGAGCGGATAGAACGCCAGCCCGACCCCGGCGCCGGTGATCGCGCCCATGATGTATTGCCCCTCGGCGCCGATGTTCCAGATGCCGGCGCGAAAGCCGATCGAGAGGCCGATGGCGATCAGGATCAGCGGCCCGGCCTTGACCAAGAGCTGCGGTCGCGAATAGGCGGCGAACTGCGGGTGGAACAGCGGATCCCAGAAGATCGTGCGGATCGCCTCGAGCGGCGGTTTGCCCAAGGCGGCGAACATGATGCCGCCGACGATCATGGTGAGGATCACCGCCAGCAGCGGGGTGAGCGCGGTCCAGAGCCGCGAGGGCTGCGGGCGCTTGACGAGATGGATCATGCGCGACCTCCGGGCGGCGTGGCTGTGGCGGGCGTCGGACCGGGGGCTGTCTGCCCCCGGGCCCCCGAGAGTTTACCTGGCAAGATGAAGGCGCGGGGGTCAGGCCTCGACATGGGCCACCTCCATGTCATGCGCGCCGCCCATCATCAGGCCGATCTCGTCGACCGTCAGGCCCTGCACCGGGCGGATGTCCGAGAGCCGGCCTTCGTTGAGCGCGGCAAACCGGTCGGCGACCTCCATCAGCTCGTCGAGGTCCTGGCTGATGACGACCACGGCGGCGCCCTCGGCGGCGAGATGCAGCAGCGCCTGGCGGATCGCGGCGGCGGCGGCGGCGTCGACGCCCCAGGTTGGCTGGTTGACCACCAGCACCTGCGGGCGCTGCATCACCTCGCGGCCGATGACGAATTTCTGCAGGTTGCCGCCAGAAAGCGCGCGCGCCGCGGTGCCGGGGCCGGGGGTGCGGACGTCGAAGGCCTTGATCACCTTCTCGGTAAAGCTGCGCGCGCCGGGCCAGTCGAGAAAGCCGTTCTTCATCAGCCCCTCGCGCGCCGCCGCGGTGAGCACGGCGTTCTCGGTCAGGCTCATGTCGGGCGCGGCGGCATGGCCGAGCCGTTCCTCGGGGGCCGAGAGCAGCCCGGCGGTCCTGCGCGCCTCGGGACCCTGCTGGCCCACCGGGGTGCCGTCGAAATGCACCATGTCGGCGGCGGTAATAATCTCGCCCGAGAGCGCGGCCAGAAGCTCGTCCTGGCCATTGCCGGCAACGCCGCCGATGCCCAGAACCTCGCCGGCGCGGACCTCGAAGGAGATGTCCTTGAGCGCGGTGCCGAAGGCATTGGGCGAGCGGGCCGAGAGATGTCTGACCGCCAGCCGCACCGCGCCGGGGGTGCGCGGTTCGCGGGTGACCGCGTCGAAGGAGGCGCCCACCATCAGTTCGGCCAGCTGCCGGGCCGTGGCCTCGCGCGGGTCGCAGGTGTCGACCACCTTGCCCAGCCGCAGGATGGTGGCGGTCTCGCAGAGGCTGCGGATCTCCTCGAGCTTGTGCGAGATGTAGAGGATGGCGGTGCCCTCGGCCGAGAGCTTGCGCAGGGTCTGGAACAGGATCTCCACCTCCTGCGGGGTCAGCACCGAGGTCGGCTCGTCCATGATCAGAAGTTTCGGGTCTTGCAGCAGGCAGCGGATGATCTCGACCCGCTGGCGCTCGCCGGCCGAGAGCCCGCCGACGGTGCGGTCGGGGTCGAGCGGCAGGCCGTAGGTCTCCGAGACCTCGCGGATCTGCCGTGCCAGGTCACGCGGTTTCGGCGGGTTCTCCATGCCCAGCGCGACGTTTTCCGCCACGGTCAGCGCTTCGAAGAGCGAGAAGTGCTGGAACACCATGGCGACGCCCGAGGCGCGGGCGGCATGCGGGTCTTGCGGGGCGAACCCGGTGCCGTTCAGGGTCATGTGGCCGCTGTCGGGTTTCACGAGCCCGTAGATCATCTTGACCAGGGTGGATTTGCCCGCGCCGTTCTCGCCCAGAAGCGCGTGCACCTCGCCGCGGCCGATGTCGAAGGAGACGTCGGAATTGGCCACCACACCGGGGTAGGCCTTGGTCAGGCCGTTGATCTGCAACAGGGTTTCTCTCACGCGCGTCTCTCCTTGGGGGCGGCGGATTCTGCGGTCCGGGCAGCCCGGGCCAGATAGCGGGCCGCCACGCCGATCGCAATTGCCTGGGGGTGTTTGCCGAGGCGCGGATCGCCGATCGGGCAGGCAATGCGCGAAATCTGTGCGGCGCTGTGCCCCAAGGCGGCAAGTCGTTTGCGAAACCGCGCCCATTTGGTGGCCGAGCCGATCAGCCCGCAGCTGGCAAACCCATGGCCCAGCAACGCATCGCAGAGCGCGAGGTCGAGGTCATGGGAAAAGGTGACGATGATGTGGCCGGCCTCACGCGGGGCATGGCGCACCGCGCGCAGCGGATCGGCGGCGATCAGCGGGGTGACGCCTGCGGGCAGCGGATCGGGCAAGCGGGCGGCGCTGGTGTCGATCAGGGTGATCCGCGGATCACCGAGCGGGGCCATGGTGGCGGCGATGGCGCGGCCGACATGGCCGGCGCCCCAGAGCCACAGTTCGGCGGTCTCGCCGGGGGGCTCACATGCGTTGCGGATGAACTCCAGCGTCACCGCGCCGCCACAACACTGGCCCATGTCGGGGCCGAGCGCCATGCGGCGTTGGGCGTGATCGTGGCCCTCGGCCAGCATCTGCCGGGCGGTCTGCGTCGCCTGCCATTCCAGCGTGCCGCCGCCGATGGTGCCCTCCTGCGTCTCGGCCCAGACCCGCATCGCGGTGCCGGGCTCGCGCGGGGTCGAGCCGCGGGCCTCGGTCACGGTGATGCGGATCCAGTCGCTCATCCGCGCGCCCGTGCCACCGCGCGCAGGATCTCTTCCGGCGTGGCGGGGGCCTTGAGGTCGGGGTACTTCGGCCCGCAGGCGGCAACCGCGTCCGACAGGGCGAAAAAGGCCGACATGCCGAGCATGAAGGGCGGCTCGCCCACCGCCTTGGAGCGGTAGATCGTCTCGGCCGGGTTCTCGCCCTCCCAGAGCGCGACGTTGAAGATGTCGGGCGTGTCGGGGCAGGCGGGGATCTTGTAGGTCGAGGGTGCATGGGTGCGCAGCGCGCCGCGGTCGTCCCAGACCAGTTCCTCCATGGTCAGCCAGCCGGCGCCCTGCACGTAGCCGCCCTCGATCTGACCGATGTCGATCGCCGGGTTCAGCGAGGCGCCGGCGTCATGCAGGATATCGGTGCGCAGGATGCGGTTCTCGCCGGTGAGCGTGTCGATCACGCATTCGGTCACCGCGGCGCCATAGGCGAAGTAGAAGAACGGCCGACCGCGGCCCTTGATCCGGTCCCAGGCGACATCGGGCGTCTTGTAAAAGCCGGTGGCCGAGAGGCTGATGCGCGCCTCATAGGTGAGCTGGGCGGCCTCGGCAAAGCTCAGGGTCTCGCCGCCGACATGCACGCGGCCGTCCTCGAAGCGCACGCTCTCGACCGGCTGCTGGTGCAATTCGGAGAGGTGTTCGGCGATCCGTTGCCTGATCTTGTCGCAGGCGTCCTTGACCGCCATGCCGTTGAGATCGGAGCCCGAGGAGGCGGCGGTGGCGGAGGTGTTGGGCACCTTGGCGGTGTCGGTGGCGGTGATCTTGATCGCGTCTACGGCCAAGCCGAAGCGCGCGGCGGCGACCTGCGCCACCTTCTGGAACAAGCCCTGGCCCATCTCGGTGCCGCCGTGGTTCAGGTGCACCGAGCCGTCCTGATAGACATGCACCAGCGCGCCGGCCTGGTTGAGGTGGGTGAGCGTGAAGGAGATGCCGAACTTGACCGGCGTCAGAGCTATGCCGCGCTTGAGGATCGGGTTGGCGGCGTTCCATTCGGCAGCCTTGGCGCGGCGGGCGGTGTAGTCGGACTGCTCCGCCAGCCGGTCGGTGATCTCGTGCAGGATGAAGTCGGTGACCTCCATGCCATAGGGCGTGGTCTGCGCGCCCTTCGGCGGCTCCGGCACCCGAGGCGGGGCGACATTGCTGGCAGCGCCGCGCGAGGCGAGGTCTTCCTGCGGCGCCCTGGCCGGGCCGGGCGCGGCGTAGCGGTGGCCTTGGCCTGTTTGCGGGCCGGAGTAGGGCTGGCCGGTGCCGGGGCCTGTCCGGGCGGGCGGGTGGTAGTAGTTCACCCGTCGCACCTCGAGCGGGTCCAGCCCCAGGTGATGGGCGATGTGATCGACCACCCGCTCGATGCCGAGCATGCCCTGCGGGCCGCCGAAGCCGCGGTAGGCGGTGGCGCTCTGGGTGTTGGTCTTGAGCCGGTGGCTCTCGATCCGGGCGTGGTCGAGCAGGTAGGCGTTGTCGGCATGCAGCATGGCGCGGTCGGCCACCGGCAGCGAGAGGTCCTGCGCCCAGCCGCAGCGGGCGTATTGCACGAAATCGACGCCCCTGATGCGGCCGGTGTCGTCGAAACCGACCTCGTAGTCGATGCGGAAATCATGGCGCTTGCCGGTGATGATCATGTCGTCATCGCGGTCATAGCGCATCTTGCAGGGGCGGCCGGTCAGCCCCGCCGCCACGGCGCAGGCGACGGCCAGCGCATTGCCCTGGCTTTCCTTGCCGCCGAAGCCGCCGCCCATGCGCCGGGTCTCGACCCGGACGGCATGCATCGGGCGGCCGATCGCCTCGGCGACCTTGTGCTGGATCTCGGTCGGGTGCTGGGTGGAACTGTGCACCAGCATGTCGCCATTGTCCTGCGGCAGGGCCAGCGCGGCCTGGCCCTCGAGGTAGAAATGCTCCTGTCCGCCCATGGTGAGGCTGCCCTTGAGCAGATGCGGCGCGCCGGCGATGGCCGTGGCGGCGTCGCCCTTGGCATAGATCCGCGGGCCGTCCTCGAAGCGGCTGTCGGCGGCGAGCGCCTGCTCGATGGTGAGCAGCGGGGTCTCTTCCTCGGTCTCGATTTGGCCGAGACGCGCGGCGCGGCGGGCGGTGTGATGGCTCTCGGCCACCACGAGAAAGAGCGGCTGTCCGAGGTAGTGGATGGTGCCGTCAGACAGCAGCGGCTCGTCATGGATCGACGGCGAGACATCATTGGCAAAGGGCAGGTCCTGCGCGGTCAGCACCGCGACGACGCCGGGCAGGGCGCGGGCCTCTGCGAGGTCCATTCCGGTGATGCGTCCCTTGGCGATGGTGCTCAGGCCAAAGGCCAGATGCAGCGTGGCGCGCGGGGTGGGGATGTCGTCGACATAGCGCGCGGCGCCGGTGACATGCAGGCCGGCGGCATCATGCGGCAGGGGTTTTGCGACGCTCATGGCTGCACCTTCAGCACGGAGGTTTCCGCGCCCTCGATCTCGTGGAAATAGCGCAGGGCGAGGTTTTTCGCCGCCGCCATCCGGTATTGGGCCGAGGCGCGCATGTCGCTGAGCGGCGCGAAGTCCTCTTCCAGCGCTGCGGCGGCCGCCTTCACGCTGTCTTCGGACCAGTCCTGACCGGTGAGCGCGGCCTCGAAGGCCGGGGCCCGTTTCGGGATGCCGGCCATGCCGCCAAAGCCGGTGCGGACCCGGGTGACCTGGCCGTTTTCGACCGTGACGTTGAAGGCGGCGCAGAGCGCGGAGATGTCCTGGTCGAAGCGTTTCGAGATCTTGTAGCAGCGCATCTGCGGCTGACGCTTGGGCAGGGTGACCGCCTCGACGAACTCGCCGGGCGCGCGGTCCTGCTTGCCGTAGTCGAGAAAGAACTCCTCGAGCGCGATGTCGCGGCGGGTGTCGCCGCGGCGCAGGTGCAGCCGGGCGCCGAGGGCGATCAGGGGCGGCGGGCTGTCACCGATCGGCGAGCCATTGGCGATATTGCCGCCGAGCGTGGCGGCCTCGCGCACCTGTACCGAACCGTAGCGGCGCAGCAGCTCGCCGAAACTGGGGTAGAGATCGGCCATCAGCGGCCAGAGCCGGGCGATGGTGACGCCGGCGCCGATCCTGAGGGTGTCGCCCCAATCCTCGATCTCCTGAAGGTCGCGGACCTTGTGGAGGAAGATCACCGGGTCGAGCTGGCGGAGCTGTTTGGTGACCCAGAGACCGACGTCGGTGGCGCCGGCGATCAGGGTGGCGTCGGGAGTGGCGGCGTAAAGTTCGGCCAGGTCGTCTGAGGTTTCCGGCAGGAGGGGGGCGCTGCCCCCGCCGCCTCCCCCGGGAGAATCTTGGCCAGAAGACGCATCCGTGGTGACCCACTGCGGGATCGGGGCCGTTTCGGCGGCCTCGGCGGCGCGCAGGATCGGCGCGTATCCCGTACAACGGCAGAGGTTGCCGGCAAGGCGGTCGGCGTGATCGGTCTGGCCGTTGGCGTGCGAGACCGCCATCGAGGCGATGAAGCCGGGGGTGCAGAAGCCGCATTGCGAGCCGTGATGCGCGACCATGGCCTGTTGCACAGGGTGCATCCCGCCGTCGTCGGCGCGGAGGCCTTCGACGGTGCGCACTGCCTTGCCGTCGAGCTGCGGCAGGAACAGGATGCAGGCGTTGAGCGCCCGGATGCCGGTCTCGTCTTGCACCATCACGGTGCAGGCGCCGCAATCGCCCTCGTTGCAGCCCTCCTTGGTGCCGGTGAGGCCACGCGCGTCGCGCAGCCAGTCGAGCAGGGTTCGGGTCGGGGGCTCTGGGCGGATCCGGACCGGTTCTCCGTTGAGAAGAAAGCCAATGTCCATGTTGATGACCTGCCGCTCTACCATGCGCACGTAATTTGCAGGCCTTCGATGCGGCGTAGAAAACCTGCGTGCTTGTGAGGCCAGATTAGGAAGGCTGGAACGGGGCTTGCAAGCTTTTCCTTGGCTGCGGTGCAGAAAAATGCGGCAGTGCCTGTGCGATAAGCAGGGCCGCTCAGCCGAAAACCGACCAGCCGGTGAAGCGCGCCAGCCGTTCCGCCGCCTCGGTGCCGGCCTGCGAATTGCCCCAGGCGTTGAGCCCCGGCGACCAGATCGCCACCGAGGCGCGGCCGGGCACCGCCAAGAGGATGCCGCCGCCGACGCCGGACTTCCCGGGCAGCCCGGTGCGAAAGGCGAAATCGCCGGAACCGTCGTAGTGCCCGCAGGTCAGCATCAGGGCGGCGATCCGGCGGCGCTTGACCTCCGAGAGCTTGAGCGGCGCCTGCGGCAGACCGGCGATGCCGCGGCCGGCCAGCGCGAGCTGATCGGTGGTCATCTCGATGGCGCATTGGTGGAAATAGGTGCCGAGCACCAGTTCGGCCGGGTTGCGCAGGTTGTCGTAGCTCAGCAGGTAATGCGCCAGCGCCCGGTTGCGATGGCCGGTCTCGGTCTCGGAGGCGGCGGTCTCGGCGTCGAAGTGAATGTCATCGTCGCCGGCGCTGGTCCGGACAAAGCCGATGATTTCCGACAGCGCCTCGCGCGGGGCGCGCCCGGCGAGCAGCTCGTCGGTGGTGACAAGGGCGCCGGCGTTGATGAAGGGGTTGCGCGGGCGGCCCTGCTCCTGCTCGAGCAGCAGGATGGAATCGAAGCGGTCGCCGGAGGGCTCTCGGCCGACCCGGTGCCAGATGCTCTCGCCGAAGCGGGCGAGCACGCAGGCCAGCGAGAAGACCTTTGAGATCGACTGGATCGAGAACCGCTGCCGGTATTGCCCGGCGTGCATCAGCCGGCCGTCGGCCAGTGCCACCGAGATGGCGAATTGCGCCGGGTCGATGCGGGCCAGTTCCGGGATATAGCCCGCCACTCGCCCCCAGTCGCCGGCCGCGCGCATCTCGGCGTCGAGGGTTTCGAGAAAACCGGGCAGGGCATCGAGATCGGACATGACAAGGAAGCTACTTCAATTGCCGGCGGTGTCCACATATTGTGGCGCAATGAGCAGCTCCCCCCGATTCATTCACCTTCGCACCCATACCGAATATTCCCTGCTGGAAGGCGCCATGCGGCTGAAGAAGCTGCCGGGCCTCTGTGCCGATATGGGCATGCCCGCCGTCGCCGTGACCGACAGCAACAACCTGTTCTGCGCGCTGGAGTTTTCCGTCGGCGCGCAAGGTGCCGGCGTGCAGCCGATCATGGGGCTGCAGATCGACGTGGCCTATGTCGATTTGAACCCCGGCGACAAGCCGGTCGACCCGGCCGCCGTGGTGCTGCTGGCGCAGAACGAGCGCGGCTATGAGCACCTGATGAAGCTCAACACCTGCCTTTACGTCGACAAGGGCGGGCAACTGCCGCAGGTGACCCTGCAGGAGCTTGAGGCCCATTCGGAGGGGCTGATCTGCCTCAGCGGCGGGCCTGACGGGCCGGTTGGGCGGCTGTTGCGGCGCGGCCAGCGGCCGGCGGCCGAGGCGCTGATGGAGCGGCTCAAGAGCATTTACGGCGACCGGCTTTATGTCGAGCTGCAGCGCCATCCCGGCGAGGGTGGCCTGCCCGAGGCCGAGGCGCGGTCGGAGCGCGGCTTCGTCGAGATGGCCTATGCGATGGACCTGCCGCTGGTGGCCACCAACGACGTCTATTTCCCGAAACCCGAGATGTATGAGGCGCATGACGCGCTGATCTGCATCTCGGAGGGCGCTTATGTCGACCAGCAGGACGCCCGGCGGCGGCTGACGCGCGAGCATTACTTCAAGAGCCCGCAGGAGATGGCGACGCTGTTTGCCGATCTGCCGGAGGCGCTGGAGAACACCGTCGAGATCGCCCGGCGCTGTGCCTTCGGCACCTATCGCCGCGACCCGATCCTGCCGAAGTTTGCCGATGACGAGGTGGCCGAGCTGCGCCGGATCGCCAATGAGGGGCTGCAGAAACGGCTGGCGGTGATCCCCCATGCGGTGAGCGTCGAGGACTACCAGAAACGGCTGGATTTCGAGCTTGGCATCATCGAGGGCATGGGCTTTCCCGGCTACTTCCTGATCGTTGCCGACTTCATCCAGTGGGCCAAGGACAATGACATTCCGGTGGGGCCCGGGCGCGGCTCTGGTGCCGGGTCGCTCGTCGCCTATGCGCTGACCATCACCGACCTTGACCCGCTGCGCTATTCGCTGCTGTTCGAGCGGTTCCTCAACCCCGAGCGGGTGAGCATGCCCGACTTCGACATCGACTTCTGCATGGATCGCCGCGAAGAGGTGATCCGTTACGTGCAGGAGAAATACGGGCGCGACAAGGTGGGCCAGATCATCACCTTCGGCGCGCTGCTGTCGAAGGCGGCGGTGCGCGACATCGGCCGGGTGCTGCAGATGCCCTACATGCAGGTCGACCGGCTGTCGAAGATGATCCCGGTCGAAGGGGTCAAGCCGGTCTCGATCGAGAAGGCGCTGCAAGACGAGCCGCGGCTGCGCGAGGAGGCCCGCAACGAGGAGGTGGTCGACCGGCTGCTGACCTACGGCCAGCAGGTGGAAGGGCTGCTCCGGAACGCCTCGACCCACGCCGCCGGGGTGGTGATCGGCGACCGGCCGCTGGATGCGCTGGTGCCGCTCTATCAGGATCCGCGCTCGGACATGCCGGCGACGCAATTCAACATGAAATGGGTCGAACAGGCCGGGCTGGTGAAGTTCGACTTCCTCGGGCTCAAGACCCTGACGGTGATCCAGAACGCCATGGATCTGGTGTTCAAGTCCGGCCGGCCGCTGCATGTCTCGGCCGAAGGCGTCGAGCTCTATGCGCCGGCCGAGGGGGCCGAGAACCAGATCAACGCCATTCCGCTGGACGATGAGGCGACCTACAAGCTCTATGCCGCCGCCAAGACCGTCGCCGTGTTTCAGGTGGAAAGCTCGGGCATGATGGATGCGCTCAAGCGCATGAAACCGACCTGTATCGAGGATATCGTCGCTCTCGTGGCGCTCTACCGGCCCGGCCCGATGGAGAACATCCCGGTCTATTGCGAGGTCAAGAACGGCCTCAAGGAGATCACCTCGGTCCACCCGCTGATCGACCATATCCTCGAAGAGACGCAGGGCATCATCGTCTATCAGGAACAGGTGATGCAGATCGCCCAGGTGATGGCGGGCTATTCGCTCGGCGGTGCGGACCTCTTGCGCCGTGCGATGGGCAAGAAGATCAAGGAGGCGATGGACGCCGAACGGCCGAAGTTCGAAAAGGGCGCGGCCGAGAACGGTGTCGAGAAGAAGAAGGCCACCGAGGTCTTCGACCTGCTGGAGAAATTCGCCAACTACGGCTTCAACAAGTCGCATGCGGCGGCCTATGCGGTGGTGTCGTACCAGACCGCCTGGCTCAAGGCGAACCACCCGGTCGAGTTCATGGCCGGGGTGATGAACTGCGATATCCACCTGACCGACAAGCTCGCCACCTATTTCGAGGAGGTCCGCAAGGGGCTGGGCCTGCCCTGGGTGCCGCCCTGCGTGAACCGCTCGCTGGCCAGTTTCGATGTGGTCGACGGTGCGCTGGTCTACGCGCTGGGCGCGCTGAAGAACGTCGGTCTCGAGGCGATGAAACTGGTGGTCGAGGGGCGGGACGGGAAACCCTTCGCCACACTGTACGATCTTGCCCGGCGGGTCGATCTGAAGCGCGTCGGCAAGCGGCCACTGGAGATGCTGGCGCGCGCCGGCGCCTTCGACCAGCTCGATCCCAACCGCCGGCGGGTTTTCGACTCGCTCGATGCGCTGGTGAACTACTCGGCGGCGGTGCATGAGCAGAAGAACTCCAATCAGGTGTCGCTGTTCGGCGAGGCGGGCGACGATCTGCCGGAGCCGCGGCTGGCACCGGTCAACGACTGGCTGCCGGCTGAACGTCTGGCCGAGGAGTTCAAGGCTGTGGGCTTCTATCTGTCGGGCCACCCGCTCGACGATTACATGGCGGCGCTCAAGCGCAAGGACGTGATGACCCTCGACGAGGTCATGGCCAAGGCCGAGCGTTCGCCCTGCCTGGCCAAGCTGGCCGGGGTGGTCGCCGGGCGGCAGGAGCGGAAATCGGCGCGCGGCAACCGCTTTGCCTTCTGTCAGCTCTCGGACACCACCGGCGCCTTTGAGGTGACGCTGTTTTCCGAGACGCTGGAAAAGAGCCGCGAGTTTCTCGAGACCGGCGCCAAGGTGGTGGTGACCGTCGAGGCGACGATGGAGAGCGACCAGCTCAAGCTGCTGGGCCGCTCGGTGACGCCGATCGACGCGGCGGTGGCCGATGCGGGCTCGATCGGGCTCAAGGTGTTTGTCGAGGAGCCCGGCGCGATCCCCTCGGTGGCCACGATCCTGTCGGAGGCGGCGGGCAAGGTGCAAAAGGCGGCCCGCGGGCCGATCCTGCTCTACCTGATGGACCCGGCCCTGCCCGGCGAGGTCGAGATCGACACCGGCGCGGAATACCCGGTCAACCCCGAGATCAAGGGCGCATTGAAGAGCCTGCCGGGAGTGATGGCGGTGGAGGAAGTGTGACGCCCCGCGCCATGGCGCGACCGGCGTAGGGTGGGTTTACAACCCACCGCACCAATCCTTATGCGAAATACGCCCGCCGGATCAGGTTCAGCCCGGCCACCAGCAGCACCATCAGGGTCGCCCGGCGAAAGGTCTCCTGCTCGATCCGGTCCGACACCAGCCCGCCCAGCCACATCCCCAGCAAGGCCGGCACGCAAAGCCCGGCCGAGAACAGCAGCGTCTCGCCGCGGATCACGCCGCTGCCGGAATGTGCCACCAGAAGCAGCAGCGCGCCCAGCCCGAAAGCCACGCCCTGGGTGCGCATCTGCAGCCGCTTCTCGGTATGCAGCGCGGTCAGATAGGCCACCAGCGGCGGCCCCCAGACGCCCGACAGCCCGCCGATGAAACCGGAGACCCCGCCAAGGGAAATCTCCGCGGCGAGCGATTGTCGGCTGAGCTGCAGGCGCAGGCCCAGCAACTGGATCAGGCTGAACAGCACCATCGGCAGACCGATCGCCAGAAGCAGCACCCAGACCGGCAGAAAGGCATAGAGCTGCGCCGAGACCATCAGCATCACCGCGCCGGCAATCAGGTAGACCCGAAACTGCCGCGTCGCCGCCAGCGCCGGCCCCGGCCCGTCGCGCAACGCCTGCGCGCCATTGGAAATCAGCGTCGGCAGCATCAGCCCGGCCAGCGCCAGGTCCGGCGGCAGGAAGATGCCCAGGAGCGAGATCATGACCATCGGCATGGCAAAGCCCACCATGCCTTTGATCACCCCGGCCAAAAGCGCGACCATGCCGCTGGCGAGGAGGATCGGAAGGGTAAATTGGACAGCGGCCATTTCCATGCTCAGCGCCTAGCATGCCTGCTCTTGCGCCGCATGCCGAAAGTGACTGGGTAATTTTAGGCAACCATTGATCTTCCAAACGTATTTTTGTTGCGCTGCAACTGCGAAGGTATTATGCACGTGCAGGATAGCAGAAGGATGATGACGCATGGCGCATGACGGACAGGACGTGACCGTGGAGGCAACAGTGCAGCTGCCCGATCTTCTTACCCTCACCGGCGCGGCGATTGCCC
Source organism: Marinovum sp. (assembly GCF_034669705.1). Lineage (GTDB taxonomy): Bacteria > Pseudomonadota > Alphaproteobacteria > Rhodobacterales > Rhodobacteraceae > Marinovum. The sequence continues at coordinate 56,790 of NZ_JAXMOR010000024.1, forward strand.
CGGTCGAGGCGATCTTTGACACATCCCGCGCCCATCTGCGCGACCTTGTGGTGTCCGAAGGCCGGGTGTCGGCCAGGCTGGTCGAGGCCAACCAGGATGCGGCGCATGGTCTGGCCTGGCTCGCCACCTACCTGGAATCGCTCAGGCAAATGCAGGGCTGGGCCGAGCGGATGACCACCGAGGGCAAGTTCGGCGAGCTCGAGGCACTGCTCCACCAGATCGCCTTTGGCGAGTACCTTGCTCAGATTCGCGGCGGCATACCGATGAACCAGGGCGAGATCGTGCGGCCGCGCGACTTCGGGGTCGAGCCGTCGGAGCTCGGGGTGCTCGACACCCCCGAGATCGAGACCCTGCTGACCCGCGCCAATACCACCGCCGCCCGGGTCCGGCTGGTTGAACTCATGCAGGCGCAGCATGGGGCGACGATGTTCGGCATCTCCGGTCTCGATGACGAGCTCGAGATGATCCGCGAGCAGTTCCGCCGCTACGCGGTGGATAAGGTCGAACCCTTTGCCCATGAGTGGCACCTCAAGGATCAGCTGATCCCGATGGAGATCATCGAGGAACTGGCCGAGATGGGCGTCTTCGGCCTCACCATCCCCGAGGAATTCGGCGGGTTCGGCCTGTCCAAGGCGTCGATGTGCGTGGTGTCGGAAGAGCTGTCGCGCGGCTATATCGGCGTCGGCTCCCTCGGCACCCGCTCCGAGATCGCCGCCGAGCTGATCCTCGCCGGCGGCACTCAGGCGCAGAAAGAACAGTGGCTCCCGGCGCTGGCCTCTGGCGAGAAGCTGCCCACCGCGGTCTTTACCGAGCCCAACACCGGCTCCGACCTCGGCAGCCTGCGCACCCGCGCGGTCAAGGACGGGAGCGGCGATTACAAGGTCACCGGCAACAAGACCTGGATCACCCATGCCGCCCGCACCCATGTGATGACGCTGCTGGCGCGCACCGATCCGGAGACCAGCGATTACAAGGGCCTCAGCATGTTCCTGGCGGAGAAGACGCCGGGCGACGATGCCGATCCCTTCCCGACCGAGGGGATGACCGGCGGCGAGATCGAGGTGCTGGGCTACCGCGGGATGAAGGAATACGAGCTCGGTTTCGACAACTTCCACGTCAAGGGCGAGAACCTGCTCGGAGGCGAAGAGGGCAAGGGCTTCAAGCAGCTGATGGAGACCTTCGAGAGCGCCCGCATCCAGACCGCCGCGCGCGCCATCGGCGTGGCGCAGTCGGCGCTTGATGTTTCGATGCAATATGCGCTCGACCGCAAGCAGTTCGGCAAACCGCTGATCGCCTTTCCCCGCGTTGCCGGCAAACTGGCGATGATGGCGGTCGAGATCATGGTGTCGCGGCAGCTGACCTATTTCTCGGCGCGTGAAAAGGATGCAGGCCGGCGCTGTGATCTCGAGGCCGGGATGGCGAAACTGCTGGGCGCGAGGGTCGCCTGGGCGGCGGCAGACAACGGCCTGCAGATCCACGGTGGCAACGGCTTCGCGCTGGAATACACCATCTCGCGCATCCTCTGTGATGCGCGGATCCTCAACATCTTCGAGGGCGCGGCGGAGATCCAGGCGCAGGTGATCGCGCGCCGGCTGCTCGACACCCGCAGCAACTGAGCCCGCCGAGACGCCCGCATCGATCCGTCATGCGGGCGTTTGTCTATCTGCGCTTGGGTCCGCGTGCTGGCGGCAGACCGGGGTGACCCTGTTCCCAGACCTGCCGTGCATCCTTGTCGACAAGCCGCTGCTGCAGCGCGTCAAGCTCGCGCAGCGCCGATTGGGTCGTGCCGGTGCGGGCCAGCGCCCGGTCATAGGCGCGGCGCACCGACTGCGCGCCCCATGGCAGCACCGCCGCCGCCAGCCAGAGCCGAAGCTCGCGCGGCAGGCTGTCATAGGTGCGCATCGGGTCACCGGGGCGACGTTTGCGGCGCAGGGAGGTCTTGCCTGAATTGTCGGGATCGGTCCGGGGCATGGGTAGGGTCTGGCAATGGGTCGGTTGGCGGTGCGTAATGTAATAACATCACATCCGTCAGCCCGACAAAACGGCCGCCGCGACGGACCGGTCTCGGATCACGCGGCGTGGTGCCTGAGAACCGCGTATTCGCTCGCCGTCAGGTTGCGCCGGGCATAGGCGCCATAGGCCAGCGGATCGTGCTCCACCTCCGGCATGCCGGTGATCAGCCGGGCGCGGTCGTGCGCATCCAGCGTCGAAAGCTGGGCGCTGGCGGGGTGGAAGCTCTCGGTTTCCAGTCCGTTGGCCCAGAGGATCTCGTGGCGCGGCAGCAGCAGGTGCACATAGGTGACCTCGCGCAGGGTGTAATCGGTCTGGGCGCAGGGCGTGCCGGCCAGGTCGCGGGCGGCCACGAGGACCTCGGGCGTATTGAACAGCGCCTCGATCTCGGCGCCGCGCAGCAGCATCCGGTGCTGCGGCGACACCAGAAAGCTGGTCTCGGGCTTGTCGCGGCCGAAGGCGCCGGCAAAGATCCGCACCGGACGCAGGGTCGGCATGGCATGCAGCCGCGCGCCCGACATTCGCCGGGCACCGGTCCAGAGAACCTCTTGCGGGCCGTTGTCGCGGGTCAGCACCTTGCAGCCGTCGCGCAGATCCTCGACCGGGCGGGGGCCGTCGGGGGTGTCGATCAGCGTGCCGGGGGTAAAGCAGATCACGCCGGGATCGTCGGCCTCGGCGCGCAGATGCTGCGCCACGTCGAGATGGACCACCCAGAGCGAGACTTTGCGCGGCGGCATTTCGCCCACGAACATCAGCAGACGCTCGCGGCCGGCCGGGATCATGGTGATCGGGTAGCTCTTTACGCCGTCGGTGACGATGAAGCTGGTGTCGGCGCTTGCCGTGTCGACGGGGCGCACGGACCGCTGCCCGGTCAGCGCCGCCCCCACCAGTTTGCGCACCTTGTGCGCCGCGCGTCTGCGCAGCGCCTCGTCGCCGTCTGCTCCGTCAAGCCGCAGGACATCGCTCGGGCCGTCGACGCACAGCGCCTCGCCCTGCCAGCTCCAGCCGGCACCGACCCTCAGAGAGGAGAGCGATGCCGCGGCGAAGCCGTCTATATCCGTCTGCGACCAGGAGATGACAAACGTGCCGCGATAGCCCGCTTTCATGCCTGATCCTGCCTCGTGTTCTTATATTGTTGACCGACCTATACCAGAGTTGTCCCGGCCTGGGAATGCGCCGGCTGTGAGCAGGAACCGGCCGTTGCAATCCTGCCGAGACTGGACGGCGAGGCGCGCTCTGGGATAAGCCCGCGGGATGGGAAACGCTGTCACTCTCCGGGCGCTGGTCGCCGGTGCCGTCCTGGTCTGGCTTGCCGGGTGCGGTGATCCGCTCTCCGGCGTCGGCCGGCTGTCAGAGCTCGATCTGGCCGATGAGACGCCGGTGGCGGTGATGGCCGACCCCTCGCGCGCCGAGGAGCCGGTGGCGCGGCCGGGGCTGCTCGGCCGCATGCTGGGCGGTGGCGGCAGTGCCAAGGCGCCGCCTTCGGTGCCCGCCGGCACGCTGCTGTCCTTCGGGCTGGTCAAGCCGGTCTGCGACCTGCCGCGCGACAAGCGCGGTGCGGAGATCGCCGCCTTCCCCGAGCGTCGTGCCGCCTACAGGCTCTATGACAGCGCGCCGGGCAAGACCGCGCCGCATCCGTTTTATGTCACCGGCTTCGACGATGGCTGCGCCCGGACCTTCACCGCCGCGGTGGCGATGTTCGGCGCGCCCGAGATGCACGAGATGCTGCGCTATGGTCTGCCGGCCGAGGTGCATCCCTATTCCGCCACCGACAGCGCCTATGAGCAGATCAAGTCGCGGGTCTGCCGCGTCGCCCGGGGCGCGCCCTGCGGCGACCGGGTCGGCAAGCTCGAGAAGGACACCGTCTTTGTCAGCGCCTACGAGCAGTTCGGCGACAACGCGCGCTGGCTCGAGATGCTGCTGCATGGTGGCACGCTGGTCGAGACCGACGTCAAGAGCGGCGGCTGAGGCCTAGTAATGCGGCGGCCGCTCGTCGCCGATCACCACGCCGCCGGGCTGTTCCGACTGGCGCTCGGCCTCGCGGTGCATCAGCCGGTCGACCTGCTGGCGCAGACGGGTGATCTCGCCGTCCTGGCGGGCGATCACGTCTGACATGTCATCCATCATGCGGATCAGGTGGGCGAGGCGTTCTTCGACGCTGAGCAGGGGATCGGTCATGACCGGCGTTATAGCGCATTGGCGGGCGGTGTCGCGCTGAAATGCGGGGGCGGGGCGCTTGCCCCTTGGCGGCCTTCCGGCTACACGGACGCGCGAGAAGAGAACCCGGAGCCTGTCATGGCCAAGCAGAAGAAACAGCCCCGCCCCAAGGCGATCACCCCCAAGGGATTTCGCGATTACTTCGGGCATGAGGTCACCGAGCGGGCCGAGATGCTCCAGACCATCGCCGGGGTCTATCATCGCTATGGCTTCGATGCGCTGGAATCTTCGGCGGTCGAGACGGTCGAGGCGCTGGGCAAGTTCCTGCCCGATGTCGACCGCCCGAACGAGGGGGTCTTTGCCTGGCAGGAGGAGGACGAGAGCTGGCTGGCGCTGCGGTATGACCTGACAGCGCCTTTGGCGCGGGTCTATGCGCAGTATCGCAATGACCTGCCGACGCCTTACCGGCGCTATGCCATGGGCCCGGTCTGGCGCAACGAAAAGCCCGGTCCGGGGCGGTTCCGGCAGTTCTATCAATGCGATGCCGATACCGTCGGCGCGCCTTCGGTGGCGGCGGATGCCGAGATCTGCGCCATGCTGTCGGATACGCTGGAAGCGGTGGGGATTGCCCGCGGTGATTACGTGGTGCGGGTCAACAATCGCAAGGTGCTGAACGGGGTGCTTGAGGCGATGGGCGTGGCCGACGAAGGCCAGCAGGCCGCGGTGCTGCGCACCATCGACAAGTTTGACAAGGTCGGCGAGGCCGGGGTGCGCGAGCTCTTGGGCAAGGGCCGGCTGGACGCCTCTGGCGCCTATATCGACGGGGTTGGGCTTTCCGAGACGCAGGCCGAGCCGGTGATTGCCTTTCTGACCTCCAAGGGCGCCGATGCCGAGGCGACACTCGCCAACCTGCGCGCCGCCATCGGCGAGAGCGCCGTGGGGGCCGAGGGCGTGGCAGAGCTGGAGCTGATCGCTGCGCTGCTGGCCGCACAAGGCTATGGCCCCGACCGGATCGAGATCGACCCCTCGGTGGTGCGTGGCCTCGGCTATTACACCGGCCCGGTCTTCGAGGCCGAGCTGACCTTCGAGATCACCGACGAGAAAGGCCGCCCGCGGCAGTTCGGCTCGGTGGCCGGCGGCGGGCGCTATGACGATCTGGTCAAGCGCTTCACCGGGCAGGCGGTGCCTGCGACCGGCGTCTCGATCGGGGTCGACCGGCTGCTGGCGGCGCTGCACGAGAAGGGCCGGGTCCGGACCGCCGAGCGTGGCCCGGTGGTGGTAACGGTGATGGACCGCGAAAGGATGCCGGAATACCAGACCATGGTGGGCGAGCTGCGTCAGGCCGGCATTCGTGCCGAGGTCTATCTTGGCAACCCCAAGAACTTTGGCAACCAGTTGAAATACGCCGACAAGCGGCAAAGCCCGGTGGCGGTGATCGAGGGCAGCGACGAGGCCGCGCGCGGCGTCATCCAGATCAAGGACCTGGTGCTCGGCGCGCAGATCGCCGAGAGCGCGACGCTCGAGGAGTGGAAGGAACGCCCCTCGCAGTTCGAGGTGCCGCGGTCCGAGCTGGTCGCCAAGGTGCGTGAAATTCTCGGGGCGCAGGACTGATGCCCGACAGAGCCGCGATCATCGACGAGGCCCAGCGGCTGCGCGCGGGCTTTGAGGCCTCTGGTGCGCGGGTGGTGCAGACCCCGGTGCTGCAACCGGCCGAAACCCTGCTCGACCTCTATGGCGAGGATATCCGCGGCCGCGCCTATGTCACCGCCGACGCGCTGCGCGGCGAGCAGATGCTGCGGCCGGACTTCACCGTGCCGGTGGTGCAAATGCACATGGACGCGATGCAGAATGGCGCTGCCGAGCCGGCGCGCTATACCTATTCCGGCGCGGTGTTCCGCCGACAGGACGACGACCCTGACCGCGACAGCGAATACCTGCAGGTGGGCTACGAGGTCTTTGACCGCTCCGAGCCGGCGCTGACCGAGGCGGATGTCTTTGCCCGCATCGCCGGCGCGCTGGGCGATCTGCCGCTGCGCGCGGCGACCGGCGATATCGGCCTGCTGAAGGCGGCGGTCGAGGGGCTCGACACCACCGAAGCGCGCAAGGCCGCACTGCGCCGCCACATCTGGCGGCCGCGGCGCTTCCGGGCGCTGCTCGAGCGCTTCGCCGGCCGCGCCCCGGCGCCCGCCGGCCGCAAGGCGCTGCTGGCGCAGGCCGATCCGATGGCGAAGATCCGCCAGCACACCGGGCTGCGCAGCGAGCGCGAGATCGCCACGCGGATCGCGGCACTGCGCGAGGACGCCGAGACGCCGAAACTGTCGGTGGCGCAGGTCGACCTGATCGAGGCGCTGCTGGCGGTGCGCGAGACCCTGCCTAATGCGCTCGAACGGCTGCGCGACATTGCCGTCGACCTGCCTTGGGTGGCGCATGCGGTCGACCGGCTGAAGGCGCGTTGCGAGGCGCTGAACAAGCGCGGGGTGGATGTCGACGGGCTGGAGTTCGAGGGCAGCTATGGCCGCACCTCGATGGAATATTACGACGGCTTCGTCTTTGGCCTCTATGCCGAGTCGCGGCCCGATCTGCCGCCGGTGGCCACTGGCGGACGCTATGACGCGCTGACCGCGGCGCTGGGTGGCGGCCGGTCGATCCCGGCGGTGGGCGGGGTGATCCGCCCCGGACTGGTGTTGCAGCTGCGCACGGGGAGCCGGTGATGACGATCAAGCTGGGCGTGCCGTCCAAGGGGCGGCTGATGGAAAAGACCTTCGACTGGTTCGGCGCGCGCGGCGTGACGCTGCAGCGTACCGGGTCGGAGCGGGAATATTCCGGCGCGGTCTCCGGCGCCGATGGGGTCGAGCTGGTGCTGCTCTCGGCGGGCGAGATCCCGCGCGAGCTGGCGGCGGGGCGGATCCATCTGGGCGTCACCGGCACCGATCTGGTGCAGGACAAGCTGCCGATCTGGGAGCAGCAGGTCGAACCGCTGGCCGAACTGGGCTTTGGCCATGCCGACCTGATCATCGCGGTGCCGGCCTGCTGGGTCGATGTCGAGACGCTGGACGATCTCGATGCGGCGGCGGCGGCGTTTCGTGCCCGCCACGGCTTCCGGCTGCGGATCGCCACCAAGTATCACCGACTGGTGCGCGAGTTCCTGCGCGAGGCCGGCGTGGCCGATTACCAGCTGGTCGACAGCCAGGGCGCGACCGAGGGCACGGTCAAGAACTTGACCGCCGAGGCGATTGCCGACATCACCTCGACCGGCGAGACGCTGCGCGCCAACCACCTGAAGATCCTCTCCGACGGGCTGGTGCTGAAGTCGCAGGCGACGCTGTTCCGCGCCCGCGGCGCGGCGCTGGAACCTGGCGACCGGGCGGCGCTGGAGGCATTGCGCGAGACGCTGGGGCTGGGCGGCTAGGACTATTCAAACGGGGCGGCTCTGCCGCGCAGGTCTGTTTGCGTTCACGCCACGCAGGCGCGGGGGGCGCTGCCCCCAAGACCCCCGGGAATAGTTGCGGCCAGAAGTACTTCGGGGGAGGCTCAGAGCACGCCGATCTCGGCCAGCGCGGCGTTGAGGCTGGCGGGCAGGGGGTCTTCTTTTTGCGCGCGTTTCGACAGGTCGGCCGGGGCGTCCTCGGGTTTGAGGTAGCGCCAGCCCTGAAAGGCGCGGCGCGGCATCGGCGTGGTGCGGATGATCTCGGGGTCGAGCACGATGCCGCAGCGTGTGATACCGTCCTGGCCGGTGACCTCGTCGAGGCGCAGCACCCGCTGGCGGGCGAGGCAGACGCCCTTGAACACCCAGTAGAGCGAGCCGCCGCCCACCAGTTCCTCGGCGCGTTTCGGCCACATCCGGGTGACATGGCGCGGCAGGTTGTCGGGCAGCTGCTTGCGCCGCTGGGTCTGGAACCGGGCCAGATCGTCGGGCGTTTCGGTGCCGACGCAAAGCTTGATCAGGTTGATATGGTCAGTCATGCGAATCCCGCCCCCTGCGGTCCATCTATTGTAGGCCTGCCTCTGTCGGCTTCAAGTTGTTGTGCTGCGCTCTAGTTGCCGGTATCTTGGACACCTTCCAGAAACAAGGGAATCGCCCCATGACCCGCTTTGCCGCCCCGATCGCCGAACAGATCTGGGATATGAAATACCGTTTTAAAGAGGCGGATGGCACGCCGGTCGATCTCTCGGTCGAGGACACCTGGCGGCGCATCGCCCGCGATATTGCCCGCGCCGAGGCTGACCCCGAGGTCTGGGAAGAGCGGTTCTATGCCGCGCTGGAGGATTTCAAGTACCTGCCCGCCGGCCGGATCACCGCCGGCGCCGGCACCGCCCGGACCGTGACCCTGTTCAACTGTTTCGTGATGGGCACCATCCCAGACAGCATGGGCGGCATCTTTGACATGTTGAAGGAGGCCGCGCTGACCATGCAGCAGGGCGGCGGCATCGGCTATGACTTCTCGACCATCCGGCCCAAGGGCGCCGGCGTGGCCGGTGTGGCGGCGGATGCCTCTGGCCCGCTGTCCTTCATGGATGTCTGGGACGCGATGTGCCGGACCATCATGTCGGCCGGCTCGCGCCGCGGCGCGATGATGGCCACCATGCGCTGCGACCACCCGGATATCGAGGAATTCATCGGCGCCAAGCAGGATGCCGCGCGGCTGCGGATGTTCAACATGTCGGTGCTGGTGACCGATGCCTTCATGGAAGCGGTCAAGGCCGACGGCTCCTGGGACCTGCAGTTCGACGGCAAGGTCTATCACACCATCCAGGCGCGTGATCTGTGGAACCGGATCATGAAGGCGACCTATGATTATGCCGAGCCCGGGGTGATCTTCATCGACCGGATCAACGCCGCCAACAACCTGAGCTATGTCGAGCAGATCGCCGCCACCAACCCCTGTGGCGAGCAGCCGCTGCCGCCCTATGGCGCCTGCCTGCTGGGCTCGATCAACCTTGCGCGGCTGGTTACCGATCCCTTCACCGAGGCCGCCCGGATCGACGAGGAGGCGCTTGACGGATTGGTCGCCACCGCGGTGCGGATGATGGACAACGTGGTCGATGTCTCGAAATTCCCGCTCGAAGCCCAGGCGCAGGAGGCCGCGGCCAAGCGGCGGATCGGCCTCGGCGTGACCGGGCTGGCGGATGCGCTGCTGATGAAGGGGCTGCGCTATGGCTCTGACGACGCGGCGGCGCAGACGGAAGCCTGGCTGAAGCGGATCGCGCGGGCGGCCTATCTGGCCTCGGTGGAGCTGGCCAAGGAGAAGGGAGCCTTCGCGCTGTTCGACGCCGAGAAATACCTGGCCAGCGGCACCATGCGCGCCATGGACGAAGACGTGCGCGCCGCGATTGCCGAACACGGCATCCGCAATGCGCTGCTGACCTCGATCGCCCCGACGGGCACGATCTCGCTCTATGCCGGCAACGTATCGTCGGGGATCGAGCCGGTCTTTGCCTATCGCTACACCCGCAAGGTGCTGCAGAAGGATGGCACGCGGACCGAGGAAGAGGTCGTCGATTACGCGGTGCAGATGTGGCGCGAGATGAAGGGCGACGTGGCGCTGCCGGAGTATTTCGTCAACGCCCAGACGCTGGCGCCCTCGGAGCATGTGAAGATGCAGGCGGCGGCGCAGAAATGGGTGGATTCATCGATTTCGAAGACCATCAACTGCCCCGAAGACATCGATTTCGAGGCGTTCAAGGACGTCTATATGCAGGCGTATGAGACCGGTTGCAAAGGCTGCACCACCTATCGGCCGAACGATGTGACAGGGTCGGTGCTGTCGGTGTCGGAGAACTCTGACACCGCGCCGGCGGAGGCCCCGGAGCAGGTCCGGGGCGCGGGCGGGCAGGACGCTGAGGTGGTCTATATGTCCGAGCCTCTGGACCGGCCGCAGGAGTTGGAGGGGTCGACCTACAAGCTGAAATGGCCCGACAGCGAGCATGCCATTTATCTGACGATCAACGATATTGTCCTGGGCGGCCACCGTCGGCCCTTCGAGGTTTTCGTCAATTCCAAGAACATGGAGCATTTCGCCTGGACGGTGGCGCTGACGCGGATGATCTCGGCGGTGTTCCGGCGCGGCGGCGATGTGTCCTTCGTGGTCGAAGAGCTCAAGGCGGTGTTCGATCCGCGCGGCGGCGCCTGGGTGCAGGGCAAGTACATCCCGTCGATCCTGGCGGCGATCGGCGGCGTGATCGAGCGCCACATGATTGCCACCGGGTTCCTCGAGGGCGAGGGGATGGGTTTGAAGACCGATCCCACCGCCAAGGTCGTCGGGCTGGAGAGTGGCAGCCGGGGCAAGGCCTGTCCGTCATGTGGGCAGTTCGAGATGCGGATGGTGGAAGGGTGCATGACCTGCGCGTCTTGCGGGCATAGCAAGTGCGGGTGAGGGGGGGTGATCCTGCGTGTGACTGAATGTGAAGACCAGTAGCAGTTTGCAATTCGACCAGCTTAGAATGTAACTGTAACCACTATAAACCCGCCGTGGCCTTTGGGCGCGGCGGAATTGATCTGGATGAAACTTTAGCTGTGCGTGGCGGCCTGGCGGCGTAAACCCCGTTGGCCAGGCTCTTATCGTGAGCCTGCGGGCGAGCCCCACGGTGTCTCTGAGGAGTTCCCTCGGGCAAAACCCAATTGATAGCATGCACAGCTTGGTTTGAGCGGTGCCCGAAAAAGAAGGGGGTGTCCGCAAACCGTGTTGGTGCGCTATGCGGGACCTTACCGCTGTTCGCTGCAACAGCTAAGTCGACGCTGCACCATCGGAATGATCGCTTCTGACGGGGTCACTCTGCGGCTTGAGGCAGATGCTGTGGCACCACACCCTCGGCCTCGGCTTCCGCGCGCAGCCAGTGTCGGAATGCGGCGATCCGCGCTTCATCCGCGCGGGCGTCGGGGCAGGCGACCCCGTAGATAGACATGGGCAGCGTGGTCACGTCGAAGAGGCGCTGCAATCGGCCTGAAGCGATGGTGCCGCGGACCACAGCGTCGTAGGCGAGCGACACGCCCTGATGCTGCTCGACCATCGTGGTCGAGAGTTCGCAATTGGGATAAGTCGGCCCGGGCGGCAGCTGTGCCCCGACGAGGCCCGCCTCTGCAAACCATTCGGGCCACGCATCGTCCGTCTCGTCGTAGAAGAGGGTAAGACGCAGCAGGTCCTCCGGGCGCCTGATGTTCTCGCGTTCGCGCAATGTTGGCGAGATCACGGGGTAGCGCGCTGAGGCCATCAGCGGCTCCACAAACAGGCCAGGCGAGGGGCAATCGGACCACTGGATCACGACGTCCGCGTCGTTCGTCGCGAAGTCAAGCGAGGGCGCCCCGTTCGAGACCCGCAGCCGGATGTCGCGGGCGAAGTCGAGCTTGGACAAGCGAGGCACCAGCCAACGCGCAGCGAAACCTGGTGTGGATAGGACGCGCAGGATGCGCGGCGCCCCCCGCGCTGCCTCTGTGTCCTCGAGAAAGACGTCGAGCAGGTGGGACAGCTTGCCGGCATAGGTCTCGCCAGTAAGGGTGAGCGCAATCCGGTTTCCCGCGCGTTCGAACAGCTTCGTGTCGAGAAAGCCCTCCAGTGCCTTGATCTGATGGCTGACGGCGGAAGGCGTCAGGCACAGCTCATCTGCCGCGGACTTGACCGACATGTGCCGCGCGGTCGCCTCGAAGGCGCGGACGGCGGCGAAAGGGGGAAGTTTGCGTCCCATCTGTCTGCCTGAATTGGGCTCTCGGGAGCCTGAAAAGCGATCATTCGGTGCCGAGCCGTGACGATTGTATCATCAGGATACCAAATCTCAAAATCAGACATCGGAGTGTCCAATGCCTCGCTCTCTCCTCGCTGTGGCACTCGCCACGGCCATTGTCGCTTTGTTCCCCGCTCCGCCGCGCGCCGAGAATACCACCCTCGCACTTTCCTCTGAGTGGCGCCAAGCAGACACTGTGCACGCACTTGTATCTACACTCGAGGACTGGCTCGATGCGCGGGCGGACTGGCCGCGTCGACAGGGACTCCCGCGCATTCACTTCGTCAGTCAGTGGCAGGCTGCGGCGCGTCAGGGTGCGACGGCAAGCTTCCAGCGCGGTCGCTTGCGGGGGCTCTACGATCCGGACCGGTCCGAGATCCTGTTGGTGCGACCTTGGGACTCGCGCAACGCTGAACATGTCAGTGTGCTGCTGCACGAGCTTGTGCATCATCGGCAAGCACCGCATTACTGGTATTGCCCCGCTCCACAGGAACTACCAGCTTACCGTCTTCAAGAAGCGTGGCTTTCTGAACAGGGATTATCGGCTGAGGTGAACTGGGTGGCCGTGGTGCTCGACGTCGGATGCACGCCGCGGGACATTCATCCAGAGTGAGCGACCGAATGGTGCTGCGGAAAACCTGTGCCGCGCTGCGACGCACGGAAAGTCAATTGCAGCCGGCCTTTTCGCCATTCTATTCAGTTCTCCGGTTACAGAGCACTCGGGACCTACACCACCTGCATCCCCCTCGCGACGTGGTCGTGCGTCCACTTCGCGGTCAGTTTAGGCTCGAAGCAGATCTCTGCGCAACACTTTGGACCTGTCGCGGGATTGTGCCGCTCCAGGTTCTCATTTACGCGGCCTGAGCCTCGAAGGCCAAGGGGCTTTTCCAGCCGAGTGCTGAGTGCCGTCGGCGCGGATTGTAGAAGCCGTTGATGTATT
>NZ_JAXMOR010000025.1:0-67926 GCF_034669705.1 Marinovum sp.
GACCGCGAAACAGGCCATCATCGCGGTCGCCCGCAAGCTGCTGACGATCCTCAACGCGATGCTGCGAACGGGCAAACCCTTCGACCCGAAAACCGTCTGACACGCGGTGACCGATTACGGTTGCCGGCTCAAGGCCGGGACGGCGGGTTCCTACCGCTGCCACCAGCCCCCGCCATCATTAAGCTATTCCGGGACCTCAGCTGAGCCGGCCGGAAGGTCCCGCAGGCCCGGGGGCGAAGGGCGGCTCACTCGCGCGCGCGCAACACCCGCGCCGGGCGCGCCGCCAAGGGCCGCCAGGCAAAGCCCAGCCCCGCCAGCAGCGTCGCCAGAACCCCGCCAGAGACGATCAGCAGCGCCGAGCGCCATTGTACCGCAAACTCGGTCTCCATCAGGAAGGTCATTACCGCCCAGCCGCCGGTCACCCCGGCCGCCAGCGCCACCAGCCCCGCCGCGGCACCCAGCAACCCGGCGCGCAGGGCAAAGCTCTGCAGGATGCGGGCGCGCGCGGCACCCAGGGTCTTGAGCACCGCCGCCTCGTAGGTGCGCGCCTGTTCGCCCGCCGCCGCCGCGCCGATCAGCACCAGGAAACCGGTCAAGAGGGTCGCCGCCGCGCCCCAGGCGGTGGCCTGAGCGATGCCGCCCATGATCTCGGCCACCCGGTCGACCGCGTCACGCACCCGGATCGCGGTGATGTTGGGATAGGCGGTGGCGAGGTCGCGCAGGATCGCCGCTTCGGCCGCCTCCTCGGCATAGACGGTGGAGATGAAGCTGTGCGGCGCGCCCTCCAGCGCAGCGGCGTTCATCGCCATGACAAAACCGATGCCGGCAGTCGAGAAATCCACCTCGCGGAACGAGGCGATGGTGGCGGTGATGTCGCGGCCGAGGATGTTGACGGTGACCTCGTCGCCGAGGTTGAGGCCGATCTCGCCGGCCTCTTCGGCGGCGAAGCTGACCAGCGGCGGGCCGCTGTAGTCCTCGGGCCACCACGCGCCGGCGGTCAGCGTGGTGTCCTCCGGCTGGGCGGCGGCATAGGTCACCCCGCGGTCGCCGCGGATCACCCAGTGATCGCCGGCGACCTCGCGCGCGGAAAGACCGTTGATCCGGGTCAGGATGCCGCGCAGCATCGGCGCGCTCTGCACTTTCGACACCGCCGGGTCCTCGTTCAGCCTTTCGCGGAACCCCGGCATCTGGTCCTTCTGGATGTCGACAAAGAAGAACGAGGGCGCGACCTCGGGCAAATCTGTCTGGATCGCGGCGCGCATATTGCCCTCGATCTGCCCCACGGCGGCCAGCACCGAGAGCCCGAGACCCAGCGAGAGCACTGTGGCCGCGGCGCCCTCCTGAGTGCCGGAAATCGCCGAGAGGGCCCAGCGCAGCGCCGGCCGGTGGCGCGCGGCGCGTTGCGAGCGGCGGGCGGCCCAGCGGATCAGCGCCGCCGCCAGCGCCAGCACCACCAGCGCCGCGAGGATGCCGCCGGCAGTCCAGAGGGTGAGTTGCATGGCACCGGAAAACGCCGCCGCAGCCCCCAGCAGGAGCGCCACCAGCACCAGTGTCACCGCCACATGCGGCCAGCGCGGCAGCAGGCTGGCGCTGCCCAGCGCGTCGCGAAACAGGGTTGCGGGGCGGATCTCCTCGGTGCGGGCCAGCGGCCAGAGGGTGAAGATCAGCGCCGTCAGCGCGCCATAGAGCGCCGCCTCGAGCAGCGGGCCGGGGTGCAGGGCAAAGATCGCCGGCACCGGCAGCAGCGACTGCATCAGCGGCCCCAGCGCCAGCGGCACCAGCGCGCCGAGGGTCAGGCCGATGGCGATGCCGAGCAGGCTGAGCGCGCCGATCTGCAGGAAATAGGTGAGGAAGATCACCTGCCGGCTGGCGCCCAGCGTGCGCAGGGTGGCGATCACCGAGGTCTTGGACGCCAGATAGGCGCGCACCGCCGCCGAGACGCCGACGCCGCCCACTGCAAGGCCGGAGAGCCCGACGAGGATCAGGAAGCTGCTCAGCCGGTCGACAAAGCGCGCGATCCCCGGCGCGCCGTTGCGGGCATCGCGGTAGCGGCCGCCGACCTCGGTGAACCGGTCGCGGGCCTCGGACTTGAAGGCGTCGACATCGGTGCCCGGCGGCAGGGTCAGCCGGTAGTGGGTGTCAAACAGCGTGCCGGCCTGCAGCAGGCCAGAGCCTGCCAGCGCCTCGGTGCGGACCAGCGTGCGCGGCCCGAGGGAAAAGCCGCCGCCGGCGTCGTCGGGTTCGACCTCGATCACCGCCGAGAGGGTGAAATCAACGGAGCCGAGGCGGAAGCTGTCGCCGGGCGAGAGCCCCAGCCGGTCGGCCAGCACCGGCGCCATCACCGCGCCATTGCCCGCCAGCGCCGCGTCGAGCGGCATCGGTGGGTCGAGCGTGACCTGACCGATCAGGGGATAGGCGCTGTCGATTGATTTTACCTGGGTCAGGGCGCGTTCGCTGCTGCCGTTGCGCTCGACCACCACCATCGAGCGAAAATCGGTGATCTCGGAGACCTCGGTGGCGCGCGCTTCCAGCCAGCTGCGTTCCTCCTGCGTGGCGAAGCGATAGGTGAAGCGGACCTCGGCATCGCCGCCCAGAAGCTCGGCGCCCTTGGCCTCGAGCCCCAGTTCGATCGAGGTGCGCACCATGCCGATGCCGGCAATCGCGGCCACGCCCAAGGCAAGGCAGGCGAGGAAGATGCGAAAGCCGCCGAGGCCGCCGCGCAGCTCTCGCCGGGCGAAACGGGCGGCGGTGGACAGGCTCATTCCGCCGCCTCGCGCGCGGCATCGTCGATCCGGCCGTCGCGCAGGCGCACCACCCGGTCGCAGCGCGCCGCCAAGGCCGGCGCATGGGTGACCAGCACCAGCGTCGCGCCGTGGCGGTCGCGCAGGTCAAAAAGCAGGTCCATGATCGCGCCGCCGTTGGTCTCGTCAAGATTGCCGGTGGGCTCGTCGGCCAAGAGGATATGCGGCCGCGGCGCCGAGGCGCGGGCCAGCGCCACCCGCTGCTGCTCGCCGCCCGACATCTGCGCCGGGTAGTGGTTGGCCCGGTGGCCGAGACCCACGGTCTCGAGCTCGGCCTCGGCCCGGTCAAAGGCATCACGGTGACCGGCCAGTTCCAGCGGCGTGGCGACGTTTTCCAGCGCGGTCATGGTCGGGATCAGGTGAAAGCTCTGGAATACCACGCCCATGTGATCGCGGCGAAAGCGCGCCAGCGCATCCTCGTTCATGCCGCCGAACTCCTCGCCCAGCACGGTGACGCTGCCGCCGGTGGCCCGTTCGAGCCCGCCCATCAGCATCAGCAGCGAGGATTTGCCCGATCCGGAGGGGCCGATCAGCCCGATCGACTGGCCTTTTTCCACGTCGAGCGAGATGCCATGCAGGATCTCGACCCTCCCGGCATTGCCATCGAGCGCCAGATGCACATCTTTAAGCGACAGGACGGGATCAACCATGAAAAGGGCCTTTCGGGCTATGCATCAGCTTTTGACATATGGGGTATGCGCCCGCCTGAGCAAGGCGGCGGCGGTGGTTTTGACGCTGGCGGGGCCGGTCTGGGCCGAAGAGGTCGAGATTCTGGCGCTGGGCGACAGTTTGATCCAGGGCTACGGGCTGATGGCCGAGGACGGCTTTGTGCCGCAGATGCAGGACTGGCTGACAACGCAGGGCCACGAGGTGGTGCTGATCAATGGCGGCGTGTCCGGCGACACCACGGCCGGCGGGTTGGGGCGGGTCGCCTGGAGCCTGACGCCCGAGGTCGACGCGATGATCCTGGCGCTGGGCGGCAACGACGTGCTGCGCGGCATCGATCCGGCGGTGTCGCGGGCCAATCTCGACGGGATACTCAAGGTGGCGGCGGCGCAGGGCCTGCCGGTGCTGCTGGTGCCGATGCGGGCGCCGGGCAACTACGGGCCGGAGTACAAGGCGGCGTTCTATGGGATGTATGCCGAGCTGGCGGCAGAGCACGGTGCGCTGGAGGCGCCGGCGTTCTTTGACATCCTGCTGCCCGAGGGGGGAGACCCGTCGCAGGCGGCAGGGCTGATGCAGGGTGACGGCATTCACCCCAATGCAGAGGGCGTGTCGCGGATTGTCGAGGGGATCGGGCCGGATGTGGCGCGGTTGATCGCAGAGGTGCCGGGGGCATCCTGAGCCGCCGCCTTCGGACCCTTTCGCAACAAAAAGCCCCACCGAATGGCGGGGCCTTTCCAGGTCTTCGAGGCAGGAAGCCTTAGGCCAGCGAGATGTTCTCGGCAGCTTCGCGGCCATCACGGCCCGGCTTGATGTCGAAGGTGACTTTCTGGTTGTCGGCGAGGCCGGTCAGGCCCGAACGCTCAACGGCCGAGATGTGCACGAACACGTCTTTGCTGCCGCCGTCGGGTGCGATGAAACCAAAGCCTTTGGTGGTGTTGAACCATTTCACAGTGCCAGTGGCCATGTGTTTACTCCTAGTAGTGCTACTGCCCGCGGGATTGCGGCAGGTCGGCTTAGTCAGTGCAGATCGAAGGACTGAGCCGTAAGAGGAGCAGCGGTCGATAGATAACTTCGCAAGGCAAGATATGCGGGTAGAGCAGATTCTTTTCAAGGGGAATTCGTGGCAATTTACGCGCGGGCCGCGGCGGCACGCCGGAGAGCGTGAGCCTTGCGTTAACTTTACGTCAAGTTGGCGCTAACGGTCGGGAGGCGGGCAGTGGTGCGTCTTCCGGACCTGGGGCGCGCGGCAGGCTGCGGCGGGGGTACCCTGAAGGCCCGGCAGGGAATCACCCGCGCCAGACGCGCCGGTTGCCATCAGCGAAACTGCGTGACCGGGGCGGAGGCGCCAGCGTTTTCGCAGCAGCCATGCCGGGGGAATCTAGGGTTTCGCGCCGCCGAAGGCCCGCGCGAGGTAACTCGGCAGACGCCGCACCAGCGCGCGCATCAGGTCGCGATACTCGATTTCGCCGCCCAAAAGCCGCATGTAGTCGTGGCGCAGGTGGCCTGACGTGCGAACCGCACGGACGAAGCCGGTTTTGAACGGCCCCCAGTAGAGCAGCAGCCGCACCCGGTTGGCGTGGCGCATGGCGATGAGAATCGGCCGCAGCCGCTGGCGGTAGAGCCGCAGTGCCGCGTCGGGTTCGTGCCGGGCCAGCGCGTCGCGCGCCGCCAGCGCCGCCAGCTGGCCGGATTTCATCGCATAGGCGATGCCTTCACCGGTGACCGGGTCGACCAGCCAGGCGGCATCGCCGGCCAGCAGCACGTTGTCGCGGCCGGGCGCGCGGCGGGCCTGGCCGAAGGGCAGGTACTGGCCTTTCACGCGGGTCTCCGGCGGCACGCCGAGGTCGGCCATATAGGCGCGCATGATCGCCTTGAGATCGGGGTTGCGGCTGTGCACGCCGCCGACGCCGACGGTGTGGCTGCCGCGTTTCGGAAACGACCAGCCATAGCCCCAGTTCGCCGCCCCCATGTCGATGCGCAGCGGCGCGTCGGCGGGCAGGGCGGGGCCCTCGGCCTCGAGCGCGAAACCGATGCGGGCGGGATCGAACGGCCGGCCAAAGAGCGCCCGCGCAGTGGCGCTGTTGACCCCGTCGGCGCCGATCACCACCGGTGCGGTAAGGGTGACGCCAGAGGCCAGGGTGAGGCGGCCGTCCTCGGGCGCCAGTTCGGCGATCCGCTGGCCGGTGAAATCCTGCGCGCCGGCGGCCAGGGCCAGCGCCACAAGATGGTCGTCGAGCGACAGGCGCATGGTCAGGTACACTGGCGGGATATCTTCGATCACGCCGAGCTTTTCTCCGAAACCATAGAGGGTTACGGCAGACTTGCTGGCGAACTCCGGCGGCAGGTCGGTCTCGAAGATCTCGCGGTAATAGCGCGCGGCCCGGCCGGTGAACCCGCCACCGCAAAGCTTGTCACGCGGAAAGCGGGCCTTGTCGACCAGAGCGGTGCGAAGCCCGGCGTTGGCGGCGGTACGGGCCGCGGCAGCCCCGGCGGGGCCCGCGCCAATGACGATCAGATCGAACTGCATGGCCGCTCTTTCCCCGCTGGCCTGACTGGGGTCAAGGGGCAAAAACGAAACCCCGCGCCGTCACCCGCTCTGGATCACAGCACGGTGACCGTGGTGCCAATCGAGATCCGCGGATAGAGGTCCGTCACATGGGCGTTGGCCATGCGGAAACAGCCGTTCGAGGCCGCCTTGCCGATCGAGGCGAGGTTGTCGGTGCCATGGATCGCCGCGTAGGTGTTCACACCGTTCTGGAACAGGTACATCGCCCGCGCGCCCAGCGGGTTGCCGGGGCCGCCGGGCTGGACGTAGTCGTTGCCCTTGAAGCGGCCATAGGTCTGCGGCTCGCGTTCGATCATCGCGTCGGTGGGCCGCCATGTGGGCCATTCCTTCTTGGCCTGGACCACTCCGGTGCCGGAAAATTCCAGACCGGTGCGGCCGACGCTGATGCCATAGCGCAGTGCCCGGCCGGGCTCTTCGATGAAATAGAGAAAGCGCGATTTCTGCAGCACCACGATCTGTCCCGGCACGAGATCGGCCCGGACCCGCACGTATTGCGGGGCGAATTTCGGGTCGAGCTGGAACTGCGCCCGGGCCAGCGATGGCAAGGCCACGGCAGCGGCGGCAGAGCCGAAAAAGGTGCGGCGTGAAATCATGGGGTCCCTCCAGCATTGAGCCGGAGAATCATATGGCAGCTGGCAAGAGAGCGGGAGTCAGGTTTCCGTTACCCCGCCGCAGCTGTGGGCCGGGGGCAACGCATGGCGGTCAGGCGGCGATCGGGCCCGGAGCCGCGGCATCCTGCGGCCGGGGGCTGCAGAACGGGCTCAAGAGCAGCGCCACGGCGATGCAGACCATGGGCACCGCGAGATAGACCCCGAGCGCGGCCGGCAGGCTCAGGCCGAGGATCAGCCAGCCCAGCAGCCCGGCACAGGCTCCGAGGGTGCTTCCGATGATGAGTGCGATGCTGGCCATGCGGGGTATCCTTGTTGGTCTTGCAGCTCAGGAAACCGCTCAATTGGGGCCGAAATGCGGCGTCTTCGGTGCAATTTTTGACGCGGGCGGTTCGGGTCTTGCCACATGAAGGCCGCGGTCCCAGATAGTCGCAAGGCTGGATAGGACGGGCGCCCGCCGGGAAACCATGGGCGCACGTCGGCAAAAGTCGGGTGTTCGGCAGGAAAACAGGATCGCAGGGCGCGAAACGATGGACGAAAGGCATGGAACGATGGGCGCAAATGGGGAAACGATGGGCGCGGGCCCGCACATGACGGCGGACGACAGGCGATGACGGCGAAGAAACTGACATGTCTTGATTGTGGCCAGGTGAACAAGGTGCCCGAAGCGCGGCTTGATGCCGGGCCGAAATGCGGCACCTGCGGCGCGCGGCTGATGCCCGGCAAACCGGTCGAGATCGACCTCGCCACGCTGCGCAAGGCGGCGCGCCACGACGAGGTGCCGCTGGTGGTGGATTTCTGGGCGCCCTGGTGTGGCCCCTGCCGGATGATGGCGCCGGAGTTCGACCGCGCGGCCGGCAAGGTCGGCAGCCGCGCCAGGCTGGTCAAGCTGAATACCCAGGACGAGTCAGGGGCCTCGGGGGCCTACAACATCCGCGGCATTCCGACGATGGTCCGGTTTCACAACGGCCGCGAGGCGGGGCGCCAGTCCGGCGCGCTCAAGGCCGATCAGATCCTGCGCTGGATCGGCTGATTTCGCCCGCTGGCGGTCTTGCGGCCGGCCGGGCCTTCTGCGAGCTTGCGCCCGGGCAAGCGCGGAGTAGCAGCAATGGGCGAATTGATCTTGGCCGGTCTCTTCATGGGGCTGGGCGGCACCCTGGCGATGGACATCTGGTCAGAGGTCCTGGCCCGGGGCTTCGGCCAGCCAAGGCCGGCCTGGGCGCGGATCGGTCGCTGGGCCGCACATCTGCCGGGAGGCCGGGTGTTTCACCCCGATATCAATGCTGTCGCCCCGGTGTCGGGCGAACTGGCGCTGGGCTGGGGGGTGCATTATTTCGTCGGGCTGAGCTATGGCGTGCTCTTTGCCTTGCTGGCCGGCCATGACTGGCTCGATGCGCCCAGCTTCCTGCCGCTTTGGGCCTATGCCCTGGTCACGGTCGGCGCCGGCTGGTTCCTGCTGCAGCCCGGCATGGGGCTGGGGTGGGCCGCCGCGCGCACCCCGAACCCATGGAAGGTCCGAGGCATGGGGCTGGTGGCGCACACCGTCTTTGGCCTCGGCATGTATGCGGTGGCGGTGCTGGCGGCGCCCTGAGGCTCAGCGCTCCGACAGCGGACGAAAGGGCGCGGCGGTGGTGTCGCGCTCCTGCGCCTGCATCCAGCCGTTTTCCCAAGACTGGTGGTCGACGGTGTTCTCGGAATAGGGGTTGGCCTGGAACGACTCGCCCTCCTGACGGGCGATATAGCCTTCGTCGTAGGCGCCCATCCGCGGGTCCATCCCGGCCGAGTGATGCGCCCGCTGCTTCAGGTAGTCCGAGAACTCCCGGTATTTCACCAGCACCGTCTGATCCAGCCCGTCGGGGTAATCCTCGAGCGCCTGCCGGCCGCGGTCGGTGAGCGCGAGGGCACCGTCCTCCTGCGGCTCGAGAATGCAGGCGATGCGCAGGTGATCGAGCTGCCGGGCGAGCTTGACCCGGCGTTCGTCCTCGGGCAGGCCCGGGGTCTTGCCGGCGCGGACAAAGAGTGCGTCGAGGCTCTGTGAGGCGCTGTCGAGCGTGACCGGCCCCTTTGCGGCGGTGTGCAGGATCAGGGCGGTCAGGCTGGCGGTGCTGAGCAGGGGGTGGTCGTTGTCGAACATGTGCTGGGCTGTCCTCATGGTCGGGCGTTCCTTTCAGCCTAGGCGCAAGTGGGGCGTTGGGTAAAGAGCGCGCAGGCCCCGCCGTGGCAGGCCTGCGCGACGCGGGGTCGGGGTGCCGTCAGATCTGGCCCATCAGCAGCAGCACGATCAGCACCACCAGCGCAATGCCGACGGCGCCAGAGGGGCCATAGCCCCAGCTGCGCGAATGACCCCACCGCGGCAAGGCGGCGATCAGGGCGAGAATCAACAGGACGACGAGAACGGTATAGAGCATGGCACGGATCTCCGGGGTGCGATGACAGGCGGCGGGAGAGGGCCGCGACTGCTGCCCCATGCCGTCGGGCAGACAACGCGGTGATGCGGCTGCGGTTCCGCGTGCCATGCGCTCTGGTGCCGAGAGTCTCGGGCTGCGGGACCGCTGGGCAGAGGCGCCGGGCTGGTGTAGCCTTGGCGGCATGGGCAGATGAGGGACGGGGCAAGATGACAGAGACCACGAGGGGGCCGGAGGGCGAGCTGACCCTGCGCACGCTGGCGATGCCGGCGGATACCAACGTCTCGGGCGATATCTTTGGCGGCTGGGTGCTGAGCCAGATGGACATCGCCGCCGGCATAGTCGCCGGTGAAAAGGCGCAGGGCCGGGTGGCGACGATCGCGGTCGATGCCATGAAGTTCATCCGGCCGGTCAAGGTGGGCGACGTGCTCTGCGTCTATTGTCACATCGCGCGGGTGGGCCGGAGCTCGATGGCGATCGACGTCGAGGCCTGGGTCCGCCGAGAGCGCATCGGCGGCCGCGAGAAGGTGACCGAGGCGATCTTTACCTTCGTGGCGATCGACGCCGAGGGCAAACCGCGCGAGGTGCCGTAGGGTGGGTTTGCAACCCACCCTTGGGGTTAGATTGGCAGTTCAGGTCGCGTTTACGGGGTCTTAAGCAATGTGCGGCCACACTGGCCCTATGGCGCAATATCGACGTCCCAAGGCCCCGGCGGTCGCTGTCTTCTTTACCGTCGCGCTGGCGGGGCGCGGCGGGCACCTGCTGACCGACGAGATCGAGGTGCTGCGCGAGGCAGTGCGGGTCACGCGGGCGCGGCGGCCGTTCGGCATCCTGGCCTGGGTGGTTCTGCCGGACCACATGCACGCGGTCTGGACCCTGCCGGCCGAGGATGGGAATTACTCTGACCGCTGGGGTGCGATCAAGGCGCGGTTCTCCAAGCGGGTGCGGCAGAAGCACAGCGCGGCGGTGGGTTGCAAACCCACCCTACGGCCGGCCGGCCGCGAGGGGTTGCAAACCACCGAGGTGGACCGGATGCGCGCGGCGCGCTCACCGAGCAAGCTGAAGAAACAGGACGCTGGAATCTGGCAGCGGCGCTTCTGGGAACATCACATCCGGCACCGGGCTGATCTTGAGGCGCATGTGGCCTATTGCTGGAGCAACCCGGTGAAACATGGGCTGGTGGCGCGGCCTGCGGACTGGCCGTTTTCCTCGATCCACCGGGATATCCATGCTGGTCGGGTGGCGCCGGAATGGGCCGGTACCAGGCTGGACGGGGCGTTCGGGGAATAGCGCGGGGCGGTGGAAGGTGGGTTGCAAACCCACCCTACGGTGGCTTTGCGGGGAAGGGTGCGAACACGCGCTGGACGATCGGAGTCTCGTAGGGTGGGTTTGCAACCCACATGGCGCGACGGATAGGAACTGCGTCGGGTAGCTCTACCCACTGTGCTGCGGCGGACGAGAGACGCGTCGGCTGGGTTTTCTACCCACCTGAGCAGACTGCACCGCGAGGAAGCAAACCCACCGTCGCGAACCGCGCAGGCGGGTTTTTATCCAGCGGAACGACCGGCGTAGGGTGGGTTTGCAACCCACCCCACCGAACCGCGCGGGGTGGGGTTCCCGCACCCGTTACCGCAGACGGCACGCGGTACACCGCACGCCGCCGCAATCTCACCGGCTGAACTTCTTGTGCTTCAACCGTTTCGGCTCCAGCGCATCGGCGCCGAGCCTGCGTTTCTTGTCTTCCTCGTAATCCTCGAAGTTGCCCTCGAACCACTCCACATGCGCCTCGCCCTCGAAGGCCAGGATGTGGGTGCAGATGCGGTCGAGGAAGAAACGGTCGTGCGAGATCACCACCGCACAGCCGGCGAAATCCACCAGCGCGTCTTCCAATGCCCGCAGGGTCTCGACGTCGAGGTCGTTGGTCGGTTCGTCGAGCAGCAGCACGTTGCCGCCCTCCTTCAGCAGCCGCGCCATGTGCACCCGGTTGCGTTCACCGCCCGACAGCAGCCCCACCTTCTTCTGCTGGTCGCCGCCCTTGAAGTTGAACGAAGAGCAATAGGCGCGCGAATTGACCTGCGCGTCGCCCAGCTGGATGATCTCGGCGCCGCCGGTGATCGCCTCCCAGACGGTATCGTCGCCCTTCAGGTCGTCGCGCGACTGGTCGACATAGGAGAGATCCACGGTGTCGCCATAGGTGATCTCGCCGGCATCGGGCTGTTCCGCGCCGGTGAGCATCTTGAACAGCGTCGACTTGCCGGCGCCGTTGGGGCCGATCACCCCGACGATGCCGCCCGGTGGCAGCGAGAAGGTCAGATCCTCGATCAGGAGCTTGTCGCCCATGTGCTTCTTCAGGCCCTCGACCTCGATCACCTTGCCACCGAGGCGCGGGCCGTTGGGGATGACGATCTGGGCGCGGGCGATCTTCTCGCGTTCCGATTGATTGGCCATTTCCTCATAGGCCTGGATCCGCGCCTTGGACTTGGCCTGACGCGCCTTGGCGCCCTGGCGCATCCACTCGAGCTCGCGTTCCAGCGTCTTCTGCTTGGCCTTGTCCTCGCGGGCTTCCTGAGACAGGCGCTTGGCCTTCTGCTCCAGCCAGGCGGAGTAGTTGCCCTCGTAGGGGATGCCGCGCCCGCGGTCGAGTTCGAGGATCCAGCCGGTGATGTCGTCCAGGAAATAACGGTCGTGGGTGACGATCAGGATGGTGCCCTTGTAGTCGATCAGGTGTTGCTGCAGCCAGGCGATGGTCTCGGCGTCGAGGTGGTTGGTCGGTTCGTCGAGCAGCAGCATCTCGGGCGCTTCCAGAAGCAGCTTGCAGAGCGCGACGCGGCGCTTTTCACCGCCGGAGAGGGTGGTGACATCGGCTTCGTCCGGCGGGCAGCGCAGCGCTTCCATGGCGACGTCGATCTGGCTGTCGAGATCCCAGAGGTTCTCGCTGTCGATCTGGTCTTGCAGGGCGGCCATCTCGTCGGCGGTCTCGTCCGAGTAGTTCATCGCCAGCTCGTTGTACTTGTCGAGGATGGCCTTCTTCTTGGCGACGCCCAGCATCACGTTGCCGCGCACGTCAAGCGACGGGTCGAGCTCCGGCTCCTGCGGCAGGTAGCCGACCTTGGCGCCCTCGGCGGCCCAGGCCTCGCCGGTGAAATCCTTGTCGAGACCTGCCATGATCTTGAGCAGCGTGGATTTACCGGCGCCGTTGACGCCGACCACACCGATCTTGACCCCGGGGAGAAAGCTGAGACGGATGTTCTCGAAGCATTTCTTGCCGCCAGGATAGGTCTTAGACACGCCGTCCATGTGGTACACGTACTGATAAGCCGCCATTGCTCGCCCCTTGGTTTGCTTGCAGGGCTAGATAACGGCGCAAAGGGCGAGGTGCAATTGGCATTGGCGAAAACGGCGCGGGACAAGGCCTGTGTCGGAGGCGGGGCGGTGGGTAAAAAACCCTCGCTACGGGGGCCGGCGTAGGGTGGGTTTGCAACCCACCGCTGCGGACCGTTCAAGGCAGGAGGCAGAGCATGGAACGCATGGCGGATTTGATTGCGCGGTATGCGCAGCCGGGGCAGGTGGCGTGGATCGGCTTGCGGCCCGCGCGGCGGGGCGTGATGCAGGCGCTCTCGCGGGTCGCGATCACCGAGGCCGGGCTGGCGGGCGATCACGGCCGGGCAGGCAAGCGGGCGGTGACGCTGATCCAGGCCGAGCACCTGGCGGTGATCGGCGGCTTTCTCGGCCGCGGCCCTGTCGCGCCAGAGGCGCTGCGGCGCAACCTTGTGGTCTCGGGCCTCAACCTTCTGGGGTTGCGCGGGCGGGTGGTGCGGGTTGGCGGCGCGCTGCTCGAGGTCACCGGCCCCTGCGCGCCCTGCAGCCGGATGGAGGCGGCCTTCGGGCCCGGCGGCTATGCCGCGGTGCGGGGCCATGGCGGGATGACGGCGCGGGTTCTGCAGCCCGGAGAGGTGGCGCTGGGCGATACCGTGCAGCCAAACGATTGACAAACCTGCATCACTTCCCTGACATGGGCGCGTTTTGACCAGAGGATTGACGCGGTGACCCCCATTCCGGCTCTGCGGCGCGGCCAGACCATCGGCCTGCTGGGCGGCTCTTTCGATCCGCCACATGACGGCCATGTGCATATCACCCGAGAGGCGCTCAAACGCTTCGGGCTGGACCGGGTGTGGTGGCTGGTCAGCCCCGGCAATCCGCTCAAGGCGCATGGCCCGGCGCCGCTCGATGAGCGGATGGCGGCGGCGCGGCGGATCATGCGGCATCCGCGCGTCGAGATCACCGATTACGAGGCCCGGGTCGGAACCAGATATACCGCCGAGACGTTGCAGGCCCTGAGAGATGATTATCGGGGCACGAATTTCATATGGTTGATGGGCGCGGACAATCTGGTGCAATTGCCGCAGTGGCAGGACTGGCAACAGATCGTCGAGACGGTGCCGATCGGCATCCTGGCCCGGCCCGGCGATCGCATCCGCGCGCGCAATTCCAAGGCGGCACGGATCTATGCCGGGGCGCGCATCCGCGGCCGCGAGTCGCGCCGGCTGGCCGAGGCGGAGGCGCCGGCGTGGTGCTTCGTCAACGTGCCGATGCGGGCCGAAAGCTCGAGCGCGATCCGGGCCACCGGCGACTGGCGGCCGGAGACCGGAGCGGCGGGCGGAGGCTGACCGGGGGTCAAGCGTGCAGAGCGAGCCACGGGCAGGCGCGACGCGGAGAGCCGTGCCTGCACGACGATGTGTCGCCGGTTGGTGAACCGACCGTTAATATTATAGTGATCCCCGGCGCCGCGCGCTTGTCTGTCATTCAGGGCTGAGGTTAAAACGAGTCATGACGAAAGCGATCTCAAGACGCATGTTCCTCGGCACCGCCCTCGGTTTTGCCGCGGTTCACGCCAATGCCGCCTCGCCCAGCCGTTCGCTGCGGCCGGTGGCCCGGCCCGGCAGCACCAAGCCCATTCCCAAGGTCTTTCCCACCGCCGACGAACTGGTGCGTCAGGCCAAGGTCTCGGGGCAGGTGGGCTATGCGGTGATGGACGTCAGCACCGGCGAGATGCGCGAGGCCGGCGAGGCCGATACCGGCCTGCCGCCGGCGAGCGTCGCCAAGGCGCTGACCACGCTCTACGCGCTGGATGCGTTGGGCGAGGGGCATCGTTTTGCCACCACCGTGCATGCCTCCGGTCCGGTCACCGATGGCGTGCTTGACGGCGACCTGATCCTCGCCGGCGGCGGCGATCCGACGCTGGGGACGGATGAACTTGCGCAGCTGGCCAAGACGCTGAAGGAGGCCGGCCTGCGCGAGGTGACCGGCGCGTTTCTGGTGTGGGGCGGGGCGCTGCCCTTTGCCGAGCGGATCGATGTCGAGCAGCCCGACCATGTGGCCTACAGCCCGGCGGTCTCGGGGTTGAACCTGAATTTCAACCGCGTGCATTTCCAGTGGACCCGCAGCGGCACCGGTTATGACGTCAGCATGGATGCGCCCAGCGGCTCCTACACGCCGGCCGTCTCGGTGGCGCAGATGACGGTCGAGGACCGCAGCCTGCCGGTCTATACCTATGCCGACGAAGGCGGCCGTGACGTCTGGACCGTGGCGCGCGGGGCGCTGGGCAAGGGCGGGGCGCGCTGGCTGCCGGTGCGCAAGCCCGAGATCTATGCCGGCGAGGTGTTTCAGACCCTGATGCGCAGCCATGGCATCGTGCTCGCGGCGCCGAAGATCACCGAGACCGCACCCGAAGGCCCGGCGCTGGCCCGGGTCGAGAGCGGACCGCTGAGCGGGATCCTGCGCGACATGCTGAAATATTCCACCAATCTCACCGCCGAGGTGGTGGGGCTGGCCGCAACCAAGGCACGCGGGATCGAGGCCGACGGTCTCGAGGCCTCGGCGCAGGCGATGAGCGGCTGGCTGCGCGAGACCTACGGGCTGAGCGAAGGGGTGAGCCTCGTGGACCATTCCGGCCTTGGCGGCCAGAGCCGGATATCCGCCGGCGACATGGTGCGGACGCTGCAGGCGGCGCATGACACAGGCCCCCTGCGGTCGCTGATGACGCCGATCCCGATGCGCAACGAAAAGCGCCAGATCATCGCCGACCATCCGGTCGAGGTGGAAGCCAAGACCGGCACGCTGAATTTCGTCTCGGCGCTGGCGGGCTATACCACGGCGATCGACGGCGCCGAGATGGCCTTTGCGATCTTTACCGCCAACACCGAGCGCCGCGACGCGCTGAGCATGGACCAGCGCGAGCGGCCTGAGGGCGGGCGCACCTGGCTGACCCGCTCGCGCAACCTTCAGCAGCGGCTGTTGCAGCGCTGGGGCCAGGCCTACGCCAACAGCTAGGCGCGGTCAGAGGGTCATGTGTCGGGCGCGGGCGCCGCGCTCGATCGCGGCGGCGTGCAGGCGGTCGATGTTGAGCTCGTAGCGGATTTCTTCCAGCAGCCGCAACTCGGCCTCGTGCAGCATGCCGTCGGCGGCGGCCACATCACACGACAGCGCATAGCCGGTCTCGAACAGCCGCTCTGGCAGGTTGTCGCGGATCAGCGCAAAGAGCGCATCGAGCCCGTCCTCCTGCTCGAACAGGTCGAAGACCGTTTGCGCCACCACGTTCATCCGGTCGACGTCGTAGTCGGCAAAGACCGGCAGGTTGTTGACCGCGGTCTCGATCTTGACGAGTTGGGCGGTGTGAATGTTCTCATCCGAGGCCGAAATGGCGATCATCAGGCCGACAAGGCAGTCCTGAGCATTGGGTGAAAAGGTTTTTTCTTCCGACATTGGAGCCTCCTGTTGCGGTGCAGAATATTGACCCCGTGCGCCACCCGCAATAGGGAGAGCGAGCTTGCGCGCATGGGGCGCGCGGCCCTACCGGAGATGCCCTGACAATGTCTGACCTGCGCGATGCCGCCCTGACCTCGAAAGCCTGGCCTTTTGAAGAAGCGCGCCGCCTGCTCAAACGCTATGAAAAGGCGCCGCCGGAAAAGGGCTATGTGCTGTTCGAGACCGGCTATGGGCCGAGCGGTCTGCCGCATATCGGCACCTTTGGCGAGGTGCTGCGGACGACGATGATCCGCCGCGCCTTCGAGGTGATCTCGGACATCCCGACGCGGCTGATCTGCTTTTCCGACGATCTCGACGGGATGCGCAAGGTGCCGGGCAACGTGCCCAATCAGGAGGCGCTGGCCGAGCACCTGCAAAAGCCGTTGACGAGCGTTCCCGATCCCTTTGGCACCCATGACAGCTTCGGCGATCACAACAACGCCATGCTGCGGCGGTTCCTCGATACCTTCGGCTTCGAGTACGAGTTCTATTCCGCCACCGACTTCTACCGCTCGGGCAAGTTCGACGAGGTGCTGCTGCGCGCCTGCGAGCGCTACGACGACGTGATGAAGGTGATGCTGAAGTCCCTGCGCGAAGAGCGCCGGCAGACCTATTCGATCTTCCTGCCGATCCATCCCGAGACCGGCCGTGTGCTCTATGTGCCGATGAAGAAGGTTGACGCCGAGAAGGGCGAGATCACCTTTGACGACGAGGATGGCCGAGAGTGGACGCTGCCGGTGACCGGCGGCAACGTCAAGCTGCAGTGGAAACCGGACTTCGGCGCGCGCTGGGCGGCGTTGGGCGTCGATTTCGAGATGTACGGCAAGGACCATTCGACCAACACGCCGATCTATGACGCGATCTGCCGCATCCTCGGCCAGCGGGCGCCAGAGCATTTCACCTACGAGCTGTTCCTCGATGACAAGGGCCAGAAGATCTCGAAGTCGAGCGGCAACGGCATCTCGATCGACGAATGGCTGACCTATGCCTCGACGGAATCGCTGAGCTACTTCATGTATCTCAAGCCGAAGACCGCCAAGCGGATGTATTTCGACGTGATCCCCAAGGCGGTGGACGAATACCACCAGCAGCTGCGCGCCTATGCGACGCAGGACGCGACCCAGCGGCTGAACAACCCGGTGTATCACATCCACGGCCACAACGTACCGGCGTCTGACATGGTGGTGTCCTTCTCGATGCTGCTGAATCTCGCCAGCGCGTCCTCGGCCGAGGACAAGGAGACGCTGTGGGGGTTCATCCGCAAATACGCCCCCGATGCCACCGCCGAGACCCATCCCGGCATGGATCAGGCGGCTGGTCACGCGGTGCGCTATTTCCAGGATTTCGTGAAGCCGGCCAAGGTGTTCCGCGCCCCGACCGAGCAGGAGCGCGCGGCTCTGGAAGACCTCGCCAAGGCGCTGCAGGACGGCGACTACGCGCGCGACCTGATCGCCCGCAAGAATGCCATCGTCGGCAAGGACGAGGCGCTGCCGGAGGTCGATTACAGCGACGAGGAGTTCCTGCAGTCGATCGTTTTTGCCGTCGGCAAGGTGCACGGGTTCGAGCCGCTGCGCGACTGGTTCAAGGCGATCTACGAGGTGCTTCTGGGCGCCAGCCAGGGCCCGCGCTTTGGCGGTTTCATGGCGCTTTACGGCGTCGAGGAGACCGTGGCGCTGATCGACCGGGGCCTCAAGGGCGAGCTGGGCTGACCAAGGCGTGATTTGATGCAGGGGCGTTTTGCATTACCTTCCACGGGATGAACTCCGTGGGAGGTGTCCTCATGCTGCGTCGCTGTCTTGCCATTGTGGCTTTCGTCCTGGCCTTCGGGCCTGCCGTGGCGCAGGAGCCACAGCCCCGAAACCCCGAGATCGAGGCGGTGATCGGCGACCAGCTTCAGGCCTTTGAGGCGCAGGACGTGGACCGCGCCTTTTCCCATGCCAGCCCGACGATCAAGGGCATCTTCGGCTCGTCAGAGGTTTTCGGCCTGATGGTGCGGCGCGGCTATCCGATGGTCTGGCAGCCCGGCGAAGTGACCTATCTTGACCTCGCCGAGATCGGCGGCGCGCTGTGGCAACGGGTCGAGATCATCGACCGCGACGGCCAGAGGCACTACCTGGGCTACCGGATGGAGCCCGGCGAGGGCGGCTGGAAGATCGGCGGCGTGCAGTTGCTCGAGGCGCCCGACATCGCCGTCTGAGGGGCGTTGCGGGGCCTCGGACTGGCCTGCGCACGGTGCTCTCAGCCGGCGTTAAACCTCTGTTGATACCTCTTTCCCATCGGCGGGCGGCCTGCCTGCCCTGACGTGTGACATGCGCGATACGGGCGCGATGTGGGAAAGGGACTTTCATGAACAAAGCGATTACCGAGGGCGTGGTCTTCATGCCGACGCCCTTCGCGGCCGGGCTGGACGTCTGGTCGAGCGAAAACGGCCGGCCGGGTGATGACACCTATGACAGCGCCGCAAATGCCGCTTTCGTGCCGTCGGACCAAGATTTCGGCGGCTGTCTCGAGATCCAGAAATCCGCCTCCACCCAGAGGCTGCGCTACATGGGGCAGACGCCGATGCTGCCGGGCTGCTACCTGCGGGTGACGGCGCGGGTGAAGGCGATCTCGGGCAACCTGCCGGCGGTGCGCATCGCCGGGTACCCGGCACTGTCGAACGGCAGCCAGGTCAGCGGGCTGACGGTCAGCGGCGCTTCGGTGAACCTGACCAGTTATGGCGAGATCGTCGAGGTCGCGGCGATCATCGGGCCGGGCAACCGCCCCGGCGTCGACATGGTCTGGGGCACCGCGCCGGTGTTCGCGCATCTCGGTCTCGATCTGACCGGCAGCAACGGCGGCGTGGTGCGGATCGACGACTTGGTGATCGAGGACATCACCTCGGTGTTCCACGGCGAGCAACTGGCGATGGTCGACGTGCGCGATTTCGGCGCGGTGGGCGATGGCACCACCGATGACAGCGCCGCCTTCGAGGCCGCGGATTCGGCGGCCGACGGGCGCGAGATCCTGGTCTCGGATGGCACCTACCGGCTGAATTCCGACGTCACGATCAACTCGCGCATCCGCTTCGAGGGCACGGTGACCGCCCCCAACAGCGTGATCGTGTCACTGACCCGCAATTTCGACCTCGGCACCTATATCGACGCCTTCGGCAACGAGGAGCTGGGCTTCCGCAAGGCCTTTCAGTCGCTGCTCAACAATGCCGACCACGAGAGCCTCGACATGGGCGGCCGGCGGATCACCGTGACCGGCCCGATCGACATGCAGGCGGCGGTCAACAACAAGGACACCTATGCCCAGCGCCGTCATATCGCCAATGGCCAGTTCTATGCCACCGGCGATACGGTCTGGGAGCCGGAGGTCTTTACCAGCCAGGCGACCTATTCCGCCAGTGACGACGACAAGCTGACCAATGTGACCAATGTCGCCAACATCCCCGTGGGCGCGCTGATCACCGGCAATGGCGTCGCGCGCGAGACCTATGTGCGGAGCAAGAACGTCTCTGCCGGCGAGATCACCCTGTCGCAGCCGATGGGCGCGGCCACCGGAACGCAGACTTTCACCTTTACCCGGTTCAAGTACCTGCTGGATTTCAGCGGGTTCGAGAAGCTGACCAGCTTTTCCTTCTCTGACGTGGAGTTTCAGTGCAACAACAAGGCCAGCGGCATCATGCTGGCCAAGACCGGCACGGTGTTCCAGGTGCGCGATTGCTATTTCACCCGGCCCAAGCACCGTGGCATCACCTCGATCGGCTATGGCTGTCAGGGGCTGCTGGTCGACCGCTGCCAGTTCCTGTCATCCGAGGGCAGCGAGCCGGCGCAGGACCGCATCTCGATCGCGATCAACTGCAATGCCAATGACGTCAAGCTGCGCAACAACCGCGCCAGCCAGTTTCGGCACTTCTGCATCCTGAGCGGATCGAACTCGGTGGTGCAGGGCAACCACTTCTTCCAGGGCGACGGCCAGCCCAACGGCGTGCGCATGGCCGGTCTGGTGCTGGCGCTGCGGTCGTGCAACGCGACGGTGGTCGGCAATTACGTCGACAACTGCTTTATCGAATGGACCAACGAGCGCGAGGTGGACCCGGATTTCTCCGGCGGCTTCGGCTTTGCCGGGCTGTCGATCACCAACAACGTGTTCCTGTGCGGTGAGGTGCTGCCCTCGTTCGCCTGGATCGTGGTGAAACCCTATGGCACCGGGCATTTCCTCAACGGGCTGAACGTCACCGGCAACCTGTTTCGCGGCGTGGGCGCGGTGATCCAGCAGGCCGAGAAGGTCGACACCAGCCATGCCGACATGAACTACGGCAACATGAAGAACGTCTATTTCACCGACAACACCTTCAAAAACGTGCTGAAGACCACCGAGAACCCGGCCGTGGTCACGCATACGCAGTCCTCGACCGCCTCGACCTGGCAGATCCCCGGCGCGGATGTGCTGGCCTTCGGGGGCGAGGCGCGGCGGGTCGATGCGGTGGTGGCCACCGACAAGATCGCCAACAGCGCCAACGTGGCACAATACGCCATGCCCTATGCCAAGGCGAGCCGCGGCACCAACAACGACCGGGTCGACCTCTACTGGCCCTCGGCGGTGAGCGGACAGGTCAGGGTGACCCTGCGGATGGACGTCTGAGCCGGGGCCGGGGCCGCGGCCGGCGTGTCGCGGCCCGGCGCGCTCAGCGCACGCTGAGGAACCGTGCCGACATCCAGCCGGCGGCGCCCTCTGGCATCGCCATCCGCCACCAGACGTCGTTTGAATTACGGCAGTCGGCTGCGGCCTGGAAATCGGCGGCGCTGAGCCCGTCGCGGGTGGCGTGGTCACAGGCGGCGCGGCAGCTCTCGGAGGTGATGAGCGCGCTGGTCTCGTCCTGGGTCACCGGGCTGACGAAGCTGTCCTTCGGGGCTTCGGCGATGATGTTGGCGCTGAAGTTGGGCTCGTCGCGCAGGGTGGCGAATTCGCTGACGTTGACCACCTGGTAGCGGTCGGCGCCGGGCGCGCAGAGCGCATTGGCGGCGGCGGGGGGCAGCTCTTCGCCGTCGCCGGCCAGATCGGCCAGTTTCGAGGCGGCGGGAAAAATCACGATCGGCTCGAAGAAGGTGAAGGGGCCGGTGGCTTGTTCGATCAGCCGCTCGATCTCGGCGGCGGTTGGCGGCGCGTCGCTGGGCGCGCCGCTCTGGCCGTTCCAGGCCGCCTGCCGCAGGACCCGGGCCGAGACGCCGCCGGTGCCGGAACGCGGCTGGAACCAGCGCACTTCGCAGACCGCCCAGTAGAGCTCGCCCTCGGCGCGGTAGCCGGTCAGCCAGGCGCCGCGCCGCGCGCCGGTGGCGGCGGGGCTGAGCATCAGGCCGGCGGTGGCCTGGAAGGTGCGGGTGCTCTCGGGACGGTCGAAATGATCCGGGCGCAGCTCTGGGTCGATGCGTTCGCAGATCTCGCGCAGCTGGTCCTGGCTCATCTCGTCGGGCAGGGGACGGACGCCCTCGACCCGGATGCCGGCGTCGATGGTGCGGGCAACAGTGTCGACCGGCAGGTGCTGTCCCTGCGGCATCGCGAAGATTTCGAGCGCGAAGTCGCGGCTGATGCTGAGGATGGCGAGGCTTCCGAAGATCGCCGCGGTGGCGCGCTGCGCGTCGCGAAAGGCCGCCTGCACTGCCTCTGTGGTCAGTTCGTCCTCGGCCAGTTCGAGGCCCGGCGCATCGAAGCCCAGCTCCGCCGCGGCATGGATCGAGCGGTCGAGCGAGCGCAGCACGCCGCTGTCGTCCAAGGTGGCGCGGGTGCCGCCGAGAAAGGCCAGCGCGCAGGGCCCGATGCAGCGCGCGCCCTCGGCCACATGGCTCGAGATTCCCTTGAGACGCAGGTATTCTGCGATGGCGATCGCCTCTACGTAATCGCCGCCCTCGCTGTCGAAGCAGAGCCGCGGCGCGGCAACCACATACTGCGCCTCGGCGGCGCCGCCCGGCAGCAGGCGCGCAATCCGCGCGCTGTCGCCCGGCGCGACGGGGCCTGAGGCGCGGGCGTTGCAGCCTTCGGGGTGGCTGTTGACAAGGCTCAGTTGCAGCGCTTGGGCGGGGCCCGCGAGGGTGAGCCACAGGCCTATGGCCGCGAAGAGAAAGACAGGCGAGATCAGGGACATGGGGCAGATCCATTCTGGCAGGTCGTGCCAGTCTAACCGATTGGCGCCTCAAGGCAATTCCAAGTGTTAACCTTTAGAACTCCTGCCAGAGCCCGAGTTTGACCCCGGGCAGCGCCGGTGATTGCAGATCAAACAGCAGCCCGCCCTGCAGATGGCTGCGTTTGCCAAGCGGCACCACGACGCTGGGCGCGAGGCTGGTATAGAGGGTTTCGCCGACCCGGGTGTGAAACACCTGCGCCATGGCCTTGACCCCGCCGGGAAAGGTGAGCCCCGCCGTCACGTCGACCTTGCTCTGGCGCAGATACTCCGCGCCCGGCCCCTCGGCCTGCACCCGCCGGGTGTCGAGCCCGAACCAGCCGGACGCGGCCCCGAGGGTGAAGCCGCGTCCGAAACTGAGGCCCAGCGCGGTGTAGCTCAGATCACCCACCTGGCCCAGGCTGGCCTCGAGCGAAAGGTACTTGCCCTGACGATGGATCACCGGCGCACGGAGAAACAGACGGTAGTTCGGATCGTCCCCCACGCTCTGCCCGATGTCGAGCCCGAGGGTGAGCGAGCGCGTCAGCCCGTATTCGAGATAGAGGTTGTTGAAGATCGACAGCGCTTCGATGCGGCACCCCTGGCCAAAGCCGCTGATCTGGGTCGAACTGGCAAGGAACCCCGCGCCCTTGTCGCGCGGCCAGGCCCCGGCCGAGGCCATCGTCGCCGCGCAGAACATGAACATGACGGCCAGACGCAACATCGCGAACACCTCTCCCACCGGGCAGAGTGCCGGGTCATGGTAAACAGGCGGTTAATGCCGCCCCTGCCGCTGCTGGCCAAGGCGCGGTGGCTGCGCTATCACCCGGGGGCAAATGGCAGGGTGACACATGACCGATTTGACTGAACTGGCCCGGCTGATCCGCGAAGACAGCGCGTCGCGCGGGCAGCCGATCTCGAAACTGGGCTATTTCTGCGCGCCGTTCCGGCCAGTCGGCGGGCCGTTCTCGGACCGGGTCATCAAGGTCTATCGCGGGTCCGCCGACCGGGCGCTGATGGCGCGGCTGGCCGAATGCCACGGCGATTACGTGGCCGCCCTGCACAAGACCGGCGTCCCTGTGCCCGAGACCGAGTTTCACCTGCTGCCAGAGGGCGAGATGCAGGTGCCGGTGATCGTTCAGGAAGCGCTGCCGGCCGAGACCATGATGCGGCCGCAGATGCAGGCTGCGCCGCTGCCCGAGGCGCTCGAACTGATGGAGGCCGCGGGCCAGGTGATCGCGCGGTTCTGGAACAACGCCGACCAGTTCAACACCCGCATCGGCTTTCACCCCTCGATCCGCAATTTCGCCGTCGCCGACGGCCGGGCCAGCTTCTTCGACACTTTCCCGCCGCTGATCCATTACTCGCGCCCCGAAATGGGCCGGATGCTGCTGATCTTTTCCGAGAGCGCGCTGATGCGCAGCGTCGGCCCGCTGCTGCGCCGGCGGGTCACCGGCATTCAGGACGAGTGGTATTCGCCGCCGGAAACCCTGGTCGGGCTGGTCGGTTCGGCCTGCCGGCTGCGGCCTGATGACGGTGAGGCCTTTCTTGCCTGGGGCCGCGACTTCATGAACCGCGAGATGCCGCGCTGGGCCGACGAGGCGCTGCCGCATCTGCAACGGCCGCCGCGCCTGCCGGGCTACTGGACCGGGATGCGCAAGCTCTTGGGGCTGCAGGGCGAACCCAACGTCTGAAATCGGCATTAAGGGGGCTTTGATGCTGCGCGGCGGCGTGGCAGGGTAGGGGCCAGAGGAGGAGTTCCCATGCCCGAAATCAAGAGCGACGCCCAGCTTCAGACCGTGATCACCACCTTCGAGATGACCCCAGGCACCTGCCAGGATCTGCTCGACGCGCTGCAGGACGCCTACGAGAGTTTCATCTCGAAACAGAAAGGCTTTGTCGCCGCCGGGCTGCATGTGAACGACGCCCAGACCCGGATTGCCAATTACTCGCAATGGCAAAGCCGCGAGGATTTCCTCGCCATGCTGCGCTCTGACGAGATGCGCCGCCGCAACCGCCAGATCCACGATCTCTGCCGCAGCTTCGAGCCGGTGATGTACGACGTGGCGGCGACCTTCGATTGATCGGCAGCGCCCTGGCACTCGCGCAGCGCGCCGGCCTGCCGGAGGCGCTGCGGGTGCTGTTGGCAGACTACCCCCGCGCGGCCTGGCCGCAGCATGAGAACTTTGCCGGGCTGGTGGCCTTCTGGCTCGACCGGCACCTGATGTTCCGGCAACTGACCGAGGCGCTGCGCGAAGATGCCGAGGCGCGGATCGACAACCGGATCGACCCGCAGGCCCATGTCAGGCGGCTCGGCCGGTTCGGGGCGATGCTGGTCGACCAGCTGCACGGCCATC
Organism: Marinovum sp.; assembly: GCF_034669705.1. Classification (GTDB taxonomy): domain Bacteria; phylum Pseudomonadota; class Alphaproteobacteria; order Rhodobacterales; family Rhodobacteraceae; genus Marinovum. The sequence goes on from NZ_JAXMOR010000025.1 coordinate 24,353, forward strand.
ACCAGATCGAGGACCTGCATTACTTTCCCAAGCTGGCCGGGCTCGAGCCACGCCTGCAGCGCGGATTCGAGCTGCTCGACAGCGATCACCACGCCATGGACGCGCTGCTGAGCCGCTTTTCGGAGGCCGCCGATGGCGTGTTGCAGGGCGGCGAGGCCGGGGCGTTCCACACCGAATTGCAGGGCTTTGCCGGGCTGCTGAACCGGCACCTTGTGGATGAGGAAGAGCTGATCGTGCCGGTGATCCTCAGGCACGGGGCGCAGGGCCTCGGATAGGCTCAGCCCACCGGCGGCGAGGGCCGGGTGAGGATGAAGACCGCCACCGCCGAGAGAACCAGCGCCTGCAGGGTAACCAGCCATGCGCCGAGGCCGAGGATCACCGAGGCTGCAAGCACCCCCGCCATGGTCGAGATGGCCAGCAGCTTGGCGCGCTGCGAGATCGCGCGGTATTCGCGCCAGTTGGTGATCGGCGGGCCGAGCCTCGGATGCCCCACCAGCCAGTCATGCAGCCGCGGCGAGGAGCGGGCAAAGCAGAACGCGGCGAGCAGCAGGAAGACGGTGGTCGGCAACAGCGGCAGGAAGATCCCCAGCACGCCGAGCGCGATGGCCAGCATCCCCAGCACGATCCAGAACAGACGAAGCAACGCGGCAACCCTCATGCCGCGAAAGCTAGCACGCGGCGCGGCGATTGCCCGTGCGAATGACCGCCGGAGGCGGTTTTTCACCCGGCGCGGGTCTTGTCGCTCTGGCAAACGGCCCGGCCCGGGGGGGCGCTCAGAACCCCAGACGCCGCAGCGGGCCGATCACCCGGCGGAACAGGATCGGCGGCAGCATGTCCTGCAGCAGTTCGAGCCGCCGCACCTCGCGGTCGGCCTGGTCGTGGGTGCCGGGGCGGGGGCGGAACAGCGTGGTGTGGCTGCGCTTGGTGTGGTCCCAGGTGGCGGTGTAGTAATAGAGCGCCAGCGACATGCGCGGCTCGCCCCTTGGGTGGCTCACCGTCTCGGGGTTGCCGTGCCAGGTGTCTGAACCGGTGTTGAAACAGCACATGCGATTGTACTCCGGCACGAAGCTCTCGACCTTCCGGCTCATGTCCTCGTTCCAGATCTCGAAGGAGCCGCCGTATTCGGCCTTCCAGTCCTTGTTGAGGTAGATCAGGATGTTGATCCGCCGTTCGAGGTTGAGTTTCTGGTTGTGGTTGAAGTCGGCGTGAATATCGAGATGACCGCCGTTGGCCACCACATGCACGCCGCCGCCGGCGTAATAGGGATCGGGGATCAGCCCCTGGATGCCGGTCAGTTCTTCGAGGTAGCGGATGAAGGGGCGCGAGTTCAGCGCATAGAACAGCCGGCGGGTATAGAGCGGCAGGCGCTCTGGCAGATAGGAGGTCTTCAGCTTTTCCTGCGGCCGGTTGAAGCTGTCCTCGGCCTCGGGCAGGGTCTTGAGCTCGGCGATCACCCGGTCAAGCACCTCTTCCGGCAGAAAATCTGTAAACGTGCCGTAGGGATAGGGGTCGCGGCTGCGGTACGTCTCAGAGGCGGCCTTGCCGGCGGCCTGCGCCGCCTTGCCGTCGATGGATAGAGTGTCGGGATCAATCGGAATAACGGCCATAACAATATCCTCACAAGCTATGGAGCTCGCCTAGCAAGGGAATTTGGCGAAATTAAGGATTGGTTTACCGGTCGTCGGTATTGGTGGTGAAGTCGACATGGATGTGGTTGCCATCGGGATCATGCAGGTTGACCTGGGTGATCGGAAACCCCGGTACCGGGTCGATGCTGTGGGCGATGCCCTTTTGTTCGAGCAGAGCGGTGAACGCGTCCAATCCCTCGGCGCGGAAAGCAAAATGCTCGAGGGTCAGGTCGTCGCCGGGTTCCGGTGGCTTGCTCTTGCCGACCAGGTGCACCACGGCCCGGTCGCCGAGGTAAAGCCAGGCGCCGGGAAAGGCGAAGGGCGGCCGCTTGCCCGGGTGCAGCCCGAGGATATCGCCATACCAGGCGATCATCGCCTCGAGATTGGCGGTGCGGATGTTGACGTGGTCGAAGGCGGTGATCATGGCGGCGGACCCCTGTGCGCGCTGGTCAGTTGCGCTCACCTTAGGCGGGGGGTGCAGGTCTTGCAAAGGGGTCTCGGACGGGGGCCTGAAACGCAGAACGGGGCCGGAACCGGCCCCGCTGCACAGTCTGTCTGCGCGCGTCAGACCCGCGCGGCGTGGCCCTTGGGGCCAAAGATCAGCCAGGCGATGAAGCCCAGGATCGGCAGGATCAGGATCACCAGCGTCCAGATCACCTTGGCGGCGGTGGAAGCAGAGGAGGTGAGTGTCTTGTAGATAGCGTAGAGGTCTGCGATCAGGACGATCAGACCGAAAATACCATATTCCATCAGAAGTCTCCGGTGTTGTCTGCGTCGGGGTCGTTGTGCCGGGCTAACGCCAGCGGAGACGATTTTGTTCCCGGTCTGACACCGAGGAACGCTGGCCGGGGCAGGGCGCCGGTCCGCAGCGGTCAGCTGCCGCCGTCGGTGCCTTCCGGCAGGGCGCGGGCCAGCCGCTGCAGCGCCTCGACGGCGACCATGCCGTCTTCGCCGGCGGTCTCGTAGGTGAAATGCACCCGGTCGCCGGCCGCCAGATCCTCTGGCATCTCGAGCGTGTCGGGCAGTTCCCAGACGGTGAAATCGGTCAGCACGATGACCCTGGCCTGACGGTCATGGGCGAGGACCAGGCCTTCGGTTTCATCGGCAGCAACGGGCAGGGCGGTCAGGGCCAGCAGGCCGGCGGCGAGAAGGGTGCGCATCGGGGCGTATCTCGAAAGAGGAAAGCGCTCTCGGGACGACCCCGCCCCTGCAGCCGCCGGATGGAGCCTCGCACCCGGATTGTGCAGAGATGGGGCGGGGCAGGGACCGTGCAAGGGCGCGGCGGAGGTTTATTTTCGAGCCGCCGGGCGGGATGTGACGACGGTTACAGCCAACTCGGCAGAATGCGCCTAGACTGCCCGCTTGGGCCATCTGAGGCCCGGACCTGGGGAGGCGAAGATGTACGCACGTATCACACCCTACAAGATGAAGCCCGGCACGCGCGAGGCGGCAGAGGCGAAGATCGAGGAGGTGAAGGATCAGATCCTCGATCTGCCGGGGATGCAGCGCTTCCTCTGCGTGATGAATGACGACGGCAGCGGCTATATCGTCTCCACGGTGAGCGACAAGGCGACGTCCGAGGGAAATGCCGACAAGGTCAAGGCGATCTGGGCCAATTTCAGCGAGTTTCTCGAGGAGATGCCGGCCCCGCAGGGCTATGACGTGGTCGCCGACTGGCAAGGGTAGACCGCGCTGTCCCGTCCAGCGTCGGGCGATGCAACGTGCCCGGACCGGCACCGGCCCGGTCCGGCGTCAGTAGCGCACCGCAGACACCCTTGGGGGCAGCGGCCCTACCGCTTGCGCCGTTGCACGTTGCCGCCGCGTTGGCCGGGGCGGCCGGCGGTCGACCGCCCCTTGGCCTTGACCGCCGCGTCGGAGGCCTTCTCGACCGCCTGTTGCCGCGCCAGCGGGTCGTCGGCCACCGCCAGGTCGACCGCCTCGAGCCGCTTGACCTCGTCACGCAGCCGCGCGGCTTCCTCGAACTCGAGGTTCTCGGCCGCCTTGCGCATGTCGGCGCGCAGCCCGTCGAGCACCGCCTGAAGGTTCGATCCGGCCAGCCCCTTGTCGACCTTTGCGGTCACCCGATTCATGTCGACATCGCCCTTGTAGAGGCCTGACAGGACGTCATCCACGTTCTTTCGGATTGTCGCGGGCGTGATGCCGTGTTCTTCGTTGTAGGCCACCTGTTTGGCGCGGCGACGGTCGGTCTCGGCCAGGGCCCGCTCCATCGAGCCGGTGATCCGGTCGGCATACATGATCACCCGGCCCTCGGCGTTGCGCGCCGCCCGGCCGATGGTCTGGATCAGCGAGGTCTCCGAGCGCAGGAAGCCCTCCTTGTCGGCGTCGAGAATTGCCACCAGCCCGCATTCCGGGATGTCGAGCCCCTCGCGCAGCAGGTTGATGCCGATCAGCACGTCGAAGGCGCCGAGCCGCAGGTCGCGCAGGATCTCGATCCGCTCCAGCGTGTCGATGTCGGAATGCATGTAGCGCACCTTGATGCCCTGTTCGTGCATGTATTCCGTCAGGTCCTCGGCCATCCGCTTGGTCAGCGTGGTGCAGAGCGTGCGGAACCCGTCGGCCGTGACCTTGCGCACCTCGTCGAGCAGGTCGTCGACCTGCATCTCGACGGGTCGGATCTCGACCATGGGATCGAGCAGGCCGGTGGGGCGGATCACCTGCTCGGTAAAGACGCCGCCGGTCTGCTCCAGCTCCCAGGCCGCCGGTGTGGCCGAGACAAAGACCGACTGCGGCCGCATCGCATCCCACTCCTCGAACTTCAGAGGTCGGTTGTCCATGCAGGACGGCAGGCGGAAGCCATGTTCCGCCAGCGTCATCTTGCGCCTGAAGTCGCCCCGATACATGCCACCGATCTGCGGCACAGAGACGTGGCTCTCGTCGGCAAAGACGATCGCATTGTCGGGGATGAATTCGAACAGGGTGGGGGGCGGTTCACCCGGCGCGCGGCCGGTGAGATAGCGCGAGTAGTTCTCGATGCCGTTGCAGACGCCGGTGGCCTCGAGCATCTCGAGATCGAAGTTGGTGCGCTGTTCCAAACGCTGCGCCTCCAGCAGCTTGCCTTCGCCGACCAGCTGGTCGAGCCGCATCCGCAACTCCTTCTTGATGCCGATGATCGCCTGCTGCATCGTCGGCCGCGGGGTGACGTAGTGGCTGTTGGCGTAGATCCGGATCTGGTCGAAGGTATCGGTCTTTTCGCCGGTCAGCGGATCGAATTCGGTGATCGCCTCGAGCTCCTCGCCAAAGAACGACAGCCGCCAGGCGCGGGTGTCGAGGTGCGCCGGCCAGACCTCGAGCACATCGCCACGCACCCGGAAAGAACCGCGGGCAAAGCCGGCGTCGTTGCGACGGTACTGCTGCGCCACAAGGTCGGCCATGATCTCTCGCTGGTTGTACTCCTGGCCGGCCTTGAGATCCTGGGTCATGGCGCTATAGGTCTCGACAGAGCCGATGCCGTAGATGCAGGAGACCGAGGCCACGATGATCACGTCGTCGCGTTCCAGAAGCGCCCGGGTGGCCGAGTGGCGCATCCGGTCGATCTGCTCGTTGATCTGGCTCTCCTTCTCGATATAGGTGTCGGAGCGCGCCACATAGGCCTCTGGCTGGTAGTAATCGTAGTAGGACACGAAGTACTCGACCGCGTTGTCCGGAAAGAAGCCCTTGAACTCGCCATAGAGCTGGGCGGCCAGCGTCTTGTTCGGGGCAAGGATGATCGCCGGGCGCTGGGTGTCCTCGATCACCTTGGCCATGGTGAAGGTCTTGCCGGTGCCGGTGGCGCCCAAAAGCACTTGGTCGCGGTCGCCATCGCGCAGCCCCTGAGAGAGGTCGCGGATTGCATTGGGCTGGTCCCCCGCCGGGTCGAAATCGGTGTTCATCACGAAGGTCTTGCCGCCTTCGAGCTTTTCGCGGGTTTTCACGTCCGGCGCGGGCGCATTGAGGATGGGCATCGCCTCGGGCGAATTGTTGTACATGGTCAGGCTCCTTGCCCGCTAAATGTGCGACGATACAGCCCTGATGCAAGCCCCCGGACCCCGTGCAGTTGGCCGCAAACCACCGCTCTGGTAAAGACGCCGGGAGGCACACCACCTCTGATTCCCGAGGGAATGCCCGCAGGAGGGCAGGTCAAAGCCCTTTGATATTGCACCGCTTTTTCGGCGTGAAATTTTGTTTCCGCTGGGTGCGCCATGGTTGTGCCAGTGATTCCATCGGCTTAGGCGGGGGTTGCACAATTCCGTGACAGGGTGATGACGTTTTCGTCACTAAAAACCGTTGCAAAGCGCGTTTTGCCGGCGCACCCTTCGACTTGCAAGCAGCAGGCTTGGCTGTCGAATGTGTCGCACCTACCCACCCCTCGCTCCCCGCGACACGACTGACAGCCAAGCTGTGCTTGTGCGCCTTTCCCAAGATCCCGCTTTCATGCGCCGATGCCGGCGCAGGTGTCGCGGGTTGCTGCGCGGCAGGTCACGGACCCGGAGGCGTGTCTGACGACGCTTGAAACGGCAAGCGAAATTGCCGATAACCGGCCAAACACCCGGAGAGACGTCGATGCGCGCAAGAATCTATCAACCGGCCCGGAACGCGATGCAATCGGGCATCGGCAAGACCCGTCAATGGGTGCTCGAGTTCGCGCCCGCCTCTCGGCGCGAAGTGGATCCCCTGATGGGCTGGACCTCCTCTGAGGACACCCAGAGCCAGGTGCGGCTCAAGTTCGACAGCAAGGAAGCGGCGCTGGAGTATGCCCGCGATCACGGGCTGGAGACCACCGTGGTCGATCCCAAGTCACGCCGCCTGAACATCCGCCCGCGCGGCTATGCCGAGAACTTCGCGGTAAACCGGCGGGGGCCTTGGACGCACTGAGGGTGTAGTACATACCTGAGTTCTTCCCGTGGGAGGCTAAGTTTTTCCCGGGCTCTATATACGGTGTGGGCTCGGCGTCTTCTGTCAATATTTGGCAATGTCTGGCCCTCGGCTCAATTCGGCCGCAGAGATTGCGTTATGGCACCCATCGCGCGCCGTTGCATATCTGGAGCCCGCCATGGATTTCCTGTTGAACGGCGACGAGCCCGGCCGCCCGACCGTCCTGCTGGCCCGGGACTGACAGCCGATACGTGTCTTGTGACAAGCCACTGTTCGTCGCGCCGATGTGTGGCGCGTGTCGGCAACTGCACCTTTTTCCATGAAGGGGAAAGCACTTCGCGGTTGGCGAAAGCGTTTCCAACACAACAGATGCTGCACTCATTTGGTCGTATTGTCGAAGCGGTTTTTCTCACCAATACTGCCGTGAGCATCGCCAAATACGATGGAAGGAACCCCGACCATGTCCAGACATTCAGACTTGATCGTGTCAGTTGCCGCCTCTCCGAACGCCGCGGCGCGATCTGCCGTGTCGGCGTCATGGGCACGATCCCTGCTGACCCACGGGCTCGATCCGGCTGCCACCACGAGAATGCACAGGGTGGCCCAATCGGAGATCAAGGCGCGGCGTGAGGCGTCCGGCGCGTTGCTTGACGTCGCCTCGTCAGAGTTGACCCGGTTGTTTCAGCTCGTTGGCCAACCCGGATGCGGCCTGTTCCTGACCGATGCCGAGGGCGTGGTGCTCGATCACCGAATGGTGGAGGCCGATGAAACGACATTCCAGCAAGGGCTCGGACTCGACGTCGGGGCGGTATGCAGCGAAGCTGCGGACGGCACCAACGGCATGGGCACCTGCCTTGCCGAAAAGCGCCCGGTGGTCATCCACCGCGAAGAGCATTTCCTAGAGCGCAACACGGCCTTCACCTGCATCGGCGCGCCGGTCTTTGGGGCGCAGGGCGAGATCGTCGCTGCATTGGACCTCTCGACCGGACGTGTGGACCACACGAAAGCCGGAAACCGGCTGTTGGCCCATGTGCTGACCCAGACCGCCCGCAGGATCGAGGAGCGCTTCTTCCGAGCTCTGCATCCAAAGGCGCGTTTCCTCGTACCGGACAGCAATCCGGACGAGCCGCCGTCGATTCTGGCCATAGACAGTGACGATCTGGTCATAGGAGCGAATCGCGCCGCGCGGCTGACCTATGGCCTTGGGCTGAACAATCCCTTCGAGGCCATCCCGGCGTCTGACCTGCTAGGGCAGGGCCCAAAGGCCCGCAATATGGATGCGGTCAACCGGTCGGCCATCGTGCGCGCCCTGACCCGATCCGGCTGGAATGTATCGCGCGCGGCACGGCAGCTCGGGATAGGCCGGACGACCCTCTATCGACAGATGAAGCAGTTGGGCATCGAAAGATAAGCCAAGTGTTCCGATCTGGAACACATTGCCCGGTTGCACGACTGGAGGGCCATTTACTGTAGGGGGCAGGCTTCCGAAACTCTTTGCAGCGCGCCGGTACGCATCCCTGATCCGCAGGGGCGATCGACGTGACACCGAGGGAGGAAACTACCATGGACATACCCATGCTGATCAACGGAGAGTTGGTCACAGCCGAGAACTGGATTGACGTAATCAACCCGGCCACCGAAGCCGTATTTGCCCGCGTCCCGCATTGCACCACCGTGCAGCTTGACGCGGCCGTAGAGGCCGCGACCCTTGCGCAGAAAGCCTGGGAAAAGACCTCAATGGCGGAGCGTCGCGCCAAGGTCGAGGCGCTGGCCGCCGCCATTTCCGAGCGCGAGGCGGAATTTGCGCGCCTGATCACCCAGGAACAGGGCAAGCCCCTGCCTGAAGCCATCGGCGAAGTGCAATGGGTCGTAGGGTACCTGTCCCATACCGCGACGCTGACCCTGCCGGACCGGACCATTCAGGACGACGGAGATTTCCTGATCGAAACGCGCCACAAGCCGCTGGGGGTTGTCGGGGGCATCATCGCCTGGAACTTTCCCCTGCTTCTGTGCGGCTGGAAAATCGGACCGGCGCTCATGGCGGGCAACGCGATTGTCCTGAAGCCTGCTCCGACCACGCCGATTGCCGCATTGAAGCTCGCCGAGCTCTGCGCCGATATTTTCCCGGCCGGGCTGGTGAACGTCATCACCGATGCAAATGACCTTGGCCCTGTGATGACGCGGCATCCGGGCATCTCGAAAATCTGCTTCACCGGCTCGTCCGAAACCGGCAAGCGCATCATGTCTTCGGCCGCGGACAGCATGAAGCGGCTGACGCTGGAAATGGGCGGCAACGATCCGGCCATCGTTCTGCCGGATGTCGATGTCAAGCAAGCGGCAGCGCGGATTTACGGGGGCGCGTTCCTGAACGCGGGTCAGGTCTGCCTTGCGGTCAAGAGGGCCTATGTCCACGCGGATATCTATGACGCCTTCTGCGATGAGCTGAAGGGACTTGCCGATCAGGCGGTGATGGGGGATGGGTTGCAGCAAGGCACGACCATCGGCCCGATCCAGAACAAGGCACAGCTTGATAAAATTCGCGGCTTCCTGGAGTCTGCGAAATCGGACGGCACGGTCATTGCCGGTGGCGATGTGCCCGAAGGCACCGGGTATTTCGTCCCACCGACCATCGTGCGGGACGTCAAGGATGGCAACCGGATCGTGGACGAGGAACAGTTCGGCCCGATCCTGCCGGTCATCTCTTTCGAGGATGTCGAGGATGTCATCGCCAGACTCAACAAGTCAGAATACGGTCTTGGCGGATCGGTCCACACCTCGGATGTGGCCAAGGGCATGGAAATCGCCGGTCAGATCGAGTCCGGGTCAGTCTGGGTCAACCAGCATCTCAACATCGGGCCGCATATCCCAATGGCGGGTTTCAAGGGGTCCGGTCTGGGCGTCGAACAATCCGTCGAGGGGCTGACGGAATACACCCAGATGCAGGTTCTCAACGTGGCCCGAACCGCGGCGTGACACATATGGTATCGCGCGGTTGGGAGACGCCGCGCGATGCCAGTTTCGTATCAAGCAAGTTGGTGCGCGACCTTAGGGAGGAGATTGAAATGAGTTATGCCGACATCTACCAGAGATCCATTGATGATCCCGAGGGGTTCTGGGCAGAGGCCGCCGACGGCATTTCGTGGGACAGACCTTGGGACAAGGTGGTTGATCTTTCTCGGCCCAACTTCCCGCGCTGGTTCGCAGGCGCCCGTCTGAACACCTGCTTCAACGCGCTCGACCGGCACGTTGCGTCGGGGCGTGGCGCGCAAACGGCGTTGATCCACGACAGCCCGGTGACCGGCACCATCCGCCATCTGAGCTATAACGAGATGCTGGACCAGACCGCCCGCTTTGCCGGCGGTTTGCGCGACATGGGCGTTGAAATGGGGGACCGGGTGGTGATCTACATGCCCGCCGTGCCCGAAGCGGTCATCGCGATGTTGGCCTGCGCGCGGATCGGCGCCATTCACTCGGTGGTGTTCGGCGGTTTTGCGGCGCAGGAACTGGCCAAACGGATCGAGGATGCCGGTGCCAAGGTGGTTGTCTCGGCCTCCTGCGGGATCGAGGGGCAAAAGCGCATCGCTTACAAGCCGCTGCTGGACGAAGCGATCACGCTCTCGGCGCACAAGCCCGAACGCTGCATCATCCTGCAACGTCCCGAGATGACGGCGGCGCTGTCTGACGGCCGAGACATGACCTGGTCCGACGCCATGGGTGCGCCGGTCGAGGCGGTGCCGGTAGAGGCCTCGCATCCGCTTTATATCCTCTACACTTCCGGGACGACCGGGCAGCCCAAAGGCGTGGTTCGCGACAATGCCGGCCATGCGGTGGTGCTGAAATGGACGATGGAAAACCTCTACGGTGTCAAACCGGGAGAGGTGTTTTGGGCGGCGTCCGATATCGGCTGGCAGGTCGGGCATTCCTACATCACCTACGGCCCCATGTTGCACGGGGCGACGGCGGTTCTGTATGAGGGCAAGCCGGTGGGAACGCCGGATGCCGGTGCTTTCTGGCGCGTGATCGCACAGCACAATGTCAGAACCCTGTTCACCGCGCCAACCGCCATTCGCGCCATACGGCGTGAAGACCCACACGGGCTCTTGCTGAAGGACCATGACCTTTCGAACCTGCGCGCCCTGTTTCTTGCCGGAGAGCGCACCGACCCCGAAACCCTGAAATGGGCGTCGACACATTTGCAGGTGCCGGTCATCGACCACTGGTGGCAGACCGAAACCGGCTGGCCGATCGCCGGCAACCCGATCGGGATCGAGGAACTGCCGATCAAGCCCGGCTCGACCGCAGTGCCGATGCCGGGCTGGCAGGTGCGCTGCGTTGACGAGACCGGGAGTGAACTGCCGCGCGGCAAGACCGGGGACATCGTGATAAAAGAGCCGATGGCTCCGGGCGCGCTGTTGACCCTGTGGAACGCTGATCAGCGGTATGTTGACAGCTATTTCACGCAGCATCCGGGCCACTATGCCTCTGGCGACAACGGTTATATCGACGAGGATGGCTATGTCTTCATTCTCAATCGAACTGACGACGTGATCAACGTGGCCGGTCATCGGCTCTCGACCGGGCTGATGGAAGAGATCGTTGCGACGCATCCCGACATCGCCGAATGTGCCGTGGTCGGGGTGGCAGACCCGCTCAAGGGCCAGATGCCGGTCGGGCTTCTCGTTCTGAAATCCGGCACCGACCCGGATCCGGCCCGGCTGGAGCGGGAAGTCATTGCGCTGGTACGCAAGCAGGTCGGGCCGGTTGCGTCCTTCAAGCACGCACTGACAGTCAAGCGTCTGCCCAAGACACGATCGGGAAAGATCCTGCGCAAGACGATCCGCGAGATTGCCGATGGCGCAGACTGGAAAATGCCGGCCACGATCGAGGATCCCTCGGCGCTTGATGAGATCGACAAGGCTCTGAAGAACGCGGCAGAAATGCTGAGTGCATAAGGGTGTGAAAACAAGCGTGGTGAGAGATCTGCAAAAATCGTGAATGTTGTGGGACCGTCGGCCAGATCGGCGGGGGCGCATCGCGTCTGCGGGTTGGGAGGCCCGGCACGCGCGATCGCCGATTGAACCGGAGGGAGGAGCCGGAGAATGCCAAGACCTGAAACTGCAGGTTCGGGACTGATATCGCCGAAAGATTTGCCGCTGTGGGTTCCGGGTAAGGTTGTCTCGTCGAGCGAGGGCCTCGAGTGGAATGGCATCTCCCAATGCACCTATGCCTATCAAGGGCAGGACGTTGACCTTCCGCCGATGAACACCTTCATGATCGTGCAGTACCGCAACGGCATCACGCCGATGGACAGGCAATTCGATGGAAAGTGGACGCGGACCCGATGCGCGCCGGGGCACTTCTCGCTCCTGTCGCGAGAGGTCGACACGCAGTGGAGCTGGTCCGACGATATCGAGGTGTCGCATGTCTATCTCGACGATACACTGCTGAAGCGCGTGGCGCGGGATACCCATGAGGGGGATGTCGGCCAGGTCGTTCTGCACGATGTCCTTCAGGGTGTCGATCCTGTCGTCGGCCACATCATCGATCGGTTGACCGTCGAAGCCGCGCGCCGGGGACCGGGCGGATCGCTCTACGCAGAAGCCCTGTCTGTCCAACTCGCCGTGCATCTTCTGCGCAGGTATGCTGCAATCCGCAAGCCGATGCGGCCTTGCGAGAGCAGCCTGTCACCGCGCGAACTCGCCTGCCTCGAAGAGTTCATCGAGGCCCATATGCATGAGACGATCACGCTGGAGCAGATGGCACAGCTTTTCGGATTGGGCACCTGGACGCTCAACCGTCGTCTCAAGAAGTCCTTGGGACAATCGGCCTACGGATATGTCCAGCACAAGCGATTGGCGCGGGCCCGCGAGATGCTCAGAACGAATTGCGAACCGCTGAAACAGATCGCTGCAGACTGCGGCTTCTCGGACCAGGCGCATATGACACGCGCGTTTCGCAAGGCCGAAGGCGTGACGCCCGGGCAGTATCGCGCCCGCCATTGAAGGGGCTGCGCCAGCTGTCCCAAATGTTCAAAAGATACGCCCCCAATCGTTCAATACCCTCCTGAGCGCGCTTGTTAGCCTCCTTGGACAGCGTGTCGTGACTGGCCTGCCAGGCAACGGTGACGCTTCCGCGGCCATGAGGAGATGGCCGGAAACAGTGGAGGATCTCATGTTAGACTTGAACAGTTCCGGCGGGCAGCCGGGTTCTAAAGCCGTGACCAAACGTCTTGACGCCCTGGTGGTCGGCGCAGGTGTCGCCGGGCTTTATCAATTGCACCAGCTTCGCGAATTGGGGCTGAACGTTGAGGCCTGCGATGCCGCCAGCGACGTCGGGGGCACTTGGTACTGGAACCGGTATCCCGGCGCGAAGTTCGACAGCGAAGGGTTCATCTACCAGTATCTTTTTGACGAAAAGCTCTACAAGGACTGGACCTGGAGCGAGCGTTTCCCCTCTCAGCCCGAGATCGAGCGCTGGCTGCACTACGTGACCGACCGCCTGGATCTGCGCAAGGACATTACCTTCGACACCGCCGTCACCAAGGCCACCTACAACGAATCCACCTGCCGTTGGACAGTGGAAACTTCGAAAGGTGACGTGATCGACACCCGATTCTTCGTGTCCTGCACCGGCATGCTTTCGGCTCCGCTGGAGGATCGCTTTCCGGGGCAGTCGTCGTTCAAGGGGCCGATCTTCCACACGGCGCGCTATCCCAAGGAGGGTATGGACTATACCGGCAAGCGGGTCGGCGTGATCGGCACCGGCGCCACCGGCATCCAGGTGATCCAGACCATCGCCTCGCAGGTCGACCAGTTGAAAGTCTTCGTGCGCACGCCGCAATATGTGCTGCCGATGACGAACCCGAAGCTCGGCCCGAAAGAGGCCAATGCCTACAAGGCGCGTTTCGACGCCGTCGCCGGCAACGCACCGCACACCTTCTGCGGCTTCGATTATGACTTCAGCCACGTTTGGGCGGACCTGTCGCCCGAAGAGCGCACCGCCGCCCTTGAGGACGCATACCAGCATGGCTCGCTCAAGCTCTGGCTGGGGGTCTTCGCCGAGATGTTCTTCGACGAGGACGTCAACGCCGAGGTCTCGTCCTTTGTCCGCGCCAAGATGGAAGCCCGGCTGAAAGACCGCAAGCTGATCGATGTTCTTGTGCCGCAAGAGGGTGACTATGGCTTCGGCACACATCGGGTTCCGTTGGAAAGCAATTACCTTGAGGCTTACCTGCGCGACAATGTCGAGGCCGTGGGCGTGCGCAACAACCCGATCACCGAGATCGTGCCCGAAGGCGTCAAGCTGGCGGATGGCACCGTCCATGAAGTTGACGTGATCGTCATGGCAGTCGGTTTCGACGCCGGTTCGGGGGCGCTGTCACGGATCGACATCACCGGGCGCGACGGCATGAAACTGGGCGAGGAATGGTCAAAGGAAATCCGCACCACGCTGGGCATGCAGAAATACGGTTTTCCCAACCTCTTCATGACCGGCGCACCGCTCGCTCCGTCGGCGGCGCTGTGCAACATGACCACCTGTCTGCAGCAGCAGACGGAATGGATTACCGAGTGTATCGCGGAACTGGTCAAGAACGGGCACGACGCTATCGAGCCGACGCTTGACGGCGAAGACACCTGGGTGCGCCACCATGACGAGGTCGCCAATGCAACCCTGCTGTCAAAGACCGACAGTTGGTACAACGGCGGCAATATCGAGGGCAAGCCCAAGCGGTTGCTGTCCTATGCCGGTGGCGTCGGCACGTATCGCCAGAAGTGCGAAGAGGTCGTGCAGGAGGGGTATTCGCTCTTCCGGATGAGCAAGCTTGAAGAATCCGCGCTCGCCTGACCCCAGCCCCCGCCTGCCCGGAAGAGGAGCCGTGGCAGGCAATCCTAAACAATCATTGGGAGGAAATCCGATGGCACTGCAATTCGATGGCAATGCCATTCTGAACAATACCGTCTCGACCGAACCCGGCGTGCCCGGCGTGGTGGCAATGCTCACCGACCGCGGCGGAAATATCTTTGAGGGCGCCGCGGGCCTGCGCGAAACCGGCAAGCCGGACCCCATGGCGCTCGACACCGTCACGGCGCTGTTCTCGACCTCAAAGGCGATCACCAGCACGGCGGCGCTGCAACTGGTTGAGGACGGCACGCTCGACCTTGATGCGCCGGCAAGCCGCTACGCGCCAGACATCGGCAAACTCCAGGTCATGACCGGGTTCGACGATGCCGGAGATCCGATTCTCCGGGCGCCCAAACGCACGGTCACCACGCGCGATCTGCTGCTGCACCGGTCCGGCCTGTGCTATGAGTTCTTCAACGAAGACTATCTTCGACTTGCAACTGAGAAGGGGCAGCCCAGCGTCATCACCGGCACAAAGGCGGCGCTGATGTCTCCGCTGGCCTTCGATCCCGGCGAACGGTGGGAATACGGCTCCGGCATCGACTGGGCAGGGCAGGTGATCGAGGGCATCACCGGCAAGCGCCTGGGCGAAGTCATGCAATCACGGATCTTCGACCCCCTTGGCATCGAAGACATGACCTTCGAGCTGACCGATGCCATGCGGGCCCGCATGGCACAGGTGCATGCACGCGGCGAGGACGGATCGCTGACGCCGATGGGCTTCGAACTTCCCGATACGCCCGAGGTCCACATGGGCGGGCACGGTCTTTATGGTACGGTCGGCGACTACATGAAGTTTATCCGCATGTGGCTGAACGACGGTCAGGGCGATCACGGCCGGGTGCTGAAGCCGGAAACAATCGCCATGGCCGAACAGAACCACCTTGGCGATCTCAAGGTCGTCGGCTTGCCCGGTCAGGTGCCCGCACTGACCCATGACGCCGAGTTGTTTCCGGGGCTGTCGAAATCCTGGTCACTGGGTTTCATGATCAACGACGAAGAGGCGCCCACCGGCCGGCCCGCCGGTGCGCTGGGCTGGGCCGGGCTCGCGAACCTGTTCTACTGGATCGACCGCCAGAACGGGATCGGCGGCTTCTGGGCGACGCAGATCCTGCCGTTTGGCGATGTGCCTTCCTTCACCGGCTACCTCAACTTCGAAAGCGCGGCCTATTCGGCTCTGCGGATGGCGAAAGCCGCCTGAGACCCAGAGAACCAGTCGAAGGCGGCCCGCTGTCCTCGGCCCCCCCCCATACCTGAAGAACTGGAGAACCCAATGACTGTTTACCTTATTGGTGAGGTCAAGGTCACCGACCCCGCATGGATCCCTGACTATGCCGCCAAAGTTCACGACATCGCCGCGAAACATGGTGGAAAATACCTGTCGCGCAGTGGCAAGATCGACACCGTCGAAGGCACCCCCCTCGATGCCACAATCGTGGCCTTGGTCGAATTTCCCGACCGCGCGTCGCTCGATGGCTTCGCAAGCGATCCCGACTACGCGCCCTTTGCCGAAGCACGCCAAGCGGGCAGCGAAAGCAGGTTGTACGTGATCGACGACACCGACCTGGGTGGTGGCATTCCCTATCTCCCTGCAGGCTGACCGCCACCCCCCGGGCTCGGAAGCTCCTGCGCACCGATCTGCTCCCCGGTCGGTGCGCAGGATGTTCACGACACCACTCCGGCACGGCATCCACCCGTGCCGGCCGAACAAAACATAAGCAGGCAAGGCAATGATTGAGCTCACTCCTTCCGAAGACCAACTGGCCATCCGCGACATGGCCGCCGATTTCGCGGCAAAGGAACTGGCCCCGCACGCCGTCGAATGGGACGAAACCAAGCACTTCCCGACCGACGTTCTAGCGCAGGCCGGGGCACTGGGCTTCGGTGCGATCTATACCCGCGAGGATGTCGGAGGCACCGGATTGGGGCGCGTCGATTCCGCGCTGATCTTCGAGGCGTTGGCGACCGGCTGCCCGACGATCGCGGCCTATGTCTCTATCCACAACATGTGTTGCTGGATGATCGACCGCTACGGCTCCGAGACGCTGCGCGCGCAGTGGTGCCCGCGACTGGCAAGCATGGAAACGCTCGCCAGCTACTGCCTGACCGAACCCGGTGCCGGATCGGACGCCGCGGCGCTTGCAACGCGCGCGGTGCGCGACGGTGACGATTACATCCTGACCGGACGGAAACAGTTCATTTCCGGCGCGGGCACCTCCGAAGTCTATCTGGTCATGGCCCGCACCGGCGAGGCGGGGCCGGGTGGCATTTCCGCTTTCCTCGTCGAGAAGGACATGCCGGGGCTGAGCTTTGGCGCCAATGAGCACAAGATGGGCTGGAATGCCCAGCCGACGCGGTCGGTTGCGCTCGACAAGGTCCGGGTTCCCGCGGCAAACATGCTGGGCACCGAAGGGAGCGGTTTCAAGATCGCGCTTTCGGGGCTCAACGGTGGGCGCGTCAATATCGCCGCCTGTTCCCTGGGCGGCGCGCAGGCTGCAACCGACGCCACCCTGACCTATCTGCGCGACCGCAAGGCTTTCGGCAAGCCGCTGATCGAGCAACCGACGCTGCAACTCCGTCTGGCAGAGATGGCCACACGCCTCGAAGTGTCGCGCACCATTCTCTGGCGCGCTGCCGCCAGCCTCGATGCCGGTGCCGCCGACGCCACGACGCTTTGCGCCATGGCCAAGCAATTTGTGACTGACGCCTGTTTCGACGTCGCCAATGACGCTCTGCAACTGCACGGCGGCTACGGCTATCTGACGGAATACGGGATCGAAAAGACCGTGCGCGATCTGCGGGTGCATCAGATCCTCGAAGGGACAAATGAGATCATGCGCCTGATCGTGTCCCGGTCGGTCATTGCGCAAGGTTGAGTTCGATGACTGATCAACAGGTTCTTATTTCTCGACAGGGCAGCCTCGGACGTCTGCACCTGAACCGGCCCAAGGCGCTGAACAGCGTGACGCTGGCCATGATCCGCACACTGGACACGGGATTGACGAGGTTCGAAACCGATCCAAGCATAACCAGCGTGCTGATCACCGGTGAGGGCGCGCGTGGGCTCTGTGCCGGAGGCGATATCATCGCGCTCTACAAAGCTGCCAGTGATGACCATGACGCAGCTCTCAACTTCTGGGCCGAGGAATATCGGCTGAATGCACGCATCGCCCGTTTCCCCAAGCCCTACATCGCCTTCATGGACGGTATCACCATGGGCGGCGGGGTCGGCGTATCGGCGCACGGGCGTTTTCGTATCGTGACAGAGCGAACGCGACTGGCCATGCCAGAGACAGGCATCGGGCTTGTTCCGGATGTCGGAGGGTCATGGTTGCTGGGCCAGAACGCGCCGGGCGAATTGGGAACATACATCGGCCTGACCGGTTCCTTGCTCGGTGCCGGAGACGCAATCCATGCGGGGCTGGCGGATTGCTATATGCCAGCCGACAGGCTGGAGCAGCTTGTCACCGCTCTTGCCGCTATTCCCCCGGAGGCGGACAAGGCAGCGCTCGCAGACGCAATAGCGGGTCTGAGTGAACCGGCCCCCGCATCGACCCTGGCCGGACAGCGGGCCGCGATCGATGACGCCTTTGCCGCGCCAACCGTTGAGGACATCCTTGACGCGCTGGATCGCCAAGGCACCGTGTTTGCAACGGCGAACCGCGAGACCTTGTCTGCAAAATCGCCGACGGCCCTGAAAATGACTCTGATGCTGTTGCGTGAAGCCCGTCACAGCCAGACTCTCGAACAGTGCCTAAACCGGGAATTTGCTGCTGTCAGTCACCTGTTTTGCCAGCCGGATTTCCGTGAAGGCGTGCGCGCGGCGGTGATTGACAAGGACTGCAATCCCAAATGGCAACCCGACACACTCGCGAAAACGGCAGTGCCTGATCTCGCCGGCTTTGGCGATGGCAAAGCTCGTGTTTTCGCCACAAACAAGCTTGAAGAGGAAGCAAGATGACCCGCAAAATCGCCTTCATCGGCCTTGGCAACATGGGCGCGCCAATGGCGGGCAATCTGGTGAAAGCCGGACACGAGGTCTACGGCTTCGACCTCGCCGCGCCAGCCCGCGCAGATGCTGCTGCGCGCGGTGTGGCGGTATGTGATGCGGTTTCAGAGGCGATCAAAGGCGTAGAGGCTGTCATCACCATGTTGCCGAACGGAGCGCTTGTCAAAAAGGTCTGGACCGAGATCGCGGACCTTGTCCCGACCGGAACCGTCGTCATCGACTGCTCGACCATTGATGTCGACAGCGCAACGGCGGCCCACGGCCTGCTGACTGACAAGGGCTGTCTGACCCTGGATGCTCCGGTTTCGGGCGGAACCGGCGGAGCCGAAGCGGGAACGCTGACATTCATGGTGGGCGGTGCGCCAGAGGCACAAGATGTTGCGCAGGCCCTTCTCGCTCCGATGGCGGGGCGCATTGTGCCCTGTGGCGGTCCGGGCGCTGGGCAAGCCGCCAAGGTCTGCAACAACATGCTGCTGGGCATTTCGATGGTCGGCGCGGCCGAGGCCTTTGTCCTTGGCGAAAAGCTCGGCTTGGATCACCAGGCGTTGTTCGATGTGATCTCTACCTCGTCAGGCCAATGCTGGTCGGTCAACACCTATTGCCCGGTTCCCGGACCAGTGCCCACATCCCCTGCAAATGCCGCTTACAGGCCCGGTTTCGCCGCCTCGCTGATGCTGAAAGACCTGCGACTTGCGCAGGACGCCGCCCAATCGCGAGGGGCGCAGACCGTCTTGGGTGCAGACGCGGTCCAACTCTATGACGCCTTCGACAAGGCAGGGCATGGAGACATCGATTTCTCCGGCATCATTCAGTTTCTGCGGATGCAGGACAACGAGTGAGCTACTCCCCGAAATTCGGACACTGACATAAGCTACGATTTGCAGTCTGCTGTGAACCGCGCCGGGTTGGTACATTAATAGTGGGCGAGCCGGGAAGAACTTAGCTTTGTTACGGGAAAAGCACAGGGTTTTCAGAACTTGAAGATTCTGTAGGGCGCTGATATCGCGTGTTTTTATTTATCGCGAATATTTGCTTTGAGAAAAACTTGGTATGGTTCTACAGGGTGTGTGATCCGGGGCAGGTCTCCCGCGACGATCAGTATGGCTCAACATGCAGAGCGCCCGACGGGCGCCTTTGTCTTCTCCGGAGCACGCCATGAAATTCCTGATGAACGGCGACGCCCGTGGTCGCATGACCGTGCTACTGGCCCATGGTGCCGGCGCCGCGATGGATACGCCGTGGATGACCAAGGTCGCCGAGGCTCTGGCCGACGGGGGGCTTCGTGTCGCCCGCTTCGAGTTCAGCTACATGGCGGCCCGCCGCACCGGCGGCGCGAAACGCCCGCCAGCCAAGGCCGAGACCTATGTACCTGAGTACCTCGCCGCCATCGATGCGCTGTCGCGTGACGGTCCGCTGTTCATCGGCGGCAAGAGCATGGGTGGCCGGGTCGCCAGCCTCGCCGCCCAGGAGCTTTTCGATGCAGGTCGCATCAAGGGGCTGATCTGCCTCGGATTTCCGTTCCACCCGCCGAACAAGCCCGAGAAGACACGCTGCGCGCATCTCGCGGCAATCACCTGTCCCACGCTCATCTGTCAGGGCACCCGCGATCAGTTCGGAACCCGCGAGGAGGTTGAGGCCTATCCGCTCTCGTCCGCGGTCGAGATGTTCTGGTTGGAGGACGGCGACCACGACCTGAAGCCGCGCAAGCGGCTCACCGGGCAGAGCCTTGACGACCACCTCGGGTCAGTGGCGGCGCGGATTTGCTGCTGGAGTGCGGCGCAGGCGTGAGCGGCGGCGGACGGGCGATGAGACCCCTCAGATAGCGAAGGTGCCGGGCAGGGTTGCTTGGCCCATATTGTAATCCGCCCGCGCGTTCGGCGCGCGGTCCCAGACGGTCTGCCGCTTTGCAATAATCATGCTGCACTTGGCATTGGCCATGGCTTGGCTGGCCGCGAGAGGGGCTGCCGGGGACGGGCGACTGTCCGCTGAAATCGCGCCGGTATCTCATCAGCCCGGCTCCGAGGATCACGAACCGCACAATGGCGCCGAGGCCGAAAGCGCGGATCACAGGCGGCCAGGCGACGGACCGTTGGGCGGCGCTCGTGGCTCGGGATGACCGCGACATTCTGCTCGAGGACATCAGTGACGCGTTGCAGGTTGACAGGTCAGAATCATCGGTTATACGTATTAGCAGTTATACGAATAACCAGGAGCCTCGCATGGCCGGCCGACGACTGACACAGAAGGAGATCGCCAAGCGCGCCGGCGTCAGCCAGGCCTCGGTTTCCATCGTGCTCAACGGCGCCGAGCGGGACCGCAAGCGCATCCCGGACGAGACCCGCAAGCGGATCCAGAAGGTCATCAACGAGACCGGCTATGTCGCCGACCCGATCGCCCGTCGTATGGCCAAGGGTCGCAACAACATCCTCGGCGTCTTTACCTACGAACCGGCCTTTCCCCGGGCGCAGGCGGATTTCTTTGCGCCGTTCCTGTTTGGCATCGAGGCGGCGGCGCAGGAGCAGGGCTATGATCTGCTGCTGATGACCTCGGCCGAGCGCGACGCGAGCGGTGCCAAGCGCATTTTTGGCGAACCGAACCGGATGCGGATTGCCGATGGCTGCCTGCTGCTCGGCCGCAAGTTCGACAGCCGCGATCTTGCGCAGTTGGTGCAGGGCGATTTCGACTACATGGCCATCGGTCGCCGCGATGAGGCCGGCGGTCCGGTCGATTATGTCGGCGCCGACTACGCCGAGGCGACCCGGGCGCTGGTCGAACGCGCGCGGGGGCTCGGCCACAGTCGCTTTGCCTATGTCGGTCAGGACGGCGGGGCGGAATCCATCGCCGACCGCTGGACCGGATTCAACGCCGGGCTGGCGGAGGGCGGCAACCTGGCGCTGCATCTCCCCGAGGTCGGCCTGCCGGCGGAGCGCTTGATCGAAGAGGTGCGGGCCTCGGGCGCCAGTGTCGTCTTCTTCATCGAACTGGCCGATGCCATTCCCTTCAAGCGCGCCGTCACGGCGGCCGGGCTGCGCGTGCCCGGGGACCTCTCGATCGTCGTTCTGGGCAGCCACGTGCGGCCCGACGACACCGGCACCCGTTTTGCCACCTATGCCATCCCGCGCGAAGAGATGGCGCGCCGCGCCGCGACGGCGCTGATCGCCCGGCTCGAGGGGCGCGACTACGAGACGCAGACGCTTCTGTCCTGCGACCTGATCGAGGGCGAGACCCTCGGACCCATTAACGAAAGAGTGTGACGTGAAAGAACTGAAGACCGATATCGCGATCATCGGCGCCGGCGTCGGTGGTGTTGCCGCAGCCCTCGGCGCCCTGAGATCCGGCCGCAGCGTGGTGATGACCGAACCCTACGAGTGGATCGGCGGCCAGCTGACCAGCCAGGCCGTGCCCTCCGACGAACATTCCTGGATCGAGCAGTTCGGCGGCTCGCGCAGCTACCGCGAACTGCGGACCGCGATGCGCCAGTTCTACCGCGACCACTACCCGCTCACCGAGGGCGCGCGCGCCTGGGGTGATCTCAACCCCGGCGCCGGCTGGGTCAGCCGTCTCTGTGTCGAGCCGCGGGTGCCGGTGGCCGTCATGGAAGCCTGGCTGATGCCCTATATCGGGTCGGGCCGGCTGACGCTGCTGAAACCCTATGAGCCGGTCGCGGCCGAAATGGACGGCGACCGGGTGCGCGCGGTGACCGTGCAGCATGTGAATTCGGGCGCACAGGTGCAGATCGAGGCGGCCTATGTGATCGACGCCACCGAGCTGGGCGACCTGCTGCCGCTGACCAACACCGACTATGTCACCGGATTCGAGAGCCAGTCCGAGACCGGCGAGCCCAGCGCGCCGTCAGAGGCGCAGCCCGACAACCAGCAGGCGGTGTCGATCTGTTTCGCGGTCGATCATGTCGACGGCAACCACGTCATCGACAAACCCGCGAACTACGACTACTGGCGCAAGGTGCAACCCGAGTTCTGGGGCGGGCCGCTGATTGGCTTCAAGTCGCCCAACCCGCGTACGCTGGAAACCGCGACGCGCAGCTTTACCCCCAACCCCGGCGACAACCCGCTCGCGGTCGATGCCGACCAGCGCCGCAACCCGGGCGACGGCAACCTCTGGACCTTCCGGCGGATCGCCGCGCGCGACAATTTCGTGGGCGGTGCCTATGCCTCTGACGTCTGCCTCGTGAACTGGCCGATGATCGACTATTTCGAGCAGCCGATCATCGATTGCACCAAAGAGGAATACGACGCCCGCATCGCCCGCGCCGCAGAGCTGTCCTATTCCGTCTTCTACTGGCTGCAGACCGAGGCGCCGCGCGAGGATGGCGGTCAGGGCTTCCCCGGGTTGCGTCTGCGCGGCGATGTCACCGGCACCGAGCACGGGCTCGCCATGGCGCCCTATATCCGCGAGGCGCGGCGCATCAAGGCGGTCACCACCATCGTCGAGCAGGACCTCTCCTACGAGGTGCGCGGCGAGGCGGGGGCGGTGAACTATCGCGACAGCGTCGGCACCGGCATGTACCGGATCGACCTGCACCCCTCGACCGGCGGCGACAACTATATCGACGTGCCGTCCTGCCCCTTCGAGATCCCGCTGGGGGCGATGCTGCCCAAGGAACGCTCGAACCTGCTGCCCGCGGGCAAGAACATCGGCACCACCCATATCACCAACGGCTGCTACCGGCTGCACCCGGTGGAGTGGAACATCGGCGAGGTGGCGGGGCTTCTGGCGGCGCATTGCCTCAACGCGGGTACCGACCCGCATGCGGTGCAGGGCGACGACCCGAAACTCGCGGCCTTTCAGGAGCTTCTGCGCCAGCAGGGCGTCGACACCCGCTGGCCCGACATCCGCGGCTACTGACGCCAAACAACATTATTTTCAGGGAGGAAATACCATGATCCGACGGACACCCCTTGCCATTCTGGCAGCCACCACCGCGCTTGCGGGCGCGGCGCAGGCGCAGGACCTGCGCATGACGATCTGGAGCGCCAACGAGGCGCATCTGGCCGTCTTCAACGAGATCGCCGACAGCTTTACCGCCGACCGCCCCGACGTCAGCGTGACCTTCGAGTCGCTGCCGTTTGCCAGCTACACCACCACGCTCACCACCCAGATCGCCGGCGGCAACCCGCCGGATCTGGCCTGGATCCTCGAACGCACGGCGGCGGATTTCGTCAACTCCGGCATCCTCGCACCGCTGAACGAGGCCTTCACCAACACCGAGGGCTTCGACTACGGCGACATGATCGAGAAACCGACCGAGCTCTGGCGGGTCGACGGCGAGCTTTATGCCGTGCCGTTCTCGACCTCGCCGCTGGCGATCTTTGCCAATACCGACCTGATCGAGGCCGCCGGTGCCCGCACCCCGGCCGAGCTGATCGAGGCCGGCGAATGGACCTGGGAGAACGCCATGGCGACCGCCGCCAAGGTGGCCGAGGGCGAAAAGGACGGCATCATCGTCCGCGACTTCAACTACCAGACCTGGCAGAACCTCGCCGCCATCTGGCGCGGCTGGGACGCTGCGCCCTGGAGCGCTGACGGTGACACCTGCAGTTTTGCCGATGCCGAGATGGTCGAGGCGATGAGCTTCATCCACGGCGCGATCTTCGAGCAGGGCGCGATCCCCGGCCCGGGCGAAAGCGTCGACTTCTTTGCCGGTGACGCCGCCATGAGCATCACCCAGATCTCGCGCGCCTCGCTTCTGCCCAAGGGCGACGAGGCCTTTGCCTGGGATCTCGTTCCGCTGCCCGCTGGCCCCGCCGGCGACTATTCGGTGATCGGTCAGGCCGCCATCGGCGTGTTCGAGGACAGCGCGAACTCCGACCTCGCGGTCGAGTTCCTCGCCCATATGACCAACCCGGACAACTCCGCCAAGCTGGCGCAGTTTTTCCCGCCGATCCGCCAAAGCCTGCTCAATGCCGAGACGCTGGGCAACACCAACCCGCTGCTGACGCCCGAGATGATCGAAAGCGTCGTGGTGCAGGGCATCGCCAAGGGCGGCGTGCTGCCGGTGCATGAGGGCTATTCGGAAATCCAGCAACTGGTGCGCGCCGAGCTTGATGCGCTCTGGCAGCCGGATGCGGATGTCGAAGAGGTGCTGGGCGCGGTCTGCCGTTCGATCCAGCCGCTGCTGTAAGGAAACCCGATGACTGTCGTGGCCACCCAATCCGATCCACCCCGTCGCAAGCGCGTCTTCTGGACGATGGACCGCCGCGACAGTCTTGTCGGCTATCTCTTCATCGCGCCGCAGGTGCTGGGCATCTGCCTCTTCGTGCTGCTGCCGCTGGCGCTGGTGTTCTGGTACTCGCTGCACGAATGGAACGTGCTGGCGCGCACCTTCCGCTTTACCGGCACCGATAACTACCAGCGCCTGCTGGCCGATCCCGGTCTCGTCAAGGTGCTGGGGGCGACCGCGATCTTCTCGGTCCTCCTCGTCATCCTGAACATGTCGCTGGCGCTTCTGCTGGCGGTGCTGCTGAACCAGAAGCTGCGCGGCATTACCCTTTTCCGCACGCTGTTCTTTTCGCCCGTTGTCGTCTCGCTGGTCGCCTGGACCATCGTCTGGAGCTTCCTGCTGCAGAACAACGGCGGGCTGAACGGCATCCTTCAGGTGATGGGCATCGAGGGGCCGAACTGGCTGCGCAACCCGACCACGGCGATGATCTCGGTCGTGGTGGTGCAGGTGTTCAAGAACGTCGGGCTGAACATGATCCTGTTTCTCGCCGCCCTGCAGGGCGTGCCGAAAGAGCTTTACGAGGCCGCCCGGGTCGACGGCATCCCGGCCTTCGCCCAGTTCCGCCGCATCACCCTGCCGATGATCAGCCCGACGGTGCTCCTGACCTCGATCATCACCATCGTGGGCTCCCTGCAGGTCTTTGCCCAGATCGCGGTTCTCACCAAGGGGGGGCCGGGCATGTCGACCACGGTGCTGGTCTACTACCTCTATCAACAGGCTTTCGAGTTCCACAAGTTCGGCTATGGCGCCACCCTGTCGATCCTGCTGTTCGCGATCGTCGCGGTGCTGACCTTCGTGCAATGGCAGATGCGCAAGAGGATTGTCTTCTATGAAAAGTGATCTCTCTCCCCGGATGAAAGTGGCGGTCTACGGGCTGATGCTGATCTTGCTGATCCCCTTCGTCTTTCCGACCTGGTGGATGGTGACCTCTTCGGTCAAGCCGATCTCGGACATCTTCGCCTTTCCGCCCGAGATCATCCCGAGCCGCTTCGATTTCACCACCTATGCGCAGGCTTTCGAATTGCAGCCCTTTGCACAGCAATACTGGAATTCGGCCTATATCGCGGCCATCGTCACCGGCGGCACGCTGCTGTTCTCGGCGATGGCGGGCTATGCCTTTGCGCGGATCGATTTCCCCTTCGCCAATGCGCTCTTCATGGTGCTGCTGGTGGGGCTGCTGATCCCGTCGGAAGTCACCATCGTGCCGCTGTTCCAGATCTTCCTCGGCTGGGACATGATCAACACCCATTGGCCGCTGATCCTTGTGCCGATCTTCGGCGCGCCCTCGGTCTTTGCCACCTTCGTCATGCGGCAGTTCTTCATCGCGCTCCCGAAGGAGCTGGAAGAGGCCGCGCGGGTCGACGGGCTGGGCCGGTTCAAGATCTTCTGGACCATCGCCCTGCCGCTGTCGAAACCGGCGCTCGGTGCGGTGGCGATCTTCACCTTCCTGCATTCCTGGAACCTCTATCTCGAGCCGATCGTGTTCCTCTCGTCCCCCGAGAAGTTCACCCTGCCGCAGGCGCTGACCCAGTTCACCGACGCCTATGGCGGGGCGATGTGGAACATCCAGCTCGCCGCCGCGACGATGACCGCGATCCCTGTGCTCATCGTCTTTGTCATAGCCCAGCGCCAGTTCGTCGAAGGACTGGCCCACACCGGACTGAAAGGGTGAGCATGGCTCCCGTGACCTTCTCGAACGTGCAGAAATCCTATGGCGGCCATGGCGTGATCCATGGCGTCGATATCGACATTGCCGATGGCGAGTTCGTCGTGCTCGTCGGCCCTTCGGGCTGTGGCAAGTCCACGCTCTTGCGGATGCTGGCGGGGCTCGAGACCATCTCCGGCGGCGAGATCGCCATCGGCGACACCGTGGTCAACGATCTCGAGCCGAAACAGCGCGACATCGCCATGGTGTTCCAGAACTACGCGCTCTACCCGCATATGACGGTCGAGGAGAACATGGGCTTCTCGCTGCACCACCGCGGCGCCTCGAAACCCGAGATCAAGCAGCGGGTCGACTGGGCCGCCGGCATCCTCGGCCTTGATACCTATCTCCAGCGCCGCCCCGGCCAGCTGTCTGGCGGCCAGCGTCAGCGCGTTGCCATGGGGCGCGCCATCGTGCGCGACCCCAAGGTGTTCCTGTTCGACGAGCCGCTCAGCAATCTCGATGCCAAGCTCCGCGTCGTCATGCGCGGCGAGATCAAGGCGCTGCACCAGAAACTGAAGACCACGACGATCTATGTCACTCACGACCAGGTCGAGGCAATGACCATGGCCGACAAGATCGTGGTGCTGAACGGCGGCAAGATCGAGCAGATCGGCACCCCGCTCGAGCTTTACGACAACCCGGTCAACCAGTTCGTCGCCGCCTTCATCGGCTCGCCCTCGATGAACTTCATCGAAGGTCATGTGGAGGGTGCGCAGTTCGTCGCCGGCGCGGCGCAACTGCCGGCGCCCACCGCGCTGCCCAATGGCAAACCGGTGGTCTACGGCGTGCGGCCCGAACATTTCCGCCTCGACCCCGAGGGCAGCATTGCCGCCGAGGTGGTGGTGGTCGAGCCGATGGGCTCGGAGACCCAGGTGACCATGCAGATCGCCGGTCAGAACGTCTTCGGCATCTTCCGCGAGAGGGTTTCGGCCCGGCCCGGAGAGGTGCTGACCCTCGGCGTCGATCAGGCGCACACTCATCTCTTCGACGCAGGTTCCGGTCTGCGGCTCACGGCAGCCTGAGCGGCGGTGATGACGAAACCGACGCTGTTGTTTGCGATGGACCCGGGCCTGACCGAGCGGGTGCTGAGCGCCGATGCGCTGGCCCGGCTGGGTGCGGCCTGCGAGGTGCTCGATGTCACCCGCCACACCACGTGGGAGACCGCCGCGGCGCTGCTGCCACGGGCCGAGGTGCTGGTGACCGGCTGGGGCTGCCCGCCGATCAGCGCCGAGGTGCTGGACCGCGCGCCGCACCTGCGGTTGATCGCCCATACCGCCGGCTCGGTCAAACGCCTGCTGACCGATCCGGGCTTTTTCGACCGGGGCATCGCCGTGACCACCGCCGCCGATGCCAATGCGGTGCCGGTGGCGGAGTTCACCCTCGCCGCGATCCTGATGGCCAACAAGCAGGTGTTCCGCCTGCGCGAGCTCTACCGGCAGGGCCGCTCCCGCCGGCTGACCGATCCGCTGGCGGCCGGTCCGATCGGCAACCTTGGCGCGCGCGTCGGCCTGATCGGCGCCTCGCGCATCGGCCGGCTGGTGATCGAGAGGCTCAAGGGCTTCGACCTCGAGCTGCTGATCCACGATCCCTACCTCGCACCAGACGACCCGATCCTGGCGGAAGCCCGTCAGGTTGGTCTCGATGAGGCGATGCAGGCCGAGGTGGTCTCGCTGCATGCGCCGCTGCTCGACACCACCCGCGGCATGATCAGCGCGCGCGAACTGGCGCTGATGCGCGAGGGCGCCACCCTGATCAACACCGCCCGCGGTGCCATCGTCGATCAGGAGGCGCTGATCGCCGAGCTCAGCTCGGGAAGGCTGAACGCCGTGCTCGACGTGACCTTTCCCGAGGTGCCGGAACCGACCTCGCCGCTCTATGACCTGCCCAACGTCTTTCTCACCCCGCATGCCCCCGGGGCGCTGGGCACCGAACAGGCGCGCCTCGGCGATCTGGCCGCGGCTGAGGTGGCGCGGTTCTGCGCCGGTCAGCCGCTGCGCCACGCGCTCACCGCCGACGCCTACGCCCGCACCGCCTGACCGATAGGAGCCCGCCTCATGCCAGAGCCCAAGCCCCGCGCACTGATCGTCCATGGCGGGTTGGAGCTGCACCAGCCGCGACAGGGGGCCGAAAAGGTCGCCGACATGCTGACCGGCAGTGGCATGGATGTCACGGTGAGCGACGATGCCAACGCCCTCGTTGCACCCGATGTGGGGCAGATGGCGCTGGTGGTGCCGGTGATCACCGGCGGCACCATGCCGCGCGAGAAGATCACCCCGCTGCTCGATGCGCTGCGCAACGGCACCGGCATGGCGGGCTATCATCACTGCATGTCGACCACCTTTCGCGACGTGCCGCAATTTCGCTATGCCGCCGGCTGCACCTGGGTCGCCCATCCCGGCAACATCATGTGCTACCGTGTGCATGTCACCCAGCCCGACGATCCGATCATGGCCGGGATCACCGATTTCGACCATGTCTCGGAGCAATATTACATGCATTTCGATCCGGCGGTGGAGGTGCTGGCCGAGACCACCTTCTCTGGCGAGCATCATCCTTGGCGGACAAACATAACGATGCCGGTGACCTTCAAGACCCATTACGGGGCCGGGCGCATCTTCTTCACTGCGCTGGGCCATACCGCCGATGAGCTCGACCTGCCAGACCTGCGCCCGGTGCTGCACCGCGGCCTGCTCTGGGCTGCGGGGCAGGGCGAGGCGGCGCTGCGCGCCATCGGCTGACCGGCGGCCCGCCCGCGCTGGTCACGAATCCAGCCGCAATTGCCGGATCGCGCGGCCGATCACGTCGCACAGGTGACGCTTGGCCGGGTCGATGCCCTGCGTCGCCGAGACCAGCAGGCCGATCCGCATGTCGTTCAGCCCCTCCTGGATCAGCGGGATGAACTTCAGCTCGTCGGCCTCGATCTCCTTGATGAAGCCGATCTTGGTGTAAAGACCGATGCCGTGGTTATCGAGGATCATCTGCTTCGCCATGAACAGGGTATTGGTGAACATATGCGTCGACAGCGGCGAGGCGAGGGTCGAGACCACCTGATCGATGATCGAGTTGCGGCCGCGCGCGTCGATCGTGCGCACCAGCCGGTAACTGCTGATCTCCTCGATGGTGACGCTGTTGCGCTCGGCCAGCGGATGGTCACTGCGCATGATGACCCCGAAAGGGGCGGATTTCTCAGAGATCACCCGCACGTCGGGATGCAGGTCGAGCAGGAACGAGATGCCGACGTCGGTGTCGCCAGCGGCGACGGAATGCATCACCTCGTCGGGCTGCGCCGAGGTCACCGAGATCGAGATGTCGGGGAAGGACTGGCCGAACCTCTGCAGCGCCTGCGGCAGGATCCCGTAGGCCACTGAATCGATCGTCTCGATCCTGAGATGCCCGGTGCGCAGGTCGCGCAGATCATCGATCTCGATCTTGGCACGCTCGAAGTCATGCAGCGTCTTGCGGCAATGTTCGAGCAGGATGGCGCCGATGCTGGTCAGTTCCACGCCCTCTGGCGTGCGGTCGAAGATCGCGACGCCAAGCTGCTTTTCCACGCTGAGAATCTTGCGGTTCACCGAGGTCGACGAGACGTTCAGCAAGGTCGACGCCTTGCGGATCGATCCCTGCCTCGCGACTTCGTCAAAATATTTCAGGAAGTTGGAATGCATCGTCAGGCTCCACGCGGAAGGTGGTGCAGTTTTTGCACCGCCGTTGGACGGAATTGATCCTTCCTGCATCGCCAAAAACCGTCCTACTGTCAAATGAGAGCGCCATTCAAAGACTCTGCACACAAGATTTCGTCCAACAGGAGATCACCCATGACACGTTCCTCTCACCCCGGAATGAACCGCCGCGCGATGCTGAAATCGATGGGGGCCTTTGCCGGTGCCGCCACCGCCGGCACATTTGTCGGTATCGAAAAGGCCTTTGCGCAGGACACGTTCAACGTGACGCTGCAACTGGGCTGGCTGGCCAGCAACGGCATCCTGGGCGAGGTGGTCGCCGACAAGAAGGGCTTTTTCGCCGAGGAGGGGCTGAGCCTCGAAATCGTGCCGGGCGGGCCCAACGTCGACGGCGTGGCCTCGGTGGCCTCGGGCCGGGCCAACCTCGGGTCGATCTCGTCGAGCCCCTCGCTGATGCTGGCGCGCTCGGCCGGGCTGCCGGTCAAATGCATCGCCGCCGGCTATCAGGAGCATCCGTTCACCTATTTCTCGCTCAAGGACAACCCGGTCAACACGCCGCAGGACCTGATCGGCAAGAAGGTCGCGACCAACGGCACCGCGCGGATCCTGCTGCGCGCGCTGCTGGCCAAGAACGAGATCTCCGAGGAGGATGTCGAGGTCATGGTCATGGGCTCCGACATGGCGCCGCTGATGACCGGTCAGGTCGATGTGGTGACCGGCTGGAAGACCAACACCAGCGCCCTCGCGGTGCTGGGCGATCAACGCACCGACATGACGCTCTGGGACGCCGGCATCCAGCTTTATGCCAACCCCTACTACGTCACCGACAGCACGCTCAGCGAGCATCGCGAGCAGGTCAACGGCATGCTGCGCGCCATCGCCAAGGGCTGGGGCTATGTGCATGACAACCGCGAAGAGGCGGTCGATATTCTGGTCGAGCGCTATCCCAACATGGACCGCGAAAAGGAACTCGAGACCGTCGATCTCGTCGTCGACTATTCCTTCAACAAGGCAACGGCCGAGAATGGCTGGGGCACGATGACGCCCGAGAACTGGCAGGCCCAGATCGACATCTACGACCAGCTTGGCCAGTTCGAGAACGGCGCGCCGGCGTTGGAGGATGTCATGACCCTCTCGGTGCTCGATGCGACCGAGGCGTCGCGTCCGAACTATGGGTGATCCGGACATGCCATCGACAGCACAGCTCCACCCGGTGCCCCCGGTCGACAGACCGGCCGGTGCCATTGCCGCCTCGCTCACCGAGGCCACGGTCAGGTTCGGCGCCTTCACCGCCATCGACGGCCTGTCGGTCGATATCGAGGAGGGCGCCTTCTATACCATCCTCGGGCCTTCGGGCTGCGGCAAGTCGACCATGCTGCGGCTGGTCTCGGACCTGATCCCGGCCGCCTCCGGCGAGGTCTCGATCTTTGGCAAATCGACCGAGCAGGCGCGGCTGGCGCGCGAGTTTGCCTTCGTCTTCCAGGACGCCACGCTGCTGCCCTGGCGGTCGGCCCTCAAGAACGTCGAGCTGCCGCTCGAGATCGGGCGGCGGCGCGGCATCGACATCCCGGTGGGCGACAAGACCCCGCGCGAGTTGTTGAAACTGGTGGGCCTCGAAGGGCGCGAAGAAGCCCTTCCGCATGAGCTGTCTGGCGGCATGCGCCAGCGGGTGGCGATTGCCCGCGCGCTGGTGTGCCAGCCCAAGCTCCTGCTGATGGACGAACCCTTCGGCGCGCTCGACGAGATGACCCGCGATCACCTGAACCTGCAACTGCTGAAGATTTGGGAGGAAACCGGCGTCACCATCCTGTTCGTGACCCACTCGATCCCCGAAGCGGTGTTTCTGGGCCAGAAGGTGATGATGCTGCAGTCACACCCGGGGCGTCTGCGCGAGGTGGTCGAGATCGACTTGCCGAGCCCGCGCACCATCGACATGCGCGATACCCAGGACTTCACCCGCTATTCCGCCTATCTGCGCAAATTGCTGGAGACATGCTGATGGCCGCTCTTGAAAACATTCACGCCGCCGATCCCGCGGTCGATATCGAACGGGCCGCGGCGCGCCGCCAGAAGATGATCGCCATCGGCGTGCCGCTGGGCACTGCGGCGGGGTTGATCCTGTTGTGGCAGGTCGGGGTCCGGCTGTTCGCCGTGCCGACCTATATCGCGCCGGCGCCGTCTGACGTGGCCTATACGCTGGTCGACAAGTTCCCGATCCTGCTGGCCAACTTCTGGCCGACGCTGTTTGAGAGCCTGCTGGGCTTTTTCGTCGGCAATATCGCGGCGGTGCTGATTGCGGTGGCCTTTGTCCACAATCGCATGGTGGAACGGGCCTTCTTTCCGATTGCGGTCTTCGTCAACACCATCCCGATCCTCGCCATCGCGCCGATCCTGGTGCTGATCTTCGGTCCGGGCCTGACGGCCAAGGTGGTGATCGCGGCGCTGATCTGCTTTTTCCCGACGCTGGTCAACATGGTGCGCGGCCTGCAGGCGGTCAGCCCGCAGGCGCTGGAACTGGCCCGCATCCTGTCGGCCTCGAAATCCGAGATCTTCTGGAAGATCCGCCTGCCGTCCTCGCTGCCCTTCCTGTTCTCGGCGCTCAAGATCGCCGCGACCACCTGCGTCATCGGCGCGATTGTCGGCGAATGGGTCGGTGCGGATATGGGTCTTGGTGCGCTGATCATCGACGCCACCTTCAACTTCAATTCGCCCTTGCTCTACGCCACCGTCTTCATGTCGTCGGGATTGTCGGTGCTGCTCTTTGCCACCGTGTCGATCGTCGAGCGGATGGTCGTGCGCTGGTAATCTAAGCAACTCAGAAACAACAATATTCGCGCTGCCAAAGGCCCGAGGGTCCGGCCGCGCACCGAGAGGAGTATGTCTCATGACTGCGCAAATCAAAGAACACGTCCAGACCCGGGGCGCACAGGTTCCGGTGGTGGCCGACACGGATGTCGTCGTCATCGGCGCCGGCCCTGCGGGGGTTTCCGCCGCCGTCTCTGCCGCCCGCAACGGCTGTTCGGTCACCCTGCTGGAACGCTATCACCACCTCGGCGGCATGGCCTCTGGCGGCATGGTGCTGGTGCTCGACGACATGGTCAACGAAGGCAACGAGATCGTCACCACCGGCATCGTCGACGAATATGTCGACCGGATGGTCAAGCAGGACGGCGCGGTCTATCCGCCCTCCGAAGACTGCCTGACCAACTGGGAGATGTGGCAGAAGTGGTCGCGCTGGGGCTGCATCGATTTCCACAAGACCGGGATGCCGCAACCGATCATCCACGCCGTGGCCTTCGACCCCGATGCCTGGAAGCGGGTCAGCCTCGATCTGGTCAAGGAAGCAGGGATCAACCTGCGCCTGCACAGCTGGTTCTCCGAGGCGCTGGTCGAGGACAACCGCGTCACCGGGGTGATCTGCCAGACCAAGCTCGGCCGTCAGGCGATCCGCGCGAAGATGGTGATCGATGCCAGCGGCGATCTCGACGTCGCGGCCTCGGCCGGAGCCTCGTTCATCGACGGCCAGTTCATCGTGACCACCGTGTTCCGGCTCTGCGATGTCGATACCGACAAGGCCGAGGCGTTCGAGTACGCCAACCCCGAGGAATACAAGAAGCTCGACCGTCAGGCCCGGCGCATCATCGGCGGCGCCTGGGGCATGTGGTGGCTCAAGACGCCGCTGCCGGGGATCGTGTGGTGCAACTGTCCGCATATGCCGGGCTATGACGGCCTGTCGCCCGAGCACATGGTCGAGGCCGAATACGAGGGCCGGGCGCGGATGATGAACCTGCTGGCCTTTGCCCGCGACAATATCCCCGGTTTCGAGAACGCCAAGATGCTGGGCGCCGCCGAACAGATGGGCGTGCGCCAGACCCGGCTGCTGCAGGGCGAATACGTGGTCACCAAGGATGACGTCAAAAGCCGCCGTCACTTTGCCGACAGCGTCTGCCGGGGCCGCGATTACTATACGCCCTATCGCGCCCTGCTGCCCAAGGGGATCGACAACCTGATCGTCGCCGGCCGGCATTATTCGGTCGAGAGCGAGGCGCAGAAGATGTCGCGCGAAATCCCGCCGTGCATGTCGCAGGGCGAGGCCGCCGGCGTGGCCGTCGCGCTGGCGCTCAAAGAGAACAAGCCGCTGCGGGACGTCGATGCGAAACTGATCCAGCAACAGATGCGGGCGCAGGGCGCCGACCCGGGCGATGTGCCCTCGGCCAACGCCCTGATCGAAGAAACCGTGGACGCATAGGAGGCCCCGATGCAGCAGAACACTTACCCCCTCGACGGCATTCGGGTGATCGATTTCACCCAGGTGATGCTTGGCCCCTGTGCCACCCAGATGCTTGCCGATTTCGGCGCCGACGTGATCAAGATCGAGCGCCCCGGCGCCGGCGACCTGTCGCGCGGCTTCTATGGCGAGAAAACCGAAGAGGCGCTGAACAACGCCGTCTTCGCCTCACTCAACCGCAACAAGCGCTCGGTCGAGATCGACACCAAGTCGCCAGAGGGCAAGCAGATGGTCTATGACCTTGTCCGCGAGGCCGATGTCGTGGTCGACAACTTCCGCGCCGGCGTCATGGACCGGCTGGGCTTTGGCTACGAGGCGCTGAAAGCGATCAACCCCGGCATCATCTGCGCCTCCGGCACCGGCTACGGCGAGACCGGACCCTATGCCCACAAGGGCGGTCAGGACGTGCTGGCGCAGGCGATGAGCGGCGTGATGGAAAAGACCTCGGATCCGTCGATCCCCAAGTCGATCTATCCCACGACGCTGTGCGACTACACCGCCGGGATGCACCTTGTGCAGGGCGTGCTTGCGGCGCTGCTGGCGCGCGCCAAGTCGGGGCTCGGCCAGAAAGTCAGCGTCTCGCTCTACGACTCGATGATCGCCATGCAGATGCAGGAGGCCGCGCAGTGGAGCAAGCACCGCGAGGTGCTCAACTGGGCCGCGATGCCGCTGACCGGGGTGTTCGACACCACCGACGGCGCGCTGGTGGTGGTGGGTGCCTTCAAGGTGAACCCCCTGCAGGACATCTGCGCCGCGCTCGGGATTGATGATCTGTCGCCGGAGTATCCCAACCTTGCCGCGCAGCGGGCCAACAAACCCTATCTGCAGGGCATCTTCCGCGACCACTTTGCCAGCAACACCACCGCCTACTGGCTCGAGCGGCTGGAGGCGCGCGATCTGCTCTGCGCCCCGGTGCGGCCGCTGAACGAGGCGCTCGAGGATCCGCAGACCGCGATCAACGGCATGCTTCTCGATATCGATCACCCGGTTCTGGGCGAGTTGCAGCTGGTTGGCTGTCCGGTGCATCTGAGCGATGTGCCGGTCACCGTCCGCCACATGCCGCCGCGCCTTGGCGAACATACCGAAGAGGTCATCCGCCAGTTCGGTCTGAAGGAAAAGGAAAGGGCCGCGGGATGAGCGTGCGCTTTACCGTCAAGGACCACGTGGCGCGCGTCACCATCGACCGGCCCGACCGGATGAACGCGATGGACGGCGCCACCCAGACCCGGCTGGCCGAGATCTGGGACGAGATCGAGGCGACCCCCGCGATCCGCTGCGTGGTGCTGACCGGCAGCGGCGACCGGGCGTTTTCGGCCGGGGCCGACCTCAAGGACGACAGCGGCATGTCCGGCGTCGACTACTGGAAGGACATCAGCGCGACCGGTTTTCGCCGGCTCGCGCTGCGCGGCACCCTGACCACACCGGTCATCGCCCGGGTCAACGGTCTGGCGCTGGGCGGCGGGCTCGAGATGGCGATGGGCTGCGATATCATCATCGCCGCCGAGACCGCGCGTTTTGGCCTGCCGGAGGCCAAAGTCGGGCGGCTGCCGCTCGACGGCGGCATGGTCACCCTGCCGCGGCTGATCCCGCGCACCATCGCGGTCGGCATGATGATGACGGGCCGGATGCATTCGGCCGCCCAGATGGCGGCCCACGGGCTGGTCAATGCGGTGGTGCCGGCAGCGGCGCTGGATGACGAGGTTGACCGTTGGGTCGCGGACATCCTTGCTGCCGCGCCGCTCAGCCTCAAGGCGATCAAGGCCACCGTGCGCCAGACCGCCGAGATGCCGGTGCATGACGCCTACAGCCATGAGACTCCAGAGCTGATCGCCGCGCTCGGCTCGGAAGATGCCGGCGAAGGCGTGGCCGCGTTCCGTGAAAAGCGCGCCCCGGTCTGGCGCGGCAAGTGAGGAGGAGCCCATGGCATTGATCATCACGAGTGCCTGCATCGACGTGAAGGACGGGATCTGCACAACCTCCTGTCCGGTCGACTGCATCTACGAAGGTGAGCGGATGTTCTATATCCATCCCACCGAGTGCATCGAATGCGGCATGTGCGAGAGCATCTGCCCGGTGGATGCGATCCGCTATGATGACGAGGCCGAGGGCGCCGACGCGCGGTTTGTGCAGATCAACGCCGAGGTCTTTCACGACGCCTCCGGCGAGATCGAGGAACCCGGCGGGTGGTACAAGGGGGCGGAGCCGATCAAGGATCATCCCGAGGTCGCCGCCCACAAGCTGCCCGAACCCGAAACACAAGACTGAAGAGGTTATCGATGCAAGGTATCATTGCCGCCGTGCCCACGCCGGTGAACGCCACTGGCGTGCCGCAGAAAGCGCCGTTTCTCGAACATGGCCGCTGGGCGCTGGCCAACGGCTGCGACGGGCTCAACGTGCTGGGTTCGACCGGAGAGGCCAACTCGTTCGACAGTGCCACCCGCAAGCAGGTGATGGGCTGGGCCGCCAAGGCCTTTGCGCCCGACAGTCTGATGGTCGGCACCGGCACGCCCTCGCTGGCCGAGACCGTGGCGCTGACCCGTCATGCCGACGATCTGGGCTACCGCGTGGCGCTGGTGCTGCCGCCCTACTACTACAAGCCCGCCAGCGACGACGGGCTGTTTCGCTGGTACGAGGCGCTGCATCAGGCGCTGGGCGCGTGCCGGATCGGGATCTACTTCTACAACTTCCCGCAGATGACCGGCATCACCCTCCCGCCCGCCGTGATCGCACGGCTGCGGCAGACCTACCCAGAGCGGTTCACCGGCATCAAGGACAGTTCCGGCGATCTCGACTATTGCCGGCGGCTCAGCGCGGACCTGCCGGGCTTCGCGGTGTTCCCGAGCTCCGAGACCTCGCTGGCCGAAGCCGCGACGGCGGGCTTTGCCGGCTGCATCTCGGCCACGGTCAACCAGACCGCGCCGCTCTGTGCCCGGGTCTGGGCCGCGCGGCAGGCGCCCGATGCGGCGCTGCTCGACAGGATCGGCGCCCTGCGCGGCGCCATCGCCGGCGCGCCGCTGATCCCGGCGGTGAAATACCTCGTCGGGTGCCGCAGCGGCCACGCGGACTGGGCCCACACCCTGCCGCCCTTCACGCCCTTGACCGAGGCACAGACCGCGCGGCTGGAGCAGCTCGACCTCCCGTCGCCGGCGCTGGCCGACTGAAACCAAAAGAAAGACGCATTGAGATGACCAAACACGAAACCCTCTCCGGTCTTGGCAAGCACGACAACCTGATCGGCGGCCAATGGGTCAGCTTTGACAGCTACAGCGACAACATCAACCCGTCCGACACCAACGACGTGATCGGCAGCTATTCCTACGGCGATGCCGGTTCGGTCGAAATGGCGGTCGAGGCGGCCAGGGCCGCGCAGGAGAGCTGGGCCGACAGCACCCCGCAGGCCCGCCATGACCTGCTGGACGCGGTCGGCAATTCACTGGCCGCACGGCGCGAGGAATTCGGCCGGCTTCTGGCCCGCGAAGAGGGCAAGACCCTGGCCGAAGGCATCGGCGAGACCATGCGCGCCAGCCAGGTGTTCAAGTTCTTTGCCGGCGAGGCGCTGCGCCAGAGCGGCGACCTGCAACCCTCGGTCCGGCCCGGCATCGATGTCGAGGTCACCCGCGAGCCGGTGGGCATCGTGGGCCTCATCACTCCTTGGAACTTTCCCATCGCCATCCCGGCGTGGAAGATCGCCCCGGCGCTGGCCTATGGCAACTGCGTGATCCTCAAGCCCGCCGACCTGACGCCGGGCTGCGCCCATGTGATCGCGCAGCTCCTGCATGAGCACGGCTGCCCGGCGGGGGTGTTCAACCTTGTCATGGGCCGCGGGTCGACCGTGGGCGAGGCGATCGTGACCCACCCCGAGATCGCTGCCATCTCCTTTACCGGCTCGGTCGGCACCGGCAATTACATCGCCGAGGTCTGCGGCAAGCTGAAGAAGAAGGTCCAGCTCGAGATGGGCGGCAAGAACCCGATGGTGGTGCTTGATGACGCCGACCTGTCGGTGGCCGTCCCGGCCTGTCTCAACGGCACGTTCTTCTCCACCGGCCAGCGCTGCACCGCCTCGTCGCGGCTGATCGTGCAGGAGGGCATTCACGATGCCTTCGTGACGGAGCTGACGAAACAGATGCGCGCGCTCAAGGTCGGCGACGCGCTCGACCCCGAGACCCAGATCGGGCCGGTGGTCGACGCGCGGCAGTTGCAGTCGAACCTCGAGTACATCGAGATCGCCCGGTCCGAGGCCTCGGAGGTGATCGGCGGCCAGCGGCTCGAGCTGGACACGCCCGGCTTTTACCAGGCGCCGGCGCTGTTTCTGGGCACCGACAACACCATGCGCATCAACCGCGAAGAGATCTTCGGCCCTTGCGGATCGGTCCTCAAGGTGGCCGATTTCGACGAGGCTCTGGCGGTGGCCAATGACACCGAGTTCGGCCTCTCGGCGGGCATCTGCACCGGCAGCCTCAAGCTGGCGCGCGCCTTCCGGCGGCGGGCCGAGGCGGGCATGGTGATGGTCAACCTGCCGACCGCGGGCGTCGATTACCACGTGCCGTTCGGCGGGCGCAAAGGCTCGTCCTATGGCGCGCGCGAGCAGGGGCGCTATGCGGTGGAATTCTACACCACCGTCAAGACCTCTTACGTCTTCGCGGGCTGAGCGATGGCGGATCAACCTGCATGGGATGCGCGGTTCTCGACTCTGGCCGATACGCTGGCCGCCTGGTCAGAGGATCGCGATTTCCACGTCGGCGCGGTGATCGTCGGCCCCGCCAACGAAATCCGCGCGACAGGCTACAACGGCCTGCCGCGCGGCGTGTCCGACAGCGACAACGCCCGCTTTGACCGGGCCAGCGGCGAGAAATTCTTCTGGTTCGAACATGCCGAGCGCAACGCGATCTACAATGCCGCGCGCGGGGGCACCGCGCTTGAGGGCTGTACGATCTACATCAACCGCTACCCCTGCGCCGATTGCGCCCGGGCGATCATCCAGAGCGGCATCGCCCGCATCGTCTGCCCACCAAAGCCCGAGCACGACGGCGCGCTCGACCACAGTTTCGACGTGTCCGAAGTCATGTTGCACGAGGCGGGCGTCCCGCTCCGCTCTCCCTGAGCGGGGCGTCCGAGATTGGCCGCCACAGCCCGCGCAGTGCCCTTGTGGCCAAGGTCCTGCGCGGGCTGGCAGAATCTCGCGCACCGCCGGCCTTGGTTCTTGCCGCGAGCGGTCGCGCGCTCCTATAGGACAGCATGGTTTTGCGCGCGCTTCTGTCCGGTCTTGTCATGCCTGCCCTGCTTGCCGGCGGGGCCGAGGCGCATCCGCATGTGTTCATCGACGCCGGTTTCGAGCTGGTGTTCGACAGCTCCGGCCATCTCGAGGCGGTCCGCATCGACTGGGCCTACGACGATTTCTATTCGCTGATGCTGATCGAGGAAAACGGGCTCGACGCCGATGGCGACGGCACGCCCGAACCTTCGGCGCTGGCGGCCTATGCCGGTCAGGACGTCGACTGGGAGGCAGGCTTTCCGGGCGACTTCGTGCTGACGCAATCGGGCGTCGAGGTGGCGCTCGCCCCGCCGGTCGATCACCTCGCGCGGTTCGAGGCGGGGCGGCTCGTCACCTCGCATCTGCGGCCGCTCGCCCGGCCGCTCGACCCGAGCGCCGGGACGGTCGCGGCGCGGGCCTTCGACCCGGCTTATTTCGTGGCTTATGACGTGCCGGACGCGCCGACGCTGGCGGGGCGAGAGGATTGCCGGCTCGACCGCGAGCCCGCCGACCGCGCCGCGGCCGAGGCGGAGTACGGTGACCAGCTGGCCGCCGTCGACCAAGGCTCCGACCCGTTCGCGGTGGTCGACCTGCCGGATATCGGCGTGATGTTTGCCGACCGTTTCGTGCTGTCATGCGCCGCCTCGTCCTGATCGGGCCCGCGCTGTTGCTGGCCGGCGGGCTCTGGGCGCTGGCAAGCGGCGTCGACCACGATGTGGCGCGCTGGGCCGCGGGCTGGCAGCGCAGCTTCCAGACGGCGCTGGCCGGCGGGTTGCGCGCGCTTCGTGCGGGCGAGCCGGGGGCCTTGGCGGGGCTGTCGGGGCTCTGCTTTGCCTACGGGTTCTTTCACGCGGTGGGGCCGGGGCACGGCAAGTTCCTGATCGGCGGCTACGGCGTCAGCCAGTCGGTGCCGCTGCTGCGCCTGTCGGTGATCTCTCTGCTGGCCTCGCTGGGGCAGGCGGTGACGGCAATCGTGCTGGTGCTGACCGGGGTGACCCTGCTGGGCTGGACCCGCAGCCAGATGACCGGCGTGGCAGAGACCGTGATGCTGCCGATCAGCGCGCTGGCCATCGGGCTGGTGGGCGTCTGGCTGGCAATCCGCGGCGCCGGCAAGCTCTGGCGGGTGCAGTTCCGCGAGGACCATGGCCACTCCTGCGGTGCGGGCTGCGGCCATCGCCACGGACCCAGCGCCGAGGAGATCCGCGAAGCCGGCGGGCTGCGCGATGGCCTGGCCCTGATCGGCAGCATCGCCATCCGGCCCTGCTCGGGCGCGGTCCTGCTGCTTTTGCTCACCTGGCACATGGACATCCTCGGCGCCGGCATTCTCGGGGCGCTGGCCATGTCGAGCGGCACCGCCGCGCTGACCGTTCTGGTGGCGGCCGGCAGCGTGCTGTTGCGGCGAAGCACGGTGTTCTCGCTGCAAGGCAGCGCCGGGGTCGCTGTCGTCCTGCCCGTGATCGAGGTTCTGGCCGGCAGCGCCATCCTGTGGATATCGCTGCAGATTTCCGGGCTCTTCTGACCTCGGCATGGATACCGTGATCGGGCAGGGGGCCAGCGCCCGCCACCGCCGCGACCCTGCGTTGCGCCCGCCCATGCGTCGGCCACGTGCCTTGTGACCGCGGCGCGCGTGGTCGCTCCCACCCCGGTCGGGCTTGTCTTGTCGGAACGGTCTGTGTAAGCCGCGCCGGGGTTGGCGGACGCGAGCCCGCCCTTCCATCCCCGGCCGGAGCCTGACCGATGCCCATCACCCACCTCGTCACCCATTCCGGCGGTTTCCATGCCGATGAGCTGCTGTCCTCGGTGGTGCTGACACGGCTGTATCCGGAGGCGCAGCTGGTCCGGTCGCGCGATGCGGCGTGGATCACGCCCGGCGCGGGCCGGCTGATCTATGACGTCGGCCGCGCCTATGATGCCGCGGCGGGGATCTTTGACCATCACCAGCGCCCCAACCCGCTGCGCCCTGACGGACAGCCCTACAGTTCCTTCGGGTTGATCTGGCACCACTTCGGCCGCGACTACCTGCGCGCCCTAACGGTGCCAGAGGCCAATATCGACGAGATCCACCAGAGCCTCGATGCCGGATTCGTGCTGCCGGTCGACCTGATCGACAACGGCGCGCTCGAGCCTTCGGTGGCCGGTCCCCTGGCCGGACTGACCCTGCCGGTCCTGCTGGAGACGCTGAAACCGGCGTTCGACGACCGCGGGACGGATGCCGACGACCGCGCCTTTGCCGATGCGCTGCCCGTCGCCCGCGCTTTCGTCGAGGCGGCGGTCCGGGGCAAGGCGGCCAAGCGCCGGGCCGGTGCCATGGTGCAGGCGGCGATTGCGCAGGCCGGGGCCTCGCGGGTGCTGGAGTTGCCGATGGGCATGCCGTTT
Source organism: Marinovum sp. (assembly GCF_034669705.1). Lineage (GTDB taxonomy): Bacteria > Pseudomonadota > Alphaproteobacteria > Rhodobacterales > Rhodobacteraceae > Marinovum. The sequence goes on from NZ_JAXMOR010000025.1 coordinate 66,308, forward strand.
CGCGCGGCCGTCGAGGCGGCGGGGGCCGATCACCTGCTCTTCGTGGTCCACCCGCGCGGCGACGACTGGGCGCTGACCACCATCCGCAAGCGCGGCGACGGCTTTGAAAGCCGGGCCGATCTGCCGGCGGCCTGGGCCGGTCTGACCGATGCTGCCCTCGAGGCGGCGAGCGGTGTGCGCGGCGCGAAGTTCTGCCACAACGCCCGGTTCATCGCGGTGGCCGAAACGCGGGCGGCGATCCTCGAGATGGCCGAGCTTTCTGTCGCCGAGGCTGTCTCCGGCTGACCGGTCGCCTCTTGCCCCGCCGACCAAGTTGCGGCAAATACAGGGGGCAGCGGTCCCGTAGCTCAACTGGATAGAGCACCTGACTTCTAATCAGGATGTTGGGGGTTCGAGTCCTCCCGGGATCGCCAGCCCCGAGAAACAGTTGCCAACTAACGAAAAGTGTGCGCAAAAGGCCGGTTTTTCGTGCACACACTTGTCAATAGTAAACTTCAAATATTACAGGAATTTTATACAAGAGCATGATAGTAATCGGTTTTTTCGCGACAATCAGGCCGTATGGCGTTCACAGCTTTGAGCGTCGCATGGTGGTCAAGGGGGCCGCCCTTGATAGGGCCGGTGAAGGTGAGGTCGTTGCTTCACCTTCGGCGAGGAGGTTGCCTCCAGGGAGGAAACAGAGCTCACTTGCGCAGTCTTAGCGGGCCGGCAGGCCCGACTAAGGCGAGTCTCCAGACCATGTTGCCCGAGCGGCGCTTGTCAGCCTATTGCGGTTGTGTTTTCTGCGGTAGAGGCCTCAATCCCCTCCGAGGCTGAAGGCTTGTGCATACCCAGCACCGGATTGGACGTCTGAAGCCCGGAGCGAATGAGAATTGTATGCGAGCCCCCACACTTTTAAGTAACGAGTGAGAAATTCTGTTTACACCATTGCCTCAACGCTCGCAAAGTGACGCAGGGAGGCGGAGAGCATAACATGGCAGAGGTAGCAATATCGCCTGACGTGCTGGAATGGGCGCGCGAGCGCGCCGGCATACCGTTCGACATGCTCGCCAAGCGCTTCAAGAGATATCCTTCCTGGATCGACGGGCGAGGCAGCCCGACGTTCCAACAACTCGAAACCCTTTCCAGTGTCCTCCATCTACCGATGGGCATGTTCTTCTTGCCTGAGCCCCCGGAAGAGAAGCTGCCATTGCCGGACTTCAGACGTATTTCGGAGCCCGAAGTTCAACGTCCGAGCACTGAACTAATTGATACGATCCACATCTGCCAGCGGCGACAGAGGTGGTATCGTGATTACCTCGCTGGGTCGGGCTCCGAAACACTCCAATTTGTCAGCTCTGCCGAGGTCGGCGATCAGCCCGCAGTAGTCGCGGGCCACATCCGCACAACACTGAAACTCGAAGTTGGAAGCCGCAACGAAGCCGCAAACTGGGAAGAGTTCCTGCGCCGCTTTATTTCTCTTGCAAGAGACGCAGGTATCTTGGTGATGATCAATGGCGTCGTCGGAATGTCAACGGCGGAGTAAAATCCGGCCACGTGGCGGCGCAAAACCAGGCCAGTGGCGGGGCGCCACGCGCCATTGCGCGCGCGCTTGTCATATAGCTGGCGCGTGCCATGGC
>NZ_JAXMOR010000026.1:0-67670 GCF_034669705.1 Marinovum sp.
GCGAAACAGGCCATCATCGCGGTCGCCCGCAAGCTTCTAACGATCCTCAACGCGATGCTGCGAACGGGCAAACCCTTCGACCCGAAAGCCGTCTGACACGCGGTGACCGATTACGGTTGCCGGGTCAGGCCCGGGACGGGGTTGGCGTGGGTCTCGGCTGGCGGGCGGGTGGTGTCAGGCGGTCGCGCAGCAGCGCCATCGGGTGGGCGCGCAGGGTCAGGCGCAGGGCGACGTAATCCTCGACCACCTCCTCGCCCAGGGTCATCGCCGGCAGGTTGGCGGCGGGCTCGTCGATCGCCTCGCCGTCGAGATCGCCGTCGAACAGCGGCAGCGTCTTGGGCGCGGTCAGCGCCTTGGCCTCCCAGAGCGCCTCGCGCCGGGTCATCAGCCCGGCAAAGCAGTCGGCTTCGGCCAGCCGCGCCAGCACCGGCGCGGTCAGACCGGCCCGGCGCCAGACATCGCCGACCCCGCGATAGCCGTTGCCGCGGGCGGCGGTGATCCAGTTGGCGTCCTCCTCGGCCAGCCCCTTGATCTGACGAAACCCCAGCCGCAGCGCCAGCCCGCCGCGGCCGTCGGGCTCCATCACGTTGTCCCAGTAGCTCGACTGGATGCAGACCGGCCGCACCACCACGCCATGTTCGCGCGCATCGCGGACGATCTGCGCCGGGGCGTAGAAGCCCATCGGCTGGGAATTGAGCAGCGCGCAGGCAAAGATGCCGGGGTGATGGCACTTGATCCAGGCCGAGGCATAGACCAAGAGCGCAAAGCTTGCCGCATGGCTCTCTGGGAAGCCGTAGGAGCCGAAGCCCTCGATCTGCGAGAAGCAGCGCTCGGAGAAGGCCTCGTCATAGCCGTTGCGCTTCATCCCGCGCATGAAACGGCTGCGGAACTCGCTGACATTGCCGAGCTTCTTGAAGGTGGCCAGCGCCCGGCGCAGCCGGTCGGCCTCTTCCGGGGTGAAGCCGGCGCCGACGATGGCGATCTGCATCGCCTGTTCCTGAAACAGCGGCACGCCGAGCGTCTTGCCCAGCACCTCGCCCAGGGCATCTGAGGGGAAGGAGACCTGCTCCTCGCCATTGCGGCGGCGGATGTAGGGATGCACCATGTCGCCCTGGATCGGGCCGGGGCGGATGATCGCGACCTCGATCACCAGGTCGTAGAAGCAGCGCGGCCGCATCCGCGGCAGGAAGTTCATCTGCGCCCGGCTTTCCACCTGGAACACCCCGATGCTGTCGGCGCGGCAGAGCATGTCATAGACCGCCGGGTCCTCTGGCGGCAGGGTGGCGAGCTGCCAGTCCTGGCCCCTGTGGCTCTTCAGCAGGTCGAAAGCCTTGCGGATGCAGGTCAGCATGCCGAGCGACAGCACGTCGACCTTGAGGATGCCGAGGCTGTCGATATCGTCCTTGTCCCAGCAGATGACGGTGCGGTCCTCCATGCTGGCGTTCTCGATCGGCACCAGTTCATCAAGCCGGCCCTCGGTGACGATGAAACCGCCGACGTGCTGGCTCAGGTGCCGGGGGAAGCCGATGATCTCCTGCATCAGCGACAGCGTCAGTCGGATCTGCGGGTCCTGCGGATCAAGCCCGATCTCGCGCAGCCGCTGGTCCTGCAGCCCGTCGGCGCCCCAGAAGCCCCAGAGCTGCGAGGACATGGCACCGATGGTGTCCTGGCTCAGGCCCATGGCGCTGCCCACCTCGCGGATCGCGCGCTTGCCGCGATAATGGATGACGGTGGCGCAAAGCCCGGCGCGGTGACGGCCGTAACGTGCGTAGATGTGCTGGATCACCTCTTCGCGGCGCTCGTGTTCGAAATCGACGTCGATGTCTGGCGGCTCGTCGCGCGCCTCTGAGACGAACCGCTCGAACACCATGGTGCCGATCTCGGGGGAGACCGAGGTGACACCGAGGCAGAAGCAGACCACGGAATTGGCGGCAGAGCCACGGCCCTGACAGAGGATGTCCCGCTCGCGGGCGAAGTGGACGATGTCGCGGACGGTGAGGAAATAGGGCTCGTAGTTCAGCTTGGAGATGAGCTGGAGTTCGTGCTCGAGCATCCGCCGCACCTTGTCCGGCGCGCCGTCGGGGTAGCGCCAGCGCAGCCCCTGATGGGCGAGACGCGACAGACGGCCGGCCGGGGTCTCGCCCTCGGCGATCTCTGACGGGTATTCGTAGCGCAGCGCGTCGAGCGAGAAGCGGCAGGCGCGGGCGAGGGCGCCGGCGCGGGTGATGGCCGTCTCGTGACCCTTGAACAGCCGGCGCATCTCGGCCTCGGAGCGCAGCCGGCGCTCGCCGTTGGGCTGGGCCAGGGCGCCGAGGGTTTCCACCGTGGTGCCTTCGCGGATGGCGCTGAGCACATCGGCCAGCCGGCGGCGCGGCCCGGCATGCATCAAAGGCGCGGCCGAGGCCAGGGTGGGCAGACCGAGACGCTCTGCGAGCCGCGCGAGACCATCGAAGCGGGCCGGATCGGTGCCGTCGTAGGCGGGAGTCATCAGAAGCGACATCTGCGCGCCAAAGCGGCGCGTCAGCTGCTGCGCCTGCGGCCACCATCCGTCCGCGCCGGGCGGCGTGCCCTGCGCCTGTGGCGGGCCGTGCAGCGCCAGGTGGAGGCCCTCGGCGCCCATCTCCAGCAGGTCGTTCAGGTGAAGGATGCAGCTGCCTTTCTCTGCCCTGAGCCGGCCGCGCGAGAGCAGACGGCAGAGGATCGCCCAGCCGCGGCGGCTCTGCACCAGGGCGGTGACCGACGGGGCATCGGTGAAGACCAGCCGGGCGGCGGGGATCAGCCGCGGCATGGCGGTGCGCAGCGGGCTTGGCGGGCCGGGCTTGGGCGCCGGCGGGCCGATCAGCCTGTGGGCGGCGTCGAAGGCCTGGCGTTCGCGGACCGCGCGGGCGATCTCGCGCGCCTGGGTATGGGCGCGGACGATGCCGGCGACGGAATTGTCATCGGCGATGGCAATCGCCGACAGATCGCAGCGCGCGGCACGCTGGATGAACTCCTCGGGGTGGGAGGCCCCGGTGAGGAAGGTGAAATTCGAGGTGATCGACAACTCGGCGAACATGGGACCTGGCAGCTTGGGCGAATCTTCGGAGAGCTGGCAGTATATTCATGTTTTGTTCTTGTTTGGAGTCCAGAGTCGGAGCCGGGGTGCAGGGTGCTGCGGAAGGAGGGGGCGCTGCCCCCGTCCTTGCAGGACTCCCCCGAGGGTATTTGTGAACAGAAGAAGGATCAGGAAGATAAAGCCAATCGGGGCGCTATGACATGTCCTTCATCGCGGCGAGGAAGGCGGCGACCTCGGCGAGGCTGTTGTAATGGCACATCGAGACCCGGATGCAGGAGGGCTGGCCCAGCGGGTCGAGGATGTTGCCGGAGTAGTGGTCCGCCTTGCGGGTATGGGTGCGGATGCCCTGGGCGTTGAGCGCGGCGACGATGTCTTCGGAGGGCACGCCTTCGCGCCAGAAGCTGACCAGGCCTTCGCGCGCCGGGTTGTCGATGCCGCCGACGATATGGACGCCGGGCAGCTCGGCCAGACCGGGCAGGTTGCCGGTGCCGTGCAGCATGGCATCGGTGAGCGCCTTTTCGTGGTCGTGGATGGCGGCACCGGCGGCGAGGATGCGGGCGCGGCGGTCTTCGGCGTCGGAGACCTGGGTGCCGAGCCAGTCGAAGTAGCCGACCACGTCGGAGAAGGTGGCATAGGCACCGGTGTCGCGGGTGCCGAACTCCCAGTTCTCCTCGGGCCCGCCGGTGAGGCCTTCGAGTCGGAGTTTCGAGACCCGGTCGGAGACCCAGGCAATGCCGTAGCCGTGGCGCGAGAAGACCTTGTAGGGCGAGATCACGTAGCCGTCGATATCGTAGCTGTCGATGTCGATCCGGCCGTGGCTGGCGTGCTGGATGCCGTCGACGAAGATCAGGCAGTCCGGCGCCTTGGCGCGGATCGCGGCGACGATTGCCGGCAGGTCCATCGCCATGCCGGTGACCGGCGAGGTGTGCAGGATGGTGGCGACGGCGGTGTCCTGGCTGACCTGCGCGGCATAGGCCTCGGCGGTGACCAGCCCGGTGGCGTCGTCATGCGGCACCAGGATGTGGTCGCGCCCCGAGACATCCGCCCATTTGGCCGCCGCCGAGCGCGAGGCGGGATGTTCCACCGTCGCGCCCAGCACCGGACCGGAGCGGGCGCCGAGGATCATCGCGCGCAGCAGACGGAAGGTCAGCTCGGTACCGCTCTCGCCGACGAAGAACTGCCCCGACGAGGCACCGAAAAAGGTCGCCATGTCGGCCTTGGCGGCGTTGATGGTGGCGACCAGCGCATGGGCGGCGGGGTTGTCGCGGCCCTGATTGTCGGGGATGGCGGCGAACCTGGTCGAGGTTTCGACCACGGAGTTCAGGGTCAGCGCGCCGCCGGCGTTTTCAAAGAAGACGCGGGGGCCCTGGAAGGGGCAGTCGTCGACATGGGCAAAGCGGGCGCGGATCTCGGAAAGCAGGCTGTCGGAAAACATGGGGGAGCTCCCTGGTTTGGGCTATGCGGCCGGGGCAAGGGCACGCGCCTTGCGGGCAACGGCGGCGATGGCGGCGTCGATGTCCTCTGGCGTGGTGCGGTGATTGGCGATGGCGGCGCGCAGGCAGGTGATGCCGCGGGCCTCGGTGGTGGAAAAGACCGCCGTGCCGTCGAGTTGCAGGGCGGAGGCCACGGCCTTGTTGAGGGTCGATTGCGCCTCTGGCGGCAGGCTGGCCCCGGCGGTGAAGACGCAGAGGTTGGAGATCACCGGTGCCATCAGCGCCATGTCGGGCTGGTCGGTGACCGCCGCACCCATGCGGGCGGCGGCGCGGCAATTGGCGGTGATGGCGGCGCCGAGCCGGGCCGCGCCGTAGGTTTCGATCGCGGTCCAGACCTTGAGCGCCCGGGCGCCGCGCGACAGGTCGGTGCCGAAATCGCAGAACCACGGATCGCCGCCGGACAGCCCCGCGCCATGGCTGGCGAGATAGGCGGGGCGGGCGGCGAAGGTGGCGTAATGCTCGGCCTGGTCGCGGATCAGGCAGAGGCCGCAGTCATAGGGCACGTACATCCACTTGTGGAAGTCGCAGGCCAGGCTGTCGGCGCGGTCGATGCCCTCGGTCAGGCCGCGCCAGGGCGGCTCGGCGAGACGGGCCCAGGCGCCGAAAGCCCCGTCGATGTGCAGCCAGAGCGCCTCGTCGCGGGCAATGTCGGCCAGACCGTTCAGGTCGTCGAACCGGCCGAAATCGACCGAGCCGGCGGTGCCGATGATGGCGAAAGGCGTGGCGCCCTCGGCGCGGTCGCGGGCAATGGCGGCGCGCAGGGCGGCGAGGTCGATGCCGCGGTCGTCTTCGGGGATGCGGCGCAGGTTGTCGGCGCCGATGCCCAGCAGCTCGATCGCCTTGGCCGAGGCCGTGTGCACCCCGGCACCGGCATAGGCGGTGAGCCGGGACTGCACCCCCCTGCGGCGCACCTCGGGGCCCAGCGCCCGCTGTCGGGCGGTGGCCAGCGCGATGACCGTGGCCTGAGAGGTGCCGGTGACCAGCACGCCAGAGGCGGTCTCGGGGAAGCCCATCACGCCGCGGGTCCAGTCGATCACCGCGCGTTCGACATGGATCATGCCGTGGTCGCGGCCGCCGCAATTGGCGTTGATCGTCGCCGCCGCCATTTCCGACAACAGCCCCGAGGCCAGACCGGTGCCATGCACCCAGCCCCAGAACCGCGGATGGGTGTTGCCGGTGCCATAGGGCAGCATGTCGTCGATCAGCCGCTGGGCCGTGGCCGCCTCGCCATGGCCCGTGCCGGTCAGCGCATAGCGCTCGCGGGTTGCCTCGGGCAGCGGCTGCCAGGGATGGGCGCGCGCCTCGGCCAGGCGGTCGATGCAGGCATCGAGCAGGGCATGGGCGCTCTTGCGGAAATCGTCCCAGTTCTCAGGGTCGAGCGTGTCGGTCATCGGCGGCGTCTCGTGTTTTTCGGGGAGCATAGGGACGTGGGGGCGCCATGCAAGCCGAGATCGGCGCGGGCGGGCGCTGTCGGGTTGTCCGCCGCGGGGTGGCTTCGCGCAACGCAGCTTTGAATGAGAATGGTTCTCAATTTCATTGACATTGCGCCAGCCACGGGCATATTTGCCGAAAGACCCATTGATTCAGGAGAGCGTGATGCTGCGACAGATGATTGCCGGGGTGGCGCTGACCTCTGCCCTGACCTGGGCCGGGGCGGCGTCGGCGCAGGAGTTCAAGGTGGTCACCACCTTCACAGTGATCGCCGACATGGCGCAGAACGTCGCCGGTGACGCCGCCGAGGTTGTCTCGGTCACCAAGCCCGGCGCCGAGATCCACGGCTACGATCCGACGCCGCGCGACCTGGTTGGTGCGATTGATGCCGACCTGGTGTTGTGGAACGGCATGAACCTCGAGCTCTGGTTCGAGCAGTTTCTCGGCAACCTCGGCGACAAGCCCTCGGTGGTGGTCAGCAAAGGCGTCGAGGAAATCCCGATCTCTGAGGGCGCATACGAGGGCATGCCCAATCCGCATGCCTGGATGTCACTGGACAACGCCTTGATCTATGTCGACAATATCCGCGATGCCCTGGCAGAGCACGACCCGGAGAATGCCGAGACCTATGCCGCCAACGCCCAAGACTACAAGGCGCGGATCACCGCGGCCATTGCCCCGCTGCGCGAGATGATCGCCGAGGTGCCCGAGGGCCAGCGCTGGCTGGCGACCTGCGAGGGGGCGTTTTCCTATCTGGCGCGGGATTTCGGGCTGAGCGAGGTCTATCTCTGGCCGATGAACGCCGACCAGATCGGCACGCCGCAGCAGGTGCGGCGGATGATCGACACCATCCGCGAACGGGAAATTCCGGTGGTGTTCTGCGAAAGCACGGTCAACACTGACCCCGCGAAGCAGGTCGCCCGCGAAACCGGGGCGCGCTATGGCGGCGAGCTCTATGTCGACAGCCTGTCAGAGGCCGACGGCCCGGTGCCGACCTATCTCGACCTGCTTCGGGTGACGACCGAAATAGTGGTGAACGGATTGACGGGTGAGTAGAATAGAAGCCGATGCCTTCGACAGCGCGGGCCTCTGGGTCCGCGATCTGGCGGTGACCTATCGCAACGGGGTCACCGCGCTGAAATCCGCGAGCTTCGCGGTGCCAAGGGGCTCGATCGCAGCGCTCGTCGGTATCAACGGCGCCGGAAAATCGACCCTGTTCAAGGCGATCATGGGCTTTCTGCCGGCCGCCAAGGGCGAGATCGGCATTCTCGGGCAGGGGGTCAAAGCCTCGCTGAAACAGGGGCTTGTGGCCTATGTGCCGCAGGCCGAGGAGGTTGACTGGACCTTCCCGGTGCTGGTCGAGGACGTGGTGATGATGGGCCGGTTCGGCCGCATGGGCCTGTTGCGCATCCCCTCTGCCACCGACAGGGCGGCGGTGCAGACCGCGCTCGACCGGGTCGGCATGCAGGCCTATCGCAAGCGCCAGATCGGCGAGCTCTCCGGCGGCCAGCGCAAGCGGGTGTTCCTGGCCCGGGCGCTGGCGCAGGAGGGCGAGGTGATCCTGCTCGACGAGCCCTTTACCGGCGTCGACGTGCAGACCGAAGAGGCGATCATCGCCCTGCTGCGCGAGCTGCGCGACGAGGGCAAGGTGATGCTGGTCTCGACCCACAACCTCGGCTCGGTGCCGGAGTTCTGCGACCAGGTGGTGCTGGTGAAAGGCACGGTGCTGAACTACGGGCCGACGCCTGAAGTCTTCACCCAGAGCAACCTCGAGGCGGCCTTTGGCGGGGTGCTGAGGCATTTCGTCCTCGGCGGCGCCGATCTGCATGATGACGAGGACACCCGCGCGGTGACCATCCTCAGCGACGACGAGCGGCCCTTCGTGATGTATGACGACCAGGCCCGCACCGTCGGGCCGAAGAGCGAGGAGGAGGAGTGAGCCTGCTGCTCGAACCTTTCGGCTATGGCTACATGACCAACGCCATGTGGGTCTCGGCGCTGGTCGGCGCGGTCTGCGCCTTTCTGTCGGCCTATCTGATGCTCAAGGGCTGGTCGCTGATCGGCGACGCGCTGAGCCATTCCATCGTGCCCGGGGTCGCCGGCGCCTATATGCTGGGGCTGCCCTTCGCGCTGGGCGCCTTTCTGTCGGGTGGGCTGGCGGCCGGGGCGATGCTGTTTCTCAACCAGCGCAGCGGGCTCAAGGAAGACGCGATCATCGGCATCATCTTCACCAGCTTCTTCGGGCTGGGGCTGTTCATGGTCTCGGTCTCGCCGGTCTCGGTCGACGTGCAGACCATCATCCTCGGCAACGTCCTGGCGATAACGCCTGAGGACACGCTGCAACTGGCGGTGATCGGCTTCGTCTCGCTGGCGGTGCTGCTGGTGAAATGGAAGGACCTGATGGTCGCCTTCTTCGACGAGAACCACGCCCGCTCGATCGGCCTTCGCCCGGAGCGGCTGCGCTTCGTGTTCTTCGTGCTGCTCTCGGCCTCCTGCGTGGCGGCGCTGCAGACCGTCGGCGCCTTTCTGGTGATCGCCATGGTAGTGACGCCGGGCGCCACCGCCTACCTGCTGGCCGACCGCTTCCCGGTGCTGCTGGTGATCTCGGTGACGATCGGCGCGGTGACGTCCTTCGTCGGCGCCTATGCCTCGTATTTCCTCGACGGGGCGACCGGTGGCATCATCATCACCCTGCAGACGGCGGTGTTCCTCCTGGCCTTCTTCTTTGCACCGAAACACGGGCTGCGCGCGGCGCGGGCCCGTGCGGCGCGGGACTTGCAGGAGGCATGATGGACCAGCTGCTCCTGCCCTTCCAGTTCCCCTTCATGCAGAATGCCTTTCTGGTGGCGCTGCTCTTGGCCGCGCCGACCGCGATCCTGAGCTGTTTCCTGGTGCTCAAGGGCTGGTCGCTGATGGGCGACGCGGTGAGCCATGCGGTGCTGCCGGGGGTGGTTCTGGCCTATATGCTGGGCATCCCGCTGATCATCGGCGCGTTCGCGGCCGGGATGACCTGCGCGCTGGCCACCGGCTATCTCAACGCCAATTCCCGGATCAAGCAGGACACGGTGATGGGGGTGGTGTTCTCGGGCATGTTCGGGGTCGGGATGGTGCTCTATGTCAAGGTAGAGACCAATGTGCACCTCGATCACATCCTCTTCGGCAACATGCTGGGGGTCGGGTCTGGCGATCTCTGGACCGCCGGGATCATCGGTGCCTTCGTTACCGTGGTGCTGATCCTGAAATGGAAGGACCTGCTGCTGCATGCCTTCGATCCGGCGCAGGCCCAGGCCATCGGGCTGCCGGTGGGCTGGCTGCATTACGGGCTGCTGTCGATCCTGTCGCTGACCATTGTCGCGGTGCTGAGCGCGGTGGGGCTGATCCTGGCCATCGGGTTGTTGATCGCGCCGGGGGCAGTGGCCTTCCTGCTGACCCGCGAGTTCCGCCACATGCTGGCGGCGGCGGTGGCGGTCAACCTGACGGCGATGCTGGGCGGGGTCTATGCCAGCTTCTGGCTCGACAGCGCGCCGGCACCGACGGTGATCCTGATGCTGACGGGGTGGTTCATCCTGGCGTTTGGCTGGCGGCAATGGCGCAATGCGCGGCGCGAGAGCGTGGTGTGAGATTTGCCGGCCGGGCCGCGGGGAGCTGGCTGCGGGCGCCTCCGGCGGGAGTTTGTTCGGCAAGATGAAGCTGGAGCGGGGCGTGCCGTCGGACCGTTCGGGCGGTGGTGACGGAGGGCGGTTCGGGCGCGCGTTTGGCGTGTGCTGCGCTCTTGCGGTCAGCGGGTCAGGCCCAGGCGGGGGCGTGGCGGCGGACCGGGCCGGTGGCGAGGCGCCAGACCGGCGGCTGGCCGTTGACGGTGAGCGGTGGGCGCAGGCGCTGTGCCGGGCCCCAGCCGGTGGCTTCGGGGTCGGGCGCGAAATCCTCGGGGGTGGCGGTGATCGGATGCTCTGGTGACAGGCTGCCGGGGGCGGACTTCAGGCATTCGGCGGTGCGGGCCAGCGAGAGCTCGGCGCGGGTGGTGCGGCCCTCGGCACGGCGGGCGAGGCCGCGCAGGGCGGCGGCGGCCAGCAGGTAGCCGGTGCCGTGGTCAAGCGCCTGCACCGGCAGCGGCAGGGGGCGGTCGAGACCGGCCTGCTGCCTGCCGAGGGCGGCGATGCCACAGGACATCTGCACCAGTGAATCAAAGCCGCGGCGTTCGCCCCAGGGACCGGAGCGGCCATAGGCCGAGAGGCTGACGTCGATCAGTCCGGGGTTGAGGGCGCGGCGGGCCTCGGCGCCAAACCCCAGCCCCTCGAGCGCGCCGGGACGGTAACCGTGCAGCAACATGTCGGCCGAGGCGAGCAGCCGGCGAAAGGTCTCGCGGTCCTCGCTGCGGGTGAGGTCGAGGCCGGCGCAGCGCTTGCCGAGGTTGACCTCTGCCTCGGCGGCGGGCTCTGACCAATGCGGCGGATCAATGCGCAGCACCTCGGCGCCGAACCCGGCAAGCAAGCGCGTCGCCACGGGGCCGGCGAGCACCCGCGTCAGATCGAGTACCTTCAGCCCGGCAAGGCGGGCCGGCCGGGCCTCGCACGCCTCTGACCGGTGCCAACGCACCAGCGGTTCGGCGGCGACGGCGCGGCCTTGCGGGTGGGCGCGCCACGCGTCCGGGCTGTGCAGGGCGGCGGCGCAGCCCTTGGCGGCAACGATAGCGCTCTCCAGCGCTTCGGCCTGCCAGCGGCTGACGGCGCTGCGCACCGCCTCGGGCTCCGGCGCGCAGCCCAGCACCGAGAGCGCGGCGTCGCGGTGATGCGGGGCATTGGTGTGCAGCCGGATGAAGCCGTCGGCGGTGGCGTAGTTGCCGGCCAGCGGATCCCAGATCGAGGGCATCTCCCAGCCTGTGGGCCGCAGGCTCATGTCGAACCAGAGCGAGGCGAGACGGCGGTCGACCGTGACCGCCTCGGCGCCCCTGCCGTCGAGCCTGGCCAGCGCGGTGCCGGCGGCGGCGACGGTCGCAGCGGCGAAATCGCTGACCGCGTGCACCGAGGGCAGGGCGCCTGTGCCGGTCTCCTGGAAGGGCGCGGGCGTGAGGTCCAGAGCCCGGGTGATCTCGGGCCAGTAGGGATTGGTCATGGCGCGCTCCGGCTGCGGTTTGGCGCAGGGTAGGCGCCGGAGCCGCCGGAGGGCAAGCCGCGCCTAGCTGCGGGCGTTCTTTTCAGCGATGCCGGAGGTGCCCTGGCGGCGGGCCAGCTCTGCCAGCACGTCGTCGAGCGCAATGTCGCGCGCGGCCAGCATCACCAGCAGGTGATAGAGCACGTCGGCGGCCTCGTAAGTGAGGTTTTCGGCGTCGCCCTTGGCGGCGGCGATGATCGCTTCGATCGCCTCCTCGCCGAACTTCTCGGCGCATTTCTCCGGCCCCTTGGCGAGCAGCTTGGCGGTCCAGGAGCTCTCGGGGTCGGCGCTCTTGCGCGCTGCGATCACCGTCTCGAGGTCGTGCAGAACGCTCATGTCAGCCTCATCGGGATGCCGGCGGCGGCCATGTGATGCTTGGCCTCGGCGATGGTGTGATCGCCGAAATGGAAGATCGAGGCGGCAAGCACCGCCGACGCACCGCCTTGGGTGACGCCTTCGACCAGGTGGTCGAGTGTGCCGACCCCGCCAGAGGCAATGACCGGCACCGTGACCGCATCCGAGATCGCCCGGGTCAGCGGCAGGTTGAAGCCGGCACGCGTGCCGTCGCGGTCCATCGAGGTCAGCAGGATTTCCCCGGCGCCCTTCTCGGTGACCTGTCGGGCGAACTCCACCGCGTCGATGCCGGTGGGCTTGCGGCCGCCGTGGGTGAAGATCTCCCACTTGCCGGGGGCGACGGTCTTGGCGTCGATGGCGCAGACGATGCACTGGCTGCCGAACTGGTCGGCGGCCTCGGCGATGACGTCGGGGTTGGCCACCGCCGCCGAATTGAAGCTCACCTTGTCGGCCCCGGCCAGCAGCAGCTTGCGGACGTCACCCGCGGTGCGGACGCCGCCGCCGACGGTCAGCGGGATGAAGCAATGCTCGGCGGTGCGCTGCACCACCTCCATCATCACGCCGCGGTTTTCATGCGTGGCGTGGATGTCGAGAAAGCAGAGCTCGTCGGCGCCGGCCAGATCATAGGCGCGGGCCGATTCAACCGGGTCGCCGGCATCGCGCAGGTCGACGAAGTTCACGCCTTTGACGACGCGGCCATCGGCGACGTCCAGGCAGGGGATGATGCGGGTCTTGAGCATGGGGGTCTCTTACGGCCTGACAGAGGGCGGGGCAAGCTGGCTGTTGACGCCGCGGCCTCAGGCCCGGCGCCAGCGGGTGACGCGGGCCTCGAAGCCGGTGATCACCGTCAGTTCCAGCAGCAGCATCAGCGCCACGAAGCTGAGCGCATAGGCCAGCACGTAGCCGGTCTCAAAAAGCTGAAAGTAGAGGTGGATCTGGAAGCCCACGCCATTGCTGCGGCCGAGGAACTCGACCACCAGAACGATCTTCCAGATGATCGCCAGACCGTTGCGGGTGGAGGCGGCGACATAGGGCCAGAGCTGCGGCAGGATCACGTGAAGCAGCCGCCGGGCAAAGGGCATGTCGAAGGCGCGGGTCATGTCGCGCAGCTTGGGGTCGAGCGCCTGCACGCCCTCGCGGATGGTGGTGGCGACCATGGCGGTCTTGTTCAGCGCCACGGCGGTGATCGCCGCCACCTCGTTCAGGCCGATCCAGAGATAACAGAGCACGATCACCACCAGCGCCGGGATGTTGAGAGCCACCACCAGCCAGACCGAGAACCAGCGGTTGAGCCTGTCGTTCAGCCCCATTGCCAGCCCGATTCCCATGCCAAAGCCCATCGCCAGCGCAAAGGCGGCAAAGACCCGGGCAAGTGTGGCGGCCAGATGGCCCTGCAATTCGCCAGACGCGACCTCGTGCGCGAAGATTTGCCAGACCGCCAGCGGGCCGGGCAGCACCGAGGGGTCATCGCCCCACCAGGCCGCCAGCGCCCAGAGCACGACCAGCGCGGCGAGCGAGATCACGACGACCGGGGTCTGTGCCTGTGGCTCCTGCATGGCGGTGAGTTTGTCACATCTGCCGGCGGCACCAAAGCCGAAAGCCGGGCGCTGGTACCATGGTCGCATAGGGCCGCGCCGCTGCCGGGCGTAGCGTATCGCCCATGTTGGGAGGACGGATCATTCGGGCGCTGGCCCTGTCGATGGCGCTTGGCGTGGCGGCGCTGGCACAGGCGGCCGAGACGCTGGGCCGCGAGGCGCTGGCGCCCTATATCGCGCCGCCGATGAGCCTTGGCGAACGGATCAACGACAAGGGCGTCTGGCAGCTCTTGAACTCCGGCGGCGCCGAGGCGGGCTATGTGTTCGAGACCGAGCCGATGGCGCCCCTGCCGGGGTTTTCCGGTGCGGCGATCAACCTGCTGGTGGTGCTCGACCTCGACGGTCGGTTCCTCGACGTGCAGCTTTTGTCGCACAATGAGCCGATCTTCGTCTCCGGCCTGCCGGAAAAGCTGTTCTACGATTTCTTCAAGCAGTACCGCGGCCATTCGATTTCCGACACGCTGGTCGTGGGCTCGCCCTATGGCGCCGGCGGCGAAGGCTCGGCGCTGGTCTATCTCGACGGGGTGACCAAGGGCACCGCCTCGGTGCGGATCGCGCATGAGAGCATCCTGGCCGCCGCGCTGCAGGTCGCGCGCGAGAAGATGAGCGGCATCTCGACCGGCCCGCCGGCCCATCCCGACCGCGACCACCACGAGGACCTGACATGGGACGATCTGCTGGCGCAGGGCATCGTCACCCGCAAGACCGTCAGCAATGCCGAGATCGACGCCGCCTTTGCCGGCACGCTCTGGGAGGATGATGACCCCGCCGCGCGCGATGCCCCGGAGGCGCCCTATCTCGATCTCTGGGTGGTCGATCTTGGCCCGCCGTCGATTGCGCAGGCGGTGCTGAGCCCGGGCAGCTACGACGAGTTGCAGGGCCTGATGGCAATTGCCACCACCGACGAGCCGGTGCTGGTGATCGACACCGCGCGCCACGGGCTGGTGACCGAGCGCTTCGTGCGCAACACCTCGCCAGACCTGATCAGCGCCACGCAGGGCGGCTTTCCCATCGCCTTTCGCGACGCTGACATCTACATCGAGCTGAACGATGCCCTGCCCGAGGAACTGCACGACGGCGCGGCGCTGATCCTGCGCACCGACCGGCGGCTGGGGTTTGATCCCACGGCCGAGTGGACCCTTCAGATCAAGGCGTTGCGCGCGCATGGCTCGTTCCAGCCCGAGCTCGGCAGCGTCACGCTGGAGGCCAGCCACAAGACGCCGGAGCGGTTCTTTTCCCGCCCGGAGGTCATCATGCCGGTGCCGCCCTGGGTCGAGGCGCTGCGCAACCGTCAGGGGGATCTGGTGGTGCTGGCGCTGTTTCTGACCGCGCTGCTGGCGGTCTTGAGCCTTGGCATGAGCCGGCTGGCCGGGCACCGTCTGTTCACCCCGATCCGCCTCGCCCTCCTCGCCTTTGTCACCGGGTTCATCGGTTGGTGGGGGCAAGGGCAGCTCTCGATTGCCACGCCGCTGGCGGTGGCGCGCACCGGGCTCGAGGGCGGCAGCCTCGCCTTCCTGCTCTACGATCCGTTTTCGCTGGTGATCTGGGGCGTGACCCTCATAGGCTTCGTGTTCTGGGGCCGGGGGTTGTTTTGCGGCTGGCTCTGCCCCTTCGGTGCCCTGCAGGAGTTCGCCAGCCACATCGGACGGCTGCTGCGCCTGCCGCAGATCGAGCCGAGCGCAGTCTGGGACCGCAGGCTCAAGGGGCTGAAATACCTGGTGCTGGCCGGGCTGGTGGCGCTGCTCCTTGCTGCCCCTGCCGCGCTTGATGCCGCCATCGAGGTCGAGCCGTTCAAGACCGCGATCACCACCTTCTTTGTCCGCGAGTGGTATTACGTCGCCTATGCGGCGGCGCTGCTGGTGCTGTCGATGGTGCTGTTCAAGGGCTTCTGCCGCTACCTCTGCCCCTTGGGCGCGGTGATGGCGATCGGCGGGCTGGTGCGCGGGCGCGACTGGATCGCCCGACGCGAGGCCTGCGGATCGCCCTGCCAGCTCTGCCGGGTGAACTGCCGCTACGGCGCCATCAAGAAAAGCGGAGAGATCGCCTATTCCGAATGCTTCCAGTGTCTTGATTGCGTGACGATCCATGATGACCCGCGCCAGTGCGTGCCGCTGATCCTCGCCGCCCGGCGCCGCAAGCCGGAGATTGCCGCCGAATGAGACCGACCCGCCGCCGATTCCTTGCCATTGCCGCCGGTTTCGCCGCCACCCCCGCCATGGCGCAGCGCCACAGTTGGCGCGGCCGGGCCTTCGGGGCTGAGATCGCCATCGTGTTGCAGGGGTCGCGCGCGCAGACCGGTCCCGCGCTGCAGGCGGCGCAGCGGGTGATCGCCGAGGTCGAGGCCATGTTCAGCCTGTACCAGCCGTCGGATCTGGTCCGACTGAACCGCGCGGGGTGGCTGGTGCCTGCGCCGCGGTTCCTTGCGCTGATGCAGGCCGCCGACCGGGCGCATCGGCTGACCGGCGGGCTGTTCGATCCGACGGTGCAGCCGCTCTGGTCCGCGCTCAGCCGGGGGGAAGACCCGGCGGCCGCCGCCGCGCTGATCGGCTGGGACAGGCTGCGGTTCAGCGCCGAGGACATCCGCCTCGCGCCGGGACAGGCGCTCACCTTCAACGGCATTGCCCAGGGCTTTGCGACCGATCTGGTGGCAGAGGCATTGGCGGCGCAGGGGGTCGACCGGACGCTGATCAACATCGGCGAATTCCGCGCCGGCGGCGGGCCGTACCGGCTGGGTCTGGCCGATCCGCTGCATGGCGCGCTGGGCGCGATCAGCCTGTCAGACGGCGCGGTGGCCACCTCCAGCCCGCTGGCGACGCCGCTGGGCGAGACCGGCCATATCCTGCACCCGCGCGCCCGCCCGCTCTGGTCGTCGGTGACGGTCGAGGCAGAGACGGCGGTGCTGGCCGATGCGCTCTCGACCGCGCTGGTGCTGGCGCCACTGGAACAGGTGCGCGAGGTCCGCCGCGCGGTCGGGGTGCGGCGGGTGCTGCTGGTCGATCCGGCCGGCGATCTGACCAGCCTCTGATCTCAGCGCTCCGGCGGCTGGTGGGTCAGGCCGTGGTTCGCGTAGATCTGCGCGATCCGCCCGTCCTGCAGCGCGTGGTTAATCGCGTCATCCACCGCGTAGGACAGCGGCCGATAGGCAAAGTTCACCGCCACGCCCAGCGTCCATTTGCTCACCGCGAAGCCGGCCAGCGGCGGCTGGTGCACGCCAAACGCTGCGGTCAGCCCGTGTTCGAGCTGGCCCAGCGGGCCGGTCACCGCCTTGACCTCGCCCGCCGCCAGCGCCGCCATCGCCGATCCCATGTGGGGATAGCGGCGGATGTTGCCGCGCATCTGGCCGCCGGCCAAGCCCGAGAGATAGAAATCCGAGATCGAATCGTTCTCGACGCCGACGGTGTCGAAGCGGAAATAGGCCGGCACCGGCTTGTCCTCGGGATAGGACGCGCGGTCATAGGCGATCGCGATGCTCTCTCCGGCATATTGCCCGGTAAAGACCACCTGCTCGACCCGGCACTTGAAGGCGCTGTCATAGGGCACGCGCATCATCACGTTGGACACCCGGCCGCCGATCACCGCGCCTTTCCAGATGTTGTTGCGAAGGTCGGCCTCCAGCGTCTCGCCGGCGGCGACGAAGGTGAACCGCGCCTCGACGCCGAGGTCCTCGGCGATCAGCTGGGCGATCTCGACATCGACGCCGCGCGGGGTGCTGCCGTCTTCCCAGCTGTAGGGCGGGTAGTCCTCGTAGACCGCGAAGAGCATGTGTCCGCGCTCGCGGATCACGTCGAGCTCTTGCCCCACCACGTCGCGCCCGGTGTTCTGCGGCCTGGGCTGCGGCACGTAGTCGGCGCAGGGGTCAGCGGCATGGGCCTGCCCCGCGAAGGACAGGCCCAGCGCCAGCAAGGAGGCGGAGAGGGCCTTGCGCAACATCGCCTAGTTGGCGGCCGAGAGACCGATGGTCAGGGTCTCTGCCGCTGCCTTGTAGGACGCCGGGGTGCCATCGATCAGGTTGGCGGCGCGGAACGCCACGCTGTCGGCAATCGGCGCACCCGAAAGGGTGTCGATCGCCTCGGCAATTTCGCTCAGCCGGGTTTTCAGTGCCGCGGCATCGGCGCCGGAGGCATCCTCGGCATAGCCCGCCAGCGTGTCGCGCAGCGCGCGCAGCTCATCCGCGTGCTCTTCCATCTGGTCGCCGTCGGGGCGGGTCTCGATATAGGTGCGGATCGCCCAGGCGGCATCCTGGCCCAGCAGATCGCCGAAACCGGGCATCTTGGTGATGCCGTTCTGGGTATAGCCGGTGCGGAACCGCTCGACATACCACTCGTCGCCGTATTCCTCGGCCTCCAGAAATCGCAGGTCAGGCGCCAGCCCGCCGGACACCACCTCGAGCCCGTGGCAGCGGGCGCAGTTCTGGGTGTAGCCCGAGGCGCCGATCTCGATCGCCTTGAGCCAGACCTCCTCGCCCACATCCTCGACGCGGTAGGGGTTTTCGGTCAGCCAGTCCTCGCCGGTTACGGGCAGCCCGGTGGTGTCCACCGCCTGCGGGGCCACGTCTCCGTGGGCATGGGCAAGCGTGGCGGCGGCCAGCAGGGCAGCGGCGGGCAGCAGGGCCTTGAGGGGTGTCGAGTACATGGTTTTCCTCCCAGAACAGGTCTCGTCCGTTGGCTAAAAACTACGCCCCTGCCGCAGCGGCGGCATATTGGACTTTGGTTGCGAATGCGGCCGAACGAGACCAAAGTCCCATTCCGCGTGCGCCGGCGGGCTTGCTAGCGTCGCCGCATGAAACGAGCCCTCGCATCGACATTTCTGGCGCTGAGCACCCTGGCAGCGGTCCCCGCCGCCGCCGAGGTGGCGCTGACCTTCGGCTATCTCTCGGTTGCGGTGCCGCGCCCGCCGGTGCTGTCGAATCTCGACCCTGAGCCCGAGAACATTGGCCGCGCCGGTGCGCAGACCGGCCTGCAGGACAACCTGACCACCGGCAAGTTCCTCGGCCAGGGCTACCGGATGTCAGAGGCCGTTGTGCCCCAGGGCGACGACCCGCTTGCCGCCGCGCGGGCGCTTCTGGCCGAAACGCGGTTTCTGGTGATCGATGCGCCCGCCGCGACGCTTCTGGCGATTGCCGATCTGGACGAAGCCAAGGGCGCGCTGCTCTTCAACACCGCTGCCGGCGAGGTGGCGCTGCGCGACGGTGCCTGCCGGGCCAACCTGCTGCACGCGCTGCCGTCGGATGCGATGCGGACCGATGCGCTGGCGCAGGTGCTGGTGCAAAAGCGCTGGACCGACCTGGTGATGATCGCCGGCACCCGGCCCGCGGATCAGGCCTATGCGCAGGCAATGCGCCGCTCGCTCACCAAGTTCGGCCTGACGCTCTCGGGCGAAAAGGCGTGGGCGTTCGATGCCGACATGCGCCGCAGCGCGAGCCAGGAAATCCCGCTGTTCACGCAGGATTTCGACGACTACGACGCGCTGATCCTCGCCGATGAGCTGCATGATTTCGGTCGCTACGTGCTCTACAACACCTGGGCCGCGCGGCCTGTCGTGGGCTCCGAGGGGCTGACCGCCGTCACATGGTCGCCGGTGATCGAACAATGGGGCGCCGCGCAGCTGCAATCGCGCTTCGAGGACCAGCACGACCGTGAGATGACCGCGCAGGACTACGCCGCCTGGGCCGCCGTCCGCACCCTGGGCGAGGCGGTGACCCGCACCAATTCCACCGATGCAGGGATCCTTCGGGACTACATCCTCTCAGACGCCTTCGAGCTGGCCGGCTTCAAGGGCCGCCCGCTGACCTATCGCGACTGGAACGGCCAGTTGCGCCAGCCCATCGCCGTGGCCCACCCGCGCGCGCTGGTGGCGCAAGCGCCGCTCGAGGGGTTCCTGCATCAGGTCAATGAGCTTGACACCCTGGGGCTCGACCGCCCCGAAAGCCAATGCGAGGCCTTTGAATGATCCGCACGATTTCCGCACTCTGCCTGCTTGCCCAGCCCCTCGCCGCCGGCGAGATCTGGGTGACCAACGAGAAGGACGACACCGTGTCGGTGATCTCGACCGAGACGCTGGAGGTCATCCAGACCTATCCCACCGGCGAACGCCCGCGCGGCATCACCTTTTCGCAGGACTTTTCGCGGCTCTATATCTGCGCCTCGGACAGCGACGCCGTGCAGGTGATGGACCCCGCCACCGGCGAGATCCTGCACGACTTGCCGTCGGGCGAGGACCCCGAGCAGTTCGTCCTGCACCCCAACGACCGCCACCTCTATATCGCCAACGAGGACGACGCGATCACCACCGTCGTCGACACCGAGACCCGCAAGGTGATCGCCCAGATCGATGTCGGTGTGGAGCCCGAGGGCATGGCCGTTTCCCCGGACGGCCGCATCGCCATCACCACCTCCGAGACCACCAACATGGCGCATTGGATCGACACCGAGACGCAGGCGCTCTTTGCCAACACCCTCGTCGACAGCCGGCCCCGTCATGCCGAGTTCGTCAAGAACGGCACCGAGATGTGGGTGAGTTCCGAGATCGGCGGCACGCTCACCGTCTTCGACACCGAGACCCAGACCGAGAAGGCCAAGATCAGCTTCGAGGTGCAGGGCGTCCACCCCGACCGCGTGCAGCCCGTGGGCTTTGAACTGACCACGGGCGACAGCCATGCCTTCGTGGCGCTCGGGCCGTCGAACCACGTCGCGGTGGTCAATGCCGAGACCTACGAGGTCGAGGACTACATCCTCGTCGGCCGCCGCGTCTGGCACATGGCCTTCAACGAAGACCGCTCGCAGCTGTTCACCACCAACGGCGTCTCAGGCGATGTCACGGTGATCGACGTCGCCGCGCGCAAAGCGCTCAAATCCATCAAGGTCGGCCGTTTCCCCTGGGGCGCGGCATACCGGGCCGCCAACTGACTATCCCTGGGAGGAGACCCTCATGTTCATGCGATCCATTGCCGTCATGGCAGCCCTTGCCCTGACGCCCGGCCTGGCGCTTGCCGATGACGACGACGATGCCGGCTTCGGTGCCGCCGGGGTGCTCGGTGGCAGCAACAAGGAGGACCTGCCGCCGATCATCCTGTCGGCCGGCGAACCGATCTCGGCCGCACCCTGGGTGCTGAAATCCGGCACCTATTACGAGTTCGAGATCCAGGGCGACGGCAGCCAGGAGCTGGCCCTCGTCGGGCCGGAGTTCTTCCGCGCCATCTGGATCGACGAGATCGTGGTCGAGGGTCTGGAAATTCGCCCGCTCGGCCTCGACAGCGTCGAATTCGACGAGGCCGGCGAGATGGAAATCGGCTTCCTCGCCATCAAACCCGGCCGCTACCACATGCAGATCCCCGGCACCACGGGCGAGACCCAGCGCATCGACATCACCATCGAATGACCGGGCTCGAGGTCGCGGGACTGGGCTACAGCTACGGCGCCAGACAGGCGCTGAGCGAGGTCTCGTTCCGCGTCCGCCCCGGCGAGTTCTGCGCGCTTCTCGGCCCCAACGGCGCCGGCAAGTCGACGCTTTTCAACCTGCTGACCCGGCTCTTCGTCAGCCCCACCGGCCGCATCACCATCGCCGGCCACGACCTCGCCAAGACGCCGCGCAGGGCGCTGGCCCGGCTCGGCATCGTCTTCCAGCAATCCACGCTCGACCTCGATCTGACCGTCCGCCAGAACCTCGCCTATTTCGCCGCTCTCCATGGAATGTCGGGCCGCGAGGCCCGCACCCGCATCGACGCCGCCCTCGACCGCCTCGATATGCGCGTCCGCGCGCATGAGACATGCCGCGCCCTTAATGGTGGCCACAGACGGAGGACCGAGATCGCCCGCGCGCTGATCCACAACCCCGACGTGCTGCTCCTCGACGAGCCCACCGTGGGCCTCGACGCCGCTGCCCGCGCCGCCATTACCGATCACGTCCACGCGCTGGCAGACGACGGCGTCACCGTGCTCTGGGCCACCCACCTCACCGACGAAGTCCGCCCCGACGACCGCCTCGTCATCCTGCACCAGTCGCGCATCCTTGCCGACGGCACCGCCCGCCACATTGCCGGAGACACCACGCTCCGGAAACGTTTCCTGCACCTCACCGGCGCTCCCGCGTGACGCCCTTCCTCACATCGCTGCGTGCCATCGTCGCCCGCGAAGCGCTGCGCTTCCTCCACCAGCGCGAGCGTTTTGTCGCCGCTCTGGTGCGCCCCCTCGTCTGGTTGCTGGTCTTTGCTGCCGGCTTTCGCGCCGCGCTGGGGCTCAGCATCATCCCGCCGTATCAGACCTACATCACCTACGAGACCTACATCCTGCCCGGCCTCTGCGGCATGATCGTGCTGTTCAACGGCATGCAGTCCTCGCTGTCGCTGGTCTACGACCGCGAGATGGGGTCGATGAAGCTGTTGCTGACCTCGCCGCTGCCGCGCTGGTGGCTGCTGTTTGCCAAGCTCGCCGGCTCCACCGCGATCTCGGTGCTGCAGGTCTATGCCTTCCTCGCCATTGCCGCCGCCTTCGGCATCACCCTGCCGCCTCTGGGCTATGTCACCGTGCTGCCGGCCCTGGTCATGGCCGGCCTGATGCTGGGCGCGCTGGGGCTGGTCCTGTCCAGTTTCATCCGCCAGCTCGAGAACTTCGCCGGGGTGATGAACTTCGTGATCTTCCCGATGTTCTTCCTGTCCTCCGCGCTCTACCCGCTGTGGAAGATGGCCGAGAGCTCAAAGCTTCTGCATGATATCTGCGCCGTGAACCCCTTTACCCACGCGGTCGAGCTGATCCGGTTTGCGCTTTACGCGCAGTTCAACGGCTGGGCGCTGCTCTGGGTGCTGCTCGCCACGGCCGGGTTCACCGCGCTGGCGCTCCGGGGCTATGATCCGGCCCGCACCCGGATCGCGCGCCGCGGCTGAGCCCGGCGTCTACGACCATAGGCTTGGTGAAAACGCGCCGCCATGCGCTAGGATCAGTCGCATGAAACAGCTTGCTCTTGCCCTGACATGTCTCGCCACCCCCGCCCTCGCCGAGGGTGACGCCGTCCACGGCACCCTCAACCCCGACGAGATGACCTGGCAATCGATGACCGAGCGCGCGGCGCGCGGCGAGACCGGCATGGTGATCTGCGCGCAGGGCTACATGCTGACGAAGTCCGGCAATCACGCCGCCGCCCGCGCGCTGTTTCTGAACTGCGCCAATGCCGGCTATACCGGGGCGATGACCTGGATGAGCCAGCTCGCCAACAACGGGCTGGGGGGCGCGTACAACCCCGATGCGGCGGCAGAATGGGACCGGCGGGCCGCCGAGCTGGGCGATCCGGTGGGGCAGTTCAACTACGGGCTCGATCTGCTGCGCGGTCACGGCGTGGCGCAGGACGATGGCTTGGGGCGGCGCTACGTAGACCGGGCGGCCGAGGCCGGGCTGCCGGTGGCGCGGCGGTTGCAGGGCGCGGGCTATGACCCCGACGAGGTGACGCCGGATGCCGACAACTGGAAATACGCGCCCCTGTTCTGAACATCGCCGGTGATCCGCGCCGGGCTGCCGCCCAGTGTGACGATGCGGCTGGCCAGACGTCTGGCCTCGGCCTCGACATGGGTGACCAGCAGGGTGGTTACCCCATGTGCCGCGCGCAGGCTGGCAAAGAGCGCCATCATCTCCTCGACCAGCTCGGGATCGATCGAGACAAAGGGTTCGTCCATCAGCAGCAGGTCGGGTTTCACCGCGAAGGCGCGGGCCAGCGACAGCCGCCGCTGCTGGCCGAGCGACAGCTGGCCGGGGAAATCCCCGGCGCGCCCGGCAAGGCCGACCTCGGCCAGCGCGGCATCGGCCTCGCCAGCCGTAAGCCCGGTCGGGATGCAGATATTGTCGCGGGCCGAGCGCCAGGGCAGCAGCACCGGCTCCTGAAAGACCATCGCGGTGCGGCCGGCGACCGCGCAGCGCCCGCTGAAGCCCGCATGCAGCCCGGCGATCACCCGCAGCAGCGACGACTTGCCGATGCCGGAGGGGCCGACCAGCGCCAGCGTCTCGCCGCGGCGCAGCTGCAGCGACAGCGCGCCCAGCACCGGGGTGGCGTCATAGCCGAGCGCGGTGAGCTGCAGGTCGAGCAGGGGGCCCGGGGACCGGGCCGGTCCGTCGTCCTGCAGCAGGGTCATCTCAGCTGCCATTCTGCAGGAAGGTGCCCTCTGGAAGTTCGGTCGCCTGGCCCAGCAGGTCTTCGCCGCCCAGTTCGACCATCAGCTCCAGCATGCGGCCGGCGGCCGCCTCGTCGACCGGGCCGGGGGTGGGGATGCCGGCGCGGAAACCGGCCTTGAGCGCCTCGAACTCGGCGTCGGACTTGGCGTTCATCCGGTCGCGCAGACGGTCCCATTCGGCGTCATCGCCGGCCAGCTTTTCCTTGGCCGCGCGCGAGGCGGCGGCGAGACCGTTGACCAGCGCGGGCCGGTCGCGCAGCATCTCGCCCTTGATCACATAGCCCAGCAGCGGCGTCTCGGGGTCGAGCCCCAGATCGCGCGCCGCGTCGGACACGTCGATCAGCGTGCGCATTCCGGCGGCCTCCATCTTGGCCATGAAGTGCCAGAAGTTGATCGCCGCGCCCACTTCGCCCGAAAGAGCGGACTTGAAGATCAGCGGCGGCGCGCCGAAGACCTGCTCGGTCTCGGCCGCGAGCTCCATCCCGTGCGCCTTCTCGGCATAGGCCTGCAGGATCAGCCAGCTCTTGTCGAGCGGCCCGCCGGCGATGCCGATCTTGTCCCCCTTGAGGTCGGCCAGCGTCTGCGCCGGGCTGTCCTCGGCCACCATGACGCCGCCCACCGCCTTGGAATAGGGGATGAAGACGTAATCGCGGCCCGCCGCGCGCTGCCGTGCCACCCAGAGCCAGTCGGAGACGATGACGTCGGTCTCGCCGCCCTGAAAGGCGATCTGCGCGGCGGCACTGCCGGCCACGCCCTGCACCTGAAGATCGAAGCCGTTGGCGGTGTCGAGCCCGTGGTGGGTGATGGTGTCGAGTTCCCAGTTCACCGTGCCGAACTTGAGCACCGAGGCGCGCAGCACCGCGTCTTCGGCCCAGGCTGCGGTGGTCAGGATCACGGCCGCCGCGGCGCCGCTGAGTATCCGAGTGATGGTCATGTGGTCCTCCCGTTTGCACGCAGGATGGGCGAAATGGTCGGGGCGGCAAATACGACCATAGGCGTGCGCACCGACGAATCGCGCCAAACGGCCGCGGATATCGGCGATTGTCAACTGACAATGGGTCTTACGACGAATATCCAATACCTGCCTGCCTGCTTTGCGAGAATGATGCAACAGCGGCCCCGCACCAGCCTTTTGCGCCGGGCCCGACTGATGCGGCCCCTCTGATTGGGGCCCGGGAGGAGACCTGACATGAACCGATTCATCATCGCCGTCACCGCAGGGTTGCTGGCGACATCCGCATATGCCGAGAGCCACGGCATGGGCGTCACCGAAGAGATGCTGGCCAATGATGCCGCCTCGACCGGTGACGTGCTGACCAACGGCATGGGGCGGCACCTGCAGCGCCACTCGCCGCTCGAGATCCTCAACAAGGACAACGTGCAGAACCTGGTGCCCGCATGGGCCTTTTCGCTCGGCGGTGAAAAGCAGCGCGGTCAGGAGACCCAGCCGATCGTGCATGACGGCGTGATGTATATCACCGGGTCGTATTCGCGGCTCTATGCGATCGACGTCAAGACCGGCCAGGAGCTCTGGCAGTACGACGCCCGCCTGCCCGAAGGTATCCTGCCCTGCTGCGACGTGGTCAACCGCGGCGCCGCGATCTATGGCGAGAACGTCTATTTCGGCACGCTGGATGCCCGCATCGTGGCGCTCAATGCCAAGACCGGCGACACCGTCTGGAACAAGAAGATCGCCGACTACAAGGCCGGCTACAGCTATACCGCCGCGCCGCTGATCGTG
Organism: Marinovum sp.; assembly: GCF_034669705.1. Classification (GTDB taxonomy): domain Bacteria; phylum Pseudomonadota; class Alphaproteobacteria; order Rhodobacterales; family Rhodobacteraceae; genus Marinovum. The sequence continues at coordinate 24,974 of NZ_JAXMOR010000026.1, forward strand.
AACGGGCTGGTCATCACCGGCAACTCCGGTGGCGAGTTCGGCGTCGTCGGCGCGGTGCAGGCGCGGGATGCGGAGACCGGAGAACTGATCTGGGAACGCCCGGTGATCGAAGGCCACATGGGCACGCTCAACGGCGAAGACAGCACCATGACCGGCGCGCTCAACGCCACCTGGCCCGGCGACATGTGGAAGACCGGCGGCGGCGCCACCTGGCTCGGCGGCTCCTACGATGCCGACACCGACACGCTGGTCTTTGGCACCGGCAACCCCGCGCCCTGGAACAGCCACCTGCGCGATGCCGGCACGCCCAAGGACGACAACTCCGGCGACAACCTCTATGCCGCCTCGCGCCTTGGCCTCGATCCGGCGACCGGCGAGATCAAGTGGCATTACCAGACCACCCCGCGCGAGGGCTGGGATTATGACGGCGTCAACGAGGTGGTGGCCTACACCGACCGTGAGGGCAACAAGCGCTTCGCCACCGCCGACCGCAACGGTTTCTTCTACGTGCTGAACCGCGAGGACGGGGCGTTCGTTTCGGCCGCGCCCTTCGTCAAGGACATCACCTGGGCCGAGGGCATTGACGACAGCGGCCGGCCGATCTTTGTCGAGGACAACCGCCCCGGCGATCCTTCTGCCGCAGCCGATGGCAAGAAGGGCGACGTGGTGTTTTCCTCGCCCGGCTTCCTGGGCGGCAAGAACTGGATGCCGATGGCGCATTCGCCCAAGACCGGACTGTTCTACGTGCCGTCCAATGAATGGGGCATGGACATCTGGAACGAGCCGATCACCTTCAAGAAGGGCGCGGCCTACCTTGGCTCGGGCTTTACCATCAAGCCCAACTACGAGGACCACATCGGCAGCCTCAAGGCGCTCGATCCCGATACCGGCGAGATCAAGTGGGAATACAAGAACGAGGCGCCGCTCTGGGCCGGGGTGATGACCACCGCGGGCGGGCTGGTGTTTACCGGCACGCCCGAGGGCAAGTTCATCGCCTTCGACGACGAGACCGGCGAGGAGCTGTGGTCGTTCCAGACCGGCTCGGGCATCGTCGGCCAGCCGATCACCTGGGAACAGGACGGCGAGCAATACGTCTCGATCATTTCGGGCTGGGGCGGCGCGGTGCCGCTCTGGGGCGGCGAGGTGGCCAAGAAGGTCAACTACCTCAACCAGGGCGGCCTGCTCTGGACCTTCCGCCTGCCCCATCAGCTCGCGTCGAACTGACGCTCCGAACTGCTGCTTGCACTGCCCCTGCCTCTCGGCGGGGGCATTTTCGTATGCGGCGGAGGCTCCGGCGGCGGGGCCGGCCGATCGGGATGCCGTTACCACATTAACGGATCTGTCCCGATGAGGCAGGTTTTCGCCACGCCTGCGCGTGTCGACAGGCCGGGGGGCGCTGCCCCCCGGACCCCCCGGAGTTCAAGGGCAAGATGAAGGAGCGGGGGGAGTCCCGGGCTTCGGGCACCGCAGACCGCGTAATGTCGTTTGTGCCGGGCCGTCAGGCGGCCATGACCGAGAGCGCCTCGCGCAGGTCGATGGCGCCGTCATAGAGCGCCCGGCCCGAGATCGCGCCGTTGAGCGGCGCGCCGCAGTTGCGCAGCGCCTTCAGGTCGTCGAGCGAGGAGACGCCGCCGGAGGCGATCACCGGGATCGAGACCGCATTGGCCAGCGCCGCGGTGGCCTCGATATTGGGGCCCTGCATCGCGCCGTCGCGGTTGATGTCGGTGTAGATGATCGCCGCGACGCCGGCATCCTCGAAGCTCTGTGCCAGGTCGGTGACCTCGACGTCGGTCTCTTCCGCCCAGCCCTTGGTGGCGACCCGGCCATTGCGCGCGTCGATGCCGACGGCGACCTGTCCGGGAAAGGCGCGGGCGGCCTCGCGCACCAGTTTCGGGTCCTCGACCGCGGCGGTGCCGAGGATGACGCGGGCCAGCCCCTTGTTGAGCCAGCTCTCGATCGTCTTCATGTCGCGGATGCCGCCGCCCAGCTGGGTCGGCACGGCGGTGGCCGCCAGGATCGCCTCGACCGCGCCGGCATTGACCGGACCGCCGACAAAGGCGCCGTTGAGGTCGACGAGGTGCAGCCATTCGCAGCCGGCCTCGACGAAGGAGCGCGCTTGGTCGGCCGGGTCTTCGTTGAACACCGTGGCCTTGTCCATGTCGCCGCGCAGCAGGCGCACGGCCTTGCCGTCCTTGAGGTCGATGGCGGGATAGAGGATCATGGCAGGCTTACCTTTGGTCGCGGTTCGGCGGCGTTTGGCACGTCGCGTCATGAAATGCAACGGACCCGACGTCACAGTTGCGCCACAGCGCCTATGAGTCGCAGGCTGGCCTCTCACTCAGGGAGGAGACGAGATGAAACGACTGGCAAGCGCGCTGGCGGCGCTGACACTGACGGCAGGCATGGCGCAGGCCGATCCGGCGCTTGGCGTCTGGCAGACCGAAGCCGACGACGGCGCCTATGCGCATGTGACGATCGCGCCCTGCGGCGCGCAGCTCTGCGGCACCATCAGCCGCACCTTCAAGGGCAGCACCGAGTACACGTCGCCCAACCGGGGCAAGCAGCTGGTGCGGGGGATGACGCCACAGGGCAACGGCAAGTACACCGGCAAGGTCTGGCGGCCGTCGAACAACAAGATCTACAACGGCAAGATGCAGGTCAGCGGCCAGACGCTGAAGATGTCGGGCTGTATTGCCGGCGGGCTGCTGTGCAGCTCGCAGGTCTGGTCGCGGCTCAAGTGACCCTCGGCTCCGGGGCGCGATGGCGCTCCGCGGCCTTCAGGGCCTCCAGCGCAGGAAGTTGCCGATCATCCTGAGCCCGTTGCCCTGGCTCTTTTCGGGGTGGAACTGGGTGCCCACCATGGTGCCGCGGCCGATCACCGCGGTGACGTCGCCGCCGTAGTCCACATGCGCGATGCGATGCGCCGGGTCGCTGACGCGGACGTGGTAGGAATGCACGAAATAGGCATGTTGGCCGGTCTCGATCCCGTCGAGCACCGGGTGCGGGGTGTCGATCACCAGGTCGTTCCAGCCCATGTGTGGCACCTTCAGCGACGCTTCGGTGGGGGCGATCCGGACCACCTCGCCGCCGACCCAGTCGAGCCCCGGCGTATCGGCGTATTCGCGGCCCCAGGAGGCCATCAGCTGCATGCCGACGCAGATGCCCATGAACGGCCGGCCCTTGACCTCGACCGCCTCGACCATGGCGTCATAGAGGCCGGAGTGGCCCTTGAGCGCGCGCATGCAGGCCGGGAAGGCGCCGTCTCCGGGCAGCACGATCCGGTCGGCGCGGGCCACCACCTCGGCATCACCGGTCACCACCACATCGCCACCGTCGACCTCGCGCGCCATGCGCTGAAAGGCTTTCTCGGCCGAATGCAGGTTGCCGGATTCATAGTCGATGAGTGCTGTGAGCATTGGGCCGCCTCTTTCGTGGTCTGCGCGTGGGGTGGCGCGAAACGCGGGCGGCGTCAAGGGTGGCGGTCAGCCGATGTGCAGCACCTCGGACAGCACCTCCGGCGCCAACGGGGCGCCTTCGGCGGTGGTGGCATGGGCGGCGTAGGTCTTGAAACCGGCTGGGACAAGGGTGCCGCGCGTGGCCTCTGCGACAAAGATGTACTTGCTGTTGTCGGGGCTGAAGTCGAACCAGCCGGGATCGTCGAAGGTCCCGCAATAGACGCCGAGCCGGTCGGGCCAGCGCTCGAAGGTGAGGTGGGTTTTGGTGCCGCAGGTCTCGCAGAACTGCACGTAGACCTGTTTGCCGCTGCCGCCGGAGACATGGGTGTAGCGCCTTGGCCTGCCCTGCGTGAGGGCAAAATCGGGCAGGTCGAAGATCGGCTCGACCATGCCCTTGGCGCCGGTGGCGCGTTGACAGAAGCGGCAGAAACAGGCGGTGACCCAGAGCGGATCGGCGGTCACCTTGTATCTGAGTGCGCCGCAGAGGCAGCCGCCGTGATGTTCGGTCATGGAAGGTCCTCCTGGCTCAAGGCTAGCACAAGAGGGAGGACCGGGTCAGCGAAACATTTGCGAGCCGCGCATGGCCGGGCCGCGGACTGGCGATCCGACGGGTGTGGATGGCAGTTTATGCCGGCCAAGTCCGTATGACCTGTCGAGGGAGCGCTTGTGGCAGCCAGATCGCCAGGCCAGGGGGCGGCGTCATGCCGGAGGTCTGCCTGCGGCATGGCGATGCGCGGCGGGCTGCGCCCGCTGTTGACGCGCCGGGTGGCTTACAGCGCGCCCTTGGTGGAGGGGATGGCGTCGGCCTTGCGCGGGTCGGTCTCGACCGCTTCGCGCAGCGCGCGGGCGACAGACTTGAACGCCGCCTCGGCAATGTGGTGGCTGTTGACACCGTGCAGCGCGTCGATGTGGAGCGTGATGCCGCCATGGGTGCTGAGCGCCTGAAAGAACTCGCGCACCAATTCGCTGTCGAAACTGCCGATCTTGGAGGTCGGCAGATCGGCGTTCCAGATCAGGAAGGGCCGCGCCGAGAGGTCGAGCGCGCAGCGCACCAGCGCATCGTCCATCGCCAGGAGGCAGGACCCGTAGCGGCGGATGCCGGTCTTGTCGCCGAGCGCCTGCACCAGGGCCTGTCCGATGGCGATGCCGGTGTCCTCGACGGTGTGGTGATCGTCGATGTGCAGATCGCCCTCGGCGCGGATCGTCATGTCGATCAGCGAATGCCGTGACAGCTGGTCGAGCATGTGGTCGAAGAACCCGACGCCGGTCTGGTTGTCATAGACGCCGGTGCCGTCGAGATCGAGGCTGACGGAAATGCTGGTCTCGGCGGTCTTGCGGGTGATCGTGGCTGTGCGCATCTGGCTCGTCCTTCAAGGTCAGCGCCTTATAGGCCGGGGCGGTCGGGGCTCCAAGAGCGGCGCGGGCGGTTTTCGCCGCTTGTGCGCGCCGGGCCACTGTGACAGCCTCGGCGCTGCAAGAATGAGGAATGCCGATGACCACCTGTGTTTTTGTCCAGCTGCGCTGCAAACCGGGCACCACCTACAAGGTGGCCGAGGAGGTCGTGCTGCGCGAGATCCACTCCGAGCTCTATTCCACCAGCGGCGATTTCGACCTGATGCTCAAGCTCTACATTCCCGAGGGGCAGGACGTGGGCAAATACATCAACGACCACCTGCTCGACATCGGCGGCATCGAACGTTCGCGCACCACGCTGACCTTCAAGGCGTTCTGAGGCCGCCCGGACACGCATGCAGACGGCCCCGCAGGGCGATGTCATGATCTGATCGAAAGAGAGTTTGGAGCGGGCGAGGCGATTCGAACGCCCGACCCTAACCTTGGCAAGGTTATGCTCTACCCCTGAGCTACGCCCGCATCCGTTTGGCCATCTCTGGCCTGGGGTCCCTATGGAGCGGGCGAGGCGATTCGAACGCCCGACCCTAACCTTGGCAAGGTTATGCTCTACCCCTGAGCTACGCCCGCATATCCATTGGGTGTGAGCGATTTATAAACTGTGGCCCGGATCCGCAAGCGGAAAATGCTGCGACCGCGGAAAAATTCCGCACGGCGGCTGAGGTGGGGGGGAGGCAGCCCGTCGCGCCTGTTGCCGCAGGTCCGAGGCGCGACGCGCAGAGGCGGACAGGACGGTGAGGCCCCGGATCAGGTCCGGAGCTGCGACGCATGGGGGGTGGCCCGAGACGCACGGGAGGGCCCGTGGGGCACCACCCCGGTCAGGTAGAAGGCCCGGGTCTTTCGCCCGGGCCTTGCTGTTTTACTCTTCGAATTCGACCAGCAGATCCTTGGCGTCGATCTGGCCGCCGGGCTGGACGTGCACCGCCTTGACCGTGGCGTCGCGCTCGGCGTGGATGCCGGTCTCCATCTTCATCGCCTCGATGGTCAGCAGCATGTCGCCTTCCTTGATCGTATCGCCCGCCTTGACTGCGACCGTGGCCACCACGCCCGGCATCGGCGCGCCGACATGGCGGTCGTTGCCGAGCTCGGCCTTGGGCCGCGCCGCCGACGCGGCGGCGGACTTGCGGTCGGGCACGCGGATCACGCGGGGCTGGCCGTTGAGCTCGAAGAACACCTTGACCTCGCCGTCCTCGCCGGTCTCGCCCACCGCCTGCAGCCGGATCTCCAGCGTCTTGCCGGGGTCGATCTCGGCGGTGATCTCCTCGCCCGGCTGCATGCCGTAGAAGAAGGTATGCGTCGGCAGTGCCCGCACCGGGCCGTACTGGCGATGACGGCCCATGTAGTCGAGGAAGACCTTGGGATACATCAGATATCCGTTGAGGTCCTCGTTATCGATCGCCAGCCCTTCGAGCTCTTGCGAGAGCTCTTCGCGGGTGGCCTCGATATCGACCGGCTTGAGGTGCTTGCCGGGGCGCTCGGTGTTGGGTTTCTCGCCCTTGAGCACCTTCTTCATGATGCCATCGGGAAAGCCGCCCGGCGGTTGGCCGAGGTTGCCCTTCATCATGTCGATCACCGAATCGGGGAAGCTGACGTCGGTCTTGGGGTCCTCGACCTCGGCACGGGTCAGGCCCTGGCTCACCATCATCAGCGCCATGTCGCCCACCACCTTGGAGGAGGGGGTGACCTTGACGATATCGCCGAACATCATGTTGACGTCGGCATAGGCCTGCGCCACCTCGTGCCAGCGCTCCTCGAGGCCGAGCGAGCGCGCCTGGGTCTTGAGGTTGGTGAACTGGCCGCCGGGCATCTCGTGCAGATAGACCTCCGAGGCCGGGGCCTGCATGCTCGATTCGAACGCCGCGTACTGGCCGCGCACCGCTTCCCAGTAGTTCGAGATCTCGCGGATCGCGGCGACGTCGAGCCCGGTGTCGCGCTCGGTATAGCGCAGCGCCTCGACAATCGAGCCCAGCGTCGGTTGCGAGGTATTGCCCGAAAGCGCATCCATCGCGCCATCGACCGCATCGACGCCGGCCGCGGCCGCCGCCATGATGGTGCCGATCTGCGCGCCCGAGGTGTCGTGGGTGTGGAAGTGGATCGGCAGGCCGACCTCTTCCTTCAGCGTCTTGATCAGGGCGCTGGCGGCCGAGGGTTTCAGCAGCCCGGCCATGTCCTTGAGGCCAAGCACATGGGCGCCGCCGTCGCGCAGCTGCTTGCCCATTTCGACATAGTACTTCAGGTCATATTTCGACCGGTCGGGATCGCGGTAATCGCCGGTGTAGCAGATCGTGCCCTCGCAGAGCTTGCCAGAGGCCTGCACCGCATCCATCGCGACACGCATGTTCTCGACCCAGTTCAGGCTGTCGAAGACCCGGAACACGTCGATGCCGGATTCCGCCGCCTGTTTGACGAAGAACTCCACCACGTTGTCGGGGTAGTTGGTATAGCCCACCCCGTTCGAGGCGCGCAGCAGCATCTGGGTCATCAGGTTGGGCATCGCGGCGCGGATGTCACGCAGGCGCTGCCACGGGCATTCCTGCAGGAACCGATAGGCCACGTCGAAGGTCGCCCCGCCCCAGCATTCCACCGAAAACAGTTGCGGCAGCTTGGCGGCATAGGCCGGCGCCACCTTGATCATGTCGATCGAGCGCATCCGGGTGGCCAGAAGCGACTGATGGCCATCGCGCATCGCGGTGTCGGTGATCAGCAGCTTCTTCTCGGCCAGCATCCAGTCGGCCACCGCCTGAGGGCCCTTGTCCTCGAGCAGGTTGCGGGTGCCATAGGCGGGCTTGGCGTCAAACGGCACCTGCGGCGGCTTGGCCGGCTTCAGCTCGGGGTGCGGCTTGGGACGGCCCTGCACCTCGGGGTGACCGTTGACAGTGATGTCCGCGATGTAGGTCAGCACCTTGGTGCCCCGGTCGCGGCGCTTCTTGAAATCGAAGAGCTCCGGCGTCTCGTCGATGAATTTGGTGTGGTACTGGTTGTTGAGGAAGGTCGGATGCTTGAGCAGGTTCTCGACGAAGGCGATGTTGGTGCTGACGCCGCGCACCCGGAATTCGCGCAGCGCCCGGTCCATCCGCGAGATCGCCTTCTCCGGGGTCTGCGCCCAGGCGGTGACCTTGGTCAGCAGCGAATCGTAGTAGCGGGTGATCACGCCGCCGGCGTAGGCGGTGCCGCCGTCAAGCCGGATGCCCATGCCTGTGGCCGAGCGATAGGCGGTGATCCGGCCGTAGTCGGGGATGAAGTTATTCTGCGGGTCCTCGGTGGTGACGCGGGTCTGCAGCGCGTGGCCGTTGAGGCGGATATCATACTGGCTGGCCTTGCCGGTGGCCTCGGCCAGGCTCTTGCCCTCGGCGATCAGGATCTGCGCCTGAACGATGTCGATGCCGGTGACTTCCTCGGTGACGGTGTGTTCGACCTGCACGCGGGGGTTGACCTCGATGAAGTAGAACTTGCCGGTCTCCATATCCATCAGGAACTCGACGGTGCCGGCGCATTCATAGTTCACATGGGCGCAGATCTTGCGGCCGAGCTCGCAGATTTCCTCGCGCTGGGCCTCCGACAGATAGGGGGCGGGCGCGCGCTCGACGACCTTCTGGTTGCGACGCTGGACCGAGCAGTCCCGCTCGTAGAGGTGATAGATGTTGCCCTGCTTGTCGCCGAGGATCTGCACCTCGACGTGGCGGGCGCGGGTGATCATCTTTTCGAGATAGCCTTCGCCGTTGCCAAAGGCCGCCTCGGCCTCGCGCCGGCCCTCGAGCACCTTGTCCTCGAGCTCGTCTTCCGACGCGATCGGCCGCATGCCACGACCGCCGCCGCCCCAGGAGGCCTTGAGCATCAGCGGGTAGCCCACTTCGGCCGCCTGCTTCTTGATCTTGGCCATGTCATCGCCCAGCACCTCGGTCGCCGGGATCACCGGCACGTCGGCCTCGACCGCCACCCGCCGGGCGCTGGCCTTGTCGCCAAGGGCGCGCATGGTTTCGGCGCGGGGGCCGATGAAGGTGATGCCGGCGGCATCGCAGGCATCGACGAAATCGGGGTTCTCGGACAGCAGGCCATAGCCCGGGTGGATCGCATCGGCGCCCGACATCTTGGCGACCCGGATGATCTCCTCGATGCTCAGGTAGGCCGCCACCGGCCCCAGACCTTCGCCGATCCGATACGCCTCGTCCGCCTTGAACCGGTGCAGGCCAAGCTTGTCTTCCTCGGCATAGACCGCGACGGTCTTTTTGCCCATTTCGTTGGCGGCCCGCATGATGCGGATGGCGATCTCGCCCCGGTTGGCGATCAGGATCTTGTGAAAGTCGGACATGGCAGGCTTTCCGTTTGTTGCATTGCAGCATGCTTAGACGGTCGGCGACGGTAGGTAAACAGACCTGACGGGTTCAATCCGGTCTTCAAATCGCTTTCAGTGGCTCATGCCGCGATCAGGGTCACGTTGCGCATGTTGGCGATGAACTCGACATCGGAGTCGTAAAGCTCGGTCAGCGAGTCGACGTAGTTCTCGGTCCAGCCGGGAATATCGAGCTCTTGCTCGACCGCGTCATCCAGCGCGTACTTGTCGAGAAAGGCCACCATCGCCTTGCGTTTTTGCGGCTCGGGGATGCCGGGATGTTCGGCGAGGAAGGCGCGGAAGCGTTTCATGCCCTCGTCGGACATGATCTTGGCCAAGAGGTCGAAGGCGCCGGTGATCTTGGTGCCAGAGGGCAGCCCGCCCATGGCGCGCAGGATCTCGCCCCAGATCAGCGGGCTGTCCTCGTTGCACCAGACGGTGATCGGCAGGTCGGGCACGGCGATCTGGATGCGCTCGATCACCTCTGACCAGCGCAGGTAGGCCGGCTCGGCACCGTTGAGAAAGCTGTCGAAGCTCTCGTGCGGGGTGTCGGCCCAGACCGCCGGCAGCCAGGTCGCGGGGTTGCGGATGCCGAGGAAGAGCTCGAGCTGGTCGCTTTCGAACAGCCGGGCGGCATTGCGCATCCGCTCGTCGGCGCGGGGATAGATCCGGCCGGCGCCCAGCGCGATCTTGGGCACGCAGAACAGGTGCTCGTGGCTGAACACCACCCGTCCGAAGCTGTCGGGGTCCTCGCTGAGGATGCTTTCGAGCAGGATGTCGCGGGCTTCGGGGGTAGGGTCGGCCTTGCTGAGCGCATTGAGGCTGCCCGACAGCAGCTGCCGGTAGTGGCTGGGCCCCGGCACCGCGACGGCGCGCGCCCTGAGATCCTCGGCATTGCGCAGCAGGCAGCGCAGCAGCTTGCCGTCGTCGGTGGCATGTGCGCCGGCGTGGAGAATGACTTTCATGCGGCCCCCCGTGTGCTGCGCCTCGGGGCACTATACAAAAGGGGGCGGCAGGGGAAAGCCCGCAGGCCGGAAGGGGCGGGTGCGACGTCCGGATTTCCTCTTGCCCTGAATGCGGCGAGGCACTAGAGGGTTGCCTCGTGCCCCTATAGCTCAGCTGGTAGAGCAACTGATTTGTAATCAGTAGGTCCGCGGTTCGAGTCCGTGTGGGGGCACCATTTTCCACATCAGAGACAGATAGTTGCGCAGTTTGCCTGTGATCTATTCGCAATCAGAAGCTACACGTCATAATAAGCAATAACGATGCGTGATGATCGACTCGCTATCCCCAACGTACGCCGTTTGGGAGACAGAAATGAGTCACAGATGTGGTATGCCATCAACGTTACTATAACCAGATTATGTTTATAACTGACGACCCGACTTCCGGCGCTAGGCTCAGGACCCATTGAATTCAGCAGATTGGCATGATTCACCGCGCGAGAACAGAGCGGTGATCATGTCTGATCTCTTCTGACTGAGCGATGCGCAGATGGCGCGTCTGGAACCCTACTTTCCGAAGTCCCATGGTCAGTCGCGCGTCGATGATCGGCGTGTCCTGAGCGAGATTATCTTCTTCAATCGTAATGGGTTGCGATGGCGTGACGCGCCTGCGGCATACGGCCCCCACAGAGACGCTCTACAACCGTTGGAAGCGTTGGAGCGACAAAGGCATCTTCGCGAAGATAATCTCGCCTTCCCAGGCATAGCCTTTCAGCGTGCCGCCGCCGGAGGGAAGAATATCCGCGGTTGTCGCAGGCTTTCCGACCCGGCCCGGCCGCCGGGGTGATGGGCCGGCGGGTGTCGATGGCGCCGGTGCCGAGGAGCCGCCCCGCGTCGTCAAACAGGCCGACGCGGCGCAGAGCCCGCGCCGACATCGATCCCGATCACATGACTCATGCGGTCACCACGAGGTAAAGCCGCCGTCCAGCACGAGGTTCGCGCCGGTCATGTAGCTGGAGGCGTCGGAGCCCAGGAACTGGACGATGGGGCCGAATTCCTCGATCTCGGCCTGCCGGCCCATGGGCACGCGTTCAAGGAAGGCGTCGATGAATTCCTTGTCGAAGGAGCCGGTCTTGACGCCGCCGAAGGTCACAAGGTTCACCCGCACGCCCTTTTTCGCCCAATAGGTGGCGAGGTAGCGGGTCATGTTCAGCAGACCGGATTTCGAGGCCGCGTAGGAGATTGCCTTGACGAAGGGCTTGCCGTCGCGTTCCTCGCGGTAGGCGTAAAGCGCCTGATTGGGCGAGACCATGCCGTACATCGACCCGACCATGATGATCGATCCGCGCCCGGCCTCGGCCATCTTGGTGCCGATCACCTGCGAGCAGAGCATGCAGCCGGTGAGGTTGGTGTCGATCACGTCGTCCCAGTATTTCTTGGGGTAGACCTCAAAGGGGGCGTTCTGATCGGCGTCGCCGTCGGGCTTGCTGTCGATCCCCGCATTGTTGATGAGAACGTGCGGCACGCCCCAGTCGGCGATCACCCGGTCCGTCGCGGTAACGAGGCTGTCCTTGTCGCGCACGTCAGCCTTGTAGACGCGCACCCGGTCGCCAAGGCCGGGGAACTGGCTCTCGATCTCCTCGGGGCTGCGGTCGCGGCGGGCAAAGATTGCCACCTTGGCGCCGTTGCCCGCCAGCTGCTTGGTAAACTGCGAGCCGAGCTGGCCCAGGCCGCCGGTGACAATGGCCACCTTGTCGGTGACGGAGAAGAAGTCGAGCATCTGGATCTATCCTTGTTCAGGGGTGTTGGCCGGCCCTGCGGTGACGCAGGGCCTTGCGGATTTGGGTGAAGAGGGTCAGCGCGATCACCGCGATGACGATGAGACCGAGGCCGGCAGCGACGGGGCGGTCGAAAAATCCCGCCAGGTCGCCGCGGGCGATCTGCATGGACATGATGAAGTTGCGCTCCAGCACCGGGCCGAGCACGAGGCCGAGGATCACCGGCGCGATGGGATAGCCGTTGCGCTCCATCACATAGCCCACCAGCCCGGCCACCAGCATGATGCCGACGCCGAAGAGGGTGTTGTTGATGGCATAAGAGCCCAGGAAACAGCAAACGAGGATCATCGGCACGATGACATTGCGCGGCACCGCCAGCACCAGCCGGGCGCCGCGGATCGCGATGTAGCCCAGCGGGAAGAGCAGCAGGTTGGCGAGGAAGAAGCACAGGATGATGGCGGTGGGCATTGTCGGGTTCTCGGCAAAGAGCCGCGGCCCCGGGGCCACGCCCTTCATGTAGAGCACGCCCACCGCGATGGCCGTCACCGCGTCGCCGGGGATGCCGAAGACCAGCGCCGGGATCCAGGCCGAGGACAGCCCGGAGTTGTTGGCCGAGGTGGCCTCGATCAGCCCTTCCTCGTGGCCGGTGCCGAATTTCTCGGGCGTTTTCGAGAACCGCGACGAGAGGCCATAGGCGATCCAGGCCGCGAGGTCGCCGCCGACCCCGGGCAGGGCGCCCAGCGTGGCGCCGAGCGCCGAGCCGCGCAACAGGTTGCGGGGATGGCGCCGGAGCAGGCCGAAGATGCCCTGATAGGGGCGCATCGGCAGGGTCTCGACCGGCTTGGCGCGTCGCACCGCAGGGTCCGTTCCGCCGCCGGAGAGACCGCGCAGAATCTCGGAGAAGGCGAACATGCCGATCATCACCGGTATGAAACTGACGCCACCCGAAAGCTCGATCGAGCCGAAGGTGAAACGCGGCTGGCCGCTGGTGACATCCAGCCCGACGGTCGAGACCAGAAGCCCCAGCGCCAGCGCCACCGCGCCCTTGACCGGGCTGCTGCCCGAGACCAGCGCACAGGCGAGCAGGCCCAGCACGGCGAGCCAGAAGAACTCGAAGCTGGAGAAGTTCAGCGAGAGCTTCGCCAGCAGCGGCCCGGTCAGAAGAAGCGCCGTTGCGCCGATCAGCCCGCCGGTGGCGGAGAAGAAGAAACCGATGGAGAGGGCGCGCACCGCCAGGCCCTTGCGGGTCATGGCATAGCTTTCCTCGGTATAGGCGGCCGAGGCGGGCGTGCCCGGAATGCGCAGCAGCGCGCCGGGAATGTCGCCGGCGGTGATCGCCATGGCGGTCGAAGAGACGATCAGCGCGATGGCCGGCAGCGGCGCCATGTAGAAGGTCAGCGGCACCAGCAGCGCGGTGGCCATCGTGGCGGTCAACCCCGGAAGCGCACCGATGAACAGCCCGTAGACCGCGCCGCCCAGGATGGCGAGCAGCACCGGAAGGTGAAAGACGAGGCCCAGCGCCTCGGCCAGCGTTGCGGCACTCATGACAGTATCCCGGCAAGCGGCCCGGCGGGCAGCGAGACCCGCAGCAGACCGGAGAACACGTAGTGGAGCAGCAGGATGAAACCGGGGCAGATCAGCGCAATCACCGGCCAGCGCGCCCCCATCAGTGCCATCATCACCGCCATGAATCCCATGCCATAGAGCGGGAAGCCCAGCGGCTCGAACAGCACCAGCCCAAGCGCGAGCCCGCCCAGCGACCAGATCGCCGCCAGCCTGTCGCGTCGCCTGTCACTGTCCTTGCCGCGCCAGTCCTCGAGGTTGATCCAGACCCGCCCGTCGCGCCGGGACGAGAGGGCGATGATCAGCCCGAAGCCTAGAAGCGCGATGCCGAGGCCCAGGGGCAGAAGGTCCGCGCCGAAGCGCACGCCAGGCACCTGGGGAAGCCGTGTGCTTCCCCAGATGACGAGCAGGCCGAACAAGGCCAGGACCGAGCCTGACAGGCGATCTGCGATCCTCATGACAGGTCCTTTCCGCGACCCGTTACTGGGTCAGCCCGGCAGAGCCCATGGCTGCCGCGAGACCGTCTGACGCGGCTTTCACCGTGGATGCAAAGCCCGCGGCATCCTGGTAGGCAACCGAGAAGCCGCGCGAGGCCATGAAGGCCTGAAAATCGGGGTCCTCGGTGATTTCCTTCAGGGCTGCCTCGACCTTGGTGACGATGTCGGCCGGGATACCGTCTGGCGCGGCCAGACCGCGGAAGGGCAGGGGCGACCAGTCGGTGCCGAAGATCTCGGTCGTGGTGGGCAGGTCCGGGTAGAGCGACGAGCGCTCGGACGAGATCAGCGCGACGGTCTTGGCTTCGCCGGCATCGACCAGCGCCTGCGCTTCGGCCGGCGAGGTGGAGACCACGTCAATGGCGCCCGAGGCCAGCTGCTGCAACGCCGGGGCAGAGCCGTCGGAGGCGACCCAGGTTGCCGCGGTCGGGTCGATGCCCAGCTTGTCGAGCAGGCCGATCCACGCGAGGTGCGAAAGCCCGCCGCGATTGGCGCCCGAGGCTGCTATGGCGCCCGGATCCTGCTTGACCGCCTCGACCAGGCCGGCCGCGTCGGAATACTCGGCGTCGCCGGCGATGTTGATGGCGATGGGATCGGCGTTGAACCGGCCGATATAGCTGTAATCCGCGGGGGTCACGCCGGCGAGGCCCTGGGCCTCGTACATCGTGCTTTCAATGGTGATGACGCCCAGCGTGTAGCCGTCGGGCTTGGCATTGGCGAGGGCCGCATGGCCCACCAGCCCGCCGCCGCCGGTGCGGTTCACCACGTTGAACGGCTGGCCGAAGGTCTCTTCCAGCTCTGTCGCCACCGCCCGCGCGGTGGCATCGGTGCCGCCCCCGGCCGACCAGGGCACGATCACCGTGACTGCCTTTTCCGGCCATTCCGCCAGCGCCGCCCCGGCGGTGGCGATCAGCGTGACACCGGCCAGACCGGCCGCACGGCGCGACATCTTCATGAATTCCTGGAACATGGTTTTCCTCCCTGTTGCTCCTCGGATGCTCCCCCCCGGAGAAATCCGACTCTTGACATATGACTTATGACATAAGTAGCCTAAACCTCAAGCGAACGCGGCGTCAACACTCCTTGCCGAATTTTGCCACCGCCCCGAGACTTGAACGGACAAACCGGTCGGACCCATGAAATGAGGACTTTGAGATGAGCGCGCCCACACCGCCTGCAAACTCGGCACCGTCGTCCCGCGAAAGACTGCATGTCGTCGTTCTCTCGGCGCTGGAGGAGCGTATCCTTGTCGGCGACCTGCAGGTGGGCGACAAGCTGGCCTCGGAAAGCCAGATCGCGCGCGAATTCGGGGTGTCTACCCGCTCCGTGCGCGAGGCGATCCAGGCGCTGGAGACCAAGGGCCTGGTCCAGCGCCGCCACGGCGGGCACACCACCGTGGTGCGCCAGGACGTGAACGAATTCATCGGTTCGCTGGCGGTCACCGTGCGCCAGCTTCTGGCGACCGAGCCGGATTACCTGCGCCAGCTGATGGAGGCGCGGCGGATGATCGAAACCGAGGTCATCGATCTGCTGGTGGCTAGCGAAACTCCGGTGGATGCCGAGGTGGAAGCGGCGCTGGATGCCATGCGCGCGGCGCGCGACAGCGGTGATTTCGACGGTTTCGTCAATGCCGACGCGGCCTTTCACCTGGCGCTGGTGCGCTGTTCCAGAAACCGCATCCTCGCCATCATGTACGAGAATTTTGCCAATCTCATCAACGAGATGATCCAGCTGTCAAGCCGCGTGCCGACGAAGTCGCTGGAAGAGGCCTATACCGAACACGAAGAGATTTTTGCCCGCATCCGTGACCGCAACGGTCCGGGCGCCAAGGCGCTCATGCGTCAACAGATCGCGCGCAGCGCGGAGTACCTGCGCATCGCCATCGAAAAGGAACTGGAGGAAGACCGGAATGTATGACTACGCCTACAGCGCGGCAGAGGCCGACGCGATCGAGCGGCTGAAGAAATGGTACTCGGGGGATGTGCACGACAGCATGGAGGCGCTGGGTCTCTGGGGCTACCTCGACGGCATCTCGCTGTTCGGCGCGCTGGCCCCCGGGGCGGTGGTGGTCGGCCCGGCGGTGACTGTGCTGTTTGCCCCCTCGACCCGCAAGGGCGAGCCGCAGGACGTCTATCACAATGCCATCGACAATGCGCCCGCGGGCGCCATCATGGTGGTCGACGCTGCCTGCGCCGACGGCAGCTGCTCGGGCGAGCTGATGAGCACCGGGGCCAAGACGCGGGGGGTCATTGCCACCGTGGTCAACAGCACGGTGCGTGACCTGGCGCAGGTGCGGGACCTGGGCTATCCGCTGTTCGGCACCGCGCCCAGTCCGGTGGGAATCACCGGCAAGAAGGAACCCAAGGAAAACCAGGTGCCCGTCACACTCGGCCGGACCACAGTGACGCCCGGCGACGTGATCTTCGGCGATATCGACGGGGTGGTCTGCATCCCCCGGCGGCACCTGGTGGCGGTGGCCGACCAGGCCGACGAGCTGGGCGCGCACGAGGCCTCGGCCCGCGACCGCATCCTGGCCGGCGAGAAGCTGCAGGCGGTCTGGCCCGTCTGACGCACCACCCGCGAGGCGGGCCGTCCGGCCGGGTGGCCCGCCCCACCGCAAGTGTCTTGCTCGTCCGCGGGGTCGAAACCATGTTCTCGGGCAAATCGCAGGTGGTTGGGGAGATGCCGGGAGGCACGCGAAGCGCGGCCGTGATCGCGGCGCGCTCCATGGGTACGGTCCAGGACGCAACGCCAGGAGGCCGATCGATCGCTCAGCAGGCTGCTCCTGTGGTTACCGCCCGCACTGCCAGACGTTTCCAACCCTGTCGACATGCGATCGAGCGCGATGCACCGCCATGGCGGCATCCGGCCAATCTGGCCGATGACCGGATTGGTGCGGGTGTCCGGGGTCTTCGGCAGCACCGTGAAGCGGCTGACGCGCTCCACCAGCGATGCAACATTTGATTGGCCAACCTGCGGACCCTTGTCTTGAATGAGGGACCAGTGGAGGGCGGATCAGGGCCAGTGAGACGACCTTGCGGTGCGCTGTGATCTGAATGGCGTCGAGATCCGGTCGAGCACGACGGCGAAGCTGATCGTTGCGGTCGCCGAGCCGGTGTAATTCCTGTCAAACTGGCTTGAGCTGATGCCGGGCGATGTTCTGACCACCACGGGTGACGGTAAAGGCACCTCAACGCTTGCGTCGAACAGGGTGTGGACCACGCGCGCTGGCGCGTGGCGGATGCGAGCCGCGCGGCTCAGAACTCGACGTTGTTGACAACCTTGCCGTCGATGGCGCGGTACATCTCCTTGTGCTCGGACCAGTAGCCCGCAACCGTCAGCCTGATGGTGATCGGGCCTTCTTCGAGGTTCATGAAGTACCAGCCGTGATAGCCCGGAAACGGCGCGGTGAAGGCGCCGCTCTGGGCCATGCCTTCGCCCTTGGAATAGGCCATCTCGAAGCCTTCGGGATAGTCTGTGGCGTCAACACTGGAGGGATGGCCGTGGAACTCGTAATAGACGCCATCGCCCTTCGGATCGACGATCTCCCATGAATAAAGCAGCGTCGTATCGGCGGGCAGGACGAACTTGTGCTCGATCTCGCCGATATCCTCGATCTGCAATTCGATCACTTCGCTCTTGAACGGCGCGTCTTCCAGATGGATCAGCCCTTGGATCGACCGCTCTATGCGTTCGGCCCCGGGATCGTACTCTTCGATATTGAATGCCAGCGTGCCGTCAAAGACATAGCCGGGTGCTGCCTCCTGCGCCATCGCGGTCAGCCCGGTGGACCGGCCGATCCCGGTCGGGTCGATGCCGTATTCCGCAGGCAGAACGAAGGCAACGAACAGCACGCCCGCGGCAGCCGCGCCAATGCCCAGCTTGCGCAGAGGGAGAATTCCTTTGGCCTTTTTCACGACAGGTCCTTTCTGTGATCAGGTGACGAAAAACCCGGTGATCTGCACCCCGAAGAGTAAAAGACCGGCGGCGAACAAGACGACATTGGCGTTCTGGCCGACGGCAGGCGCGGTGTCCCGGCGGCGCAATGTTCCGAGCAGGATCAACAGAACCCCCAACGCCAGGGCCTGTCCGATTTCCACCCCGATGTTGAAGTAGATCATGTTGGCCACCAGCCCGTCGCGTGCAAGCTCCAGATCCTGCAGCTTGGTCGACAGCCCGAAGCCGTGCACCAGACCGAAGCCGAACACCGCGAGCCTCGGGTCCGGAAAGCCGCGTGCGCCGAGGTTTTCCAGCGCCTTGTAGCAGACCGACAGACCGATGACCGCATCGACCAGATAGGGGTTCACGTGCAGCCCGGACAGCACGCCGAACAGCAGCGTGATCGAATGGCCGAGCGCAAAGAGGCTGACAAACGCGGCCACGTCACGAAATGCGCGCAGGTAGAAGATCACCCCGGCCAGATAGAGCAGGTGGTCGTATCCCGTGACCATGTGCTTGGCGCCGAGGTACATGAAGGGCACCGGGTGCACGCCGGTCACGCCCTGCAGGAACCCCTGATCGCCTTCCGCCACACCATGCGCCAGAGCGGCCCCCGCCAGCGGGATCAGACCCGCGACAAGCACCGCAAGGCGCAGGATCCAGCGCGGTCGCATCACTCCTCGACGTAGGGGATCATGCGGCCGAGCACGATCACCGCCGTCCAGAAGACCAGCGATGCCCCGGCGATGAAACGGGCGTCGGCGCTCAGCTCGGACCCCTCAAATCCGGCCTGTATCTGCGGCCGGATGCGGCGGACGAACCAGGCGGTATTCAACGCGGCCAGCGCGATCACGCCCATCTTCAGCCAGAAGGCGATGTTGACCAGATACCGGTCGCTGTCGCCGATCAGGAAAAGTGTCCCGGTAATCAGGTTGATCGCAAAGCCCACCAGCGTGATCCGCACGAACACCTCGACCTGCGAGACAGGCACCCGGGGCGCCAGTCCGATAACCCGCAGATCGACGATCAGAAGCGAGCCGAACAGCAGGCAGAGACCGAAGAAATGCAGCATCTCGAGCATCGGAAAGACCCACGCACTGCCCATGATGAAGCCGCTGAGGGCTGTGGCGTTGAGGGTCTCGATGACCCAGTTGATCAAGGAATACATGCCCTGCCCCCCTAGTTCAGATAGCCGATGAGGCGCCCGGCGATCAGCGCCGCAAGCCAGACCAGAAGGGCCGCGACCGCAAGACGCCGGTCCGAGGCGTCTACATAGACGGTGTCCGACCGTGCGGCAGGCTTGTAGCAATAGCTCACCAGCCGCCATGTCAGCACGACGCCGATCAGCACCAGCGCGATCTTGATGCGGAAGGCCCAGTTGAAGAACAGCTCGGACGCGCTGCCCAGAAACAGCATGGTGCCCGAGGCGATGTTGACCAAAAAGCCCAGCAGCGCCACCTTCCAGTAGTCTGCCAAAGACCCGAGCGGGACCTTCTGGCCAAAGCCCAGCACCCGGAAGATCAGCATCAGCGATATGCCGACCATGATCGCCATGCCCACGGCGTGAAGCGACAGCACGATGGCATAGCCCCATTGCGTGCTCGACACGAGCATGCCGGCGCCGGAATCCTCCAGCGCAAACAAGAGGTCCATTCGGTGTACCTCGCCTTTCAGATTGTGTGGCTCCTGTCCGCGCCACCAGGGCAGCGCGGACAGGCTTTGAGGTTGAAACGGCGCAGTCCGGAGTTTCCGTCGCGCCTTATTCCTTTTCTGTCAGGTCGTCACACTCATAGGGAATGAACGCGTCTTCCGTCTTGACCGAGCGGTTCAGGTGCGAATGCGGCTCGGCCAGATAGACCGGATCGGTGATGGTGTATTCCTGCACCAGCTCGCCGTTGCTGTCATCGATGTAGAAGACCTCGGTGATCTCCATCTGGTCGCTGTGCGGCACAGACCGCGTGGACCGCCCGCCGATGGCTTCGAGGAAGCCGGGCGTAAAGCCCTTGGTCTCGACCGTCAGCTTGCCGTCCTCCCAGGTGCCGGTCGAATAGCCGGTCACGCTCGGCTCGATCTCGTCGGGGAACTCGCCATCGATGTGGATGGTGCGAACCACGTCCATGAAGCCATAGGTGATCTTCACTTCTTCCGGCGACTGCTCGATCTTGTTGATCATCTGGTCGAACCGGTAGTCGAGGATGATGTTCGTCGGCTGACAATGGAAGCGCGGGTTGTCGTCGGGCTCCCAGTCGTCTCCGGCCTCGACGGCGGCATCGGTCAGGACATAGTCGGGCGCGCGCCCGGCATAGGGCAGCGGCGGGCCGTCGGCGACAGGCTCGGACCAGTTGCCGGACAGGTCGGGCATATCCGCCGCGGGCGCAGGGGGCGGCGTGCCTTCCTCTGCCGCGCGTTCTGCATCACCCTCGGGCTCCATGAAGGTGCCGTCTTCGGCGACCGCGCCGTAGCGGGTCAGCACGCGGCCGTCCGGAAAGGTGACGGTTTCGACATAGCAGGTCAGCGGGTCGCGGCGATCCGGCGAGCCATTGAACGTCACCTCGGAGCCGATGGGGAACATGTCGGGCGTCCAGCCCTTGCGCTTGAGAAGGCTGCCAGAACGCAATTCGCAGCGCCGGTTCTCGGTTTCGCCGGCATCATTGACCGCGTCGAAATACACATAGGAGTGCGGGTTGACGAAGCGGACCCGGGTCACGGTACCGCTGGTCTCAATCTTCTGATCGAGGTCGAATTGCCCCGAGACGCCATGGTGCGCCAAGGCCGCGACAGGCGGCAACGCGATGCCCATTGCACAGACCAGCGCGGTCGTGGCCGCAAGGTTTCTTAGGTACATTTCCATCTCCTCCAGGATTTGGCCAATGGCCCCGAACCTCCTCATGGTTGCGGGGCCGCCATGTCGACCAGTCTCGCCAATTCTTACTTAACGTCAACAATAAAATCGAGTTTAATTAAGGAATGAAAAAAATATCGCTTTTAACACCGGTCGGGTAAGTGCGCCGCGAAAAATAAGCGACAGAAACCGGCGCGCCATGCGTTTGAGGTACGACAAGGCTCGCACGAGGCGGCCGAAACAGAGATTGGACGATCTGACATGAAGACCCTATGCAACCTGGCATTGCTGGCCGCGATGGCCGCGATGCCCTTGCCCGCCATCGCCCACCACGGCAGCAGCGGCCAGTTCGACACCAGCCAGACGGTCGAGCTGAGCGGCACGATCACCCGCATCCGCCTGGTGAACCCGCATGCCTACGTTTATTTCGACGCCACCGATGACGCGGGCGAAGTGTCGAACATGCGCTGCGAATTGCAGTCCGGCTCGCTGCTCAAGCGCCGCGGCTGGACCACCGACATGTTCGAGATCGGCAGCGAGATCGCGATCCTCGGCTCGCCAGACCGCACCGATCCCACCACCTGCTACATGCGCGAGATCACTTTTGACTCCGGTCTGACCGCCTCGCGCCAGAGCACCTTCGACGACGCCGGCAACATCGAGCCCGAGGAACGCCAGACCGAGCGCGACGACGGCACGCCCAACATCGCCGGCACCTGGGCGCAGGTCCTGACCGAACGCGGCGCGCCGGGCGGCCCGAGGTCTCCCTGACCGCAGCAGGCGCCGCGGCGGTGGAAGGCGCGACGGCTGACGACAATCCGCGCTTTCAGTGCGAGCCCACCAACATCGTTCTGGACTGGTGGTTCGACCAGATGGTCAACGTGATCGAGCAGGAGGACACCGAAATCCGGATGACCTATGGCTTCATGGACCTTGTCCGGACGATCCACCTTGATGGCACCGGGATGCCGGACGACCATGTGCCCAGCCGTGCAGGCTATTCCACCGGCACATGGGAGGGCGACACGCTGGTGGTGACGACCAGCGGCTTCGACGACGGCTGGATCATGGCGCCCATGAGCGGTGCCCCCGGCGAGCCGCAGGCGGGCGAAGGACGTCCCGAACGGCCCGAAGGCGCCGGTCCCGTCGCGGTCAGGAACAGCCCCGAGTTGACCGTGACCGAGCGCTTTACCCTCAACGACGACGGAACAGTGCTGCACCGTGCCTATGAGTTCGTCGACCCGCTTTATCTGGAGGCGCCGATCACAGGCTCCGACGAGGTCACTCTGACGGCTGATGCCTACGAACCCTATGAGTGCGACGACCTGACGACCGAACGCTCCGAGTGAACCAAGCCGGGGGCCGCGATCACGTGGCCCCTAGCGCCCGGGTGGTGTCACTTGCGCCGGACACCGGCTCTGACAAAGCTCATCAGGCCGATCCCCGCAAGATAGACCAGACTCAGGCCGATGATGGTCTCCAAGATGGCATATGCCAAACCCCGCACGGCCCCGGTGTGAAGCGGGCTCACCATGTTCCAGAGGCGCTCTCCTCCCGGCAGGTGCCGTCCGTCGATGCGCAGGTCCATGTACCCGTCGGCCGCGGTGATCTGGACCTGCCCGCTTCCGGTATCGGTCCAATCCCCGGGATTGCGCAGCAGGATCACGATCTCGCTTTGGTCCGTAGGCCAGATCGCCCCGGTGATCGTGGCGCCGGGAAACACCGCGGCCGCGCGAAGGAAAGCGCGCGGCCAAGCGGCCTGATCCCGCCCACTTGCCATGTCGACGCCATCGCCGAAGGTCTCGCCGTAGGTTTCGCTGTTCTCATAGGTCCAGGCAATCGCCCGCTTCGCGGTTTGCGGAAAGCTCAGCGCCACGCCGGTCAGAACAATGAGCGCGATCGGAAGCGCCATGAGGACCCCAACATTGCGGTGACTGCGCCGAAGGCTTTGCGGGGTCGACGACCGGGGCAGCCCCCCCTTGCGCCACGAAGACCGGCTTGGCCAGAACGCGATGCATCCCGTCAGGATCGAGATCAACGCAGCGATCCCGGTAAACCCCACCACGTAGAGTCCGGCCGTGCCCGCAAGCAACCGATGATGGAGATCGACAAGCCAGTCGTCCCAACGCCCGTTCAGCGGCCAGACCCCGACAATCTGTCCATCGGCCGCAATGAAGGCAGTGCTCTGGTCCCGCAGCAGGACTTCACTGAGGCCGAAGTCTTCGTTGCCGAAAGTCACCTGGTCGATGCTGTCGGGGCCGAAAGCCCGGTCCGCAGCCAGAGCGACTCGGGCGGCTGATGCCGGCGTGCCGTCAAAGGCAATCGCGCCTTGCGGGTAAAGGTGGCGATTGACGGATGTCTGCCAGATCAACCCGACGCCGGTCAGAGCGATCACGATGACAAGAAGCGCAAGGCAGGCCCCCATCCAGCGGTGCAGGCTCCGCGAGACTGTCTGGAATGTGCTCAGCGTTCGATCCTCCAGACCTTCGAAACCTGCGCGACGTGGCTTGGCCAAGAAGGTTGACCTTTCACCCGGCGTCCGGACAACGAACTTCGATCCGTGCCGCTTACACCGGAAACATGAGTTGCGGTCAGGCCCTGATCTCGTTCCAGCGGTCCTGCAACGCCGGCCAGTGCTTGCCGCCGCCCGCGCGCTGGGAGTGCGCCTGTTGCTCGGGGATGAACGCCTCGATGGCGGTGGCATAGCTGGGCCGCGCCTGCATGGCCGCCAGCCATGTGCCGACAGCGGGAAAATCATCCTCCCAGAGCCCTGCAAATCCCAGCCGGTCCAGCCTGTCAACATAGGCGACCAGCCCGATATCCGCGAGGCCGAAGGCCGGACCGGAGACCCAAGTGCCCGCACCGATATCCGCGCTCATGTCGGCAAACGCCCTGTGCAGATGACGCAGGGCCTGTTCGACATGATCCGACCCCAGCCCATGGGCAAAGAGGTCGCGGCGCTTGTTGCGCATGATCGGGTCGGGCATCCGGGCGATGCCGGCCTCGATCTCTTCGGGTGACTTGGTCTCGAACGCCTTGTCGCGCATGAAGGTTGAAAACGACAGGGTGTTGATCGCGGCATGGACCGCGAGACACCGCAACAGCCAGAGCCGCACGCGGGCCTCCTGCCGTGGATCGTCGGGCATCAACCGGCTGTCGTTGTAAGTCTTGTCGAGATACTCGGCAATCAGGCTCGATTCCAGCAGGACAAGATCGTCGTCAATCAGGGTCGGCACCACCGCATTGGGGTTCAAAGCCGTATAGGCTGGCGCAAACTGATCGCCCTGCTGCAGGTTGAGAAGGACGCTGTCATAGCCGAGGCCGATCTCGGCCAAGGCAATACGCACCTTCTGCGAGCAGACGCTTGTGTTTGCGTGATATAGCTTCAGCATTCGACGCACTCCTGTTCCTTCGGCGGGCTGTTTCACTTGGCATGTCCTGACTTCAGAAATGTTCGTCCGACACTCGCAAACGCACCGAGACAGGCAATTGCCGCCGCAACGGACATTGCGGCAAGCGCGGCACTGGGTCCAGCCAGAAGCGAAAAGGCCGCGATGGCCGTTCCGGTGGCCCGCCCGAATTGTCGCGCGATGGACAGTGTTCCGCTGGCTGCGCCGCTGCGATCCCTGGGGGCGGCCAGCATGATCGTCCGGTTGTTCGGGGTCTGGAACACGGCAAAGCCCGCCCCGCAAACCGCAAGCCGCAGCGCGATGTCGACAGGGCTCGCCGTGTCGCCCGCCCGGGCAATCAGGACAAATCCCGCCGCCATCACGATCAGACCTGCGGCGCCGGTGGTCCCTGCGGGAATGCGGTCTGCAAACCGGCCCATCACGGGGGCGAGGATCGCCGTCGCGGCGGGCCAGACGCTGAGCGTCAGGGCCATCTGCAATTCGCCCATCCCAAGGGTGAACAGCAGGTAGAACGGCAGAAGGATGAAGCCGATGGACTGCGCGCTGAAGGCACAGACCGAGGCGCTGATGGACAGCAGAAACACCGGCCGCGCGAGCAGATCCAACGGAAAGACAGGCGCCTGCGCGCCGCGGGATCGGGTCAAGACGACCAGCAGCAGCAGGCCGAAGGCCACGGCTGCCACGCCAAGCAGGGCAGGGGGCCAGCCGTTGGCCAACCCGTTGATCACCACCAGCGCGGCAGAAAACAGCGCGGCCACCAATATGGCCCCGACCAGATCGTAACGCTTTCCCGAGGGGGGCGTGGCGGGCAGGACGCGCAGGCTGAGCACGAAGGCAATCAGCGCGATCGCGGACAGCATCCCGAACACGGCGCGCCAGCTTGCCACCGACAGGATCAGGCCGGAAACGGCAGGGCCAAGCGACGAGGCCAGCGCCACGGTCGCTGCCATGAGACCGATGGCGCGGCCCAGACGATCTTCGGGCAGGACACTGCGCAACAGGGCAAAGCCGAGGCTCATCACCCCGGCCGTCCCGACCGCCTGCGCCGCCCGCGCCGCGACGATCACGCCAAAGCCGGGTGCCAGCATGCAGGTCAGCGTTGCCACGACGAACAGGGCCAGCGCACCCAGATAGACCTGGCGATACCCGATGGCTTCGCCGAGCGCCGCCATCGGCAGCAGCAGCGCCACGATGACGAATTCCGACGCGCCCATGACCCATGTGACGCTGGCCGCCGAGACGGCGAAATCACGCGAGATGAACGGCAGCGTCACACCGATGGCCATGCTTTCGAGCACGGTGGCAGAGGTCCCGCACAACAGTGCCGCCAAAACGAAAACCTCGGTTCGCGGGCCGGCTTGGCGCACAGCGGCGGTCACGTCGACAGGATCGCCACATCTTTGGGACGGATCATCACGCCGATCGCTTTGCCTTCCTCGACCGGCTGATCGGGATGGATGCGCGCGACGAGATCGGAATTCCCGAGCCGGACCCGGCATTCCACGGACTCGCCCAGGAACACGGTATCGATGACTTCGCCCTGCGGCACGTCCGCCGCGCCGTCGGTTCCATTCGCGACCAGGCGGACGTTTTCGGGGCGCACGGCAATCGTCACCTTCGCGCCTGTCGCGGCATCGGCCGCCGCGTCGAAGCGCACCGGGCCCCAGGCGGTGTCGATCAGCCCGGGCTCAGCGCCCCTGGCGGCGGCGGTGACGGTGCCATCGGCAAAATTGCACTGGCCGATGAAGCTGGCCACAAAGCGCGAATTCGGTCGCTTGTAGATCTCGGTCGGCGTGGCTTCCTGAACGATCCGGCCATCGCGCATGACGGCGACGCGGTCTGCCATGGTCAGAGCTTCGGTCTGATCGTGGGTGACATAAAGCGCCGTCATGCCGAGGCGTTTGACCAGATGGCGCAGCTCAAGCCGGGTCTCGGCGCGCA
This sequence comes from Marinovum sp., assembly GCF_034669705.1. Taxonomy (GTDB): domain Bacteria; phylum Pseudomonadota; class Alphaproteobacteria; order Rhodobacterales; family Rhodobacteraceae; genus Marinovum. The sequence continues at coordinate 51,080 of NZ_JAXMOR010000026.1, forward strand.
GCTTGGCATCCAGATTGGACAGCGGCTCGTCGAACAGCACCACGGACGCCTCGCGGACGATGGCGCGGGCCAGGGCAAGGCGCTGCTGCTGACCACCGCTGAGGAACGGCGCCGGGCGGCTCTCGTATCCGCCAAGCTGCACCAGTTCCAGCGCCTTGCCGACCCGCGCCTCGATCTGTGCCTCGGGGACCTTGGGTCTGGCTTCGCGCAGCGGAAAGGCGACGTTTTCGAAGACCGTCAGATGCGGCCAGATGGCGTAGGACTGGAACACCATGCCGATGTCGCGCTTGTGGGTCGGTATGGTGAGCCCGCGTTTGGTATCGTGCACGACCGTATCGCCGATGGTGATCCGCCCGCCCGTCGGGGTCTCCAACCCCGCAAGGCAGCGCAGGGTTGTGGTCTTGCCGCAGCCGCTCGGGCCGAGCAGGGTATAGAACTCCCCGGGTTTGACGTCGATATTGACGCCCTGCACCGCGTCGACGAGGCCCTTGTCCGAGTCGAAGCGGACCCGCAGGTCATGGATTCCGATCAAAGTGCACCTCCGCGCTGATTGCCAAATCCGAACGCACGCAGTCCCAGCGCAAGCACGAACATGAAGCTCATCAGCATGATGCCGATGGCCCCGACCGAACTGATGTTGCCATTGTCCCAGAGCGACCAGATCATCACGCCCAGCACCTCGTTGCTGCCGCCCTGCGACAGGATCAGGGGCAGGCTGATGAAGCGCACGCTGAGCATGGCGACGTAGATCCAGATGCCGACCAGCGTCGGCAGCAAGAGCGGCCCGAAAATGCGCAGGGCGATCCGCCAGGGCGGCGCGCCTGACAGCTTGGCCGCGTCTTCCAGATCGGGATGCACCTGGATCATCGCCACGCTCATCGCCCGCACCGCGTAGGACAGGAACAGGATCGTGAAGCCCAGCACCAGCGCATAGATCGAGCCGAAGGTGCTGGCCCCGGTCAGCTTGTCGAACTGCATGAACAGCCAGAACAGCGCGAGGCCCAGCACGATGCCGGGGATCGAGTGCGGCAGGAACGACAGCATGTCGAGCGCGTAACGCCCCCGGAACCGGGTCCGCACGATGACGTAGGCGATCACGAAGGACACGATGGTCACCGTCGTCGCGGTCATCAGGGTGACGTAGATCGTATTCATCAGCGTGCGGAAGACGCGCGGCTGATTGAACACCGCCTCGTAGTGCTTGGTGGTCATGTTGGTGAAGGCCTCCCAGCTGGGCGGCCGGAGGTAATTGACCAGCGAAACATAGAGCAGCACCAGAAACGGCAGCACGATGGTCACGAAGAGAAACAGCAGTGCGACCGCCAACGCCGGTTTGCGCCATTTGCCAAGCCGCACCTGACGGGGCGTGTAGCCTTTGCCGGTGATGATCGAGTACCGCTCGGAATGGCGCACGAGGCGCAGGTAGAAGAACGAGATGACCAGCGCAATGATCAGGTAGAACACGGCGGCGGCATTGGCCTGTCCAAAGGCGGGAATGGTGCCGATATTGTCGATCAGGTTGAAGACCCGCGTGCTGAAGACATGCAGGTTCACCGGCATGCCGAGGATGCCGGGGACCTCGAAATTCTCGATCGCGGTGATCGCCTGAAAGATGCTGACCGCCAGAACGCCCGGCAGAAGCAGCGCCAGCGTGATCCGCCGCGTGGCGCGCATCGGGCTGGCCCCGCTCGCCGCCGCCGCCTCTTCCAGCGAGGGGTCCATGCTGCGCATCAGCGGCACCAGCATGAGGAAGGCGACCGGCACGAGGCGCAGGCCCTCGGCAAAGATCAGACCGCCCATGGTATAGATGTCAAAGAGCGGCGCCGCGCTGCCGGTGATTTCCATATAGCCGCGGTTTACAAAGCCCGACCGGGGGCTGAGCAGGAGCACCCAGGCGATGGCATGCAGGATGCCGGGCACCGCGATGCCAAGGGGCACGCCCGCATAGATCCACATCTTGCCCGGCATGTCCGAGCGTTCCACCAGCCAGGCCAGCAGGGCCGCCGAGAGGATGCCGAATATGGTCGCCCCGACGACATAGATCGCGGTGTTCCAGATCACCTTGTCGATGCGTTGCTCGACCCAAACGGCATAGAAATTGTCGAACCCGATGTTGTCGAGCGAGAATTCGTTGGGAAGCCGCGACAGGCTGAACGCACCTGCCACGAGCGAGAAGATCGGCGCGATGACCAGTGCCGCAAGCACGATCAGCACGATCCAGGGAAACGCCCGCGCAAGGATGTTGCGACCGGCCCTGGCGCTTGGTGCGGGAGCCTTCGTTGCTGCTATGTCAACCGTGTCGACCATGAGTACGCTCTACCTTTGCGACGCCTCCCCGGACCTGCTGCGGCCCGGGGAGCAGATTTGAAAGCGGGGGTTTGCGATCAGTTGGGTCCGCCGGTCTCGGCCCAGAGCGGGTTCCAGACGTCATAGAGCTTGGGCAGTTCGTTCAGCATGCCGTCCATCGTGCGAAGCGCGATGTCCTTGCCCGCATATTCGTCTGCAAGGGCGGCGGCGCCTTCGACCTGAAGGTCCTTGTGCACTGGCCCGTCACCCCCGGCGGCAAGACGGACAAGCTGGCCTTCCTGGCTGAGGATCCAGTTGATGAACACCTTGGACGAATAATGCGTGGGCGAGTCGCGGAACATGCCGATCAGGTTGAAGTACTGCGGCACCGGCTCGGGGCAGTGCCAGCCGATCGGCGCGCCGGTTTCCATCATTTCCGCCGTTTCGTCGTTCGGTGTCGGCAGGCCGACATCGAACTCGCCGACCAGCGGCAGGTTGATCATGCCGCCGACCCCTTCGGAGCGCAGCTGCGGCTTGAGCGTGTTGAAGAACGCCGGCAAGAACTCGTTTGTCATCCGCTCGGAGCCGTAGTCTTCATGCGTCCAGAGATTGAGCGTCCAGAGCTGCGCGCGGTTCGCGGCACCGACCCGGCCATCCTTGAGCGCAGAGTCCTCCGCGACGAGATCCCACCATGTCGCGGGCAGTTCGTCTTCGCTGACCCGGTCCTTGTTGTAGATCAGGCACCAGGTCGTGTTCTGCATCCCGGCAAAGGTGCCGTCGGCGGCGCGGCGGTCTTCGGGAACGCCGTCCCAGGCCGGCAGATCGTCAAGTTCGGCCAGGGCGTCGGCCTCGATGTAATCGGGCAGCGAGCCTTCGAAGCTGACCACGATATGACGCACCAGGTTGCTGGATTTATACGCCAGAAGCGGCTGGACCGCGCGGGCGGCGCCAGAGGTCTCGGTCGCCACGATCTCGATATCGGGATAGCGCGCGTTGAAGACGGGAAGCCATTCGGCCACATGCCCGGCAGCGTCGTTGGTGCTGAAGTCGATGGTGCCTTCCTCGGCGGCCTTTTCGAGCCATTCCGCCGGAACATCCAGTTCCGTCGCGGTGGCCGTGGCGGCCTGTTCGATCAGTTCGTCGGAAATGCCGTTGTCGGCCAGAAATTGCCGGGCCTCATCCGTCATCTCCGCGTGGAGCGTCGCCGTCGTGGCCAACAGCGCCACGGCCGAGCATGTCAGAAGCTTGCTTTTCGGTGTCATTTTCATTGTCGTCGTCCTCCCTGGGTTCAGACTGCCGCGGACCCCGTCCTGTGACGCGGACCTGTCCGCCGCCGATAGGGCTTTCCCGTCAGTCGTTGGTCGCCGGTCTCAAAACGCCCGGCGGTCCTCATACGAATCCGATGGCGGTCTGCGCCGCCTTGCAGGTTTCGCTTTTCGGCGGGGCAATGCCCCAGTGATCGGTGCGCCCCGGCGGCCATGTCCAGTCCGCGGGGCCGCCGACCTCGTAGCTGTCATCGACCTGAAGAACCTCGGCGGTGTGTTCGACCACATAGCCTTCGGGATCGACGAAATAGGCAAAGACGTTGTTGCCGGGGCCGTGACGGCCCACGCCCCAGCCGAAGTCGTAGCCGTGGTCTCGCATGCGGCCCGAGGCGCGCATGACGCCCTCCAGTTCGGGCAGCATGAAGGCGATGTGGTTCAGCCCCTCGACGGGCGCTTCGGCCAGAACGACGGCGTGGTGGTCGGCATTGCAGCGCAGGAACGCCATGATCTTCGAGCGGTCGGTCAGCGCGAAGCCCAGCACATCCTCGTAGAAGCGTGCCAGCGCATCCACATCGCGGGTGTTGATGTTCACATGCGACAGGCGCGTCGCGCGGTCGATCCGGGTCGGTTTCGGATCGCGGGGCTGGTCGCCGTGGACAAGCCGGATCACGCAGCCGTTGGGTTCACGAAAATCGACCATCGTGCCGCCGCCCGGCCGCGTTGCGGGCGCCGGCGAGTCGATCCGCCTGCATCCCGCCTTTTCGGCCCGCGCCAAGGTCTGGTCCATCGCCTCGGCCGAGGCGCAGCGGAAGGTCACGGCGGCAAGGCCCGGGCTTTCCCCCGGCACGAGCGCCAGGATATACGGATCGGCCCCGGTGCCCGCAAAGAAACGCGCATCACCGGGGTGGTCTATCGGCTCAAGCCCCCAGACATCGCGGTAGAAGGCGGCATGGCGCTCCGGATCGGGCGACTGGATGTCGACGCTGGCAATCGCCGTGATCGGGAATGCGCGTGTCACAGCACGATGTCCGCATCGCCGTAAAGGTCGACCTCGGTGACCGTATTGCGCAGCTCTCCCAGCCCTGTCGCGCGGGTCACGACGGTATCGCCGGGCTTCAGGAAGACCTGCGGCGTGCGCCCGTTGCCCACACCCGCCGGTGTGCCGGTCAGCACCACGTCGCCGGCGTTCAGCGTCATCCCGAAGGACAGTTCGGCGAGGATCGTGGGGATGTCGAACGCCATCTGCTTGACCAGCGCCGACTGCATCACCTCGCCGTTGAGTTCGCACTCGATGCGCATGTCTCCCAAGTCCTCGATCTCGTCGGCGGTGACCAGAACCGGGCCCAGCGGCGTGGTCTGGTCGGGGCTCTTGCCGCGCATCCACTGGCCACCGTGGCGGCGCTGGATATCGCGCTGCGAGACGTCATTGGCGAGGCAATAGCCGAAGATATGGTCATGGGCCTTGTGGGACGGAATGGACCGTCCGGCGGGACCGATCACCAGCGCCAGTTCGGCCTCGTAGTCCCATTTCTTCGAGCATCGGTCGTCCCAGGCAATATCGTCATTGGGTCCGATGATGGCGTTGGGCGACTTGGTGAAGAAGGTCGGCGCAGTAGGGCGTTCGACCTCTTGCCCATCGCGGCGGCCCTTGTTTTCATCGAAGTGATCCCAGTAGTTCCAGCCGGTGCAGAGCACGTCGCGCTTGAAGCGCGTGATCGGCGCGGTGAGCGGGGCCGACGCAAGGTCGATGCGCGCGCGGTCCGCCTCCTCTACCGCCCTGGCCGCCGCAGCAAGACCGTCTTGGCCGGCCTCGATCAGCGCCACAAGGTCAGTGACCAGATCGCCGATCAGCACAATCTCGGCGTCGTCGATGACACCCGGCACTGTTCTGCCGTCCTGTCGCACGCTGACAAACCGCATGAATATCCCTCCCGCATGGCGCTTGTGATGCGCTCGTTGTCTCAAGGATGATCCACGTTGCTGCGTTTTGTCAAGAATGATCGATCATTTCCTAAAAGAAGCCTGTTTGTGGTTTATCCCCGGGAGGATTTGAGCTAAGTCTTTGGTGCCAGATGCGGATGATGAACATGCAGGGTCTACACCTGATTGAAGGGACCGAAACCAAGACGCGCGCCAGTGCGGTCTATCTCGATATCCGGCGCGCGATCCTTGAGGGCTCGCTTGTGCCGGGGGCCAAGCTGAACGTCAGGGATCTGAGCGCCCGCTTTCAGACCGGGTTGAGTCCGGTGCGCGAGTCGCTGAACCGTCTTGCGATGGAAGGGCTTGCGAGCCACGAGGACAATCGCGGCTTCGTCGTATCGCCCGTCAGCGTTCCAGAGTTGCAAGATCTTACCCAGGCCAGATGCTGGATGAACGAACTCGGTGTGCGCCGCTCGATCGAGCTGGGGGATTCGGCTTGGGAAGAGGCGGTGCTTGTCACGTGTCACCGCCTGTCCCGCACGCCCCGCAGTCGCGCAGATGGCCTGCCCGGTCCGAACGTCGACTGGGAGCAGGCGCACAAGGCCTTTCACCAGGCGCTGGTGTCGGCCTGCGGATCGAACTGGCTGATCGAGACCTGTAGCCAGCTCTACGATTCCGCCGACCGCTATCGCAGTCTGGCGCGCCTGGCCGGGGCCGCGCGCCACGATCCGCTTGACGAGCACAGCGAAATCATGACCGCCGCGCTGGACCGTGACGCGGACAGGTCCGCGCGGCTTCTGACAGAGCATTTTCAGCGGACGGCCGAACTGGTCCAAACCGTCATCCGCACGCAAGAGGGCTGAGCGGCCGTCGCTGCCTGCCAGTGGTCCGCGCGGCTGACACCGGGAAGGAGATCTGCCGATGATCGTTGAACTGGTTATTTTCAAGAACCGCGAGGGCATCACCCTGGAAGAGGAGTATGCCGACGCGCAGAAGGGCGCGCAGGCCTGGCTTGCCAATTCCGACCTGATCGCCAAGCACTTCATCCGCGATGGCAACGTCGGCGGCGCGGTCTATGTCTGGCCCTCCCGAGAGGCCGCAGAGCGCGCACATGACGACAAATGGCGCGCGGGCGTCCTGGCCCGCACCGGCGGCAACCCGCCGGAGATCCGGTATTTCGACCTGATGATGTCCTGCGAGCCGCAGGACCAGAAGATCACCGAATACGGCCCGGCTCCGTCGGACCAATGACGCGCTCGCAGATCTGACGACGGATCACTCCCACAGCTTCCATCAGCCGAACTTATGGATATCCTCTGAAATCCAATTGGCGCAAATAGCCGCCTTCGTGTCACGCTTCTCTGACCAAGCCGATGTCCTGACGGGCAGAAGACCCGCGGGCCGGGTGGCTGGTCGCGGTCATGCGCGAACTCTGGGAGGAAACCACCATATGAGACATGTTCTAGCAGGGATGGTCGCTGCAACCATCGGCCTGGCCGCCGCAACGGCCGCCAGCGCCCAGACCGTCACCATCGTGACCACCGCGCCGGGGGGATTCACCAACTCGACCGGTGCCGCGATCGGCAAGGTTCTGGGCGACGCTGGCGGCGTCCGCGCCGTCATCACGCCGCAGCAGTCCTCGGGCCTGACGGATATCAATGCCGGGATCGCCGACTTCGGGATCACCACGGTTCCCGATGTGATCTTCGCCGTGGCGGGAACCAACGACTATGCCGAAAACGGCCCGCAGTCCGACCTTCGGATCGTGGCACGCATGACGGCGCTGCGCGGCGCGGTCTTCGTTCGCGATGACAGCGACATCAAGGAATATGCAGACCTCAAGGGCAAGCGCATGCCTTGCGAATACGCCGCCCAGGTCTCGGGCAACCCGATGCTTGAGGTTGTCCGCGCCACGGCAAACATCACGGTGGACGATCTGGAATGCGTGCCGACACAGAACATCCCCGGGTCGGCCATCCTGCTGTCCGAAGGCAAGATTGATGCGATGTATTTTGCCGTGGGCTCTGGCCGGGTCAAGGAAGCCGCGGCCAGTGTCGGCGGTGTGCGCGCGCTGAATTTCCCCGAGGACGAAGCGGCGCTGGCCAAGGCGCAGGCCATCGTGCCCGAGATCTATCCGATGCGCGTCGAGGCCGACCCGGCGCTTGACGGCTTTGCCGAGACGACCGACATTCTGGTCAATGACCTGGTCCTCTTTGCCAATGCCAATGTGCCCGATGCGGTGGTGAAAGAGATCGTCGCCACCATTCACGCCAACAAGGCGACGCTGCTTGAGGTCTTTCCCGGGCTGGCATTGTTTGAGCCTGACCTGATGGCCCGGAACTATGGCGGTGTGAGCTATCATCCCGGCGCGGAAGAGTTCTATCGCGAAGCAGGCATCTGGCCCTGAACCTTCACGCCCCGTGTGACGTGGGTTGAACTTGACAGGCGTCAGGCCCGCCGGATCTGACGCCTGTCGCTTCGGGAGAAGCGCGTGACCAAATTGACCAACGCCATGGCGGCGATCATGACGCTGATTGCGCTCATCTGGGCCGCCGATGCCCTGCGCATGGTGGGCATTGCCGTCTACACCGAGCAATATATCGCGCTGCTGCTGGCGTTTGCCTTTCCGCTGATCTACCTCACCCTGCCCGCGCGCAGGACCATCGCCCCGGTGCTGGAGGACGACGACGACCACGATCCGATCCAGAGGGATGTGCCGTGGTATGACGTCGCCGCCGCCGGTCTGGGCTGTGTCCTGTCGCTCTATGTGGTGCTGCGCTTCCCCGACCTGTCGCAGATGACGGCGACACGGCCACTTGAGGGGCTGATCCCGGCCATCGTGATGATCTGTCTGGTGCTCGAAGGCGTCAGGCGGTCGTCGGGCACGATCATCGCGCTGGTTGTGGTCTCGGCTCTGGTGCTGGCCTTCGTCGGACACCTGCTTCCGACGTCGATCTCGGGGCGCAAGATCCTGCCCGACCATTTTGCCTATTTCCTGCTCTGGGACTCGACTGCGATCCTCGGGCCGGTGCTGACGATCGTGACCACCATCGTGGTGTCCTTCGTGTTCTTCGGCACGGTGCTGTTCAAGACCGGCGGGGCGGCGTTCTTTACCGATGCCTCCGCCAGCCTGATGGGCCGTTACCGGGGCGGGCAGGCCAAGATCTCCATCATGGGCTCGTCGCTCTTCGGCACCATCTCGGGCTCCGTCGTGGCCAATGTGGTGACAACCGGCGTGGTCACCATCCCGATGATGAAAAAGGCCGGGTTCCGCGCGCAACTGGCCGGCGCGATCGAGGCGGTGGCCTCGACCGGCGGCCAATTGCTGCCGCCGGTGATGGGCGTCACGGCGTTTCTGATGGCGGAGTTCCTGCAAGTGCAGTTCGCAGCCGTCGCGCTGGCGGCGCTGGTGCCGGCGCTCCTGTTTTATGTCGCGCTGTTCATTCAGGCCGATCTGGAGGCCGCGCGCGCCAATATGCGCGGGCTCGACCCCAGCGAAATCCCTGACGGGCGAAAGCTTCTGAAGGTAGGCTGGTATTTCCCGATCCCGTTTGTCGTGCTGATCGTGGTGCTGTTTGTCCTCAAGTATCGGCCGGAAACGGCGGCACTTCTGGCAACCGCGTCGATCTTTGCGACCGTCCTCATCTTCGGCTTTCGCGGCAAACGCCCGAGCCTTGCCCAATGGTTCTTCATCTTTCGCGATACCGGGCTCAAGGTGCTGGACATTCTCATGGTGGCCGCAGCCGCAGGGATCGTGATTGCGACGCTCAACTACACCGGGCTGGGGTTCGGGCTGACGCTGGCGATGGTCCACCTGTCGGGCGGCAGCCTCGTCGCCCTGCTCGCGATTTCGGCGGTGGCCTGCATCATCCTGGGCATGGGGATGCCGACCACGGGGGTCTATATCCTACTGGCGACGCTGATCGCGCCCGCGCTGATCCAGATGGGCGTGGAGCCGATGGCGGCGCATCTTTTCATCCTCTATTTCGGCTGCCTGTCGATGATCACGCCGCCGGTCGCCATCGGTGCCTTTGCCGCCGCCAACATCGCCCGCGCCGACCCGCTGGCCACAGGGTTCGAGGCCGTGCGCTTCGGTTGGGCGGTTTTCGTGATCCCGTTCCTGTTCGTGATGTCGCCCAGTCTCTTGCTGCAGGGGCCTGCCGGGCTGATCGCCTTCGACATTGCCACCGCCGTCGCGGGTGTCGCCATGGGGTCGGTCGGGGTTATCGGCTATGGGTTGCGCCGGCTTGGCCTTGTCGCAAGGGCGCTGCACCTCGTGGCGTCGCTGTGCCTTCTGATGCCGCTGAAAGACGTGGCATGGGGCGGTACCGCCAATGCCGTGGGCATCGCGCTCGGGCTGGCGATCCTTGGGTGGCAGGTCTTTGGCCCGTCGGTGCCCGGCCGTGCGCGCCTGCGGTCCGGAACCGAAGGCCCGCGCTGAGACGTCAGTCGGCCGAGCCGGGCAGGTCGACCGCGACCTGATGGAACAGCCGCGCCAGCGTGGTCGGCGCCCGGTCGCTGCGTGTGAGGATGCCAAAGACCCGGGGGGCCAGCGGGTGCGCGATCTCGACGCATTTCAGCAACCCGAGTTCAAGCTCATCGCGGATGAGCTGCTCTGACAGCAGCGAGATCGCATCGGTCATCCGCACGATCTTGAGCAGGGTGGCGATGGTCGAGGTTTCGATCAGCCGTTTCGGCAAGGCCCAGCCGCTCGTCACATAGAGCGCCTCGATCTGCTTGCGAAACGTGCCGCCACTTGGCGGCAGCGCCCAGACCTCGTCGTGCAATGTATCCAGTGACAGGCTGCCGTGGCGGGCCAGGGGATTTTCGGGCCGCATCGCCAGAACCGTTTTGGCCTCGAAGAGCGGCGTGAAGTCATAAGCGCCGTCGTCCGCAACCTGCCCGCTGGCGCACACGCAGACATCAAGCGCGCCGCGATCAAGCTGATCGATCAGGGCCTCGTCCGTGTCTTCGACAATCTCGAACTCCACATCCCTGGTCTGGGCCAGGATGCGCGATATCGTGTCGGGGATGATGTTGCTGGTGGCAAGCGGGGTGCCGCCAATGCGCAGCTTTCCCGTGATGCCCTGCGTGGCAAGGTCGATGTCGTGCACCACCGCGGCAATCAAGGCGTCCACCTCTTCGGATCGCTGGGCAAGAAGACGCCCGGGCTCGGTCAGGACAGCCCCGTTGCGCCCGCGTTCCACCAGCGTGACCTTGAGGATGTCCTCAAGCCGCTGGATGCTGAGCGACAGCGCCGGTTGCGACAGCCCGAGCGCCCTGGCCGCGCTGACAAATGTGCCGTGACGGCCGACCGCGGCCAGATGCCTGAGATGGCGGGAGTCCAGGTTCATTAGCGCTGGTTATGGAAATGGGTCATTTTCCAATTGGCGCAAATAGGTCCGGGCATGTCAAGTTTCCCGCGTCGGACCCGTGACATTGCGGTTTGCTTGTCCGATCCGGTGGCGATTTTGACAGGACAGGAGGCTGGTATGACAGGTGCGTCCGGCAGGAAGACGGTCCTGATCCGGGATACGGAGGCGGACTGGTATGCCGAACAGTTCAGCACACGTTGTCCGGGCTTTGACTATCTCAGCGCCACCGACAACGAGACAGCCTTGCGGCATGCACCCGCGGCGCAGGTCGTCATCGGGCTGGCTCCGGTGTTAGTCCCGGATCTGTTCGCCGCCGCGCCGCGGCTGGAATGGGTGCAGGCGCTGACCACCGGCGTGGACAATCTGCTGGCGATGAAGACCCTGAAGCGCGACGTGACGCTGACCAACTGCAGCGGCTTTCATGGCCCGCAGATGTCGGAACTGGCCTTCCTCATGATGCTGAGCCTGAACCGGAACGCCCAGCGGATGACCCGCAATCAGGCCGCCAGAACGTGGGAGCGCTGGCCCCAGCGTTTGCTGTTGAACAAGACCGTGACGATCCTCGGGGTGGGTGCGATCGCCGAGGAACTGGCCAGCCGATGCAACGCCTTCGGCATGACCGTCACAGGCGTTTCGGACGGGCGCGAGACCGTACCGGGATTTGCCCGGATGTACCGCCGTCAGGCGCTTCACGACGCGGTGGCGACGTGCGATTTCCTGGTCGTCCTGACGCCCTACAGCCCCGACACCCATCATATCGTGGACGCAGGGGTTTTCGCGGCGATGCCCGAGCATGCGTTTCTGATCAACATCTCGAGGGGCGGGTGCGTCGACGAGGCCGCGCTCCTGCACGCGCTCACGAACCGAGAGATCGCAGGCGCCGGTCTGGATGTCTTTGCCAGCGAACCGCTTGATCCGCAGGACCCGCTCTGGTCTGCCCCGAATGTCCTGATCACGCCGCATATCGGCGGGATGTCAGATATCTATCGCCAACAGGCCATGCCGCTGGTCGCCGCGAACCTGAACGCCTATGCGGCGCACGGGGCGTCGGCGCTGAATGGCCTGATCACCCGCAGCTGAATGGAACCGTCATGACCACGATCTCTCCGATCACGGATACGGAAATGAACCGACGCTGGGATGTCGCGCGCGATGTCATGGCGCAAACCCGCGTCGACGCCATCGTCATGCAGGCCCGCGAGGACTGGATGGGGGGCTACGTGCGGTGGTTCACCGATGTGCCCGCGCTGAACGGTTATCCCCGAACGGTCATCTTCTATGCTGACAGGCCGATGACGGTGGTCGAAATGGGCGCCTTCGGCTCGGTGCGCAATCTCGGCGGCTCCGACGCCGAGATGCGCGGTGTCGACAAGATCTTCTGCACGCCCTCCTTCGTCAGCATCCTGTCGACGCTCGAAGACGATGCCGACCTGGTGGTGGCCGACCTGTCGCGGAATGGGGTCAAGACCGTTGGGCTGCTGGCCGGCGCGGCGCTTCCGCATGCGCTGATGAGACGGCTGGAGGCGATGGCGCCCGGCGTCGCGGTGAAGGATGTCACCGATGCACTGGATCGCGTCAAGGCGGTCAAGAGTGCGGAAGAAATCGCGCTGATACACGCGACCGCGGCGCTGCAGGATCAGGTTTTCGCCGAGGTCTGCGACTTCATCCGGCCTGGTCTGACAGATCGGGACGTGATGGCTCGTGCCGAAGCTGTCGGCCGCCGGCTGGGCAGCGATCAGGGGATCTACCTAGGGTGCTCCGCGCCGATGGGCACGCCGTCCCGCTTCAAGGGCCGGCATTTCCAGCAACGGAACCTGGCGCCGGGCGATCACCTGTCGATGCTGATCGAAGTCAACGGTCCGGGCGGGCTTTACCTGGAAATTGCCCGGACGATGGTTCTGGGCGCCGCTGACGATCACCTGTTGCAGGCGTTCGAGAACGTGCGCGAGGCCCAGGATCATTCGTTGTCACTGATGGTTCCCGGCGCGCTTCCGGCCGAGATTTTCGCAAGTCACAACCGCTGGATGGCCGAGCGCGGTCTGCCCGAGGAAAACAGGCTCTATGCCCATGGACAGGGCTGCGAGATGGTCGAACGTCCGCTGATCCGGCAGGATGAGACGTTGCCATTGGCAGAGGGCATGCTTTTGGCTGTACACCCGGGCTATGACGATGGCCGGGTCTTTGCTGTGATTTGTGACAACTACATGATCGAAGCGGACGGTCCCGGCCCGTGTCTTCACAAGACGGAAAAGAAAGTTTTCGAACTCTGACCCGCAGCGCGCCGGCCGGCGGCCTGTCTTCCTTCGGCAAACTGGTCAAAATGCAGGACCACCTCTGGTAGAGCTCACGCTCACGTGCTCTTCGTGCCAGATATTTAGTTGCAGAGTGTTCCAGCGCAACCCGCCAAGATCATGGTTTTGTTTGTGTTTTTCATTCTGCTTTGCTAATTTGGCGAAGAGCTACTTAAGAGAGAAAACCCCTCGGGTTCAATCAAGGCTCACGCATCGAATTAAGCTCTCGAGCAACTTCGTATTCTCCGTTCTTTTCCGTGAGCGTCCGGACGATGTTGGCCGAGAAGTTTCGATGCATGGCCGCGCCACGTAGCATGATGCCCCGAGACCGCCCGAGGAATGTCGCTTGATCGTCCCCAGTTTCTCTGGACTGAACATGAGAGCGTCGGCCAAGCGGTCGCCTCAGGATGAGGCTGTGTTCTGCGGCAATGTTGAATGGTGACCCCGGCAGGATTCGAACCTGCAACCTGACCCTTAGGAGGCAATATAACGCTCTTCGATATCACCTGATATCACCCTGTAATGCAATGATTTTATTGAATATTTCTCCTTCGCAACACAGGGATCGGCCAATATCACTCACAATCCAAACCGTTCGCAAACAGTTCGAACCCGCTCCGGACAGTTTGGACAGTGGTAGACTCGAAGAGGAACAAACGTGCCAGAACAAGATTTCCAACCGTCGCTCAATGTTACCGAAAAACTGACCGAGACTCGCCTCAAAGCCAAGAGATGGGAAGGCAAATCATATCAGGTCCGGGACGCATCTCTTCCAGGATTCTTTGCGGAAGTGAACAAGAACCGAACATCCTTGAAAATTCAAGCCGACCTTTGGGTCGGCGAAACCGGCAGAAAAATCAAAGTAAGAACCGTTCGGCACACATTAGGTCAAGTAGGCGAGATCCCTCTGACACAGGCCAAGCTCCTTGCCGCCGAGTATCTTCACAAAATCAAAGCTGGCATAGACCCTTTCGCTACTGAGAAGGCGCCTATCCACCACTGGTCTCACAGAGAACTCATCGAAAACTATATAGATGAGTGTATCGATCGAGACTTAAGAGACGCGACAGTCAATGGCTATCGAAAATCTCACAGACTTTATCTTTCGGACTGGGATAGCAAGCCTGCGAATTCCATAAAAAAATCTGATGCGCGTCTGCTCTTCAAGAAACTTACAGAGAGCAATGGCAAAATCGCAGCCAATAAGGCCATGAGGCTTATGTCGGCTGCTCACAACTGGGCCAAACGCCTTGACGATGAGAACATACATTTCGACATCAACCCGATCGAGGGTGTCACACTCCACACAGAAAGAGGTAAGAACAGGTCTTTGCTGCCCGAGGAGCTGCCTTCTTGGAAGGATAAACTGGACGCCTTGGAGAACCCAATTCGGCGTGAAATGCACTATATCAACCTTTACTCGGGGCTAAGAACCAGGACCATCCTGCAAACCCAAAAAGACTGGATTGACAAAAGAAATAGCGTCATTCACTTCCCCGGCCACGCAATGAAGAGCAGGCGGGATTTTGACATGCCAATGTCTCGACAAATACTACATCACGTTGAAAGGGCGCTCAACTTCAGCGACACATTATTTCCCGGCTCTCCATGGCTTTTCCCGACTTGGTCAAGAAAAGACAAGAAGATCATTCACTCCGCAGTGATAAGAGAAAAGACCATGCCAAGTTTGACGGGCAGAATACTGCGTAAAACGCACCGCACATTCGCAGAACGCATCAAAATCAGCAAAGTCAACGCGCGGCTTCTGTTAGACCACGCCGTTCCTGACATCGACGGAGTTTACATCGATGACCAAGCGCTATTCCAGCCATTGATGAGAGACCAGCAAGCGATCTCAGATGAAATCGAGAAAAATCTGCAGCTTTAAGAAACCCTCACGAGCACAGTATCAATTGAGCCACCTGGACAAAGTACTCCATTTTGGCGGACTTCTGCTTGGGTCTACAGATTATTTGTCATGATCGCATTAGCAATAATGGATGGGTGCCGAGAATGCGGAAATCTCGGCACCCGTTCACATATAAGATGCGCGTTAGACTATTCCCCGGCTTCTCTGTCACGCTCCATCCATTCGCGAACTTCATCCTCTCTGTACTGCGGGAATAGCCCGCCTCGGGTGGCAGCGTCGTCGTCGGTGAGCCTGCGAAGCCGCTTTACCTCCACGCGACTGATAGCACATCCTTGCGGATGTCGGTCGAGTCCGGCGGCCGTTTTCTTCGGATTGCCTAAGGCATAGACGGCACCTGACACTGTGCGGGCGGTCGAAGGTAGCGCCCCCCCCGGTGCGTCGTGTCAGAAGACAGGATCAAGCTGTCAATCGGCAGGCAATCTTGACCCCCTTATGGAGTGCGCCCCTCGGGGTGGACACGATCACGCGGCGGTTTTGACAGGTGTGCGGGCGTTGCGGTCCTCGAACTGTGCGGGGCTGAAATACCCCAAGGCTGAATGCAGGCGACGCGTGTTGTAAGCTTCGATGAAGCGGGGCACGCCGTCGGCCACATCCTCGAACGTTTCGTATTCCATCAGATAGGCATCTTCCACCTTGAGCGTCTTCATGAAGCTCTCAGCCTGGGCATTGTCGTAGGGATTGCCGCGCCGGCTCATGGAGCCGACGAAGCCGTGTTCCGCGAGCAGGGCGCGATGCATCTCTGATGCGTATTGCGAGCCGCGGTCCGTGTGAAACACGCAACCGGGCAAAGGCCTGCGCAACGCAATCGCCTGGCGAAGCGCCTTCACGGCGAGGCGCGCATCGATGCCTCGGCCGATCGCATGGCCCACCACGCGGCGGGACCAGGCATCGAGGAGAGAGACCTTGTTCGCCACTGGTTCAAGAACAATGGTCGAGCGCGGCGTAGGCGAAGCCACCGGTGATCGTGATGTAGGTCAGGTCGGCCACCCAGAGCTGGTTCGGGCCATGGACCTCGAACCCTTTCGCGACGAGCGGGAAGATCGGACTATCGTGATCACTGTCGGTCGTGCGGACAAAACGTCTTCGTCGCCGCGGATCCAAATCGTTTTCCTTCATCAGCCGCCGGACCTTCTTGGCATTCACGATGAAACCGCGGTGACGGAGCTCGGCATCAACGCGGCGGTAGCCATAGCCCTCGAACTCGTCGGTGATGTCGCGAATTTCGGCCACGATCACCGCATCTGCGGGCCTGCCGATGGGTGCGGCATAGAAACTCGATCGGGCCACCCCCATCAGCTTGCACCCCCGTTGGATCGAGAGGTTGGCGGGCCGACGGTCGCGGATGTAGGCACGCTTCTCGGCGAGGGTCTGGAGAGTTGACCCCCTTTTAGAAACTCTCTCTCGATGACGTGCCCCCCGCAAAATCCCTCACCATGAAGTAGAGTTTGCCCAACCTATGTAGGAGCAGACGAATGCGAAAGAGCCGTTTCACCGAGGCGCAAATCATCGGGATGATCAAAGAGC
>NZ_JAXMOR010000027.1:0-67129 GCF_034669705.1 Marinovum sp.
GGATTGCTTCAAGCGCAACCTTGGCCTTGAACTCGGCCGAATAGCGTTTCCGCTTCGTCATCTTGGGTCGTTCCTTCGTCAGTCGCTACAGCTTAGCAACTGGTCCGAAATCCTGCGACCACCTCTCTCGCCAAGGCCTTCCGCTACGGACTCAGCCGTTGGCAATCCTTTGAGCTGTTCCTCCAAGACGGCCGCGTCGGCATCGACAACAACCCGGCCGAGCGCGCCATGCGCCCGATCGGCATCGGTCGGAAGAACTGGCTCTTCGCGGGATCCGATAGCGGTGGCGAGACGCTGGCCAGAGCGATGACCCTCATCGAAACGGCCAAGATGAATGGCCTCGATCCACAAGCCTGGCTGGCCGATATCCTCGACCGTATCCATGATCACAAGATCAACCGGATCAACGAGCTGCTTCCGTGGCAACGGACGCCGTCGCACTGATCCGCGGTGACAATCGGGCGGTTACGGTGCATACGAGGCAAGCGACACGCAGCTGAGCGAGGAATACGCCAAGCGAGAGACCCGCCAGATCGGTGTGACGCTGCGCACCGCCAAACTCCTGCGAAGTCTGTCCCTCGTAATCCGGATGACGGCGCGCTTTCCGTCGGGTGCACTGCCCCTCAAACAGCAAAAGGCCCGGAAGGTTCCGGGCCTTTTGTCGTCCGACAGGGGCTGAGACGGGTCTCAGAGTTCGGCGTAAATCGGGAACCGCTTGCACAGCGCCTCGACCTCGGCGCGCACCTTGTTCTCGACCGCGGCATTGCCGTCCTCACCGTTGTCGGCCAGCCCGTCGACCACCTCGATGATCCAGTCGGCGATCTGGCGGAACTCGTCCTCGCCAAAGCCGCGGGTGGTGCCGGCGGGCGAACCGAGGCGGATGCCGGAGGTCACGGTGGGCTTTTCCGGATCGAACGGCACGCCGTTCTTGTTGCAGGTGATATGCGCCCGGCCCAGAGCGTTTTCGGTGGCGTTGCCCTTGACGTTCTTGGGCCGCAGGTCGACCAGAACCACATGGGTGTCGGTGCCATGGGTCACGGTGTCCAGACCGCCCTTGATCAGCTGGTCAGACAGCGCCTGCGCATTGCGGATCACCTGTTGCGCATAGGTCTTGAACGAAGGATCCAGCGCCTCGCCGAAGGCCACGGCCTTGGCGGCGATCACATGCATCAGCGGGCCGCCCTGGATGCCGGGGAAGATCGCCGAGTTGACCTTCTTGGCGATCGCCTCGTCGTTGGTCAGGATCATGCCGCCGCGGGGGCCACGCAGGGTCTTGTGGGTGGTGGTGGTGGCCACATGCGCGTGCGGGAAGGGCGAGGGGTGCTCGCCCGCCGCCACCAGACCGGCGAAATGCGCCATGTCGACATGCAGCAGCGCGCCCACCATGTCGGCGATCTCGCGCATCCGCTTGAAGTCGATCTGGCGCGGGATGGCCGAGCCGCCGGCAATGATCAGCTTGGGCTGGTGTTCCTTGGCCAGGGCTTCGACCTGGTCGTAATCGAGCTGGTTGTCCTGCTTGCGGACACCGTATTGCACCGCGTTGAACCACTTTCCCGACTGATTGGGCCGCGCACCGTGCGTCAGGTGGCCGCCGGCGTCGAGGCTCATGCCGAGAATGGTGTCGCCGGGCTGGATCAGCGCCTGAAACACGCCCTGGTTGGCCTGGCTACCGGAGTTCGGCTGGACGTTGGCAAACTCGCAGCCAAAGAGCTGTTTCGCGCGGTCAATGGCGAGGTTCTCGGCCACATCGACCCAGTCGCAGCCGCCGTAATAGCGCCGGCCCGGGTAGCCTTCGGCGTATTTGTTGGTCAGGACCGAGCCCTGCGCCTCCATCACCGCGCGCGAGACGATGTTCTCGCTGGCAATCAGCTCGATCTCGTCACGCTGGCGGCCCAGCTCGCCGGTGATCGCGCCGAACAGCTCGGGGTCGCGGTCGGCGAGGGGTTGGGTGAAGAATCCTTGGTCTTTGACGGTGGCGTCCATGGGCTGGCTCCTTGGGCAAGCTAACACTTGGCGCGCTTCCTACTGCAAAGCGATGGCGACGAAAAGCCGCGAAAGCGACGCAGAGGCGCGGCCGCGCGCCACCGCTGGCCTTGTCGGGGAACTTGTGGTTGTTTCGGAAACGGTGAGGCCGGCAAGGAAACCCGTCATGACGCTCAGAATCGCCTTTTGCGCCTCGAACGCGCCGATCGCGCAATCGGCCTTGGCCTCGCTCAGCGCGCGCTACGGCGATCATGCCGAACAGGGCGCCGACGTGATCGTGGCGCTCGGCGGCGACGGCTTCATGCTGCAGACCCTGCACCGCACCGAGGCCAACCCGGCGCCGGTCTATGGCATGAACCGCGGCACCGTCGGCTTTCTGATGAATGCCTACAGCGAGCAGGGGCTGATCGAGCGCCTGCGCGCCGCGGCCCAAGAGGTGATCAACCCGCTGTCAATGCACGCCACCTGTCTCGACGGCACGCTGCACACGGCGTTGGCGATCAACGAGGTCTCTTTGTTGCGCGCCGGGCCACAGGCGGCGCGGCTGCGGATCTCGGTCGATGGCCGGGTAAGGATGCCGGAACTGGTCTGCGACGGGGCGCTGCTGGCAACGCCGGCGGGCTCGACGGCCTATAATTTCTCGGCCCATGGGCCGATCCTGCCGATCGGCGCCGATGTGCTGGCGCTGACCGCGATGGCGGCCTTTCGGCCCCGGCGCTGGCGCGGCGCACTGCTGCCCAAGACGGCCGAGGTCAGCTTCGAGGTGCTCGACCCGGCGAAACGCCCGGTGATGGCCGAGGCCGATGCCCGCGCGGTGCAGGATGTGGTCAAGGTCGAGATCCGCTCGCAGCCCGCCGTTGCCCACCGCATCCTGTTTGACCCGGGTCACGGCTTGGAAGAGCGGCTGATCCGCGAGCAATTCGTCTGACCCTTTCCGGGGGCGTTAGGTCTGGTGGGGAGGGAGAGGCCCCGGATCAAGTCCGGGGCGCGGGCGCGCGGTCGTTGTGCTCGGGTGGCCAAGCGGTCGGTCGCGATTGGGTTAAGCGCGCAAGCCATCCGCCTGACCCCGTCCCGGGCCTGCCCCGGACCTCTGGGTTCGCAGCGAGAGGCGCAACTCCAGCGCGGCCGCGCGCCTATTGTGCCCGCTCGGCCAACATGTCGGGCTCGATCAGGATCAGCTCGCGGCCCTCGCGGCGCAGCATGCCTTCGGTCTGCCAGGCGCGGATCTGCCGGTTGACGGTTTCCCGCGTCAGCCCCGCCATGTCGCCAAGATCGGATTGCGACACCGGCGGCGTCAGCCGGTAACCGTCGGGCTCTTCCACCCCCCAGCGGTCGAACAGCCCGATCAGCACCTTGGCCAGACGGGTGCCACCATCGGCGGTCGACAGGTCGGCCAGCGCCTCGGTGGTGGATTGCAACTTGCGGCAAAGATCGGCGATCAGCCCCAGCGTGGTGCGCGGATGCTGGGTGAGGAACGACATCAGCACCGTGCGATGCAACATCCGCCCGGTGACGTCATTGGTGGCCACCGCATCCGCCGTCCGGTCGCCGCCCAGCAGCACCGCCATCTCGCCCACCGAATCGCCGGGGCCGAGATGCGCCACGATCGAGCGGTTGCCGGCCGCCGAGGTCAGGCTGATCTCAACCCGGCCGGTCTCGATCAACATCATCGTCTCGCCGGGGCTGTCCTTGGAAAAGATCACCTTGCCGCTGTGAAAATGGCAGGGTTTGGACATGCCCAGCAAGGTGGCCCGCTCCCGGGAGGAGAGTGCGCCGAGAATCAGGCTTTCCCTGCTGGCAATATCGCGAAATTTCAATGTCATTTGAACAAGCCAATACCTGGCCGGATCAGGCTGACCCGGGCCCCACTGCATTTTATGCCGGGAGATTGCGTCAACAAACCGCGGCAGGGAATGACTATCCCGCAAAAACTGTGATCTGGGTCACAGATTTTGCAGCGCAGAAAGTCGATCTTCTCACTGTGTTCGTCAGGGTCGGTGTCTCACTATAGATCGCAAACCCTTTTCTGCCTGAGTCTGGCGGATACGCACCCCTATCCGCCGTGGCATTTTCGCGGTCGGAGTGATCGTGTGGAGGGCGGGCGAGTGAGTGACGTCCGTCCATCCACCGGTCTACCTGCGTGACCGAGGTGCGGTACCCATACGGTGCCTGTCCTGTTGCCTGAGGTCGCGCCGATACGGTCCTGAAGTGGTCCAAGCCGTCCGGTGTTCCCCCGGGCGGCTTACTTTTTGTCTGCCCTACCTGGCGTAGCCCAAGCCCTGCAATGCCGTGCGCACCTCGTCGAGGATCGCCGGATCGTCGATGGTGGCCGGCATCTTGTAGTCCTGTCCGTCGGCGATCTTGACCATGATGGCGCGCAGGATCTTGCCCGAGCGGGTCTTGGGCAGACGGTCGACCACCAGCGCCAGCTTGAAGGCCGCCACCGGGCCGATCCTTTCGCGCACCAGTTTCACCACCTCGGCGGTGATCTCGTCATGGCCTCGGTTGCAGCCCTTGTTGAGGCAGAGGAACCCCACCGGCAGCTGGCCCTTGAGCGAGTCGCTGACGCCGATCACCGCGCATTCGGCCACGTCCGGGTGGCCGGCCAGCACCTCCTCCATGCCGCCGGTCGAGAGCCGGTGGCCGGCGACGTTGATCACGTCGTCGGTGCGGGCCATGATGTAGAGATAGCCGTTTTCGTCGATCATCCCGGCATCGCCGGTCTCGTAGAAGCCCGGAAAGGTGGTCAGGTAGCTCTTGCGATAGCGGTCTTCGGCGTTCCACAGCGTCGGCAGGGTGCCCGGCGGCAGCGGCAGCTTGACGGCGATGGCGCCCAGTTCGCCGCGCGGCATCTCGCGGCCGCCCTCATCGAGGATCTGCACATCATAGCCCGGCATCGCGACCGAGGGCGAGCCGATCTTGACCGGCAGCGGCTCGATCCCCATCGGGTTGGCGGCGATGGCAAAGCCGGTCTCGGTCTGCCACCAGTGGTCGATCACCGGCACTCCGAGCTTGTCCTGCGCCCACAGGATGGTGTCGGGATCGGCGCGCTCGCCGGCGAGGTAGACGATCTTGAGCGAGGACAGGTCGTAGTCCTTGATCAGCGCGCCCTGCGGATCCTCGCGTTTCACCGCGCGAAAGGCGGTGGGGGCGGTGAAGAAGCTCTTGACCCCGTGATCCTGGATCACCCGCCAGAAGGTGCCGGCATCGGGTGTGCCGACCGGCTTGCCCTCGAAGACCACGGTGGTGTTGCCGTGAATCAGCGGCCCGTAGCAGATGTAACTGTGCCCCACGACCCAGCCGACATCAGAAGCCGCCCAGAAGACATCGCCGGGGTCGACGTCATAGATGTTCTTCATCGTCCAGTTCAGCGCCACCAGATGGCCGCCGGTGTGGCGCACCACGCCCTTAGGCGCGCCGGTGGTGCCGGAGGTATAGAGGATATAGGCCGGGTGGTTGCCTTCGACCGGGACGCAATCGGCCGGCGTCACGCCCTCCTGGACCGCGTGCCAGTCGTGATCAAAGCCCTCGGTGAGCGGCGCGACCTGCTGCTCGCGTTGCAGGATCACCGTGAACTCCGGCTTGTGGCTGGCCTGTTCGATGGCACCGTCGAGCAGCGGCTTGTAGCTCACAACACGGCCCGGTTCGAGCCCGCAGGAGGCGGCGATGATCGCCTTGGGGGTGGCGTCGTCGATCCTGACGGCCAGCTCGTTGGCGGCAAAGCCGCCGAAGACCACCGAATGCACCGCGCCGAGCCGGGCGCAGGCCAGCATCGCCTCAAGCGCCTCCGGCACCATCGGCATGTAGATGATCACCCGGTCGCCCTTTTCGATGCCCTTGGCGCGCAGCGCGCCAGCGAGCCGCGCGACCCGGTCCTGCAACTCGGCAAAGGTGATCTTCTGCTGGCTGTCGGTGATCGGGCTGTCATGGATGATCGCCACCTGCGCGCCGCGGCCGTTCTTCACGTGGCGGTCGACCGCGTTCCAGCAGGCGTTGACCCGGCCATCGGCATACCATTCGTAAAGGTCGTCGCCGCGATCAAACAGCGCCTTCGAGGGCATCTCTTCCCAGTCGATGGCCTGCGCCGCCTCCATCCAGAACCCCTCGGGGTCGGCCTGCCAGCGCGCGTAAACATCGGTGTATGTCATGGTATCCTCCTCCGGCGACCGTTTCGGGATACGAGAGCCACCACCCCTCGGGCAAGCCGGTTGGCGCAAACAGCGTCAGATTGGCGCGATTTCTTTGCAGACTCTGGCGCGCGTGCCTGCAAACTTTTGCAAACCCTCCCGGCTTTGCGATGCTTTCTGCTGATTTCCGCCGGTTTGCAAATTCTGGTCGAAATTCGACATCACCGATGTCGAATCCAGTCGCGCAAACCGGGTGAGTCGCTGGAATAAAGGGGCCATGGCACGGCACGGTGCCGCGCCACTTCGCAAAAAAGGTCCTGTTGCCATGGGCGACAAAAAGCAAAAGCCGGCGAAACCCGGCGACAAGACAGTCAAGAAATAGATTTCAACCCAATCAAGACCGTGCCGCCCCCATGGGCGGCACGGCATTTTTGTCAGCCGTATTGCGCCACCGGGGTGCCGGCGATCGCCGCCATGTTGAGCAGGCCGCGCGCGGTGATCCCCGGCGTCACCACATGCGCCCGGTTGCCCATGCCCATCAGGATCGGCCCGACTTCCAGCCCGCCGGCCTTCATCTTGAGGATATTGCGCACGCCCGAGGCGGCATCGGCATGGCCGAAGATCAGCACGTTCGCCGCGCCGTCCAGACGGCCGCCTGGCAGCAGGCGCTCGCGCAGCTCTGGGTCGAGCGCGGCATCGACGTTCATCTCGCCCTCGTACTGGAAATCGGTGTCCATCGCGTCGAGCAGCGCAATCGCCTCGCGCAGCCGCTTGCCCGAGCCCTCGGCCTGATTGCCGAACTGCGACTGCGAGCAGAAGGCGATGCGCGGCTCGACCCCGAAGCGCCGGGCATGGCGCGCCGCCCCGACAGCCACCTCGGCCAGTTCCGCCGGCGAGGGCAGGGACCAGACATGGGTGTCGGCGAGGAACAGCGGCCCGTCCTCGAGGATCATCATGCTGAGCGCGCCATGCGGGCGATACGCCGGGCTGCCCAGCACCTGGGTCACGTAGTTCAGGTGCCAGCGAAATTCGCCGATGGTGCCGCAGATCAGGCTGTCGGCCTCGCCGCGATGCACCATGACGGCGCCGATCACGGTGGAATTGGTCCGCATCACCGCGCGGGCCACATCCGGCGTCACCCCGCGCCGCGCCATGATCTGGTGATAGGTGCCCCAGTAGTCGCGGTAGCGCGGGTCGTTCTCGGGGTTCACGATATCGAACTCGCGGCCGGGCCGGATGTTGAGCCCGTGGCGCTCGCAGCGCTGATCGATCACCTCCGGCCGGCCGATCAGGATCGGCTTTTCGGTGGTCTCTTCGAGGATCGCCTGCGCCGCGCGCAGCACCCGCTCGTCCTCGCCCTCGGCAAAGACGATGCGGCGGCTGGCGGTGCTGGCGGCATGGAAGATCGGCCGCATCAGCAGCGCCGACTTGAAGACCGAGGCATTCAGCTTGTGCCTGTAGGCCTCCATGTCCTCGATCGGGCGGGTCGCAACGCCGGTCTCCATCGCCGCCTTGGCCACCGCGCTCGACACCACCGCCGAGAGCCGCGGATCAAACGGCTTGGGGATCAGGTAGTCGGCGCCGAAGGTCAGGTCTTCGCCCTGATAGGCGGCGGCGGCCTCGGCGCTGGTCGTCTCGCGCGCCAGCGCCGCGATGCCCTCGATGCAGGCGATTTTCATCTCGTCGTTGATTTCGGTCGCGCCGACATCCAGCGCGCCGCGAAAGATGAAGGGGAAGCACAGGACGTTGTTGACCTGGTTGGGAAAATCGCTGCGACCGGTGGCGATGATCGCCTCGGGCTGCACCTCGCGGGCGAGGTCCGGCATGATCTCTGGCGTCGGGTTGGCCAGCGCAAAGATGATCGGCCGCGCCGCCATCTTGGCCGCCATCTCGGGCTTGAGAACGCCGGGGCCGGAGAGGCCGAGGAACAGGTCGGCCCCCTCGATCACCTCGTCCAGCGTCCGGGCTTCGGTCTTTTGCGCATATTCGGCCTTCTGGTCGGTCATCTCTTCGGTGCGGCCCTCGTAGACCACGCCCTTGATGTCACACAGCCAGACGTTCTCGCGCTTCACCCCCAGCTTCAGCAGCATGTTGAGACAGGCGATGCCGGCCGCGCCGCCGCCGGTCGAGACGATCTTGATGTCCTCGAATTTCTTGCCGGCGACGCGCAGCGCGTTGGTTGCCGCCGCCCCCACCACGATGGCGGTGCCGTGCTGGTCGTCGTGGAACACCGGGATGTTCATCCGCTCGCGGCAGAGCTTCTCGACGATGAAACACTCCGGCGCCTTGATGTCCTCGAGGTTGATCGCGCCAAAGGTCGGCTCGAGCGCGCAGACGATATCGGCGAGCTTTTCCGGGTCGGTCTCGTTCACCTCGATGTCGAAACAGTCGATGCCGGCGAATTTCTTGAACAGGACCGCCTTGCCCTCCATCACCGGTTTCGACGCCAGGGCACCAATGTTGCCCAGGCCCAGCACCGCGGAGCCGTTCGACACCACCGCCACTAGGTTGCCGCGGGCGGTGTAGCGGGCCGCATTGGTCGCCTCCTTGGCGATCTCGACGCAGGCCTCGGCCACGCCGGGCGAATAGGCGCGGGCCAGGTCGCGGCCATTGGCCAGCGGTTTGGTGGCGCGGACCTCGAGTTTGCCGGGCTTGGGGTACTCGTGATAGAACAGGGCCGCCTCGCGCAGTGTTTCCTGTGCCTTGCTGTCGGTCATCTCGAAGTCCCTCTGCGTGTTTTGTTTAGCGTTAAACTATCTTGGCCCGGAGTATTATCCCCGTCGCGCCGATAACAGCTTCCGCCCAATCCTGTAAATCAGCTTAGCGATAACAGGGCGGGGCTGTCGCGTGTTTCGTGGCATTTCGCCGCCGGGCCGGGCCACGTCATGCTTGCATCATCGCCCGCGCCGCCCGATCATGCCGGCCAGTTTCAACGATGGGGGTCTTGATGGATCTGGCCGAACCCGCGCGCGCGGTGCGCGACAATGCCTATGCGCCCTATTCAGGCTTCAAGGTGGGGGCCGCCCTGCGTGCCGCCGATGGCACCGTTTTTTCCGGCTGCAACGTCGAGAATGTCGCCTATCCCGAGGGTACCTGTGCCGAGGCCGGCGCCATTGCCGCCATGGTGGCCGGCGGCCAGACCCGGTTCGAGGCAGCCTATGTGGTGGCCGACAGTCCGACCCCGGTGACCCCCTGCGGCGGCTGCCGGCAGAAGCTGGCGGAATTCGCACGCGGCCCGGACGTGGTGGTGACCATGGCGACGCTCTCGGGCGAGGAAATGCAGCTCACCATTGCCGAGCTGCTGCCCGGCGCCTTCGACGCCGCCCAGATGGACAGCGCTGGCAAATGAGCGACGCGCGGGCGATCCTCGGCACGCTCAGGCGGGGTGATCAGCCGTCGGAGGCCGATCTGGCATGGTTCGCCCAAGGGCTGGCCGACGGTGAGGTGAGCGATGCCCAGGCTGGCGCCTTTGCCATGGCGGTCTGCCTGCGCGGGCTGGACGAGGGGGGGCGCGTGGCGCTGACGCGGGCGATGCGCGACAGCGGCGATTGCCTGAGCTGGGACCTGCCCGGCCCGGTGCTCGACAAGCATTCCACCGGCGGTGTCGGCGATTGCGTCAGCCTGGTGCTGGCGCCGGCGCTGGCGGCCTGCGGCGCCTATGTGCCGATGATCTCGGGCCGCGGCCTCGGCCACACCGGCGGCACGCTCGACAAGATGGAGAGCATCCCGGGCCTCTCCACCGCGCTCGACGAGGCGCGGTTTGCCGAGGTGGTGCGCGCCGCGGGCTGCGCCATCGTCTCGGCCAGCGCCGAGATCGCCCCGGCCGACAAGCGGCTTTATGCGGTGCGGGACGTGACGGCGACGGTGGAAAGCCTCGACCTGATCACCGCCTCGATCCTGTCCAAGAAACTGGCGGCAGGGCTTGAAGGGCTGGTGCTCGACGTCAAGCTCGGCTCCGGCGCCTTCATGAAACGCCGCGAGGACGCACAGGCGCTGGCCGGGGCGCTGGTGTCGACTGCCAATGCCGCCGGCTGCCCGACCCAGGCGCTGATCACCGACATGTCGCAGCCCCTGGCCCCGGCACTGGGCAATGCGCTCGAGGTCGATGCCGCGATGCGGGTGCTGACGGGGGCTGCGCAAGGCCGGCTGCATGAGATCACCTGCGCGCTGGGCGGCGCCTTGCTGGCCTCTGGCGGCTTGGCGCAGGACGCCGAGGCTGGCGCGGCGGCGATTGCCGAGGCGGTCGCCTCCGGCCGCGCGGCCGAGCATTTCGGCCGCATGGTGCAGGCGATGGGCGGGCCGGTGCATTTCACAGACGACTGGCAGCGCTTTCTGCCGGAGGCCCCGGTGATCCGCGAGATCGCGGCCCCGGCGGCGGGCGTGGTGTCCGAGATGGACGGCGAGGCGCTGGGCCTCGCGGTGGTGCATCTGGGCGGCGGCCGGCGGGTCGAGAGCGATGTGGTCGACCCGGCCGTCGGGCTGTCTGACGTGGTGTCGCTGGGCGACCGGGTGGACCGGGGCCAGCCGCTGGCGCGCATCCACGCGGCGCGCGAAAGCCAGGCCGAGGCGGCGGAACGGGCGGTGCGGGCGGCAATCCGGATCGGCGAGGCCGCACCGGAGACCCCCTTGATCGTGGAAAGGATCGGCTGATGGCGCGCGCATTTCTCGTGGTGATGGATTCCGTGGGCATCGGCGGCGCGCCCGATGCCGGCAATTTCTTCAACGGCAAGACACCGGACACCGGCGCCAACACACTGGCCCATATCGCCCGGGCCTGCGCGGCGGGAGAGGCGGAAGAGGGCCGCACCGGCCCGCTCAAGATGCCGCATCTCGACGCTCTGGGCCTTGGCGCCGCCTGTCAGCTCGCCTCAGGTGCCGAGGTGTCGGGGCTGGGCACCGAGCCGAAGGGGCTCTGGGGGGCCGCAACCGAACAGTCGCGCGGCAAGGACACCCCCTCTGGCCACTGGGAACTGGCCGGGCTGCCGGTGCCTTGGGACTGGACGGTCTTTCCCGACACTGTGCCGGCTTTCCCCAAGGAAATCAGCCGGATGGCGGCCGAACTTGCAGGAACCGACGGGATCCTCGGCAATTGCCACGCCTCCGGCACCGAGATCCTCAAGGCGCTGGGCGAGGAGCACCTGCGCACCGGCTGGCCGATCTGCTACACCTCGGCCGACAGCGTGTTCCAGATCGCTGCGCATGAAGAGCACTTCGGGCTCGAGCGCCTGCTCAAGCTCTGCGCAGATCTCGCGCCGCATCTGCACGAGATGCGCGTCGGCCGGGTGATCGCGCGACCCTTTGTCGGCGAACCGGGCGCCTTTCAGCGCACAGGAAACCGCCGCGACTATGCCCTGACGCCGCCGGGCAAGGTGCTGACCAACTGGGTGCAGGACGCCGGTCTGCCGGTGCGGGCGATTGGCAAGATTGGCGATATCTTCTCGATGCAGGGGATCGACACGGTCACCAAGGGCAGCGATGCCGCGCTGATGGAGGCGCTGGGCCAGCAGGTGGACGAGGCCCCCGACGGCGGTCTGGTGTTTGCGAATTTCGTCGAGTTCGACAGCCTCTGGGGGCATCGCCGCGACGTGTCTGGCTATGCCCGGGCGCTGGAGTGGTTCGATGCCGAGATCGGCCCGGTGCTCGCCCGGCTGCGCCCCGGCGACCTGATGATCCTGACCGCCGACCACGGCAATGACCCGACATGGACCGGCACCGATCACACCCGCGAGCGGGTGCCGGTTCTGGGCGCCGGTCTGGGCGAAAAGGCCCTCGGTCTGGTCGATTTCACTTCGGTCGCGGCTGCCATTTCCGAACACCTTGGGGTCATATACCCCTCAGAATTGCGGAGTTTTCTGTGAGTTTTCGAACATTTCCCAAGGTGGAGCTGCATCTCCATATCGAGGGCGCCGCGCCGCCCAAGCTGATTGCCGGGCTGGCGCAGGAAAAATCCGTGGACATCACCGGCGTCTTCGACGCGCGGGGCAATTACGCCTATCGTGATTTCCTGCATTTTCTCAAGGTCTACGAGGCCGCAACTCAGGTGCTTCAAACCCCCGAGGACTTCCGCCGGCTGACGCTGGCGGTGCTGGAGGAAAGCGCCTCGCACGGGGTGGTCTATACCGAGGCCTTTCTCAGCCCCGATTTCTGCGGCGGCGGCGATCTGGCGGCGTGGCGCGAATACCTTCACGCGATCCGCGAAGCCGCCGACCAGGCCGAGCGCGAGATGGGCATCACCCTGCGCGGCATCGTCACCTGCGTGCGCCATTTCGGGCCGGATCAGGCCAGGAGGACCGCGCGCTGTGCCGCCGAGACCGCCGATGACTGGCTCTGCGGCTTCGGCATGGGCGGCGACGAGAACGCCGGCGAGCAGGGCGATTTCGCCTATGCCTTTGACATGGCGCGCGAAGCCGGGCTGCGGCTGACCACCCATGCCGGCGAATGGCGCGGGCCGGAGGAGGTGCGCGCCGCCGTCCGCGACCTCAAGGTCGAGCGCATCGGCCACGGGGTGCGGGCGATCGAGGACCCTGCGCTCTGCGAGGAGCTGGCCGAACAGGGCGTGGTGCTCGAGGTCTGCCCCGGCTCCAACGTGGTGCTCGGCGTCTACCCGAGGCTCGCGGCGCATCCGATTGAAAAGCTGCGCGAACGCGGCCTCAAGGTCACGGTCTCGACCGATGATCCGCCGTTCTTCCACACCGACATGACCCGGGAATACGAAGCCCTTGCGCGTGTCTTCGAATGGAACGAAGACGACTTCAAGGCCCTCAACCAGACCGCCCTTGCGGCGGCCTTCTGCGATGAAGCGACCCGCGCGCGGATCGCCAAGACACTGGAAACCACATGACCGAGCATCTGACCGTCGTCGAACACCCCCTCGTGCAGCACAAGCTGAGCCTGATGCGCGACAAGGAAACCTCGACCGCCGAGTTCCGCCGCCTGTTGCGCGAGATCAGCCAGCTGCTGGCCTACGAGATCACCCGCGAACTGCCGATGACCACGCAGCGCGTCGAGACGCCGATGGAGGTGATGGACGCGCCGGTCCTTGACGGCAAGAAACTGGCGCTGATCTCGATCCTGCGGGCCGGCAACGGGCTGCTTGACGGGGTGCTTGAACTGGTCCCCTCGGCGCGGGTCGGTTTCGTCGGGCTCTACCGCGATGAAGAGACGCTGATGCCGGTGCAATACTACTTCAAGGTGCCCGACGGGCTGGATGACCGGCTGGTGATCGCGGTCGATCCGATGCTGGCCACCGGCAATTCCTCGGCCGCCGCCATCGACCTGCTGAAACAGGCCGGGGCGACCAATATCCGCTTTCTCTGTCTGCTGGCGGCACCGGAAGGGGTGGCCCGGATGAAAGAAGCGCACCCCGACGTGCCGATCATCACCGCCTCTCTCGACCGGCAGTTGAACGACCAAGGTTATATTGTCCCGGGGCTAGGTGATGCGGGTGACCGGATGTTCGGCACAAAATAGGCCTGAGAGCGCTTTACTAAATAGAAACCTTTTGTCATGCTGACCCCAAACCTGTGGGGACTGGTTATGAAAAAGACGAGTATCTGTGCGGCCTTGGCCGTCGCAATTGGCTTTTCCGCAAGCGCGACCGCGACTGTGGCGCAAATCCGCGAGGACCTGGCGACGCCGGCCGAACTGCCGCCGAGTTCGTTTTCGGGACGGCAATATGTCGACAGCCGCGGCTGCATCTACATCCGTGCCGGGATCGATGGCAATGTCACCTGGGTGCCGCGGGTCGACCGTGACCGGCAGGTGATCTGCGGCCAGGAGGCGGCGCCCGCCGCTGCTCCGGCGCGGGTTGTCGAGGCACCGGCCCCGGTGGTCGAACCCGCCCCTGCGCCCGCCGCCAGTCCGGCCCCCGCCGCCCGTCCGGCACCTGCGGCGACCCCGGCGCCGGTCGCGGCCCGTCCCGCACCTGCGGCGCCCCCGCGCAGGGTCGTGCAATCGGCCGCCAAGCCTCAGCCCCGCGTGGTCCGCCGCACGCCCGAACCGGCCCGCCTGCCGCGGATGGTGCGCCCGGCCGAGCCTGTGGTGCAGACCGCCCCGGCCCGCCAAGTGATCGTGCGCCGTGCCGGTCAGCTGCCGCCCAACACCGTGTTGCGCACTGCCGACGGGCTCAAGAAAGGCCCGACGATCGTGGTGCGCGGCACCGGCCAGACGGTACAAGTCGCCGAGGCCGGGGTGAAAGTCTTTGTCGGCACCAGCGGCACCACCCATGTGACCGGCCAGACGGTAATCGCGCCCAAGCGCGCCTATGAGCGCGGCGCCTCGGTCAAGGTGCCGGTGCCGCAGGGCTATGAGCGCGCCTTCGACGACGGCCGGCTGAGCACGACCCGCGCACATCAGACGCTGGACGGCCGCCGCAAGATGCTGCTGGTCTGGACCAACACGGTGCCGCGTCGGCTGATCGATCAGTACACCGGGCAGGAGGTCAGCCACTACTATCCCGAGCTGCGCTATCCCTATCGCTCGATGCGGGAACAGCAGGCGGCGGGCTTCGTCAGCTCGCGCGGCGAGGTGCCCAAGGCCGCGCCGAAGACCGTGCGCCGCAGCGTGCCGCAGGTGGTCCGCAAGGCGGCCCCGCAGACGGCCAAGGCCATGCCCACCGTGGTCCGAAAGGCCAGCCATCGCTATGTCGAGGTCGGCATCTTCACCACGCCGGCCAAGGCGCAGGCCGCCATCCGCCGGCTGCAGGGCGCAGGGCTGCCGGTGCGAACCAGCACGGTCCAGCGCTCCGGCATGCGGTATCAGACGGTGCTGGTCGGGCCGTTCTCGCGTCAGGACCGGCTCAGGGAGGCGCTTGACACGGTGCAGATGCGGGTCGGTTATCGCTCTGCCTCGCTGCGCAAATAAGGCCGGCGACGTGACATGACGGGGCGGGCCTTGCGGTCCGCCTTTTTTCGTTTCAGAGGCCGGGGTTGGAGCCAAACGGGATGACGGGGAGTGCTGGCGACCAGCTGGCATGGCGATCTGGCCACGTCCCGCGTTGCGGTCTGAAAGTCTCCGGGTTTTGCTTGGGTAACCTGCGATACGGCGCTTTCGGGTCGTCGCCACGCGGCCGGACGATGCGCGTCACTCGCCGCAGATCGTCTGCAGCCGCAGCCAGTCGTTGTCGGACATCACCGGCGCGGCGTCGGCACCGCCAAGCGGATCCGACTCGATCAGCGCCAGCGTCCGTTCGCCCGTGAAATCAACCGCATAGGCATAGGGCGAGGTGTGCAGCCTGGCCTCGCGAAAGGCTTCGATCACCGTCTGGTCGGGCAAGGGCTCTGGCGTTCCGGCCATCAGCGAGACGGCAAAGCGCTCGAGCGCCTCTTCGGGCAGTTGGCCGGTGGTCAGCAGCCGCGCGGTGGCCATCACCCCGGCTTGGCGCAACAGTGCCTCGAGCGGATCGTCGGCGCGCCACCGCAGGTCCTCGACCAGCACGAAGCCGGCGGCGGCCTCGGGGTCCTCGGTGTCTTCGAGCACGCGCCGGTCGATCAGGATGAACCCGCCCGGCAGATGCGCCGTCGCCCGCGACGAGGCGCGCAGGACCACCAGATCGCCGGCCCGCTCGGCCCCCAGCACCCGACGGGCGAGGTTGCGCAGCGGCGCGCTGGCGCTCTCGGAGCGGCAGGCGGGGCCCGAGACATGCGCGATCTCGGACAGGAGCGCCCGGCCGATGGCATCGCGTTTGACGTCTGGCACCACCCGCATGGTATGGGCCACCAGCGCATGCGGCAGCCAGAGCACCGCCACCGCCAAGAACCCCGCCAGCGCCGCGGCGCCAAGGCCCCAGCGCAGCCGGCCCTGGCGCGGCCGGCGGCGGGTGATCTCGCGGCGCAGACGTTCGATGGCGTCGATCATCGCGTCGGCGTCATCGTCGAGCTCGAGTTCCTCGCCGGGGTCGCCGTCCGGATGGTAGCGCGCCGGCTGTTCGCCGGGGTTGGCCCGCTCGACCGCGGCCAGCGACCAATGAGTCAGCGCCTGGTCGTTCATGTCGCTCAGAACCAGCGTTGCCTCACCCAGCGAGACCACCACATGTCGGCGCTGCGCGCCCTCGGTGGCCCGCCAGAGGCCCTGGGCCTCCAACCGCTGGAATTCCTTCAACGCTGTCATCTGCCGGGCCTGCTCCGCCTCATCGGCGCGGACCCTAGCATGATCCGCGGGGCGGCGTCCATGAGGCCCGGTCAGGGTTTCGGGCGGTCGTCCCACCGGTCGGTGAGGATGCGGCGGGCGTTGCCTTCGGGGTCGTCATACTGCCGCGCGCGCAGGGTAAAGACAAAGCCTGCAAGGCCGATGCCACCGAGGAACAGCGCGATCGGAATGAGATAGAGCAGGACGGTCATGGCTGCCTCAGACGCAGGGCATTGAGCGACACGGTGATCGAGGAGGTCGACATCGCCAGCGCCGCGATCAGCGGCGTCGCCAGACCGGCCGCGGCCAGCGGCACGGCGAGGATGTTGTAGAGCGTGGCGATGCGGAAGTTCTCGCGGATCCGCCGGCGGGCGGCGCGGGCGGTGGCCAGCGCCTCTGGCAGCGGCGAGAGGTCGCGGCCCAGCAGCACGATGTCGCTGGCCACCCGCGCCGCATCAAGCGCGCTGGCGGGCGAGATCGAGACATCGGCCGTGGCCAGCGCCGCGGTGTCGTTGAGCCCGTCGCCCACCATCAGAACCTGTGCGCCCGCGTCCCTCAGCGCCGCGATCCGGGCCGCCTTGTCCTCGGGGCGGGCCTCGGCCAGCCACTCGGACAGGCCCAGCCGCGCCGCCATGGCTGCGACCGGGGCAGGGGCATCGCCGGACATCAAAAGCACCCGAAGCCCCGCCGCCTGCAGTG
Source organism: Marinovum sp. (assembly GCF_034669705.1). GTDB lineage: Bacteria > Pseudomonadota > Alphaproteobacteria > Rhodobacterales > Rhodobacteraceae > Marinovum. The sequence goes on from NZ_JAXMOR010000027.1 coordinate 16,935, forward strand.
CCGCGATGGCCGCCTCGGCCCCCGGGCGCAGCGCGTCGCGAAAGGCGAACCGGTGGCGGCTGCCGTCGGGCAGCGCCAGCCAGGCGGCGGTGTCCCGACTGCGCTCGCTCGCCCCGACCCAGGTGGCACGTCCGAGGCGGACAGGCTTGCCCGCGCAGCGCCCCTCGGTTCCGAAACCCGGCACCTCGCGGACCTCGCTCACCGGCGCCGGCTGCAGCCCGCGGTCTCGGGCGGCGCGGGAGAGCGCGTGGCTCAGCGGGTGCGACGAGCCTTCGGCCAGCGCCAACGCGAAGCGCAGCACGGCGTCGGGGTGGCTTTCCGCATCGCAGAGCAGCGGCTGACCCTCGGTCAGCGTGCCGGTCTTGTCGAACACCACGGTGTCGACCTGCGCCAGCCGCTCCAGCGCGGTCTCATGCTTGATCAACAGCCCGCGCCGGAACAGCCGGCCCGAGGCCGCGGTGGTGACGGCCGGCACCGCGAGGCCCAGCGCGCAGGGGCAGGTGATGATCAGCACCGCGGCGGCGATGTTGAGTGCCAGACGCAATTCGCCGGTCCAGAAGAACCAACCGAGAAACGCCAGCCCCGAGAGGATATGCACCCCCGGCGCATAGAGCTGCGCGGCCTTGTCGGCCAGCGGGGTATAGCGCGCGCGACCCGATTCAGCCACTGCCACCAGGTCGGCCAGCCGGTGCAGCGAACTGTCGCGGCCGACGGCGCTGGCGCGGACCTGCAGCGGGCCGGTCAGGTTCACCTCGCCGGCGCTGACAGGTTGTCCGGGGCCGGCAACGACCGGCGGCGTCTCGCCGGTGAGCAGCGAACGGTCGAGCTCCGAACGGCCCGCGACGATCTCGCCATCCACCGGCATCCGTCCGCCGGTCCGCACCAGCAGCAGGTCGCCTGCCGCAACTTCGGCCAGCGGCACATGCTCTTCCTGTCCGTCGCGCAGCCGGATGGCACGCGGAACTTCCAGCGCGGCCAGTTCCTCGGCGGCCGAGCGGGCGATGGCGCGGGTGCGGTGCTCGAGGTAGCGACCGGCCAGCAGGAAGAAGGTCAGCGCCAGGGCGGCGTCGAAATAGGCGTGATCTCCGGAGAGCCAAGTTTCCCAGAGCGAGGTCGCCAGCGCCAGCAGGATCGCCAGGGCAATCGGCACGTCCATGTTCAGCCGTCGGGCAGCAAGCGCGCCCCAGGCGCTGGCAAAGAACGGCTGCGCGGCAAAGGCAATCGCGGGCAGGGTGATCAGCGCCGAGATCCAGTGGAACATGTCGCGCGTCGCGCCCTCGGCCCCGGACCAGACAGCAACCGACAGCAGCATCACGTTCATCGCCGCAAAGCCTGCCACCGCGAGGCGCATCAGCAGGTCCCGTCCGGCGGTGTTGGTCGCGGTGGCGGCGAGCTGACCGGCGTCGAGCTCATGCGCTTCGAAACCCGCGGCCGCGAGCACCTGCGCCAGCGCCGCGGCGCTGACCTCGGGTGCGGTGGTGACGGTGACCCGCTTCAATGTCAGGTTGACCCGCGCGTCGCGCACCCCCGGCACGGCGGTCAGCACCCGTTCGACCGAGGCGATACAGGCGCCGCAATGGATGGCCGGCAGCGACAGGACCCGCCGGTCGGGCGCGTCGGTCAGGGCGACGGCCGCGGCCAGCGGGACGGCGGCGCAGGCCGGGCAGGCCGAGGGCGCGGCGGAGAGCGCGGCACTCATGGCCGCGCCACCCGCAGCACCACGCGCTGGGAAAACGCCGTGCCATCCGGCGCGCTGGCGGTGATCCGCAGGTTCCAGTTGCCGGGCCCGATCTCTGCATCGGCCACATAGGCGCTGCCGTCGAAGCGGAAGGCCGGCGTGCGGTCATCCTGTACATGGGTGGCACGGCCGAGCACGGCCTGCAGCCGGGCGACCTTCACCGGGTGGCCCGCGGTGTCGGTGATCGCAAGGCGCAGCCGTCCGTCGCGGGCCGAAGCGGCGACCTGCCAGCCCAGCGCCTGTTGCGCGTCGCGCCGCGCGTCGAAGCTCTGGCTCGCGATATAGGAGTTGCTGACCTCGAGCCCCGGAAAGGTCCTGACCGCGTTGAAGGCCAGCGCGAGGTTGACGCCGATGATGACGCCGAAGGCGGCAATGAAGATCGCCAGAACGTGCCGTCCGGTGAGGGGGCGGGTCGATGTCATCTCAGGACTCCTTGCCGTTGAACACGGTGTCTTCAAAACTGCGCTCGCCGCTCTCGGTGTCCTCGACCCAGAGCCGGATCGCGGTGCGGGCCTGACCGGCGGCCGCACTGCCGGCCGGGGCGATCACGTAGATCTTGTGCAAGCGGGTGGCGTCGGCGGGCACGGTGACGGTGGGGCCGGCCGCGCCTTCGACCTCCAGCAATAGGGTCGGATCACCCGCCACCGAAAGCCGGAACGGCTGGGCGCTGCCGTGCTTGTTGCGCAGGCGGACCTCGTAGGTGTTGCGGATCGCGCCGTCGGACAGGGTGACAAAGGTGGGGTTGCGCACCGGGGCGACCGTCATGTCGATCTCGGGGCGGATGAAGAGAGCAACGAGCAACGCCAGCCCGACGCCGGCCCAGAGCGCGGTGTAAAGCACGGTGCGGGGGCGGAACACTTGCTGCCAGATCGGCTTGGGCGGCTCACCCGCGCGTTCGGCCGCCTCGTCGGTCAGCGCCATGTAGTCGATGAGCCCGCGCGGCTTGCCGATCCTTGCCATCACGTCGTCACAGGCGTCGATGCAGAGCGCGCAGGTGATGCATTCCATCTGCTGGCCGTTGCGGATGTCGATGCCCATCGGACAGACGTTGACGCAGGCCATGCAGTCGATGCAGTCGCCGGGCGGCCGGTCCTTGGCGGGCGTCGCGGCGCGGGGCGGCGCATGGGGCATCGGCGTCGAGGGGTAGGCGGGGGCGGCGCGCCCGGTGACGGCCTCTTCCGCCGCGATCTCGAGTGACAGCACCTTGTTGCGGGGCTTGCGCCGCGCGTTGCCCTTGCCACGCGGCTCGCCGCGCCAGAAACGATAGCCGACGGTCAGGGTGTCTTCGTCCATCATCGCCGCCTGGATGCGCGGCCAAGGGCAGGCATAGATGCAGATCTGCTCGCGGGCAAAGCCGCCAAAGACAAAGGTCGTCAGCGTCAGGATCGCCACGGTGACATAGGCCACGGGATGCGCCTCGCCTGTCACGAGGGCGCGCAGCAGCGTCGGCGCATCGGCGAAATAGAACACCCAGGCGCCCCCGGTGACGAGCCCGATCAGCAGCCAGAGCGCCCACTTTGTGAGCCGCAGCCGCGCCTTGCGCAGGTCCATCTTCTGCCGGTGCAGGCGCAGCTGCGCGTTGCGGTCGCCCTCGATCCGGCGTTCGACCAGCAGGAAGAGATCGGTCCAGACCGTCTGCGGACAGGCATAGCCGCACCAGACCCGGCCCAGCGCCGAGGTGAAGAGGAAGAGCCCGAGCCCGGCCATGATCAGCAGGCCGGCGACGAAATAGAACTCATGCGGCCAGATCTCGATCCAGAAGAAATAGAACCGCCGGCCCGCCAGATCGATCAGCACCGCCTGATCCGGCAGGCTCGGCCCCCGGTCCCAGCGGATCCAGGGCACCAGGTAATAGATGCCCAGCGTGACGATCATGATCGCCCACTTGAGGCTGCGGAACCGCCCCGAGACGCGCTTGGGAAAGATCGGTTCGCGCGCCTTGTAGAGGCTCTGCTCTGTGGTGTCGGTCACGTGCGGGCTCCGGCTGAGGGGTCAGGCCCTTGTGACCGCTGTGCGCCGCCCCGGCCTTGACCTGTGTCAAATAGCGGGGCGCGGTGGCGGTTTTCTTCAGCCGGCGGTCATCGGCGGCGCCTTGCCCTGCTGGCGCAGCCAGGTGACGAAGCGGCGCAGCGGCGGGCGCTGCACCCCGGGGCGGGTGACGATGAAATAGCCCTTCTTGCGCACATCCTCGAACAGCACCCGCAGCCGGCCGGCAGCGACATCCTCCTCGATGAAGATCCGCGCGGTGATGGCGATGCCCTGGCCCTGCCGCGCCGCCTCGATCATCAGGTTGCCGGGCAGCGACGAGATGCCCATGGCGCGATTGCGGCCGACCCCCAGCCGGGCAAACCATTCGGTGGCCTCGTTGGTGCCTAGCTCCTGCAGCCAGTGAAAGGCGCGCAGATCATTGAGGTCGTCGAACTCGCGGCTGCCCACCAGCGAGGTCGCGGCGACCACGGCGATCGGCGAGGTCACCAGCAGTTCGGCGTCGAGCCCCGGCCAGTCGCCAGAGCCATAGCGCAGCGCCACGTCGATGCCGCCGGGCTCGACCGGCTTCACATCCGCTGTCGGGTCGATCATCAGGCTGACGGCGGGATTGGCGGCGCGGAAATCGGCCAGCCGCGGCATCAGCCACGAGGAGGCAAAGCTCGGCGTCGCCGAGACCATCAGCGGCCGGTCGGCATCGCGCCCGGTCAGCTCGTCGCAGGCCCGCGCCACGCCGCCCAAGCCCTCGAGCAGCGCATCGGCCAGCCGCTGGCCCTCGGGCGTCAGCACCATGGCGCGGCCCGAACGGTCGAGCAGGGTGAGGCCTATATGGGTCTCGAGATTGCGGATTTGCTGGCTGATCGCGGCGTGGCTGACGTTGAGCGCATCGCCAGCGGGCTGCACCGCGCCCTTGTCGGCAAAGGCGGCAAAGGCCCGCAGAGCGGCCAGAGGGGGCAAGGCGGTCCAGTCCATCATGTAATCCTGTCTTACACGTATGAAATATTCCAGACTCGCCCGTCAGCCGTCAATAGCGCATGTTGAGAGCACATCAACAAGGTCCCCAGGAGGCTGACATGTTCGGAATTTTTGCAGACGTCTTCAAGCGCGCAACCTATCTCGACGACCCCCACGCAGGCTATCGCCGGGAGGAACCGCCGCAGCGCGACATCCATCAGCGCGCGCCGTTCCACTGGTCTTACGAGACCCGCCGCCGGCTGGGGCGCGAGGACAATGGCTGAGCGTCAGAGGCCACGCCGCTGGCCCTGGGGCCGCGGACGCTGGCGGCGGCAGGAGCTGCCCTTCGGCCGACGCTACCTGTGACACCAAAGGCCGCCCGCGCAGGCGGCCTTTGCCGTTTCGAACACCGGAGCCCCGCGAGACGCAAATCACGATCGGGGCCCCGGTGCCGACCCGGAGACGGAAGGGCTGTCCCCGGTGTTCGCTAGTCGGTCGCAGTTGCCTCGCCGCCGCCAAGCCCGTGGACATAAGCAGCCACCGCCCGGATCTCGGCCTCGCTCAACCGCCCCTGCCAGGCCGGCATGACGCCGTAGCGGGCGTTGTGCACGGTCTCGACCAGCCGCTCGTAATCGCCGCCATAGAGCCAGATCGCGTCGGTCAGATCCGGCGCGCCCTGGGTCCGGTCGCCGGTGGCGTCCTCGGCATGGCAGGCGGAACATTGCTCGGCAAAGACCGCGGCCCCGGCCGTAACTTCACCGGGGTCCTGAGGCTCGCCCGAGAGCGACATCACGTAGTTCACCACCTGGCTGATCTCCTCATCCTCGAGCAGGTCGTCGCGGCCAAAGGCGGGCATCATCGAGAACCGTGTGTCGGGGTGTTCTTCGATGCGAATGCCATAGGAGATCGTCTCATGGATCGCGGTGATGTCGCCGCCCCAGAGCCAGTCATCGTCGAGCAGGTTGGGATAGCCGCTGGCCTGGGCACCAGCTGCGCCAGAGCCGTGACATTGCGCGCACCAGGTGCGGAACACGGCGGCCCCTGCGTTGCCGGCATAGCTTACAAGCGCGGGGTCATTGTCAATCGCCGTCAGCTCCGTTGTCTCGAGCCGCGCGTTGATCTCGGCATTGGCGGCATCGACCGCGGCGATCTCTGCCGCCACCTCGGCGCGGGTGGAATAGCCCAGCACACCGGCGGTCGCCCGCGAGATCCCCGGCCAGGCGGGATAGGCGATGGTACAGCCGATCCCCCAGACGATGGTGGCGTAGAAAGCCCAGAGCCACCAGCGCGGCAGCGGGTTGTTGAACTCTTCGATCCCGTCCCAGCTGTGGCCGGTGGTTTCGGGATCGCCCTTTTGCTTCGGGGGTGTCCGGCTCATTTCACCACCTCTCGGCCAGGCGCTGCCGGCCGGTCGTCATGGCGCAGCGGGATGGCGGCGCAGTCGCGATGGGCGGCGCGGCTGCTGGGGCGCAGGACCCAGGCCACCATGCCGACAAAGAAGGTGAACAGCACCAGAAGGCCCCAGCTGTCGGCCAGTTCGCGCAGGATGGAGTAGTTTTCCATGACAATGCCTCCTTATCGGCTCGCGTCGGGGGTGAAGGTCGAGAAATCGACCAGCGTGCCCATCATCTGAAGATAGGCGATCAGCGCATCGGCCTCCGAGACGCCCGGCGTGCCATCGAAATTGCGCACGTTGACGGCTTCGCCATAGCGCTCGAACAGCCCGTCGTAATCGCTGTCGGGGTCGGCCTGGGCGCGGAAATCGGCCTCGGCGCTCGCCACCATCTCTTCGCTGTAGGGCACACCGACGATGCGGTGGGTGGCCAGCAGGTCATCGACATGGCGGCCGTCGATCAGCGTCCGTTCGAGCTGGTCGTATTTCGGCATCACCGATTCCGGCACCACCGACTGCGGATCGCGGAAGTGATCGACGTGCCAGTCGTCCGAATACCGCCCGCCGACACGGGCGAGGTCCGGCCCGGTGCGCTTGGAGCCCCATTGAAACGGGTGGTCATACATCGATTCCGCGGCCAGCGAGTAATGGCCATAGCGTTCGACCTCGTCGCGCATCGGCCGGATCATCTGGCTGTGGCAGGTGTAGCAGCCCTCGCGCACATAGATGTCGCGCCCGGTCAGCTCCAGCGGGGTGTAGGGGCGCATGCCAGCGACCTTTTCGATGGTGTTGTCGAGGTAGAACAGCGGCACGATCTGCACCAGGCCGCCGATCGTCACGACGAGAAAGCTGAAGATCAGCAGGAGCGTCGCGTTCTTCTCGAGGATCTTGTGCCGGTCGAGGATCGAGCGGCGGCGCGGCCGCGCGCCCAGGCCAGTGGCGGTTGCGGGCATCGGGGGTTTGTCAGTTGCCATCTCCGGTCTCCTTATTCAGCCGGCGTGGCATGGGCTGCGGCGGCAGGGGCCTCGACGGCCGGGCTGCGTCTCACAGTCATCCACAGGTTGAAACACATGATCAGCGCGCCGGCGAGGAACATCACGCCCCCGAGGCCCCGGACCACATACATCGGCAATTTCGCGGCAACGGTGTCGGCGAAGGAATTCACCAGGAAGCCATTGGCATCCACCTCGCGCCACATCAGCCCTTCCATGATGCCGGTGACCCACATCGAGGCGGCGTAGAGCACGATGCCGATGGTCGCGAGCCAGAAGTGCCAGCTGACGAGGCTCAGGGAATAGAGCCGCTCGCGGTTCCACAGGCGGGGCACCAGGAAATAGAGCGCGCCGAAGGTGATCATGCCGTTCCAGCCCAGCGCGCCGGAATGCACGTGGCCGATGGTCCAGTCGGTGTAATGGCTCAGCGAGTTCACCGCGCGGATCGACATCATCGGGCCCTCGAAGGTCGACATGCCATAAAAGCCGATCGAGATCACCATCATGCGGATCACCGGATCAGTGCGCAGCTTGTCCCAGGCGCCAGACAGCGTCATCAGCCCGTTGATCATGCCGCCCCAGGAGGGCATCCAGAGGATGATCGAGAACACCATGCCCAGAGTCGAGGCCCAGTCGGGCAGGGCGGTGTAATGCAGGTGGTGCGGCCCGGCCCAGATATAGAGGAAGATCAGTGCCCAGAAGTGGATGATCGACAGCTTGTAGCTGAAGATCGGGCGTTCGGCCTGTTTCGGGACGAAGTAGTACATCATGCCGAGAAAGCCCGCGGTGAGGAAGAAGCCCACGGCGTTGTGGCCGTACCACCATTGCACCATGGCATCCTGCACGCCGGAAAACACCTGCACCGATTTCGAGCCCCAGATCGACACCGGGATCGAGAGGTTGTTGACCACATGCAGCATCGCCACGGTGACAATGAAGGCCAGGTAGAACCAGTTGGCGACATAGATATGCGGCTCGCGGCGGCGGATGATCGTGCCGAGAAAGACCGCGAGATAGACCAGCCAGACCAGTGTCAGCCAGAGGTCGATGTACCACTCGGGCTCGGCGTATTCCTTGGACTGGGTCGATCCGAGCAGATAGCCCGTGGCGGCCAGCACGATAAAGAGCTGGTAGCCCCAGAACACGAACCAGGCGGCATTGCCGCCCCAGAGCCGCGCGGCGCTGGTGCGCTGGACCATGTAGAAGGAGGTGGCGATCAGCGCGTTGCCGCCAAAGGCGAAGATCACCGCCGAGGTGTGCAGCGGCCGCAGCCGGCCGAAATTGGCATAGCCTTCGGACCAGTCGAAATTTAGCGCCGGAAAGGCCAGCTGGAAGGCGATGAAGGTGCCGACCAGAAAGCCCACCACCCCCCAAAGCGCGGTGGCGATCACCCCGTAACGGACGACACCGTCCATGTAGGCGGTCTCGTCGACCGGCGCGGGCGGATCTTCGTCGGTGTTGCGCAGCACCCAGAGGAACAGGCCGCCGGCGATCACGAGAATCAGCACGGCATGCACCTGATAGGCCAGGTCGCGCGCGAAATTGGCCGCCAGCGCCGAAAACAGCACCAGCAGACCGAGCGCGGCCAGATTGATATAGTTCAACATGGTTCGTCCCTTCGTCTGGCCCCGCAGGATTCGTTGACCGCCGGGCAAATACGGATGCGGCGTTTCTGCGCCGGCGGGGCGCGGGCCGCCTTGATCTGGGTCAAGCGATCGGTCGCCCGGGTTTGATCTGGCTCAAGGCGCGGCGGGTGCGGCGGGCCCAGGGTGAGGGGACACAATGAGGGAGATGCCTCGATGACCTACCAATCCATAGTTACCGTTCTCACCGACAGCGCGCTCGACACCTCGGTGCTACCGCAGGCCGCCGATCTGGCCAGCCAGATGCAGGCCCATCTCGAGGTGCTCTGCCTCGGCGTCGACAGCAGCCAGAGCGGATACTACTTTGCCGGCGCCAACGCGGTGATCCTGCAGGAGGCGCTGACCCGCGCCTCGGCCGAGGCGCAGGCGCTCGATGCGGCCGCGCGGGTCTGGCTGGGCCGGGCCGACCTGCGCTGGAGCACCGATGTCGCCATGGCACAGGCCAGCGATCTGGGCCGCCTGGTGGCGGGGCACGCGCGGTTTGCCGACCTTGTGGTGCTGTCGAAACCCTATGGCGCAGGCTGCGGCATCGATCAGGAGGCGGTGATCGAGGGCGCGCTCTTTGGTGCGCAGGTGCCGGTGCTGGTGATGCCGGAGGGGCTGATGCCCCGGGCCGCACCGCGCCGCGTGGTCATCGGCTGGAACGAAAGCGCCGAGGCATTGCGGGCGGTGCGCGCCGCATTGCCCCTGCTCAAGACCGCCGACCGGGTGGCGGTGACCGTGATCGATCCGCCGGTGCACGGGCCGACCCGCTCGGACCCGGGCGGCCCGCTGTCGCAATATCTCGCGCGGCATGGCGTCAAGGTCGAGATCGACATCCTGTCACGGTCGCTGCCGCGGGTGTCAGAGGTGCTGGCACGCTATTGCACGGACGCCGACGCCGATATGCTGGTGATGGGCGCCTATGGGCATTCGCGGTTCCGCGAGGCGATCCTGGGCGGCGCGACACGCGACCTGCTCGAACACGCGCGGCTGCCGGTGTTCATGGCGCATTGAGGGGCGCGCGCTCAGGCCTGCTGGGTGATCCAGACCCCAAGGCCCATCACCCCGATGCCCAGCGCACGGGTCAGGGTGAGCGGCGAGACCTGAGCGGTGAAGAGGCCGAAATGGTCGATCGCCGCGGCGCTGACCAGCTGGCCCAGCAGGACAAAGAACACCGCGTTGCCGACGCCGAACTTCGGCGCGATCCAGGTGACTGTGAGCACGTAGAAGGCGACAAAGAGCCCGGCGAGGAACAGATGCCGCGGCGCGCCTGCCGCCCGCGCCAGCGCGGTCGGGCCAGTGATCAGCAGGACGGTGAGCGTGGCCAGAAGTGCGACGCAGAACAGGATGGTCGCCGCCGCCGCCGGAGAGCCCATGCGCTGGCCCAGCGCCGCGTTCAGCGCGGCGAGCAGCGGAATGCCGAACCCGGCGGCAAGCATGGTCAGGGCGTAACTCGGCATCGGCCGTCTCCTTTGGCAGGTCGGGCACACTATGGCGCGAAATTCCCTGGGCGCCAGCCTCTTTGCCATTGCGGCAGGGAGGCGGGGATTTATAGGTCACATCACGCGAGCAACAGGACATGACATCATGAAACTCACCCGCCCCCAGGCCTTGGGCCTTGCCGCACTGACGGCCGTTACGGCCCTGGCGGCCTGCAAGCCCAATGAAATGCCGCAGGCCGAGGACGGGCGCAGGCTGTTTGTCGAGAATTGCGCGCTGTGCCATGGCCACGGTGGCGCAGGCGACGGGCCGCTGGCCGATGGGCTGAAGCCCGCGCCGGCCGATCTGACGCGGATCAGTGCCCGCAATGCCGGCAGTTTCCCGCGCGCCGAGGTGCTCTCGACCCTCGATGGCTATACCAGGGTCGACCTGCCCGGCACCGGGATGCCGGAATTCGGCGCGCTGCTGAGGGGCGATCTGGTGCCGGTCGATGTGGGCGACGGGCGGCTGACGCCGACCCCGCGCAGGCTGGTGGCGCTGATGGAATACCTCGAAAGCATCCAGGACTAGTAGATATAGCGGATCTGGTCGGTCCAGTAGCGCTCGACCCGGCGCAGCGAGCCGGTGATCTCGGTGATCCCCTCGGGGCCGAGCACGCCGCGCGCCTGCAGCCCCTCGGCGTGGCGGGCAAAGAGCTGCGCCACCACATCGCGGATGTCACGCCCCTTGGGCGTCAGCCGCACGCGGACCGATCTTCGGTCGATCTCGCAGCGCTGGTGGTGCATGTATCCTGCTTCGACAAGTTTCTTGAGATTGTAACTGACGTTGGAGCCCTGGTAGTAGCCACGGCTCTTGAGTTCGCCGGCCGTCACCTCGTTGTCGCCGATGTTGAACAGCAACAGCGCCTGGACGGCGTTGATTTCCAGCACGCCGACGCGTTCGAACTCATCCTTGATGACGTCCAGCAGCAACCGGTGCAATCGTTCGACGAGGGCCAGCGCCTCGAGATAATTGGCCATGAAGCCCGCATTTCCGGGCGCGGGCAGGGAGGAATGCAAGCTCATCAGGGTCTCCGCCATTCGTCTCTTTGACGGCAGGTTGACGGAGAAACCCGAAAAAAGCGTTAAAACCCGGCAGGAATTGCGCGCCTCAGCCGGTTTGGCCGACGCCGCCGGTGACCGAGAGCGCCACGGCGCGGATATCGGCGATCATCCCGGCGTGCTCGGCCGGTGCTGCCACCTGGCCCGACACCCATTGATAGAGGTCCTGATCGTTCTCGGCCAGAAGCGCCTCATAGCGCGCCAGCTCCGCCGCTTTCATGGTCTCGAGCCGGGCCTCGGCATAGGCCATCAGGATCAGGTCCATCTCCTTGATGCCGCGCCGCATCGACCGCATTCGCAGCCGCTTGACCTGCGCCTCCCGCGCCGCGCTCATGCGCCGGTCTCCGACAGCCGCTGGCGCAGCTTCTTTTCCAGCCGGCCGAGCTTTTCGGCGTTGGACTTCATCACCGCCTTCATCTCGCGCAGCTCGATCAGCAGTTCGTTGACATCCGGGGTCAGCAGGTCGACGTCGTCGGGGTCCGAGACACCCTCGCCCTCGCCGTTGAGCAGCCACATCAGCGAGACATTGAGGATGCCGGCCATGATCGAGAGCCGGTTGGCGCGCGGCTCGAGCAGGTCGTCTTCCCATTTCTTCAGGGTGCTCAGCTTGACGCCGAGCCGCTTGGCCAGCACCGCCTGGCTCATCCCCGCCTGTTCGCGTGCGGCGGCCAGCCGGTCGCCGAACGTGGCCGCATCGGGGCCATACCAATCGGTGGTGTCGTCGTGCATCTGGTGCTCCTCGTGGGCCTTCCCGCTTGAACGGCCTTCCAGCGCAATCTAAGACGGATGGCAGTGATATACAAACCACAGGCCCGACCCGATGTCCCTGCTTTCCGACACGCTCGCCCGTGTCAAACCCTCGCCCACCATCGCCGTCACCACCAAGGCCGCGGAACTGCGCGCCGCCGGCCGTGACATCATTGCGCTGGGCGCCGGCGAGCCGGATTTCGACACGCCGGACCACATCAAGCGCGCCGGGATCGCCGCGATCGAGGCCGGCAAGACGAAATACACCGCCCCCGACGGCATCCCCGAGCTGAAGGCGGCGATCTGCGAGAAATTCGCCCGCGAGAACGGGCTGAGCTACACCCCCGAGCAGGTCAGCGTCGCCTCTGGCGGCAAGCAGATCCTCTACAACGCGCTGATGGCGACGCTGAACCCCGGCGACGAGGTGGTGATCCCGGCGCCCTACTGGGTGAGCTATCCCGACATGGTGCTGCTGGCCGGCGGCGAACCGGTGGTGGTGGAATGCCCGCTCGAGACCGGCTTCAAGCTGACGCCCGAGCGGCTCGAGGCGGCAATCACGCCCCGCACCAAGTGGCTGATCTTCAACTCGCCGTCGAACCCCACCGGCGCGGGCTATGCGCGGGCCGAGCTGAAGGCGCTGACCGATGTGCTGATGCGGCACCCGCATGTGCATGTGATGACCGACGACATGTACGAGCATCTCGCCTATGACGATTTCAAATTCTGCACCCCGGCCGAGGTCGAGCCCGGGCTCTACGACCGCACGCTGACCTGCAACGGCGTCTCCAAGGCCTATGCGATGACCGGCTGGCGGATTGGCTATGCGGCGGGGCCCAAGGCGCTGATCGCGGCAATGCGCAAGATCCAGTCGCAATCGACCTCGAACCCCTGCACCATTTCGCAATGGGCCGCGGTCGAGGCGCTGACCGGGCCGCAGGATTTCCTCGCCGACAACGTCACGCTGTTCGCCGGCCGCCGCGACCTTGTGGTGCGGATGCTGAACGCGGCCCGTGGCGTGACCTGCCCCAACCCCGAGGGCGCTTTCTATGTCTATCCCTCGATTGCCGGGCTGATCGGCAAGACCAGCGCCGGCGGCACCTTGATCGACACCGACGAGGCCTTTGCCACGGCGCTTCTGGAAGAGACCGGCGTGGCGGTGGTCTTCGGCGCGGCCTTCGGGCTCAGTCCGAACTTCCGGGTCAGCTATGCCACCTCAGAGGCGCAGCTCGAGGAGGCCTGCCGGCGGATCCAGAGCTTCTGCGACGGGGTGTCCTGAGCCGATGACCGGAGACCTTCCAGAGTACTACTTCCGCATCCGCGACAATGGCGCGCTGGTGTTCCGTCTGGACACCGGCAACCGGCAGCGGCGGATCGAGATGGAGCAGATCGCGGCGGTCAATGTCCGCAGCGGCGAGGTCAAGCCGCAAGGGGGCCGCGCGCTGACCGAGGCCGACCGGGCCGAGATCGACCGCTGGATCGCCGACCGCAAGGCGCTGCTCGAGGCGCGCGAGGTCGACGATATCCTGCGGACGGTGGATCACATGAACCTGACCACGCAGTGGGCCCAGTCGCAGGCCAGCGCCGACGATCTGGAAATGGTAACCGACGCGCTGCTGCTGGCGATGCACGATCTGCGCACGGTTCTGGTGCGCAAGAAGGCGGACCGGCTGCTCAAGGACGCGTGAACGGGCCGGCTGCACGGTGCCGGGGCGGGGCCCTCAGCCCTGCACCAGCCGGTCGACGCGCAGCCAGAACCGCGACATCATCAGCACCCCGGCGGCGGCAAGGCCGATCACCAGACCGGCCCAGACGCCGACGCCCCCGAACCCCCAAGTGAACCCCAGCAGGTAGGCCGACGTCAGCCCGAGGCCCCAGTAGCTGATCGCGGCGATGATCATCGGCACCGTGGTGTCATGGATGCCGCGCAGCAGCCCGAGGCCCATCACCTGCATCCCGTCGGCCAGTTGGAAAAGCGCCGCCATCACCAAAAGCCCGGTGCCGAGGGTGATGATCGTCGCGCGGTCCGGGTCGGTCTTGGACAGGAAGAGCGAGATCAGCGGCTCGGGCCAGAGCAGAAAGACCGCGCAGGTGACCAGAGCGATCACCACCGAGAGCGCGATCACGCTCCGCGCCCCGCGTTTGAGCGAGAGACGGTCGCGCTGGCCATAGGCGTTGCCGGCGCGCACCGTCGCGGCATTGGACAGGCCGAGGTGGACCATGAAGGCGGCGGTGCCGATCTGCAGCACGATGCCATGGGCCGCCAGCGGCACGGTGCCGAGCCAGCCCATCATGATCGACGAGGCGGCAAACAGGCCGACTTCGGCGAAGTTGGTCAGCCCGATCGGCACGCCCATCCGCAGCACCCGGGCCATGACGTCGAAATCCGGCCGCCACAGGCGGGCAAAGAGCGCGTGTTCCGGCAGGGTGGCGCTGGCATAGATCACCACGCCCACGAGCGAGACCAGATGCACCACCAGCGAGGCGCAGGCGGCCCCGGCGACGCCCAGTTCCGGGGCGCCCCAGTTGCCGAAGATCAGCATGTAATTGGCCAGCCCGTTGGCCACCGCCGCGATCACCGTGATCCAGAACACGACCGCTGTGCGCTCGAGCGCCGCGAGGTAGCTCTTGATCACCATCACCAGAAGCGCCGGGATCAGCGCCGCGCCGGTGATCCTCAGGTAGACCTGCGCCTCCGCCGCCAGCGCCGGGTCCTGGCCCAGCGCCTCGAGCAGGGGGGCGGAGAACCAGAACATCGGCAAAAAGAGCGCGCCGTAGATCACCGAGAGCCAGAGCCCCATGCGGGTCACCCGGCGCAGCCCGATCTCGTCGCCCTCGGCCGCCGCCGAGGCCACCAGCGGCATCACCGCAAAGGCGAAACCCGAGCCCACCAGGAAGGTGACGAAGAACACCGTCGAGCCCAGCACCAGCGCCGCCAGCGCCTCGACCCCGTACCAGCCCATCATCACCGTGTCGGTCAGCCCGATCAGGAATTGCGCCAGGTGACCGCCCACCAGGGGCAGGCCGATGCGGGTGATGGCACGGATGTGCTGGGCGTGGGTCAGGGGCGTCTGCATGCGGCTGCTCTATCACTCTGGCGGCATCCGGCAAGCCCTTTCGACCCGCCACTGGCGTCAGGGACGGCCACCCAGGATCAGCTCGCGGGTCTCGCGGAACAGCTTGCGGGTCATCGCCGCCTCGAAGCCTTCGAAGCCCGCCGCCTCTTCGAGAAAGGGACCGGGGCCGCGCAGCACCTCTTGCCGGTAGTAGGGCACGACGCGAGCGTCGTCGCCGGTGACGACAAGGCCGTTGACGGTGACATTGGCGAAGGGGAAATGGCGATAGGCGAGCTGCGGCCGGAAGCCCTCGTTGGTGATGCCGTCGCCGGAGACATCGACCACCTGCCGCAGGCAGGCCGGTGCGCGCTGCAGCATCCCGGCGGCATAGCCCAGCGCATAGCCCATGGCGGTGGGAAACTCGGAATAGGAGCGGGGCAGGGCGCGCACCCGGTCCGCCACCGCCGCCAGGTCATCGGCGCCCTCCAGCAGCACCCAGTCCTGCAGCACCTGCTGCTGCTGGCGGCCGCTCCATTCAAAGATCGCCAGCGCCACCGGGCCGGAGCCATCGAGAATGGCCCCCGCCACTGCCGTGTCGGTGAGCGCGGCGGCGAGGCCCTGGCGCTGCAGCTGGTGCTCGGCCGCGTCGACCGAGGCCGAGACATCCAGCGCCAGCACCAGCGCCAGCCGGCAGTTTGCCGCCACCGGCCCGGCCCAAAGTGCCAGCAGGCAGAGCGCCAGCCAGCGCATCACCAGTGGCCGGTGTTTTCCATGCTGGCCCAGGGCTCCTGCGGCGCCAGCGCCTCGCCCTCCTGCAGCAGCTCGATCGAGATATTGTCGGGCGAGCGGACAAAGGCCATGTGGCCATCGCGGGGCGGCCGGTTGATGGTGACGCCGGCGTCCATCAGCTTTTGGCACAGGCCATAGATGTCCTCGGTGCGATAGGCGAGATGGCCGAAATGCCGGCTGTCGGAGGGCAGGCCCTCGTCGCCGTCCCAGTTGTAGGTCAGCTCGACCGGACATTCCTCCTGGCCCTCGGGGGCCATGAAGACCAGCGTGAAGCGGCCCTTCTCGCTCTCGTTGCGGCGGGTCTCTTTGAGGCCCAGAAGTTCGTAGAATTTGATCGAGGTCTCGAGGTCCTTGACCCGGACCATGGTGTGCAGATAGCGCAAGGCCATGCCTGTCTCCTTTGATTGCTGTGGCGGAGCCTAGGCGCGGCGGCGCGGATGTCCAGTGCCTGCGCGCTCAGAACGCCGAGCGCAGACCGAGCGAGACCGAGAGCTCCTCGGTCTCGAAGCGGCTGACGTTCGACAGGGTGCGCTCTGACGTGACGGTGAGCGTCGGGGTGAACCCCATGTAGCCCAGACCGTCGAAGCCGAAGCTGACCTCGGCGCTGCTGCGGGTGTCCTCGCGGCCGCCCGGCACGGTCCAGAACAGGATGCGGTAATCGTGATAGGTGGTCTCGGTGACGCTTAGCGAGGCCGAGAGCGAGACCGGCCCGATCGGTTTCGCCCGCTGATACGACAGCCGCGCCGAGCGCGCGGTTGACCGCGCCTGGCCGTTGTCGGACTGCGCCCAGGTGGTGCCCACGGTCAGCGCCAGCCGGTCCTGGCTGGCCAGGGTGTGGATCGCCCCAAGGCTGACGCCGGTGGTCTCCACGTCCGGCAGGCCGGCGGCGTCCTCATGGCGGACCTGATAGTTGGCCCCGGCGGTCAGCCGCAGCTCCGGCCCAAGGTCGAAGCCGTAGGACAACCCGCCGCTGGCCACATCATAAGACCGCTCGCCGCCGTTCCAGACCTGGCCGAAGCTGATCGTCGCGGTGGCGAGGCCGCGGCCCGGGCCCAAGGCACGGCGGTGCGACAGACCGAGCGCGCCATAGGTCGAGCCGTAATCGGCGTCTTCGGCCAGTGGCGCCTTTCTCCGCGCCTCATCGCTCAGCGCCACCCGGCGGACCTGGCCGGTGCCGGTGAGCCGGGTCTCGAAACCCTCGCCTTCGTGCAACCGGTAGCTGAAGCTGCCGCCGACCTCGGCGATGGTGCCCGACAGCGCCTGTGTCGTGGCGGGCAGGATGCCCACGACCGGGATGCCGTCGATCACGTTGATCCGGTCGGCCGCACCGTTGTTGACGTTCGACGAGGGCACGATCTGGCCCGAGAGCTGGAACCTGAGCCGGGCGGCACTGCGCAGGGCGCGGTATTCGTGGATCGCGCGGTCGCGGGTGCTGGCCGACGGGGCGGCCTGCAAGGCGCGGCGCATCCACAGCTGGCCCATGACAAAGCGCGCGTCACGCGCCTCGGTGGCGGCCACCACGCGGGCGGCCTCATGGCGCTGTCGCGGGCTGTCGGCATGGCGATAGGCGAGCTTGGCGGCGCGGCGCGCCTCGTCGAGGTTGCCGGCCTGCATCAGCACGGTCGACATCACCATATGGGCAAAGGCGTTCTGCGGGTCGCGGCGCAAAAGCTCCAGCGCCAGGCCGCCGGCCAGGTCCTGCCGTCCGGCGTCAAGCGCGCGCAGGATCAGCGCGCGGACCTCTGTCTGAGACAGTGCGATCGGGTCCGAAGGCCCGGACTGTGTCTGGGCTGTCGCCGTGGCATCGGGCCAGGCCGGCCCGGTCAGGCCCAGGCACAGCCCGAGGATGGCAACCCGGGCCCGCATGGGATCAGTTCGGCGCGACGTTATCGCAGATCGCGGCATCGCCATCGAGACCGCATTGGGTCAGGACGAACACACCGTACTCATGCTCGTTGTCGATACCGTCGATATGGCCGGAAATCGAGACCAGACCGGCCACGCTCGAGGCATCCTCGCCGCCGAAGATGCCGCCGTAATTGCCGACACCGGCGCCGGCATTGTCCGGATCGCCGTCGTCGATCTCGACCTCGCCGAAGAACTCGCCGTTCGCGTCGATCTCGCTGACCAGCAGCGCCAGGTCATCGAGCGGCAACAGCGACCCGTCGGCCGAGCTGATCAGCACCCGGTCGTAGATCGCACCGTTGACCGCGTTGTCGGCAAAGTTGGCGTTCAGGAAAATCGTCCCGGCCACCCGGCTCGGCTCGCCCGGCAAGAGCGTCGGATCGGTGCCCGGCGGCACCGGCAACAGGTTGGACCCGGCGCTCGAGGTGAGGTTGGTCAGACCGGCGTAGTTGCCGGCATAGGAAACCTGTCCTTCGCCCGGACTGTTGCCCAGCGCGGGCGGGTCGAAGCTGCCGTCGCGGTCGTAATAGCCGCCGCCCTGAAAGGTGTTGAACTGGCCGCCGTCGGTGGCCACGCCGGCGATCACGCTGCCATCCAGGCTGGCCGCCGCCAGCACCACGAAGAGCCGGTCGAGCGGATCTTCCTGGGTGGTATAGGCGAGATAGCCGTTGGTATCGAGCGCCGTGTTGCGGGTGAAGCTGGTGCTCAGCGGGGTGCCGTCAAGCGCCGTGATCTCGACGGTGATCGTGTCGCCACCGGGGGCGCTGACACGGCCCAGGTTGGAGGCCAGCGCCTCGTTGATCGCCGCCGCCGCCGGCTCTTCGGTGTCTTCGGGATCCTCCTCGAAAGGATTGTCCTTGCCTGTGCTGCCCGTGCACGCACCCAGCGCCGTCGCCGCGATGAGCGACACAACAAAACGATTCATGAAACTGCCCCGGTCTTTGCCCGTTTATTTTGTCCACAGGCTGAGTCGCGCCGGGCGATAAGTCAACGTTGAAAACCGGATAGCGTGCAGAGTTCACCTGACTGCGGCAAATCGGGCATACCAAGTCTCCGTTTCTTTCCAAGGCCCGACACCATATATGGTGGGGTCCTGATTCATCTTGTAGAAAGGATTCGCCCCATGTCCGTCACGCCCGAACAGGCCGCCGAGATCGAAGCACTCCGGGCCGAGACGACACCCACCCGCCGGGCCACCGCGCCGGGGATGGAGGCGCATCTCTATACCGTCTACCCGGTGCTCGATCACGGCTTTGTCCGCGTGGTCGATTACATGGGCGACGATGCCGCGATCTGTCAGGCGGCGCGGGTGAGCTATGGCCGCGGCACCAAGTCGGTGACCAACGACGAGGGGCTGATCCGCTACCTGATGCGTCACTGGCACTCGACGCCCTTCGAGATGTGCGAGATCAAGCTGCACGTGAAGCTGCCGGTCTTCGTCGCCCGCCAGTGGATCCGCCACCGCACCGCCAACGTCAACGAATACTCCGCCCGCTACTCGATCCTCGACCGCGAGTTCTACATCCCCGAGCGCGACGCGCTGGCGGCGCAATCCTCGGTCAACAACCAGGGCCGCGGCGAGGCTTTGTCGGGCGCAGAGGCCGACCGCGTACTGCGCTATCTGCGTGATGATGCGATGCGGGCCTATGACCATTACGAAGAGATGATCTCGGATGACGGCCAGCAGGGCCTCGCGCGGGAATTGGCGCGGATGAACCTGCCGGCGAACATCTATACGCAATGGTATTGGAAGGTGGATCTGCACAACCTGCTGCATTTCCTGCGGCTGCGCGCCGACGCTCATGCGCAATACGAAATCCGCGTCTATGCCGACGAGATCTGCAAGCTGGTCGCCGACTGGGTGCCTTTCGCATTCCGGGCGTTCGAGGATTACCGGATGGGCGGGGCGACCTTGTCGTCGACGGCGCTTGAGTGTGTGCGGCGGATGTTGAAAGGTGAGGAGGTCACGCAGGAAACCTCTGGCATGAGCAAGGGGGAATGGCGGGAGTTTTTGGGGGTTTTGAATGCTTGACAGATTGGCCCTTCTGACGTTGCCTAACGTGTAATTTAGAGGGGCGTAGGTGATGAGTGGAATAGAAATTGCGGTTCAAGCGCTTGCGGAGCGAGTGAAGGAACATTCCGAGACAATCCAGACAGAGGAAGCTGTCAAGACCTCCGTTGTCCTGCCGTTCTTGCAGGCGCTTGGCTACGATATCTTTAACCCGGGGGAAGTTGTCCCTGAATTCACTGCGGACGTCATCGGCAAGAAGGGCGAGAAGGTCGATTACGCTATTCTTCGGGATGGCGAAGTCTCCATCTTGATTGAGTGCAAGGGTCTCAGTACACAGTTGAATGACAAGCACTTGGGGCAGCTTTACCGATACTTCACTGTAACAAATTCTCGTTTTGCAATTTTGACAAATGGAAGGGAGTACCGTTTCTTTTCAGACCTCGAGGAAATTAATAGACTCGATAGAAGGCCATTTTTTACCTTCGACTTATTGGAATACTCGAACTCAGCAATAACTGAGTTGTCCAAATTTTCTAGATCTAGTTTTGACGTTGAGAACATTTTGGCTCAAGCCGAGCGGCTCAAATACGTGTCGGCCATCAAAGCATTCTTGGCCAATTGGATGGAAAATCCACCTGAGCCGTTGACGAAGATGGTTGCATCTGAAGTGTTTGATGGTCGTTTGACGGTTCAGGCACGCGAAATGTTAAGTGTTGCCACAGTCTCAGCCTTTAAGGAAATAGTCAGAGACAACGTTAGAACAAGGCTTTCTTCGGCTCTGGATGAGCCACCGACAAGCAGTGCAGTGTCGGAGGTTGCCGACGCCGTTCCTGACGATGGGTTGGATACTACACAGGAAGAAATTGAAGGCTGGCTTCTGATAAAAAGCATTCTCAGAGGTACGGTCGATTCAAAGCGTATATTCATGCGTGATGCGAAAAGTTATTGCGCTATCCTTCTTGATAACAATAATCGGAAGCCTGTTGTACGACTGCATTTCAATAGGTCTCAGAAATATGTTGGCCTCTTCGACGCTGAAGGAGAGGAAAGGATCCCGGTGGATGGGTTGGACGATATTCTTCAATATGCCGACCGGATCGCGAAGACTGCAGAGAAGTACGATTGTTGGAACTACCTTGGCGATAGGCGTAGGGTGGGTTTCTAACCTACCGTCCCGAAAAGGTGGGTTAGAAATCCACCCTACATCTCATGCCACCGACTCGATCACTTACACCCCGGGGCTCCGCCCGTTCGGACCTGAAACGATCCCCCGGATCGTTTCCGGGACGGTCCTCACCCCAATATCCCCGGCCAGTTGGCCTCGCCCTTGGCAATGTTGCCCGGCACGTCCTGCAGCCACAGTTCCCGCGCCCGCAGGTTGGCGTTGAGATAGAGCCGGCCCTCGTGGACCGTCCAGGCCTCAGGCACCGTCGGCGCGAGATAGCCGCGAGAGGCGGCAAAGGCACAGTAGCCGCCAAAGCGCGGCGCGTAGCGTGCAAGATCGCCGACAAAGGCATCGCGGTTGGCGGCGCTGGCGAAATGCCAGGTGGCGCCGGTCCACTCGGCGGCAATCGCGCCACCGGCCAGCACCGGGGCGCCGGTGGTGACATAGGCCACCGGATCGGCGCCGTTGATCGCCACGCCGCCGGTCTGAAACACCCGCGGTTCGGCGGCAAGCCCCGGACGCGGCAGCAGCGGCGCGGCCGCGAGGGCGGTGAGCAGGGTACGGCGGGTCAGCATGGCATGTCTCCGGTGGTGCAGGGGCAAGGATGCCCCGGACTGGGCGCGCGCAACAGGCCCCTCGCCGAGGCGTGATCCCCCGTGAACACCGTCGCCTCCGGAGAGGGGGCACCCCACCGCCCGCGACCGGGCGCCGCAGCCTCTTGGAGCCGGCTCGAAAACCGCGTAACCCCGTGCCCATGCGCCTGACCCTTCGTCCCCTTGCCGGCCTGCTGCTGGCCCTGCTGCTGAGCCTCACCGGCCAGAGCATGGCCGTGGCCCGCGGTGCCGCGCCGCCGGTGGGGGTGATGGTGCTCTGCACCGGCGCCGGCCCGCTGACCGTGCTGGTGGACGAGACCGGCGCGCCCACCGGCCCGCGCCACCTCTGCCCGGAGTGCGCCCTGTCGCTGTTCGACGCCGCGCCGGGCTCGGCTGCCGCGCTGCTGAGCCGTGCCTTTGTCCGCGAGGCCCCCGCGACCCCGGTGCATACCACCGCAGCCGGGCAAACGCTGGCAGCCCCTCGGGCGCGCGGTCCGCCAGTCTCTGTGTGACCCCCGTTGTTCAGACCAAACAGACCAACCCACACAGACCGGAGTTTCAGATGACCCTGACCCGCCTTACCGCGGCGCTTGCCGCCACGTGCCTTGCCACCATCGCCCTGGCCGAAGACATCCTGATCGAGGACGCCTATGCCCGCGCCTCGAACCCCCGCGCCGGCGCCGCCTTCATGGTGATCCACAACCACGGTTCGGAAGACGACCGGCTGATCGACGTCCGCTCTGACGCCGCCGCGCGGGTCGAGTTGCACACCCATCAGGACATGGGCGACGGCGTGATGAAGATGATCCACGTCGAAGAGGGCATCGCCCTGCCGGCCGGTGGCAGCCATGCGCTTGCCCGGGGCGGCGACCACGTGATGTTCATGGGTCTGACTGCGCCTTTCGAACAGGGCGCGACGGTGGCCGTCACCCTGACCTTCGAACGCGCCGGAGAGATCGATCTGGCGATCCCGGTCGACCTCGAGCGTCAACCGCAGGCGCATGGCGTGACGGACCATGGCGCTCACGACCACGGCGCAACGGACCATGATGCCCACGACCACGGCGCAACGGACCATGACGGCCACGGGCACTCCGGCCACTAGTCCAGCAACGACGCCACCCAGCGGGGCACGGTCTCTGTCGCCGGCCCGGTGAGGCAGCTGTCGAACAGATGCGAGACGGCGGTGGGCTCGAGGCTCATCTCCACCGTCTCGGCCCCGGCGGCGCGGGCGTCCTCGACGAAGGCCGCCGCCGGGTAGACCTGGCCGGAGGTGCCGATCGCGGCGAAGAGATGCGCCTCGGCCAGCAGCCCGGCGATCTCCTCCATGAAATGCGGGTACTCGCCGAACCAGACCACGTCGGGCCGGGCGGCGGCGCGGTGACAGTCGGGGCAGGGGGTCTCTTCGTCCATCTCGAGCGGCGCCGCCCAGCGATGGCCGCAAATGTCGCAGAGCGCGCCCGTCAGCTGCCCATGCATCTGCAACACGTGGTGCGAGCCCGCCCGGCGGTGCAGGTCGTCGACGTTCTGGGTGACGAGGGTCACCGCGTCGCTGCTCTCGGCCTCGAGCCGGGCCAGGGCGGCGTGGGCGGCATTGGGCCGGGCCTCGGCGGCCTGCCGGCGGCGCGCGTTGTAGAAGGCATGGACCAGCGCCGGATCGCGGGCAAAGCCCTCCGGCGTCGCGACATCCTCGATCCGGTGCCGCGCCCAAAGCCCGTCGGCGTCGCGAAAGGTGCCGAGCCCGCTCTCGGCCGAGATGCCGGCGCCGGTGAGAATGACGATCCTGCCCATGGGCTCCTCCTGTGCGCGGGGACGCCCGACACCGGGGCCCCGATTGCCCCCGCCGCACCCGCAAGCTACACCGGGGCGATCCCGCGGCAATATTGGCAAAGGTGCACGCTCATGACCACCCGCATCCTCTTCGTCTGTCTCGGCAACATCTGCCGCTCGCCCGCCGCCGAGGGGGTGGTCCGCGAGCTGGCTGGCGATCTGGCCAGCGATCCGGGCCTGCAGCTCGACAGCGCCGGCACCGGCGACTGGCACATCGGCCACCCGCCGCATCCGCCGATGCAGGCGGCGGCCCGGCGGCGCGGCTATGACCTGAGCCGGCAGCGGGCGCGGCAGCTTGCGGCGGCGGACTTCGACGCTTTCGACCTGATCGTGGCGATGGATGCCGAGAACCTGCGCAACATCGAGGCCCTGCGCGGCGGCTCTGACACCCCGGTGCGGCTCTTCACCGATTATGCCGAGGGCCCCGAGGATCACGTGCCAGACCCGTATTTCACCGGGGATTACGACGGCGCCCTGGCGCTGATCGAACGCTGCGCCAGAGGGCTGTTGCGCGACATCGCGCCCTGAGCCGGAGGCGGCACTTTTCACCATGAGCCGGAGGCGGCACTTTTCACCATGAGCCGGAGGTGGCACTTTTCAACCCCGGCCGGTCAGGCTAAGGCCGGGGCGACAAGACCTGCAGGAGGCCGGAGCATGTGGAAATTTTGGATCGCCGGAGTGGCGCTGGTGGCAGTGGCGGGCTGCGAGACGGTGCGCGGCGCCTCACGCGACCTGCAATCGGCAGGCCGCGTGGTGGAACGCGCGATCCCCTAGCTGTCGTCGCCGTCGCGTTCGAGCCGGAAGCCGAGCTTCACGCCGACCTGGAAATGCGCGACCTCGCCGTCCTTGACGTGGCCGCGGATGTCGGTGACCTCGAACCATTCGACATGGCGCAGACTCCTGGAGGCGGTGCGGACCGCCTGTTTCACGGCGTCGTCGATGCTGTCGGTGGACGAGCCGTAGACTTCGGTGACGGGATAGACATGTGACATGTTCGGGTCCTCCGGTTGCTGTCTGTGCCCCGGATCCTAGTGCGCATCGCCCGCCTGTCGAAGTTTCTCAGAGCCCGAGCAGCGCCTTGGCCTGGGCCAGCGCCTTGACCGAGGCGGCATGGCTGCCGGCCTTGTGCAGCGCCTCGCCCTCGGCGCGGAGTTGTTTGACTTTTGCCAGATCGGCGGCTGATAGGCTGGCGGTCTGCAGCGCGGCGTCGACGGCGGCCATGTCGGCCGGGCACTGGTGCGCGGCGGCCGGGCTGGCGAGCAGCGCCAGTAGGGCGGCGGTGGTGAGGTGTTTCATGGTGGGTCTCCCCCGAGGTTGCGTGTGGGGGAGGGTAGCATGGAGGGGGAGGGAGTGGGGGTCACGTTTGGGTGGGCGCTGTTAAAGGTTGCAATTTAAATTCTGGGATTTACTGTGTTGCAGTGTCGTTAGGCGGTAATGCGATGTCCGAAAAGCGAATAGAGCCAATTTTAGGACGCACCTGCCGAAGCAGTTTATTTATGACTTGGGTCTTTATTTGCAAACGTGCGCACATATTGAGTTGGCAGTCTGCAGCTTGGTTATGAATATTGAGGCGAAATCCAACAATCTCCAAATATTAACTAAACTATTCTATGAGCTTCGGAAGCTACCAATTAAAGACCTTCTTGTACGGTTGCGAAGGGCTGCAAGGTTAATTCAGGGAGATTGGGGGCGGAGTCTGGAAGACCTCACCGCATGGCTAGCGACCTATCAAGGCAATAGGAATATAGCTGCGCACGGAGCCTTTTTTCCTAGTGAAAACAATAGGCATCTGCGAGTTTTATATATCCATAAACGCCGGGATCACGGGAAGCTTGTTTACTATCCAGAAGAACAGAATGTCTCGCGAGAACTCGCGCTTGAACTTATTGCCGACGCAGACAGAATTTTACGGACCGTAACTGCTCTTGACGAGGCAGTCCGGCTTGGAAACGTGCAAATCGGGCCGCCAACTCCCTAATGGCTCTAGGAGAAGATGGACGGTGACCCGTCCATCTTTCGAGCGTTGAGAAAGCCTCTCGACAAATTGGGCGGATCGGTGGGGTGAAACCCCACCCTACGGCTCACCCATCCATCTTCAACGCCGAAATAAACGCCTCCTGCGGGATGTCCACCTTGCCGAACTGGCGCATCTTCTTCTTGCCGGCCTTCTGCTTCTCGAGCAGCTTCTTCTTCCGCGTCGCGTCTCCGCCATAGCATTTCGCCGTCACGTCCTTGCGCAGCGCCGAGAGG
Source organism: Marinovum sp. (assembly GCF_034669705.1). Taxonomy (GTDB): domain Bacteria; phylum Pseudomonadota; class Alphaproteobacteria; order Rhodobacterales; family Rhodobacteraceae; genus Marinovum. The sequence goes on from NZ_JAXMOR010000027.1 coordinate 42,506, forward strand.
GTCTCCCGCGCGATCACCTTGCCACCGATGGCCGCCTGGATCGGGATCTTGAACATGTGGCGCGGGATCAGCTCCTTCAGCTTCTCGCACATCGCCCGGCCGCGCATCTCGGCGCGGTCGCGGTGCACCATGGTCGAGAGCGCGTCGACCGGCTCGTCATTCACCAGCACCTGCATCTTGACGAGGTTGTCCTCGCGGTACTCGGTCATTTGGTAGTCGAAGGAGGCATAGCCCTTGGTGACCGATTTCAGCCGGTCGTAGAAGTCAAAGACCACCTCGTTGAGCGGCAGGTCATAGACCACCATCGCCCGCGCACCGGCATAGGTCAGGTCCATCTGGATGCCGCGGCGGTCCTGGCAGAGCTTGAGCACGTCGCCGAGGAATTCGTCGGGCACCAGGATCGTCGCCTTGATCCGCGGTTCCTCGAGGTGGTCGATGGTCGAGGGGTCGGGCATATCGGCGGGGTTGTGCAACTCGATGAAAGAGCCGTCCTTCATGTAGATGTGATAGATCACCGAGGGCGCGGTGGTGATCAGCTCGATGTCATACTCGCGCTCGATCCGGTCGCGGATCACCTCGAGGTGCAAAAGCCCGAGAAAGCCGCAGCGGAAGCCGAAGCCCAGCGCCGCCGAGGTCTCCATCTCGTAGCTGAAGGAGGCGTCGTTCAGCGCCAGCTTCTCGATCGCGTCGCGCAGGTCCTCGAATTCGGAGCTGTCGACCGGGAAGAGCCCGCAGAACACCACCGGCTGCGACGGCGCGAAGCCGGGCAGAGGCTTTTCGGCGCCCTTCTTCTCGTGGGTGATGGTGTCGCCCACTTTGGTATCGCGGACCTGCTTGATCGAGGCGGTGATGAAGCCGATCTCGCCCGGGCCAAGCTCGTCGATCACGGTCATCGCCGGGCGGAAGACGCCGATCCGGTCGACGCCGTATTTCGCGCCGGTCTGCATCATCCTGATGTTGTCGCCCTTCTTGAGCACACCGTCCATGATCCGCACCAGCACGACGACGCCGAGATAGGGGTCATACCAGCTGTCCACCAGCATCGCCTTCAACGGCGCTTCGCGGTCGCCCTTGGGGGCGGGCAGGCGGTGGACGATAGCCTCGAGCGTCTCGGCGATGCCGATGCCGGTCTTGGCCGAGACCTGCACCGCCTCGGAGGCGTCGATGCCGATCACGTCCTCGATCTGCTCGGCCACGCGGTCGCAATCGGCGGCGGGCAGGTCGATCTTGTTGAGCACCGGCACGATCTCGTGGTCGGCGTCGATGGCGTGATAGACATTGGCCAGGGTCTGCGCCTCGACGCCTTGGGTCGAATCGACCACCAGCAGCGAGCCTTCCACGGCGCGCATCGAGCGCGAGACCTCATAGGCGAAATCGACGTGGCCGGGGGTGTCGATCAGGTTGAGCACGTAATGCTCGCCATTCTTGGCCACATAGTCGATCCGGACGGTTTGCGCCTTGATGGTGATGCCGCGTTCGCGCTCGATATCCATGCTGTCGAGCAGCTGTTCCTTCATGTCCCGCAGGGCCACCGTATTGGTGGATTGGATCAGCCGGTCGGCGAGGGTGGATTTCCCGTGGTCGATATGCGCGACGATCGAGAAATTACGGATATGGGCGAGGTCTGTCATGCTTGGGGATATGATGTGAAACGGGCGGATCGTCAATCGGGCTTGCGCGTCGCGGCGGCTGCCATCGGTTTTGTCGCGGCGGATTTCATGTCACAGTCGGGGCCATGCGCCACGACAGCACTGAGGAGGACAGCCGATGGCAGACAAGATCGCGAGACGGGCGCGGGTGATGGGCCGGGTGCAGGGCGTGGCCTTCCGCGCCTGGACCCAGGGACAGGCGGAAAACCTCGGTGTGCAGGGCTGGGTCTGCAACAACCCCGACGGCTCGGTCTCGGCGCTGGTGGTGGGGCCGCCGGACAAGGTGGAGGCGATGCTCGACAGCATGTGGGCCGGCCCCGGCGCGGCGGCGGTCCGCGATGTCTCGGTCGAGGCGGTCACCCCGGTGCCGGAGGTCACAGGCTTCGAGATCACCGGCTAGAGGGCGACTTGCCACCGTCGCGGGGGTCTGGCTGGTTGTTCAGAGAGGTCCTAGCGCGCGGGCATGGAGGTTGGCCATCCTCGGGGATGTGCATCGCCGGTGGCGCAAACTTTGAGCGCAGTCCGCGACAGCTGGGGTCTCATCTGACGTTCACTGCACCCGCCGTCCCGGCCTAGAGCCGGGGCCTCATCGCCTGCCGCCGAAGGTCCCGGCGCGGAGGCCGGGACGCGGGTGGCTTGTTGCCGGTGCGCATTGCGCCAGATCGCCCTGCGTTTTGTACTCCCCGAGAGCAGCCCCCCGCTCACGTCGGCTATCCCCACCGCCGTCCCGGCCTTGAGCCGGGACCTCACCGTCTGCCGCCGGTGGTCCCGGCGCGGGGGGCAGGACGCGGGTACATCAAAATTGCCCACTCATCGAACCGGGGCGCGAGGCAACGCTCATCGCGCGCGCTCCTCAATCCTTCCCACCGCCGTCCCGGCCTTGAGCAGGGACCTCACTGTCTCCCGCCCGGAGGTCTCGGCGCGGGGGGCGGGACGGGGAAGTGTTGGTCGCAGGCATCCCGCCGAACCCCGGACCTCGCCGTCTTTCCCACCCGAGAGCAAGCACCCCACGACCTTCACATCGGCAGCACATCCCGCCGGATCATCGTCCTCAGGGCAAAGCTCGAGCGCATGTTGCGGATCCCCGGCACCTGCATCAGCCCGTCCTCCAGAAACCGGTCAAAGCCTGTCAGATCGCGGGCCACCACCCGGATCAGCACATCCCGTGTGCCGGTCATCAGGTAGCATTCCATCACCTCGTCGAACCGCCGCAGCGCGGTCTCGAACCGGTCGAGCGCCTCGCGGCTCTGCTGTTCGAGCTCGACGAAGATGAAGGCGTTGAGCGGCAGGCCCAGCTTCTCCTGATCGACCCGGGCGGAATAGCCGGTGATGACGCCCTGCGCTTCCAGCCGGGCGATGCGGCGGGCGAGCGGCGTGGCCGAGAGGCCGATGGCCTCCGACAGATCGGCCAGCCGCTGGCGGCCGTCGCGCTGCAGGGCCTGCACGATCCGGGCATCTGTTGCGTCCATTCCCCAAGATCTCCCTCTGTTTTGGAGATTTTCACCAATCCGTCCGCCCGGGGCAATGGTCTTTGGTGAGTTTTCGCGCCCGCGCGCCGCTAGGATCGGAACAAATAGGAGGAGAGCGCCATGTTGACACGGATCGAGTGCAGCACCCACGAAGAGGTCTACCGCGTGAGCGACCGCGACAGCGGGCTCGAGGGGCTGATCGCGATACATTCCACCCAGGCCGGACCGGCCGCCGGCGGGCTGCGGATGCGGGTCTACGATGGCTTTGACGCGGCGCTGGCCGATGTGCTCGCCCTGTCGCGCGGCATGACCTACAAGAACGCCGCCGCCGGCCTGCCGCTGGGCGGTGGCAAGGCGGTGATCCTCGGCGATCCCGCCACCGAGAAAACCGACGCCAAGCTGCGGGCCATGGGCCGCGCGGTGGCCGCTCTCGACGGCCGCTACTGGACCGCCGAGGACATGGGCATGAGCCCCGACGACATGAAGGTTCTGGCCGGCGAGGCCGACTTCGTCGCCGGGCTGGCCGACGGGCCCTTTGCCAGCGGCGATCCCTCGCCGATCACCGCGCAGGGCGTGTTCAACGCGCTGAAGATCGGCGCAGCGCGACAATTCGGCAGCGCTGATCTGGCGGCCAAGCGGGTGGCGGTGCAGGGGCTTGGCCATGTCGGCTGGTATCTCTGCGAGCGTCTCGCGGCTGCGGGGGCGGAGCTGATCGTGGCCGACACCGTGGCGGCGCGGGTGACCGAGGCGCAGGCGCGGTTCGGCGCCGAGGTCGCGGCGCCCGAGGCGATCCACCGGGCCGAGGCGGATGTCTTTGCCCCCTGCGCCATCGGCGGCATCCTCAATTCCGCCAGCGTGCCCGAGCTGCGCGCGGCGATGGTCTGCGGCGCGGCCAACAACCAGCTGGCCGATGATGCGGCGGCGGATGCGCTGCACGCGCGCGGCATCCTTTACCTGCCGGATTATGTCGCCAACGGCGGTGGCATCATCAACGCGGCAAGCGAGATCCTGCGGATCGGCAACCGCGCCGATTTCGTCACCGAGCGGCTGGCCCAGCTCGAGCACACCATGCGCGGCATCCTCGACGCTGCTGCCCGCCGGGATACCAGCCCGGCGCATGTGGCCGATGCCACGGTCGAGCAGGGCATGGCGCTGCGCCGCGCCGGTTGAGGCCGCGCCTGCAGGTCGAAATCAGACCCGGGAGCGCCGCGTTTCGCGCGGCGTTCGCGCGATCCCCCGCCTAATGCTATAGTCATGCGGCAAGGAGGGGTGTCATGCAGCTTTATCCGACCATCGAACTTCAGAACGGCCAGCCGGTCAGCCTCTATCGCGGGCGGCTCGAGGAGCCACAGATCTGGCACCTTGATCCCTGCGACTGCGTGCGTGGCTTTGCCCATGCCGGGGCCGAGTGGATCCACGTCACCGATTTCGACGCCGTCGCCGGCCAGCCGCCGCAGGATGCGTTGCTGCAGGATCTGATCCGCGCCGCCGAGGCGCCGCTGCAGATCGGCGGCGGCGTGCGCTCGCGCGAGCGGATCGAGCATCTGCTCGACATGGGCGCGGGCCGGGTGGTGATCGGCACCGCCGCGCTGAACCAGCCCGACCTGGTGAAATCGGCCGCCAAGTACCACCCCGACCAGATTGTCCTCGCGGTCGATGTCTACCGGGGCCGGGTGATGACCCACGGCTGGCGCGAGACCTCGGCCTATGCGCCGGGCGATTTCATCGCGCATTTCGCCGAAGACCCGCTGGCGGCGATCATGGTCACCGACATCGACAGCGACATCAGCGACGCCGAGGCCTCGCTGGCGCTGGTCACCGACCTGGCCGCCCACTCGCGCCACCCGGTGATCGCCAGCGGGCTGGTGCGCACGCTCGATGACCTGGCGCGGCTGAAATACGTTCGCAACGTCGCCGGCGCGGTGGTGGGCCGGGCGCTGTTCAACAAGAGCGTCGATCTCGGCGCGGCGCTGGCCCTCGCGCGGGCTCCGGTGGAGGAGGTGGCGGGGTTCATTTGAGGGCAGCGGTTGGAGGGGAAGGCTTGAGGTCATGCGGTGGGTTACAAACCCACCCTACGGCACGGGAGGAGCAAACCCACCACGGTGCGGTGGGTTGCAAACCCACCCTACGGTCGGTGTCGGGCGGGTTTGTACGCCACCGGCGGCACCGCAAGGCCACCCCGTAGGGTGGGTTTGCAACCCACCGTCGTCCGGAAAGACCATTTCCGTAGGGTGGGTTTTCAACCCACCGTTCCGGACCGAACACCGCGCCCTTGCACCACCCGACTGCTCAAAGCTCGATGGCGGTGAGCACCTCCGGCTCGATCACGGTGACGCCGGGCAGCGCGTCCTTCAACGCCTGCGCCGATTGCTCGAGGATCGGGAAGGTCCGGTAGTGGCACGGGATCACCGTCTCGAAATTGAAATAGCGTTTCGCGGCATAGCCCGCGGCCTTCATGTCCATGGTGAAATGCCCACCGGCCGAGAGGATGCCGATCTGCGGCTTGTGGTAGTCGCCCATCCAGTCCATGTCGGCCATGATCGTGGTGTCGCCCGAGAGGTAGATCACCTTGTCCTCGGCCGCGATCATGTAGCCCACCTCGCTGCCCGCCGCCTGCGGCCCGCTGTCAGACCCGAAGGACGAGGAATGCGACGCCGGCACCATGGTCAGCCGCACCCCTGCGGCCTCGACAGTGCCGCCCTTGTTGAACCCGATGGTTTCGACGTTCTCATGCTCGCCCCAGTGTTTCATCACGTCGAACTGCCCGATCACCGGGATCTCGAGCTTGCGCGCCAGCGGCAGCACGTCGACCACATGGTCGAAATGGCAATGCGTCAGCAGGATATGGGTGGCGCCCTCGGTGGCCGCATCGTGCTGGCTTTCCTCGAGCATCGGGTTGCCGGTGAGCCAGGGGTCGATCAGGATGCGGGCTGCGCCGCTGTCGAGGCGGAAAGAGCCGTGGCCGAGCCAGGTAAGCTGCATGTGGGGTCTCCCTTTGGTGATGCTTCGGAGCCTAGCAGGATGGCGCCAGCCGTCCAGATCGCGGCACACCGAAAAGGCACCGGGGCGGATCCTCGCGCTTTCGGGCCGGCAGATGGTTGCGGGCGGCGGGGCGGGGCGGTAAAGCCCATGCCAGACCTGAATGATTGGAGTGGGCCCGATGTCGATCGATCAAGGCACCGCCGCCAAGGTGGCGAAACTGGCACGCATTCGCGTGGCCGAATCTGACCTGCCGGCGCTGGCGCAGGAGTTCAACACCATCCTCGGCTTCATCGAGCAGCTGGGCGAAGTGGATGTCGAGGGCGTCGAACCGATGGTCTCGGTCACGCCGATGCGGCTGAAGCGCCGACAGGACGGCGTCACCGACGGCGGCCAGCAGGACAAGGTGCTGGCGAACGCGCCGGATGCGCGGGAAGGCTTCTTTGCAGTGCCGAAGGTGGTGGAATAATGGCTGAGCTGAACGGGATGAAGATCGCCGAGGCGCGCGATGCGCTGCGCAAGGGCGATGTGACCAGTGTCGAGCTGACCGAGGCCTGCCTCTCGGCGATCGAGGGTGCCGGGGCGCTCAACGCCGTGGTGCACAAGACGCCCGAGATCGCGCTGGAGCAGGCGCGTGCCGCCGACGCCCGCATCAAGGCAGGCGAAGCGCCCGACATGTGCGGCATTCCGCTGGGCATCAAGGATCTGTTCTGCACCAAGGGCGTGGCCAGCCAGGCGGCGTCCAATATCCTCGATGGCTTCAAGCCCGAGTACGAGAGCACCGTCACCCGCCAGCTGTTCGAGAGCGGCGCGGTCATGCTGGGCAAACTCAACATGGACGAGTTCGCCATGGGCAGCTCGAACGAGACCTCGACCTATGGCAATGCCGTCAACCCGTGGAAACGCGGCAGTGACGACGCGGCACTGACCCCCGGCGGCTCCTCCGGCGGTTCGGCCTCTGCCGTTGCGGCCGACCTCTGCCTCGCGGCCACCGGCACCGACACCGGCGGCTCGATCCGCCAGCCGGCCGCCTTCACCGGCATCACCGGCATCAAGCCCACCTACGGGCGCTGCTCGCGCTGGGGCATCGTGGCCTTTGCCTCCTCGCTCGACCAGGCCGGTCCGATGACCAAGGACGTGCGCGACGCCGCCATCATGCTGGAAGCCATGTGCGGCCATGACCCGATGGACAGCACCTCGGCCGATCTGGCGGTGCCGGATTTCGAGGCGATGCTGACCGGTGACATCCGCGGCAAGAAGATCGGCATTCCGCGCGAATACCACATGGACGGCATGCCCGAAGAGATCGAGGCGCTCTGGGCCGAGGGCCGCAAGATGCTGGCCGACGCCGGCGCCGAGATCGTCGATATCTCGCTGCCGCATACCAAATACGCGCTGCCGACCTATTACGTGATCGCCCCGGCCGAGGCCTCGTCGAACCTCGCCCGCTACGACGGCGTGCGCTATGGCCGCCGGGCGCAGCTGGCCCAGGGCGACGGCATCACCGAGATGTACGAGAAGACCCGCGCCGAGGGCTTTGGCCATGAGGTGCAGCGCCGGATCATGGTTGGCACCTACGTGCTCTCGGCCGGGTTCTACGACGCCTATTACAACCGTGCGCGCAAGGTGCGGACGCTGATCAAGCGCGACTTCGAGGAGGTCTTCGCCCAGGGGGTCGACGCCATCCTGACACCGGCGACGCCGTCCGCGGCCTTTGGCCTCGGCGAGATGAAAGAGGCCGACCCGGTGCAGATGTACCTCAACGACGTCTTCACGGTTACCGTCAACCTTGCCGGCCTGCCGGGCATCTCGGTGCCGGCGGGCATCGACCGGCAGGGGCTGCCGCTGGGGCTGCAGCTGATCGGCCGGCCGTGGGAAGAAGGCGACCTGCTGAATTGCGCCTATGCGCTCGAGCAGGCGGCCGGATTCGTTTCCAAGCCGGCGAAATGGTGGTAAGTGACCGCAACTGGCGGCTGTGAGGGTGCGATGCGTTTTTTCCTGATGAGTGTGGCGCTAGGTGCGCTTGCGGCCTGCACGACCTCGGTGCCCGACAGTGGCGCCGGCGTCGGCTTCGACCGCGTTGACCAGGACCGCACCGCGCGGCTGGAGCGGGACCTCAGGCTCGAGGGCGCGGCGCCGGTCACCACCATGACGCTCGATGGCGAACCGGTGGACGACGCCTCCCGCCAGGCGGCCGCCGGCAATTCCGGCGCGGCGCCGCTGCAGGCCAGCCCGAACAACCCGGCGCCGCAGGCGGTGACCGATGCCTCGGGCATCAGCCGCGAACAGGACTTCCAGGCGGTCTCCGGCGAGCGTGACATCCAGGACGATGCCGAGCGGCTGCGCCAGGCGCAATCGCAGTACCAGGTGGCGGCGGTGACCGGCCTGCCCAGCCGAGAGGGCAGCGACCGGCCGAATATCGTGGCCTATGCGCTGCAGACCAACAACCCGGTCGGCACCGCGCTCTACAAGCGCTCTTCGCTGAACTCGCAATCAAAGCACCTGCGCAATTGCGCCGGCTTTGCCAGCCCCGATCTGGCGCAGGAGGATTTCCTCGTCAATGGCGGGCCGGAGAAGGACCGCAAGGCGCTCGATCCCGATGGCGACGGCTTTGCCTGCTCTTGGGACCCGACGCCGTTCCGCCGGGTGCGGGGCGGCTGACCCTTGCGCGACGGCGAGGCGCTCTGGCACCCGTCGCCCAATTGCGGCGCGCGGCGTGGCGGCGTGCGCCCCGACATGGTGGTGCTGCATTACACCGCCATGACTGACACCGCCGCCGCGTGTGACTGGCTCTGCACTCCCGAGGCCGAGGTCTCGGCACATTATCTGATCTCGCCCAGCGGCGCGCTGATCCAGTTGGTGACCGAGGACCAGCGTGCCTGGCACGCGGGGGCAGGGCGGTGGGGCGCGGTCACCGACGTCAATTCCCGCTCCATCGGCATCGAGATCACCAACTCCGGCGCGACGCCTTTCTCCGAGCCGCAGATGGCCTGTCTCGAGGCGCTGCTGCCACGGATCATGGCGCGCTGGCAGATCGCGCCTGCGCGGGTGATCGGCCATTCCGACATGGCCCCGGGGCGCAAGCAGGACCCAGGCCGTCGGTTCGACTGGCGCCGCCTTGCGCGTCGCGGCCTTGCCATCTGGCCCGAGCCCGCGCCGGAGGCCCCCGCGTCGGCCGCCTTCCGCGCGCTTGCGGCCAAGGCCGGCTACACCGCCGAGGCGCGCGACGAGGTGCTGCTTGAGGCCCTTCGTGCCCGCTTCCGCCCCTGGGCCACCGGGCCGCTTGCCGCCGGGGACATGGCGCTCCTGGCCGGGCTCGCGGAACGCTTTCCCGTTGACCGCACCGCCGCCAGCGCCTAGAGGCTTGCACGCGCGGAAGGCTGGATGGCCGCGGGGCCGCAAGGCTCCGAGGAAAGTCCGGACTCCCTGAAGCAACGGTGCCGGGTAACGCCCGGGCGGGGCAACCCGACGGATCAGCGCCACAGAGAACAGACAGCCCTGCACGTCAGGGTCATGGTGAAACGGTGGGGTAAGAGCCCACCGGGGGGCTGGCAACAGCGCCCGCATGGCAAGCCCCACCGGGAGCAATGCCAAATAGGGGCCTCGCGCGCGACTGATCGCCTTCGGGGGATATCGGCGCAGGGATGCTTCAGCCCGAGAGGCCCGGGTTGGCAGCTAGAGGTGCAGGGGCAACCCTGTGCCAAGAGGAATGGTCATCACCGGTCGCAAGACCGGAACAGAATCCGGCTTACAGGTCTTCCGCGCACATCTCTCCTCGCAGAGCGGCCCCCTGCGCTTCTTCTGGCCGCAAGTATCTCGGGGGAGGCCGGAGGCAGAGCCCCCCGAAAGCGCCCGATGCGCCCGGTTCCGCTCTTTGCGGGCCAACGCGCAACAAAACCGCTTGACTCGCAGGCGCAGCCCGGTAGAAGGCGAGCTTCATAGAGATTTTCGAGTGCGCGATGGCCACGGCCCGCGCCACGCAGGAGACGAGACATGGCGAAGCCGACCACCATCAAGATCCGCCTGAATTCGACCGCGGGCACCGGCCACTTCTACGTGACCAAGAAGAACGCGCGGACGATGACCGAGAAAATGGTTCAGCGCAAATACGACCCCGTTGCCCGCAAGCACGTGGATTACAAGGAAGGCAAGATCAAGTAAGCGATCTGCCCGACGGTACAAAGACGCCGCGCCGCCCCCTCGGGCCGCGCGGCGTTTTTCGTTTCGGCCGCGCTCTTTCGCCCTCGCGGGCGTCCTCGCCTCAGGTGGCCTACGCTTCCCACGGCATCGTTGCAGGGCAGCCGCTGGACACTCCGCCTACGCAAGCAAAAGGGCCGGTCAATCGACCGGCCCTCTGTCACTCTGGCATGGGATGCCTGCTTATTCGCGATTGCCCATCAGCTGCAGCAGGAACATGAACATGTTGATGAAGTCGAGGTAGAGGTTCAGCGCGCCCATGATTGCCGCCTTGCCCATCCACTCGCTGTCGCCGTTGTGGGCATGGGCGAGATAGGTGTTCTTGATGTTCTGGGTGTCATAGGCGGTGAGGCCCGCGAAGATCAGCACACCGAGGATCGAGATCGCGAACATGATCGCCGGCGAGCCGAGGAAGATGTTGATGATCGAGGCCACCAGCAGGCCGATCACGCCCATGATCAGGAACGACCCCCAGCCCGAGATGTCCTTCTTGGTGGTGTAGCCGAACAGGCTGAGACCGGCGAAGGCGATCGAGGTCACCAGGAAGACCTGGGCGATCGAGAAGCCGGTGAAGGCCACGAAGATCCAGCTCAGCGACAGGCCCATCACCGCCGCGAAGGCAAAGAAGAACAGTTGCGCGCCGGCGGCGGAGAGCTTGTTGATCGCCGCGCCGAAGGCGAAGACCATGATCAGCGGCGCGAACATGAGCACCCAGCCGAGGATATTCGGCTGCAGGGTCGCGGGGTCACGGAACACGGCCAGAAGCTGCGGGCTGGTGCCGACCGCCCATGCCACCGCGAAGGTGATCAGCATGCCGATCGACATGGTCCCGTAGACCTTGTTCATGTGGGCGCGCAGGCCCTCGTCAATCTGGGCGGCGCGGGCGCCGGCCGCAGACGTCCGGATTGTGTTGTAGTCAGCCATCGAAGTCCTCCGAAAAAGATCAGGTGGCACGCGGATGCGGGCCGTCCCCCCAAATATTGGCGGAACGGCCCGGTTTTTCAAGATGGTTGAGAGCAGGATTCGACGCGATTTGCGTCAGTTGCACGCCGCTTAGCGCCGCCAGTGGGCCGGAACGTCCCAAATCGGTTTGCAGGCCTCGCGACGGGCTTCCTCGGCGCTGATCCCGAGATCGTCGATCCGGGCGGCATCGAGTTGCCCAAGTGTCTTGCGCTGACGGTAGAGCGCCGCCAAATCTGCCAGACGGGGCAGGGCACTGTGACGCGGGCGGGCATGGGTGAGGGGAAGGGTGCGGGCCATGGGGCTCTCCTATCGTTTGTGATGTATGAGGCGAGTTGCATCTTGTATCTTGATATATAGAGGGCGGCGTTCCATAATTGAAACGAATGTTCTTGATCCAATGCATCACGGAGTATGATGGTAATGCGCAATCTCGATGTCACCGTGTTGCGCAGTTTCGTGGCGGTGGCCCAGACCGGCGGCGTCACCCGCGCGGCGGGCTTTCTCAACCTGACGCAATCGGCGGTCTCGATGCAGCTCAAGCGGCTCGAGGAGCTGCTCGGGCTCGAGCTGCTCGACCGCTCGGCCCGGCAGATCGGCCTGACCGCCGCCGGAGAGCAGCTGCTGGGCTATGCCCGCCGCATGGTCGAGCTCAACGACGAGGCCTTTGCCAGGCTGACCCATGAGGAGTTTTCCGGCCAGATCGCCCTCGGTGTGCCCTATGACATCGTCTACCCGGTGGTGCCGCGGGTGCTGCAGCGCTTCGCGCTCGAGATGCCGCGGGTGCGGGTCAATCTGGTGACCGGCAACACCCGGTCGCTGAAAGAGGATTTCGCCAAGGGCGCGCTCGACCTGATCCTGACCACGGAAAGCGAGGTCGCCCCCGGCGGCGAGACCCTGACCGAGATCGCCCTGCGCTGGATCGGCGCGCCCGGCGGGCAGGCCTGGCGGCAGCGGCCGCTCAACCTCGCACAAGCGCGGGTCTGTGCCTTTCGCTCCGGCGTGGTCGATCGGCTGGACGCGGCCGGCGTCGACTGGGTGTCGACCGTCGAGACCGACAGCGACCGCACCGTCGAGGCCACGGTCAGCGCCGATCTCGCGGTGACCGCGCTGTTGGAAGGGACTGCGCCGAAGGAGCTGATCGAACTGCCACCCAGCTGCGACCTGCCCGACCTTGGCCGCTACAAGATCAACATCTATTGCAATCGGGGATCAAGCCAGAAGCCGGTGAACCTGCTGACCGAGATGATTGAACAGGGCTACGACACGCTTTAGGAGGGGCGGCCCTCAGCGGCGGTCGGTCACAGGGTGACGACCACCTTGCCGGTGGATTTGCGGTCGCGCAGCAGCTGCATCGCCCGGCCGGCCTCTTCGAGCGGCAGGGCGTGGCTGATGTGCGGGGTGATGCGGCCGTCGCTGTGCCACTGCATCAGGGTTTTCAGCGAGCCGGCGATCACCTGAGGCGCGAACTTCAGATAGCCGCCCCAGTAGAGCCCGAGCACCGAAAGATTCTTGACCAGCAGATGATTGGCCGGGATTTGCGGCACCTCGCCGCTGGCAAAGCCGATCGGCAGCAGCCGCGCCTCAGGGTTGCAGGCACGAAACGCGGCCTTGAACTGGTCGCCGCCCACCGGATCATAAACCACGTCGGCGCCGCCGAGCGCCCTGACCTCGGCGCGCAGGTCGCAGGTCCGGGAATCGAGCAGGTGATGCGCCCCGGCGGCGCGCGCCGCCTCGAGCTTGTCGGTGCCCCGCGCGCAGGCGATGACCGTCGCGCCCATGATCCGGCCGATCTCGACCGCGGTCAGCCCGACGCCGCCGGAGGCGCCCAGCACCAGCAGGGTTTCCCCCGGCTGAAGCCGCGCCCGATGGTCCAGCGCCAGGTGCGAGGTGCCATAGGCGATCTGAAATGCGGCGGCATCGGTGAAACTCATCGTTTCCGGAATGGCAACGGCGCGGGCGGCCTCGAAACAGCCGAACTCGGCCAGACCGCCCTGGCCGCCAAAGACCGCAACCCGCTGGCCGGTCTCGAGGCCGGTGACGCCTTCGCCAAGCGCGTCAACGGTGCCCGCCACCTCCATCCCGAGGGTGAAGGGCGCCTCCGGGGTATCTTGGTACGTGCCCTTTTCCATGAGCAAATCCGCGAAGTTAAGCCCGCAGGCGGCGATCCTGACGCGAATCTCGCCGACGCCGGGCTCTGGCATGTCGATCTCTGTCAGCTGTGCCCGCGCACCGGATTCGGCGATGTGAAATGCCCGCATTGGTGTCAGATTTCCCCTGTCGATTGGCCTGAGCCTTTACAGTTTCGCGCAACTGACGCAATGTAAAGAGCATGGCATGTCGCGCCTTCCGGGAGGCATTTTGCGGTGTTTTCATACCGTGCAACGTGTGCTGGCGGTTAACCGTGAACTCTAAACGCGTTCTTTTATCTTGCTTTCTTCGGCACCTCACATATTCTTCGTGACGCTGCAGGGGTGCACAGTCAATATCGTCGGGCCGGGGGAAGCTCTGTCTCGTTACATAAAATAATTAAGCGCTGTCCTGCATCGTGTGCGGTGACCTGTGCGAAGTGAAGGATGAATAGTATGCCACACCCCGTGGATGTCCATGTCGGCAAACGTGTCCGGCATCGCCGCTGGCTGGTCGGGATGACGCAGCAGCAGCTGGCGGAGCATGTCGGCATCAAGTTCCAGCAGATCCAGAAATACGAGACCGGCGCCAACCGCGTCAGCGCCTCGCGCCTCTGGGACATCGCCGATGCGCTCGACGTGCCGGTCAGCTTCTTCTTCGAAGGCATCGATGCCGGCGAGACCGAGGCGGCGCAGGGTGCCGTCAGCAGCGTGCCGGCCGATCTTCTCGGCGACAAGGAAGCGCTCGATCTCGTGCGGTCGTACTATGCGATCCCGGAAAATCAGCGCCGCCGGCTGTTCGAGCTTGCCCGCGTGCTGAGCGACGTCGCATAACCCACCCGACCTGCGGTGCCTGTGCGCCGCGAAGACGGATGGGTGAGACAGATGCAAGACAGCGAGATGCGCCACCTCTGGCAGGTGGCCGATGAAATGGCCGACGCGGCGCGTGCGGCCATTTTGCCGTTCTTCAGGGGCGCGGCGCTGGGCACCGAGAACAAGGACGCGGGCGGGTTCGACCCTGTAACCCAGGCCGACCGCGCCGCCGAACAGGCCATGCGCGCGATCCTGGCCCGCGCCCGGCCAGAGGATGCCATCCTCGGCGAGGAGTTTGGCCACAGCGCCGGCACCTCCGGGCTGACCTGGGTGCTCGACCCGATCGACGGCACCCGCGGCTTTATCAGCGGTACCCCCACCTGGGGGGTGCTGATCGCGCTCTCCGACGCGACCGGCCCGATCCTCGGGCTGATCGACCAGCCCTATATCGGCGAGCGGTTTCGCGGTGGCGGCGGTCTGGCCCGGATGGAAGGGCCGCATGGCGCGCGTGACCTGGCCACCCGCCAGGTGGATCGGCTCTCTGACGCGCTGCTCTTTACCACCTTCCCAGAGGTCGGCACGGCCGACGAGCGCGCCGCGTTCCAGCGGGTCGCGGCCGAGGTCCGGCTGACCCGCTATGGCATGGATTGCTACGCCTATGCGCTGCTCGCGGCGGGGCAGGTGGACCTGGTGATCGAGGCCGGGCTCAACGCCTATGATATCCAGGCGCCGATTGCAGTGATCGAGGCCGCCGGTGGTGTGGTCACCAACTGGCAGGGTGGTCCGGTGCATGACGGCGGGCAGGTGCTGGCGGCCGGGACACAGGCGCTGCACAGGGCGGCGCAGGCGCGACTCAACCAGGCTTGATCGCGGCACGCGGGCTTGCTAGCGTTTGGCCAACGCCGCGCGAACTTTGCCCGTTACCGGCGCGGCGGGCTTCACCTCAGAAATGGGCGCCACATCTGAGGTTTCTTCATGACAGAGATACTGCTGCAGCGGGTCGGTCTGGCCCTGACCATGGACGATGACAGCCGCGAACTGACCGAGTGCGACATCCGGCTGAAGGGCGGCGTGATCGCCGAGATCGGCGCGGGGCTGGCCAGCGCGGGCGAGGTGATCGACGCCCGCGACTGCCTGGTGACGCCGGGGCTGGTCAACACCCATCACCACCTCTACCAGACGCTGACCCGCGCGGTGCCCGGCGGTCAGGATGCGCTGCTCTTCGGCTGGCTCAAGACGCTCTACCCGATCTGGGCCCGCTTCGGCCCCGACGAGATGTTCACCTCGGCCCAGGTCGGGCTGGCAGAACTGGCGCTCTCGGGCTGCACCATGTCGTCTGATCACCTCTACCTCTATCCGAACGGCGCGCGGCTCGACGATACCGTTGCCGCGGCACGCGAGGTCGGGCTGCGGTTTCATCCCACCCGCGGTGCGATGTCGATCGGCGAGAGCGATGGCGGGCTGCCACCCGACAGCCTGGTGGAAAAAGAGGCGGCGATCCTCGAGGACATGGTGCGGGTGGTCGACGCTTTCCACGATGCCTCTGAGGGCGCCATGGTGCGTGTCGGGTTGGCGCCCTGTTCGCCCTTTTCGGTCAGCCGCGAGCTGATGCGCGACACCGCGCTTCTGGCCCGCGACAAGGCCGTGATGCTGCACACTCACCTCGCGGAGAACGACGAGGATATCGCCTATTCGCTGGAGAAATTCGGCTGCCGCCCCGGCCAATATGCCGAGGACCTCGGCTGGACCGGCGCGGATGTCTGGCACGCCCATTGCGTGAAGCTCGATGGCGAGGAAATCGATCTCTTTGCCAGAACCCGAACCGGGGTGGCGCATTGCCCCTGCTCGAATTGCCGCCTCGGATCGGGCATCGCGCCGGTGCGGGCGATGCGCGATGCCGGCGTCAAGGTTGGCCTCGGCGTCGACGGCTCGGCCTCCAACGACAGCGGCAACCTGGCGCTCGAGGCGCGGCAGGCAATGCTGTTGCAGCGGGTGGCGCGGGGGGCGGATGCGATGTCGGCGCGCGAAGCCTTGCGGATTGCCACGCGTGGCGGCGCCGAGGTGCTGGGCCGGGCGGATTGCGGCCAGATCGCGGTCGGCAAGCGTGCCGATCTGGCGCTCTGGGACATGTCCGGTGTCGAGGCGGCAGGCAGCTGGGACTGGGCGGCCCTCTTGCTGGCCGGGCCGACGCGGGTGCACGATCTCTTTGTCGAGGGCCGCGCGGTGGTACGCGGCGGTGCCGTGGTCTCCTTTGATCTCGCAGCGGCGGTGCGGCGGCAAAACGACCTAGCAAGAAGGCTGATGGCATGAAGCGACGGATGGTTCTGGCGGCGGGGTTGGCATGGGTGGCTGCGCCAGTGCTTGCGGAGCAGGCAGCACTCGACACGGTCAACCGGTTGCGCCGACAGTCCGGCCGCAGGGCGCTGCGCTGGTCGCCGGTTCTTACCGCTGTGGCGCAGGCGCATGCCGACGACATGGCGCGCAACGGGTTCTTTTCGCACAGCGGCTCCGACGGCTCGTCGATCAGCGACCGGGTTTCGCGGGGGGGCTATGGCTGGTGCGCGGTGGCCGAGAACATCGCCAAGGGCCAGCGCAGCCTCGACGAGGTGATGCGGAGCTGGCAGGGCTCTCCCGGCCATCGCCGCAAC
This sequence comes from Marinovum sp., assembly GCF_034669705.1. Taxonomy (GTDB): domain Bacteria; phylum Pseudomonadota; class Alphaproteobacteria; order Rhodobacterales; family Rhodobacteraceae; genus Marinovum. The sequence continues at coordinate 59,350 of NZ_JAXMOR010000027.1, forward strand.
ATGCTGAGCAGCAACATGACCGAGCTGGGCGTGGCGCGGGGAGGCGGCAACACCTGGGTCATGGTCCTGGCCAAGCCCGGCTGTTGAGGCCGCGGCTGGAAAAGGAGCGCTTCCGCGCGCTTTGTTCGGCGTGTGGAGAGGTGTCGGGTCCGGGGCGGGCGGCGCGCCTGGTGCGGCCTTGAAGTGTCTGCTGAGAAGCGGTTCAGGGGCAGGTCTGCCCTGAACGCGCCTTGTCGAGGGTTTTGTGAGTCGCCCGCGCGTCAAGGTCCTTCGGCCCGCTGCGCGGGTGCTGCGCAACCTTGACCCGCGGCCGACTCACGCGGTGACAGAGCGGCCGTTGATCCAGGTGGCGCGGATCGCGCGGTCGTCGCCCATCATGATTGTCGGAAAGAGGGCCTCCCAGAGTTCATTGGCCCGTGCCTGGCGCTGGGCAATCGCCGGCGTGGAGGCGAGGTCGAGCACCACGAGGTCGGCGGCATATCCGGGGGCGAGGGTGCCGATCCCGTGGTCGAGGTGCAGCGCGCGGGCCGAGCCCTGGGTTGCCAGCCACATCAACTGCGCCGCATGCAGCGGGGTCCCGGTGAGCTGGCCGATCTCATAGGCGGCGGCCATGGTGCGCAGCATCGAGAAGCTCGAACCGCCGCCGGTGTCGGTGGCAAGGCCGGTGGAGAGGCCGCGGGTTTTCATCGCCGCGGTATTGAACAGGCCCGAGCCGATGAAACTGTTCGAGGTCGGGCAATGGACCAGCGCCGCGCCGGTCTCGGCCAGCCGGTCGATCTCGCGTGGCTCGAGATGGATGGCATGGCCGTAGAGGCCGCGCGCGCCCAGCAGGCCATGGGTCTCGTAGGTGTCGAGGTAGTCGCGCGCCTCGGGGTGGAGATCGCGGACCCAGGCGATCTCGTCGGTCTGTTCGCTGAGATGGGTCTGCATCAGGCAGTCGGGGTGTTCGGCCCAGAGCGCGCCGAGCGCCGCCAGCTGGTCGGGCGAGGAGGTCGGGGTGAAGCGCGGCGTGATGGCGTAGTGCAGCCGGTCCTGCCCATGCCAGCGCTGCAGCAGCGCCTTGCTGTCGTCATAGGCCGATTGCGCGGTGTCGCGCAGGTCGTCAGGGGCGTTGCGGTCCATGCAGGTCTTGCCGGCGACGACACATTGGCCGCGCCTTTGGGCCTCGGTGAACAACGCCTCGACGCTTTCGGGATGGATGGTGCAGAAGCTGGCCATGGTGGTGGTGCCCTGCGCCGCCGTCAGGTCGAGGTAGCGCGCGGCGATCTCGGCTGCGTAGGCAGGGTCCGAGAACCGCGCCTCTTCGGGGAAGGTGTAGGTGTTGAGCCAGTCGATCAGCCGCAGCCCCCAGCTGGCGATGATCGCGGTCTGGGGATAGTGCACATGGGCATCGACGAAGCCGGCGCAGATCAGGTCCTTGCCGTAAGAGACCACTTCGGCCTGCGGATGGGCGGCGCGCAGGGTATCGGCCTCATCGACCGCGAGGATGCGGCCGGCGTCGATCAGCACGCCGCCTTGGCGGCGCAGGTTGCAGGCCTCGGAGAAGGGCACCGCGAAGGGGTCGGCGTGAAAGCTCAGGGTCTGTCCGGTGAGCAGCTGCATGGCGGTCCTTTCCGTGGCTTCGGGCGGCAGAATTGCTGCGGTGCCACTGTTGCTTTCCCATACTCTATCGTATGGTCCGCGCAAATCGTCGGATGCGGCAAAGGGGCCTGATATGACCGATCAGATCGAAGAACAGGCCGAAGCCGGGACCGAACCCGAGGACGCCTATGCGCTGGACCGCAAGGCGGTGATGGCGATCCTTTACGCGGTCGAGATCGACGACCGCGACGCACTGATCGCGGCGATGGAGCCGCTGCATGCAGCCGACATCGCCGACCTTCTGGAACAGGTCAATCCCTACGACCGGACCCGGCTGATCCGCCTGTATGGCAAGGAGTTCGACGGCGACATCCTGTCGGAGCTCGACGAGAGCATCCGCGAGGAAGTGATCTCGGTGCTGCACCCGCAGGTGCTGGCCGACGCGGTGCGGGAACTCGACAGCGATGACGTGGTCGACCTGATCGAGGATCTCGAGGAGCCGCAGCAGGAGGCGATTCTCGATGCGCTGGAAGACAGCGAGCGGGTCGCGGTCGAGCAGTCGCTGGCCTATCCGGAGTATTCCGCCGGCCGGTTGATGCAGCGCGAGGTGGTGGCGGCGCCGGAGCATTGGCGGGTGGGCGACGCCATCGATTTCCTGCGCGCGCACAAGGAGCTGCCCGAGCAGTTCTATCACATCACCCTGGTCGATCCTCGGATGCACCCGATGGGCAATGTCACCCTTGGCCGGCTGATGGGCTCGCGCCGCGAGGTGCCGCTGACCGATCTGGTGGAGGAGGTCTTTCAGGTCATCCCCGCGACGCAATATGAGGGCGACGTGGCCTATGCCTTCAACCAGTACCACCTGATCTCCGCCCCGGTGGTGGACGACGAGGGCCGGTTGGTGGGGGTGATCACCATCGACGACGCCATGGCGGTGCTGGATGAAGAGCATGAAGAGGACATCATGCGGCTGGCCGGGGTCGGCGAGGGCTCGCTGTCGGACCGGGTCATCGAGACCACCAAGCAGCGGCTGCCCTGGCTGGCGGTGAACCTGGTGACCGCGGTGCTGGCCTCGTTGGTGATCGCGCAGTTCGAGGCGGCGATCGCCCAGCTGGTGGCGCTGGCGGTGCTGATGCCGATCGTGGCCTCGATGGGCGGCAATGCCGGCACCCAGTCGCTGACCGTGGCGGTGCGCGCGATTGCCACCCGCGACCTGACCGGCGCCAATGTCTGGCGGGTGATCCGCCGCGAGGTGCTGGTCGGGCTGATCAACGGGGTGATCTTTGCAGTGGTGATGGGCATCGTCGGCGTGGTCTGGTTCGGCTCGCCGGCGCTGGGCTACGTGATTGCCGCGGCGATGGTGATCAACCTCGTGGTGGCGGGGCTGGCCGGCACGGTGATCCCGGTGGCGCTCGAGAGGGTGGGGGTCGACCCGGCGCTGGCCTCCGGCGCCTTCGTGACCACGGTGACCGATATCGTCGGCTTCTTCGCCTTTCTCGGGCTGGCCGTGGTGGTGCTGCTGTGAGCGATCTCGACGCTGCCAAGAAGGCCGCCCGCGTCGCCGCCTTTGCCCGCCGCGCCGCGGCCCATGCGGCGGCGCGGCCGGGGCAGGCAGGGCATCTGTCCTCGGTGCTGGCAGGCCATCGTGGCGTGCCGGTTTCGGGCTACATGGCGATGCGCAGCGAGATCGACCCGCTGCCGGCGATGGAAGAGGCCGCGGCGCATGGCCCGGTCTGCGTGCCGGTGATCGTGGCCAAGGGCCTGCCGCTGAAGTTCGCCCGCTGGGAGCCGGGCTGCGCCATGGTCGAGGGGCCTTTCGGCGCGCGGGTGCCCGAGGTGATCGACTATATCGAGCCCGAGATCCTGATCGTGCCGCTGGTGGCCTTTTCGCGCCGCGGTGGGCGGCTGGGCTACGGCGGCGGTTTCTATGACCGCACGCTGGAGCTCTTGCGCGGCAAGCGGCCGACGCTGGCGGTGGGCTTTGCCTATGGCGCTCAGGAAGACCCGGAGGTCCCGCTCGAGGTGACCGACCAGCCGCTCGACCTGATCGTGACCGAGGCCGAGGTGATCACGCCGGGGGGATGACGGGCTCGATTAGGCCAAACGGCCCAGTCCGCGGGCGGGCCCGACAGGTCGGATGGCCCGTTTGCCCACCCCCGCGCCGCCATTTGCCCACTTGCCGTTTGCTGCGCATCCGCTTAGGCCCTCTGCCATGCGAATACTCTTTCTTGGCGATGTGATGGGACGCGCCGGCCGCACCGCGGTCAGCGAGCGTCTCAAGGGCCTGAGGGCCGATTGGAACCTCGATTTCGTCGTGGTCAACGGCGAGAATGCCAGCAATGGTGCCGGGCTCACCGGCGCCCATGCCAAGCTGCTGCTCGAGGCCGGGGCCGATTGCATCACGCTCGGCGATCATGCCTTCGACCAGCGCGACATGCTGCAGTTCATCGACAGCGAGCCGCGCATCCTGCGGCCGCTGAACTATGCCAAGGATGCGCCAGGCCGGGGGGCGGCGATCTTTGATGCCGGACGCGGCCGACGCATCCTGGTGGCGCAGGTGCTGGGGCAGGTCTTCATGAAACGGCCGTTCGACGATCCGTTCTCGGCGGTCGATGCGGTGCTGCGCAACCATCCGCGCGGCGGCCAGGTGGCGGCGAGCCTGATCGACGTGCATTGCGAGGCGACCAGCGAGAAGATGGGCATGGGTCATTTCTGCGACGGCCGCGCCAGCGTGGTGGTCGGCACCCACACCCATGTGCCCACCGGCGACGCCCAGATCCTGCCCGCCGGCACCGCCTATCTCTCGGATGCCGGCATGTGCGGCGACTACAACTCGGTGATCGGCATGGAAAAGGCCGAGCCGATGCGCCGCTTCGTCACCGGCATGCCCAAGGCGCGGTTCACCCCGGCCAACGAGGCGGCGACGCTCTGCGGCCTGATGGTCGAGACCGACGACCGCAGTGGCAAGGCGGTGGCGGCCCATATGGTGCGCCAGGGCGGGCGATTGCAGCAGGCCGGCCCGCAATGAGACCGGGCCGGGCCATGCCGGCCCTTGCCGCCGCCGCTGCCTGCGGTAACACTGGCCGCCAGGCGCAATAGAGGCGCTGTGAAGGGGCCGTGATGGACAACATCCTGAACTTGTCGCAGACCGGCCAAGCGGTCACCGCGCTGGTCATCGTGGGGCTGATGTTCCTGCTCTTCGTGCGCGAGGTCTATCCCACCGAGGTGGTGGCGATCGGCGGCGTCGCCTGCCTGCTGCTGACCGGGGTGCTGCCCTATGACCAGGCGCTCGAGGTGCTGTCGAACCCGGCGCCCTGGACGATTGCCGCGATGTTCCTGGTGATGGGCGCACTGGTGCGCACCGGCGCGCTCGACGTGCTGACCCGCGCCGCCGAGCGCAGCGCCGAAGTGGCGCCGAAACGCGCCGTCGCCGGGGTGATCCTGATGGTAATGACGGCCTCGGCGATCATGAACAACACGCCGGTGGTGGTGGTGATGATCCCGGTGGTGGTGCGGCTCAGCCAGACCCTCGGCATGAAGGCCTCGAAGCTGCTGATCCCGCTCAGCTATGCAGCGATCATGGGCGGCTCGCTCACCCTGATCGGCACCTCGACCAACCTGCTGGTCGATGGCGTGGCCCGCACCCAGGGGCTGGAGCCCTTCGGCATCTTCGAGATCCTGCCGATCGGTCTCGTGGTCTGCGCCACCGGACTGGTGTTTCTCACCGTGCTCGGCCCGCGGCTGCTGCCGGACCGCGATTCCATGGCCAACATGCTCTCGGCCGACCGCTCCAAGATGAAGTTCTTCACCGAGGCAGTGATCCCCCCAGACAGCAACCTGGTCGGACGCGAGGTGCTGGGTGTGCAGCTGTTCAAGCGCGACGGCGTGCGGCTGATCGACGTCATCCGCGGCGATACCTCGCTGCGGCGCGCGCTTCAGGGGGTCACCCTCGAGGTCGGCGACAGGGTGGTGTTGCGCACCCAGATGACTGAGCTTCTGTCGCTGCAGCGCAACAAGGAGCTCAAGCGGGTCGACCAGGTTTCGGCAGTCGAGACAACCACGGTCGAGGTGCTGATCTCGCCGGGCTGCAAGATGGTCGGCCGCTCGCTGGGCGACCTGCGCCTGCGCCGCCGCTACGGCGTCTATCCGCTGGCGGTGCACCGGCGGTCGCAGAACATCGGCCGGCAGCTCGACCAGATCGTGGTGCGGATCGGCGACACGCTGCTGCTCGAGGGCGCGCCGGCGGATATCCAGCGGCTGGCGGTCGACATGGACCTGGTCGATGTCTCGCACCCCTCGGCCCGCGGTTTCCGCCGCGGCCATGCGCCGATCGCCATCGGCGCGCTCTTGGGCATCGTGGTGCTGGCGGCGCTGGGAGTGGCGCCGATCCTGGCGCTGGCGGTGATGGCGCTGGCGCTGGTGCTGCTGACCCGCTGCATCGACGCCGACGAGGCGTTTTCCTTTGTCGACGGCCGGCTACTGGCGCTGATCTTCTCGATGCTGGCGGTCGGCGCGGCGCTGCAGCACTCCGGCGCAGTGGCGATGATCGTCAACGCCCTGGCGCCGGGGCTGGCACAGCTGCCGCCGCCGATGGTGGTGTTCTGCGTCTTCCTGCTGACCACGATCTTCACCGAGATCGTCTCGAACAATGCCGTCGCGGTGATCATGGCGCCGATCGCCATCGGCCTCGCCCAGGCGCTGGGGCTCGATCCGCGGCCGCTGGTGGTGGCGGTGATGATCGCCGCCTCCTGCGCCTTTGCCACCCCCATCGGCTATCAGACCAACACGCTGGTCTACGGTCCTGGCGGCTACAAGTTCACCGATTTCATGCGCGTCGGCATCCCGATGAACCTGGCGATTTCGGTGCTGGCGAGCCTTGCCATCCCGCTGATCTGGCCGCTTCAGCTGTAGCGTTCGACGAAGCGCCGCAGGATCTTCTCCGGTTGGGTCACCTCGGCCGCATGGCAGGTCTCGATCAGCGCATCGGCGGTTTCCGGCGGGAAGTAGCCATGGTTGCGATAGGTGCGGATTCGCGCCTCGAAGACCGCGCCATCGGCCTCCGGATGGAACTGCGTCGCATAGACATTGCGTCCGTGCCGCACCATCTGGAACGGGCAGGGGGCCGAGGCCAGCAGATGGGTACAGCCCGCGGGCAACACCTGCAGCGCCTCCTTGTGGCCGACGAAGGCCTCGAATTCCGGCGGAAACCCCTCGAGCAGCGGATCGTGCACGCCCGCCGTGGTCACCCGGCAAAGCGTCGGCCCCACCGGCTCGCCATAACGCGCCTTGGAGACCTCCGAGCGCAGATGCGCGCCGAGAATGCCGATGCCATAGCAACATCCCATGAAGGGATGATCGCTCTCGGTAATTGCCGGCATCAGCGACAGCACCGACCGCTCGATCCTGGCCTCGACCTCGGATTTCGCCTCGGGCGCATCCGACACGCAGCCGGGGCCGCCGCCGACGATCACCCCGGCATAGTCGCGCGGATCGAGCCCCTCTGGCAAAGCCTCGCAATCCAGCCGGATGCGATGGCACTGCGCTTCCGCCAGTCCCGCCTTGGCGCGGATCGCGGCATATTCCCCATCAGAGGCATCCGCCTCCGGCCTGAGCTGCAAGATCAGAAACTGTCCCATGCCCCTGTTTTACCCGCGACGGGGGGACAGAGAAAGCGCCGGTGTTTCTTTCTGGGCGCCCAAAGCCCGGGCCGTCCGCGCAGCCGATGGAGCCGAGCCGCACCTGGGGCGCTGTACAAGCCCTGATCTCCATGGTTCGGGCTCTCGTCCTGTCCGGTGATCCTGTGGCCGGTTCCGGATTTGCGGGCCCTTCGGCTGATTTGCGGGGCGGGGAGGGGCGAGTCGCAGGATTCTTCCGTCCCGGGGTGGACGGGACAGGCGGAACTTCGGGTGATTTCGGGGTAAACTGGGGGGAGCGAGTCGGGTTTTTCGGCGGATTTCGGGGGTTTTGCCGGTTTGGTCGGGTCGGGGTGTCGCGGAAAGGGAGCTTGGTGGGTGAAAAATTGTGCCGCCAAGTGCCTGTAAACGCGGCGCTTTCCGGAAAGATTCCGAGAGAACGCGGTTTTTCTAAAAAAACCGCTTGCGGGTTTGGGGGAGTAACCGTAAAAGCCCCTTCACCGGCGGCGCTGAGGCGCACAACGGGACGCCAGACGGGGCGGCGGCGAGGTCGAGAGGCTGAGTTG